>CAJXSR010000006.1 GCA_913061275.1 uncultured Paracoccaceae bacterium | reverse complement strand
ACGAGATTTCTGCCTGTCTCGTGGGCTCGGAGATGTGTATAAGAGACAGGCCCACCCCGATGACCAGGCCCATTGGAAATTATAACCACCCAACCAACCTGTTACGTCCACAACCTCACCGATAAAATACAAGCCCGGAACAGCTTTCACCCCCATCGTCTTGGCATCCAATTCATCCGTATCAACCCCGCCCAAAGTGACCTCTGCCGTGCGGTACCCTTCCGACCCAACAGGTTTAATCTGCCAGCTATGTATGGCCTGATCCAGCTTCAACAAATCCTTGTCAGTCTGATCCGCCAAATTCCCCGTCAATCCAGCATTATTCACAATGAAACTGGCCAAAGCTTTCGGTAGGTGTTCAGCTAGCGCCGTATGAACCGCAATCCGCCCATATTCACTGCGTTTTTGTTGCAAAGCCTGCATGATTTTCTGCCCAATCGCCAGATCAACAGACAAGCTATCCCCCTCGCGCCAGTAAGATGAGATTTGCAAGATTGAAGGGCCTGACAGGCCACGGTGGGTGAACAGCATGCCCTCATCAAAACTGGTCTTTTGGTGCGTGACAGAGGCAAAAACAGAAGTGCCTGACATCGCAGCTATAGGGGCCAGATCCTGCTGCGCAAACGTAAGTGGTACCAAGGCGGGCCGCGGCTCAATAATATCCAGATCAAAGAACTTGGCTATTTCATATCCCAACCCCGTCGCCCCCATTTTGGGGATGGATTTGCCGCCACAAGCCACAACAAGCGACGTGCACGTTGCATTTCCGCTTGTCAGCTGAACCTCAAAATGGTCGGTTTTTTGAATATCAAGAAATTCAGTTTCCAGTGCTACATCAACATTCGCGTCCATCATATGCCGTTGCAGCATCTCAATTATCTGCGTCGCCTTACCATCACAAAACAACTGCCCCAACGTTTTTTCATGATATGTAATACCCGCGTCCGCCACCATCTGAATGAAATCCCACTGGGTGTAACGCGCCAAGGAAGATAGGGCAAAACGTGGGTTTTGTGACAGGAACTTTTCGCGACTGATGTTCAGGTTGGTAAAATTACACCGCCCGCCGCCCGAGATGCGAATCTTATCGCCTACGGATTTTGCATGATCAATTAACAAAACAGACCGACCACGACGGCCCGCCTCAATCGCGCACATCATGCCTGCGGCACCCGCCCCGATAATCAATACATCATAGTGTTTCATGCACTCCGCTTAAGCTGAAAGAAGGATTTATACAAGCAATGCAAATAGACCATTTTTAACTTGCGATCTTAAGTTTCTACGCGTAAACAGCCCCCAGTTTGGGACGTGGCCTAATGGTAGGGCATCGCTTTTTGGTAGCGCAGATTGTAGGTTCGAGTCCTACCGTCCCAGCCAAACAGTCTTCCATAATCTGACAGTGTTAGTTTAGTGCGGTTTAACTGCGTGTTATCAAAATGTTATCGATACGATCTGCGAATGGAGACGCTAAATAGGCAGCAGATAAGGCCCCAATAAGCCAAAAGCCTCCAATGGCCAATTCCACCATCCATTTTGGGTTAAGTTGATTTGATACGTTGGTTTAAAGAGTCGCTAACAACTCTCTTTGATCTTGCCAGTCGTTGGGCAGTTTGTGGCGCAGCACCCATTCGCTGGTCAGCCCGATAGGTTGACGACCATCCAGTATCATTTTCACAATGTCAGGGGTAAGGAATGCAAATGCAATGATCTGCTGAATGCGTCTTCTTGATGTTGCGTCTTGCTGCGCAATCACATCAAGGCTTGTGCCTGCCTTGATCATCCCCAACCATTTGTGTGCCGTTGCAAGGTTGCGGATTAAAGTGTGATCTTTCTCTGGTTCTACATGACCGATTATCAGCTTGGTTTCCACACCGCGCTTTCTGGTTTGGAACGGTAATTTGAATGTGAGTGCTTCAGTGTTAATTGATGACTCTTTGAGATTAAAGAGTGCACTGACCTGTTCTGCGTTCAGTTTAATTTCAACTCGACCGGGTGCGATGTTGATACGATTAATTAAAGCGACAATCTTAACCTGCCTTGATTGCAGTTCATTTATTGCTGTCACGGCATTGTTGATGATCGTGGCATCCGGGTTGATGAGCAGTTCCGACGTCACATTTTTCCTGATATGGTTTAACACCGCATGGGAGATCTGATCTTCAAGGGGTTTGGCTGGCAAGCGCCATCCTGAGATATCTTTCTCACCTGATTGCTTAGACAGGCGATGGGAGATATAATAGCGCAGACGCTTACCGTTCTTCTTGCTGTGGCTCGGTGTCAGACGATCTCCCGTTTCGTCATAAAGCTTACCTATAAGAAGTGATGGTTGACTGGCCTGTGTTTGTTGGCCCCTAATATAAGGCGCTTTTTGCTTCAGTAATGTTTGAACCTTCTCCCACACATCGGGATAAATGATTGCCTTGTGTTGGCCGTCAAAGACTTCGCTCTTGTGCCGAATGCACCCTGCATAAATTGGATTGCATAATATGCGGTTAAAGGAGCGGCACAATTCCGCGACAGGTCCAATGGTTCAGATCAGAAAAAATTTCATCTTCGTAATCGCGTAAAACAGTATTGCTAATTAGCATTTCGCTGATCTGTTCCTTCGCGCCTTGTGAGAGTTTAGCGCGATCTGCCGTCCAGACGTTCCTTTTGAGGCTGATCTGAAATAAATGAGCCTCATCTAATCGATTTTGCATAACTGCAGTTTGCATTAAAAGCTGATGGAGTGGAAACAATTTCGTTGGTTAATTGAAAGAGTTGGTTAGGATTTAAGTGTTCAATGTAGGCAGGGTGACATGATATGTAACCGTAATTGTGCAAAATTATCAATCATGACAAGAACAGCTGCTTAACATAATAGTAAATTATGCGTTAAGGTATAAGATATTGATTTTATTATGTTACCTACTTCATCTTGCCCATAGTTTACTTCATGTCTAACATCAGCACTTGTGGGGCAAAATTGAGTATTTGAATAACGGAGGATTTCTGGCTCATCTTAACCGCAAGAAGTTAAAGATGAATAAGAAGTCCAGAAGCAGCAAATTAGCTGCAGATAAATTGAAGCACTCCGGTAGAGAAGTTGCACGTTTTCGCCTGAAGGATTGTCTAGTTTATAAATTTCTTTCGTGATTAAAATGATTATATATCTGGGCGTGATAAATTGTAAATTTCTGGAGCATTACGAAGATTGCCACTCGAGATACTTCAGTGCAGTATGATGCTAATTGACAGATTTTAGGGAAAACTGATGACTCAGAAAAATGTAAAACCCACTGCTTTAGCTAACGAACCAAAGCCTGAAACTATTCAAGAATGGGATAGAATTCATCAAGTGCATCCATGGGCAGCAATGAATGCATGGCGTGATTACGAAAACATGTTAATAGAAGAAGCAAACGGTATCTATCTTTATGACAGCTCGGGCCGCAAGTTTATTGATGGCCCCGGTGGAATGTGGTGCGTCCAAATTGGATATGGTCGAGAAGAAATGGCTAATGCAATTGCAAAGCAAGTACTGAAGCTACCGTATGCTTCGCCGTGGACCAACACAACTGAACCTTCGGCACTTCTTGCAAAAAAGATTGCAGATTTGGCACCTGGTGATCTTAACAACGTATTCTTTACAACAGGTGGATCAACTGCGGTAGATACTGCCTTGCGGGCAGTGCATTTCCTTAACAACCGACTAGGTCGTACTGGGAAGAAAATAGTGATTGCACGTGAAAAAGGGTACCATGGCTCCACCTATCTTGCTTCAACAGTGAGTGGGAAAGAAAGAGATAAAACGCAGTTCGATGTTGAAAGTCGTCTTGTACACTTCTTACCAAATGTTAACCCATACACACGTCCAGATAGTATGAGGGTTGAAGACTGGTGTGATGAAAAAGTAGCCGATCTTGAAAACGCGATCAACGAAGTTGGCGCAGATAAGGTTGGCGCGTTTATTGCCGAACCAATCCTATGTTCTGGCGGTGTTATTATACCGCCCTCTGGTTACCACAAACGCACATTAGAAATTTGCCGACGGCATGACATACTCTACATTTCTGATGAGGTCGTGACGGGATTTGGACGGCTTGGTCATTGGTTTGCATCAAAAGATGTCTTTGATATTGAACCAGACATGATCACATGCGCAAAGGGCCTGACATCTGGATACCTGCCACTAGGTGCCTGCATTATTTCAGACAAAATAATGGAACGCATGACAGGCACAGATGATGTCCTCTTCTCGAATGGTTATACCTATTCAGGGCATCCGGTTTCCTGTGTCGCTGCCTTGAAAAATATAGAAATCATGGAACAAGAACAAATACTTGAGCATGTCAGAGAGATTTCACCATACTTCCAAGAAAGATTACAAAAACTTAAAGAATTCTCAATTGTCGGCGATGTGAGAGGTGTTGGTTTAGTAGGATGTATCGAAGGTAAGCCTGATATAGACAACCATACTATCGACGATGAGCGCAAGTTGGGTGCTCTACTCGATGAAGCATGTGAGGAATTGGGTTTATTAGTTCGGCCACTGATAAATATGGCAGTATTCTCGCCGCCCTTAATCATCACAAAAGAACAGATAGATGACATGTTTGATATTATCGAAAAAGCTTTAGAAAAAGTTACGATACAACTTAGTTCTTAAATGGGCCTATAGCCTAATAGTTAGTGGATTAAATGAAGAGCATTGAAGAAGTAAAGAAACTCACTTCAGCAAACTTGGAAGCTTGGAATGAAGTGGCACCCATTCATAAGAGGCATAATCAAGCTGATTTATTGAAGGCTTTTGCGAGCGATCCAGAGTATTCGGTTCTGGATAAAATTGAGCTAAAACGCCTTAATGTGTTGGAGATTGAAGGGAAAGATATTGCCCAGATATGCTGCAACAATGGGCGCGAACTATTGTGTGTTAAAAAAATGAATGCGGCCCGTTGTGTTGGTTTTGATGGCGCCCAAAACTTTATTGATCAAGCGCGTGAATTATCAGCCGCGGCCAACCTTGATGTCGAGTTTGTTTGTACGAATATTTACGATATAGACGATACCTACAAATCAAAATTTGATGTCGTCACGATCACTATAGGCGTAATCTGCTGGATGCCTGAAGTGGTTGAGTTCTTTAAAGTTGCGTCAAAGCTACTAAAACCTGATGGTGCCCTCTTCATCTACGAGCAACACCCTTTACTTGATATGATTGAACCTGGGTGTGAAGATGCGCCAATCACTTGGGAAATATCCTATTTCGACAAAAGCCCATACGTAGAGCCCGAGGGTTTGGATTATTTCGGTGGTGAAAAATATGACGCAAAGCCTGCCACTTCATTTACACACACAATGTCCGATATAATCATGGCAGGACTAAATTCTGGAATGACAGTAGAGTATTTTGAAGAGTTCCCAGGCCATATCTCAAACACTTGGTATAATGTAGAAAGTGCTAATATTGGCTTTCCTATGAGTTATACACTCGTTTTGCGAAAGACGTAGTCTCCACTTTGATTTTAGGCCAATCACCCCATTAACACTGGGTGTTCTCGTTTGGAAAAGTCCAAAGATATGTCGAGTCCAATTTCCATTGCGTGGCGGTAACCACTATGCACTGCAGCGGCAATAATCGATGGGGCTTCAGCATCACCGATACGGCGAATAGATTTAATCGCGCGCTCTTGCACAAACACCGGATCGCTGACTAAGGCATCATAAAGCCCCAGAACTGGAATGCGCCTGCAAAGCGGAATTATTGCGTCGCAGTTTATCTCTGTTTGTTGTTCAGAGAAAACACAAGCAACGGTAATCTTCTGTGTCTCAACCGATGTAACCTTCTTATTTGTTACTATTTTAACCCCCGCCTCAATTAAAGCTGCGTTTGAGGTGTAAATTTCCTCTGTCAGTGAGCCCCAATCGCCAGCACGACCTGCCGGCGTTACCAAAGTAACGTCATGACCCTTTTTGACAAGTTCCAAAGAAAGCACAGAACCCATATAATAATGGTCATCATCGTAAATCATTACATGCTGAGGGTAAATCACATCACCGCTTATTACAGTCTCTGCGTTAATGACCATTGCCGCATCCGTACATAGAAAACTTGTATCACTATGTACTCCCACGCTGTCACTCGCCCATTTGCATCCCGTTGCAATCAAAACATGATCCAGTTTTAATTCTGCAATGTCTTCCTTTTCTAGCCTGCTTTCAGGATAAGTTTCCACCAAAGGTGTTTTTTCAATCTGCCCCAGACGCCAGTCACGCACCCTTGCCCATTCACTAAGCCCGTGAAGTTTTGATTCTCGATTTACTCTGCCCCCTAGCTGACGCTCTGCATCCACAAGCATAACTTTATGGCCCTGCGCCCCAAGCACCCTACTCGCCTCTAGCCCAGCTGGCCCTGCACCAACGACAAGGAAGGTTTCTTGTATTTTGCTCTTTTGGATCTTCTCAGGGTGCCAGCCGTGGCGCCATTCTTCACCCATTGTTGGATTTTGCGTACATCTTATGGGAACGCCAAGTGAATTATGGGCGTAACAGATATTACACCCGATACATTCTCTAATATCTTCTAAGCGACCCTCTTCGATCTTCTTGGGTAAAAACGGATCCGCAATTGAAGGTCTGGCAGCCCCAATCATATCTTGCGTGCCAGACTTGATTGCTCGTGCCATGACGTCTGGTGATGTGAATCTCCCAACGGCCACCACTGGTTTGCTTGTAAGGGTTTTGGCCTTTCCAATACTTTCCAGTAATGCACCTTCTTTGACAAACCGTGAAACACCCATCTCGATACCATAATCTGGTACAGTTAAATCCCACAGATCAGGTAATTCAGCCAACATTGAGAACGCATCATAAGTTTCAGCATCATTTATATCGACGCTAAATCTGGTTGCTACCGCCGCTTTACCAGCAAGCACCTCTCCTGTTTCTTCGATCAGCTCGCGGATAAACCTGACCCGGTTTTCCAATGACCCACCATATTCATCGGTTCGCTCATTTGTTTCGCTAGATAGGAATTGAGACAATAAATATCCATGTGTGGCGTAAACATAAACGATATCAAACTCTGCTTTTACTGCTCTTATCGCCGCTTCCCGATGCCACTTTCTGACATTACGCATATCTTCACGATCCATCTTTCTGGGCTGGCTCGAACTCGCAATACTATTGTTGGTAAACGGCCTGTCTTGCAGTGCCAATCCAGGAATGCGTGTGCCTAAATTTGCCGTTGATCCTCCGCCTATCCATAACTCCACGCCCGCAAGCGATTGATGCTGATGAACCTTCTCAGTCATCAGGCGTTGCGCGCGTATGTCTTCATCATTCCAAAGGCTGGCATGAGGATAATAATCATCATCCGAAGTGGGGTGCATGGAGCAACCTTCAGTACAGACAACAGCCCAACCACCTTCAGCCTTAGTTTCTCGCAATGCGGCAAGTGTATTTGGTCTTCTCCACCCCATACCGGTGCAGTGGGGTACTTGGTAAAACCTATTTTTTGCAGTGACTGGCCCTATTTTCAAAGGCTCGAACAAGATATCTAAACTGGGGTCTCTCATTTATTCATCATCCTAATATCTATTTTAAGCACGCTCAAGGTATGCAAGCAAAGGCCGTATACTGTTTGGATCGCCCACCTTCTCAAGCTTTGCAAATTCAATTGCAGCAACCTCATGTTCTGTAAGAATTTGCAGTTCGACTAAGTCTTCGTTAGGTGCCATCGCTTCAAGGCCCTTGAATTCTGGCATGTATTCGGGAAAGCGCTCAACCATGTAACCGACAAAGCCATTCCAACCCATACTAACAGATTTCTCGATATCTTTTTTACCAATTTCATGGAGGTCGCAATCAGATCGTGCTTCTAAATTATATTTTTTTAACAAAGGCTTAACGGATTCTGCAGCATATCTCTCTACGCGTGCTAAATAGATCATCTTTTGACGTTGGTGCTGCTCCGGGAACTTTTCCGCTAATCCATAAAAATATCCTTCACCCATTATTTCTTCTTCGAAATAGCGGAGCAGCGTCGCTTGATATTCGTCTGTTTTGTATTTAAACACAGTCGTCGATCATATCGTTTAAATTCCTATTTTACTTAGACGTCTCCAAGAGATACTCGGTCATGTTTTAGCGGATTATCGGTATCAATGATCTCTTCTAAGTTACGCGCATAACGATGGCCAGAATAGACGGCTGCAGCAATGATTGCAGGTGCTTCACAATCGCCAATTCTCTTTAAGGTTTTTGGCAGCGCAAATGAGCCACTGGAAAGCACAGTGGATAACTCTTCATAAAGTGTGTCATTTGGCTGACGGGCTGTAACCAAAACAAGAGACGAACATTCCAATCGCTTATTAGCACCAGTATAATTGCAAGACAGTGCAACCTCGGCACCGTCAAAGCCACTCAGTGTCTGAGACACAACCAGCTCTACCCCCATTTCCATAAGCTTCGCCTGCGCACGCGAACGATCCATGGTATAAGCCCCCCACGTAGAGATCTTATCTTCTGGCGTCACTAATGTAACAGGCACACCAGATTTACGAATAGCTTCTGCGATTACAGTCCCCATATAATAATGGTCATCATCATATACGACCACTGGTCCTTCAGGCATCACCCCTGACATAATATCGTCTGGCGAATAAACCTTTGCTCCTTGAGAAATTTCAGGAAGCGCCCCTAATGCATTCGCGCCATAACCATCTCGGCGCCACGCAGCACCTGTTGCAATTGCAATATGATCTGCTCCTATTTCCAGGACTTGCTTTGCAGACATTTTGCTTTCACGAAAAATCTCCACATGATCCATTTTATCAATCTGCTGGGTGCGGTAATCGCGCACCCTAATCCATTCATTCAAACCTGGAAGTTGCGCTTCTTTTAATACCCGCCCGCCTAAATCGCGCGTGGCCTCTGCCAGCATTACACTATATCCACGTTTTCCCAACGCATGTGCCGCTTCTAGGCCCGCAGGACCTGCACCAATAATAAGAACACTATCGTCGGATTTCTTAGGTTGAATTTTTTCAGGATGCCACCCACGCCGCCATTCTTCGCTCATAGTTGGGTTCTGAGTACATCTTATGGGAACACCTTTGCCATCCCCCATGTAGCAAATATTGCATCCAATACATTCGCGTATGTCTTCCAACCGACCTTCTTCAATCTTCTTTGGCAAAAACGGGTCAGCGATTGAGGGTCTGGCAGCCCCTATGAAGTCAACAATGCCTCTTTTGATTTGGCTCGCCATTGTGTCTGGCGACGTAAATCTACCAACGCTCACAACAGGTTTGGTCGTCATAGATTTAATCGACTTGATATAGGGTTCTAATGACCCTTCTGAAACGAACCGCGACAAACCCATTTCAACCGAATAATCATTTACGTTAATATCCCAAAGATCGGGTAATTCACCCAATATGCCAAACATGTCTTCGGTTTCACCTGGCATTGGGTTTCCGTCACCGCCATCATATCCGCCATTTGTTTCAGCTGAAAATCGAACGGCAACAGCCATTTTATCTCCAATAGCTTCCTTCGTATCTTCAATAATTTCACGTACAAGACGAACACGGTTTTCAAGTGCTCCTCCATATTCATCTGATCTTGTGTTCATAGTTGATGACAAAAATTGTGACAGCAAATATCCGTGTGTCGCGTATACATATACGAGATCAAAATCTGCTTCTTTGGCGCGTAACGCAGCATTCCTATGCCAACGTCGAACATCCCTGATATCTTGCCTGTCCATTGCACGTGTCTGGAAAGGGTTTCCTGCCAAATTTGGCATGCTGACTGAGCTCATGGAAACTTCACGTGTTTCTAGGTTTGCCATTCTGGCCCCACCTAAACATAACTCTACACCTGCTAATGCGCCGTGTGCATGAACTTTTTCCGTCATCAAAGCATGTGCTTTTATATCCCTATCATCCCACAGGGTCGCACATGGATGTGGCGGATCATCGGAGGACGGGTGAACCGAACAAAATTCTGTATTAACAACTCCCCATCCACCCTCTGCTTTTACTTCTCGGAGCCCTGCTAATATACGAGGCCTTTGCGCGCCGCTGCCAGTGCAATGTGGTACTTGATAAAATCGGTTTTTAGCAGTCACAGGTCCAATTTTCATGGGCTTGAATAAAATGTCGTAACGCGGATCACGCATGTTCATATCTCGCAATTTGATGTTTTGAATTAATTTGTTTCATCATATTATTTTTGGCAACTATTTGATTCATCCGCTAAGAGGTATTTAAAATGTTTTGGGAAGAAATTTGCTAGAGCAACAAAGCAATCATTCCTGCATTCCAACCGCTTCTGAGTTGACGGATACAGCATCATATCAAGCCATAAGCCATCAATTAATGCTTCCAGAGTACGAGCCATTTGTGGAGCATACAAATCTTCATAGTTTCCATCATTTATGATTTCTGCGCACAATCTTGCTAGCTCACCGAAGCGAGCTTCATCATGTTTATTATGAATTTTAAGATAATTCGGGCGATATTTTGCTTGCCCCCAAAATGCGAACCAAACTGAAAGTTTTTTTGGTGAACAAACCTTTTTGTTAAAATCTGCTTCAATCACGGCTACCAATTGATCTACAGGATCAGGTCCTGCATTTTTCATAGCCTCATACCAAATTTTGTAATGCTCGTTTGCCAAGAAACCAAGTGTTTCAACGTATAATGACTCTTTGCTCTCAAAATGAAAATTTACAACGCCATGAGAAAGTTTGGCACCTTGTGTCACATGCTTCAATGTCGTTCCTGAGAACCCACGCTTAGAGATTGAATCTATTGCGCCCATAATTAATTGCTTACGGCGCACATCTCGAGGTGCTGTTCTGGGTTTTCCAGTTTGATTTTGGTTTTGTTGTTTCATTAAGTTTCTCGTGCTGCCATCATTTCATCTTGGTCTTGAAGCTTTTGTTGGCGGAACAAGATGAATGCTGCGATTGCAACGCAAATAGCCACAACCAATATGATGATTGTTGCAAGCGCATTGATATCGGGACGTAATCCTAATCGTATTCTTGAGAAAATTAGAATTGGAAGTGTATTTGCACCAGGCCCTGTTACAAAACTTGAAATGACCAGATCATCAAGTGATAATGTAAATGCTAGCAACCAACCAGAAAGCATTCCTGGTGCCAAACGAGGGAACGTTATAGATGTCAGTACCTTGAAAGGCTTAGCCCCAAGATCTGCCGCCGCCTCTTCTAAGTCTTGCCCCATCCCTGTCAAACGGGCCTGAATTATCACAGCTACATATGCTAGGGAAAATGTAATATGTGCGATTGTAATGGTCGTAAAACCACGCTCTGAAGGCCAACCTATTAGTTGTTCAAGTGAAATGAATAATACCAATAGCGATAACCCAGTAATGACTTCAGGCATCACAAGTGGGGCGACTAACAT
Organism: uncultured Paracoccaceae bacterium; assembly: GCA_913061275.1. GTDB lineage: Bacteria > Pseudomonadota > Alphaproteobacteria > Rhodobacterales > Rhodobacteraceae > Amylibacter. The sequence continues at coordinate 118,567 of CAJXSR010000006.1, read as the reverse complement.
ACCGCCGAACAGGGTCCTCCCACGAAATTTCCCAAATCGTACCATTGCAAGACCTGCAAGAGTTCCAAGTATAGTAGCAAACATTGCGTTGATGAATGCTATTTGTAGGCTAAGCGAAACTGCCTCCCAGACCTCTTCAGATTTGAATAGTTCCGTATACCAACGTGTTGACCAGCCCCCCCATATAGGCACAATTTTTGAATAATTGAATGAGTAAACTATCAAAAGGATCATTGGTATATAAAGGAATGAAAAGCCTGTAATCAGCATGAATGTCAAAAATTTAGAGCGTTTACGATACATATATCATTCCTCTGCAGCCTTACCTTGATAATGTTGATATATCGCCATTGGTAAAACCAATAATAACAGCAAAACGATTGCAACTGCGCAGGCAACTGGCCAGTCAACATTTCTCGCAAACTCATTGTAAAGTAGGCGGCCTATCATCTGTACATTCCCACCACCAAGCAAATCAGGAATTACATATTCTCCTGTTGCAGGAATGAAAACCAACAATGACCCCGCTATTATGCCAGGGATTGTCAACGGTAGTGTTATTCTAAAAAACGTAACCACAGGCCCAGCGCCAAGGTCTGCAGCAGCTTCATTCAACGTGCTATCAAGCTTTTCCATATTGGCATAAAGAGGCAAGATCATGAATGGTAGATAAGTGTAAACTATACCCACAAATACAGCGAATTCTGTGTAAAGCATTTTAATGGGGTCATCAATAAATCCCATTGAAATTAGTAGGTTATTGATTGTTCCTTGATCTGAAAGCAGTCCCATCCATGCATATACTCGCAATAGAAATGACGTCCAAAATGGCAATATGATTGCAAACAACAATAGTTTTTTTACAACTGGGCCTGAGCGAACAATCCCATAGGCAATAGGATAACCAATGAACAAACAGATGATCGTTGATGTAATCGAAATTCTTAAAGAGTTCATATAAGTACGCAAATAGAGAGGGTCTTCAAAAATATATATGAAATTATCAAAGATTAGACGGATCGTAATTATACCACTGTCTTTCCATTCAATCATTTTAGTGAAAGGTGGGCTAGATATGGCAAGTTCTGCCAGGCTAATCTTCCCCACTATAAAAAATGGTGCAAGAAAGAAAAGCGACAACCAGATAAATGGTATTAGAATGACAATAGTTCGCCAACTTGATTGCAGTTTATTGAGCGCACGTTGTATCATGCCACGTGGATTTTTAGTTAGATCATTTGGAAATGTATTATCAGTCATTTCTTAAGCAACATTGCGCTGGAAGCATCCCAATGAAGATAAACCGTATCTTCCCAGGTTATACTGTGAGTACGATTTTTGGGCCTAATCTGATTTGGTGCAGTCACATCAACGATATGCCCATTTTTCAGTCTAATTTTATAAATTGATGTATTACCAAGATATCCAATATCATCGACTATTCCTACCGCCTGATTGTATCCGTTTTTGCTTGATGGTTTTTTACTCAAATGTATTTTCTCAGGCCTGATAGCAACCCAGACGCGACTACCTTGTTTTGTAGATTGACCATGATCAATGTATATTTCACCTAAATCAGTTGCAACACGAACATGGGCGGCACTGTCTTCAGTTACCTTCCCTTCAAGTATGTTTGCTGATCCAATAAAATCAGCGACAAACCTGCTCTCTGGAAATTCATATATATCAGTTGGAGAGCCGGTTTGCACAAACTCACCCTTATCCATCACGGCAATTCGGCTGGATAGTGTCATTGCTTCTTCTTGATCATGCGTAACGACAACAAATGTTATGCCAACTTGTTCTTGGATGTTTGCAAGTTCAAACTGTGTTTGTTCACGTAATTTCTTATCCAAAGCAGCAAGGGGTTCATCAAGTAGTAATAGCTTCGGTTTTTTTACCAATGCTCGTGCGAGTGCCACTCGTTGCCTTTGCCCGCCCGATAACTGTTGAGGTTTTCGTTTTTTGTAATCCTGAAGTTCAACCAGCTTCAGAATTTCATCAATCCGATCTTCAATCTCACCTTTTGGTAAATTATCTTGTTCTAATCCAAATGCAATATTTTTAGCGACATTCATATGAGGGAATAGCGCATAGCTTTGGAACATCATATTAGTGGGGCGTTCATAAGGTGGGACATCAGACATGTCCTTACCATCAATAATTATACTCCCTGATGTAGGGGTTTCAAACCCAGCCAACATTCGAAGTAAAGTTGATTTTCCACAGCCTGAACCACCAAGCAAACAAAACAATTCCCCTTCATAAATATCTAGGTCAACATTATTTATGGCAACGAATTCTCCGAACTTTTTTGTCACTCCACTTAATCGAATAAGCGGCTTAGTATCCATATCCAGCCAAGGTGTCTCGCTGGCTTTCTGTTCTGAAGTTATTTGTTCGCCTGCCATTACGTGTCCCGTACTAATTTTAGAAATATTTCAATGTGAACCATTGGCACAACTCAGTTAAGAGCTACGCCAATGGTAGTATTGTTGAGTTATTCGCCAGCTTTGAAGTTTGTCCACGTTCTTGTTTGAAGGCGCTCTATTTTTGGCGGCAAGACAGCAGTCGTGTACATTTTCGCGACCTGATTACTAGTCGGATAAGCTGCAGGGCTGGAAGTAACGTCTGCATCCACTTGTGCCTTCCCAGGGACGTTTGCGGTAGCATACCAAGTGAAGTTACTGTCAGCCGCAGCAACATCTGGACGCATCATGTAATTTAGAAATAAATGAGCGTCTTCGATATTTTTGGCGTCAGAAGGAATTAACCAACCATCAATCCATAATTGCGCCTTGCCTTCGCCTTCTGGCAGATAGAAATCAAGAACAACACCCGTATTCGCCTCAACAGCACCAGACATTGCTAATAAGCCATCTGGCCCCCAAGTAACTGCAACACAGAACTCTTTTTGTGGCATGCGTTGATAAGCATAATTATCAAATGTTTTTACATAGGGACGAATTTTAGCAAGCATTTCGCCCACTTTCGCGTAGTCCTCTTTGTTGGTGGAATTTGGGTCAAGTCCTAGATGGGCTAATGCCATTGGGATAATGTCGCCTGGTGAATCAAGCAAAGAGACACCGCATTTCGCTAGCTCTTTCATTTGCACTGGATCAAATACCATACTCATTGAACCAATTTGTGCATCTGGATTTGTCGCAAGAACCAACTCTTTGTTATAGGTAACACCGTGAGTGCCCCACATATATGGTATGAAATGCTGATTTCCTGGATCCCAGTCGCTGCCAAGCTGGGACATAATTTCTGGTGACATGTTTTTTATATTATCAAGCTTGGACTTATCTAGTGGTGCTACAATCCCAGCTTTAATAAGACGTGCGGTATCACCCCCTGAGTGACTGACAACATCATAACCACTGCTGCCGGCTAGTAATTTTGCATCAATCGATTCTGACGAATCGTAAGCATCGTAGATAACTTTGATACCGTATTCTTTTTCAAAGTTCGCAATGGTTTCTTCACCAATGTACTCGCCCCAATTAGTTACTTTTAAAACGCGCTCTTGCGAGACTGCTTGCCCCGTCATAAGTAAGCCGAGACTTGTAGCGTAAGCCAGTATATTTAAATGACTTTTCATATTCATACTCTGTTCCTCCCTTGGATCAGTTAAACCGTATATTTGGAGAGTCTTTCCTAATTTTAGCTCATTAGCCTTAAGAAATATGACCTTCTCCTTCGTGTGCACACTATAAAAACGCTCTGAACTTCTTACTTGACTATCTGAACGTTCAGTCAGAGGGTAAGCTGGAAAAAACAAACCTGTCAACTTAAATGGCAATCGCTTTTTACATATCGAAACCTGAAAAGGGATATCTTCGCTAGTAATATATAAGCGCCCCCTGCTAACCAACCAAAAAGAGCGCCTGTAAGAATGCCAAAATCAAAAATTATTACTTTAAAAACAAACGGCCCTGAAGGTGTTGGCTTGTCTAAACTAAAATTAGAACAAGAAGACTTTCAATCTGGTCTGCCTGAACAATCTTGGCATATTTATTTTGAAGACGAGGCATTTGGATTAACTGTTGGCGTTTGGACAACAACAAGCATGCAAGAAAGGTTTGGCCCCTACCCGGGGGATGAATTCATGTGCATTCTGGAAGGCAATGTCACAATAGTTGGCAAAGATGGACGGGAAACACTTATTAAAGAAGGCGAAACATTTTGTGTACAAAATGGGATGCCTGTAAGTTGGAAGCAGGAAGGTTTTCTAAGAAAATTCTTCATAACATATAATCGCACGGATGGAATTTTACCTAAAATAAATCCTGATGCGAAGGATGCATTTGTTCTTAATCAGGATACGCTTTCTAATGCCCTGCAAGAACTTGATACACCATTCCCTTTTGAAACTAGTGGTAAAGCGCCTAGCCAAAGTGATGCTCCAGTTTTTGTTAACGATACTGAAAATGTGCATGTTGGTATGTGGGAAAGCGCGCCGTTTGAAAGTGCTATGAAGCCATTTCCATGTAGTGAATTTGTCCAACTTCTTGATGGTGAGATATCTATCACCGAACAATCAGGTCAGACACATTCTTTTGGTCCGGGTGATGTGTTTTTCATTCCTGTTGGAACGATTTGTTCGTGGAAAACTAAAGCTCCTGTTCGCAAATTCTACTGCATGCTGACACATGATCAAGAAGGCACATAGAATTGATGACAGGGGAATTGTAAAATTAGTTAATGTAAAACCTACATTTTGAGGAAGCCATGATACACATGTTGAGCAAATTTGACCTTAGGGCAGATATTGATTTCGATGAATTTGAACAAGATTATTTGCGGTTTGTTGATACCATTCGCAATTCAGACTTCATCAAGTCTGCCGATCCCATAGGTCGACGCATAAAAGACACTCCTATGGATACTGCAGGGGATGAAGAGCCTGAGTTTTATTCAATTATGAGTTTCAAAGATCGTAAGCAACTCGATGCAGCATATGAGTATCTACTTAATCCTGCGGTGCCCGGTAATGATAAAATCGCGCACCAAAAAATCCACAAAGCTGTAATCAATTCGGTTTTCACATGCTGGCAAGATACACTTTAAAACGCATTTTCTTATCACCTAAATAATGCCCCATATACAGAGATAGAAACTATGAAGACTGAAACAAATCACAAAATTCTTTTTGAGCATGTAAAGATCGGACCAAAAACTACTAAAAACCGTTTTTACCAGGTGCCTCATTGTAACGGCATGGGGCATCGGTGGCCGCGCTCAATGGCAGAAATGAGAAGCGTTAAAGCCGAAGGTGGTTGGGGCGTGGTTTGCACGGAAGAATGCTCAATTCATCCAACAAGTGATCTTACACCTGCAACACTCATGCGGTTATGGGATGATAGCGACCTCCCAGTTCATGAATTAATGATCAATAAAGTCCATGAGCATGGTGCGCTGGCAGGCGTTCAATTGGTGCATAACGGTCAGTCAGTCAGCAACTACTTAACCCGCATGCCCGCACTAGCTCCGTCTGCGGCGCCCACTGAAGCATCGAACTCTACGCAAGCGAGAGGAATGGATAAAGCGGACATTAAAGAATTGCGCCGCTGGTTTAGAGAGGCCGCACTACGGTCACGACGCGCGGGTTATGATATCGTTTATGTATATGCTGCACATGGCATTATGACGCTTCTTTTCCAGTTTCTTCTTAAACGTTTTAATCAACGTACAGATGAATATGGCGGAAGTTTAACCAACCGTGTGCGCCTTCTAAGGGAAGTTCTTGAGGATACAAAAGATGCAGTGGGGCATGATTGCGCTGTCGCACTTAGATTTGCAGTTGACGAGCTACTTGGTGAAGACGGCATGAATGTAGCCGAAGCACAAGATATTGTTGGATCATTAGCAGAGGTTCCAGATTTATGGGATGTGAATGTTGCTGATTGGGGCAATGATTCATTACCTTCACGTTTTGGCAGTGAGGGGTCACAAGAAGAGTATATAAAATTCGTCAAACAAATGACGACTAAGCCTGTTGTGGGCGTAGGGCGATTCACCTCGCCAGACACAATGGTATCTCAGGTGAAACGGGGTGTTCTAGACCTTATTGGGGCCGCACGTCCATCGATTGCTGACCCATACTTACCAACAAAAATTCTTGAAGGTCGATCTGATGAAATCAGGGAGTGCATAGGATGTAATATGTGTACGTCAGGTGATTTTATAGCCTACCCAATGCGGTGCACACAAAACCCGACAATGGGCGAAGAATGGCGCAAGGGCTGGCACCCCGAAAAAATTTCCAAGGCGACATCTAATGACAAGGTGCTTGTTGTTGGCTCAGGGCCATCGGGCCTTGAAGCAACACTGGCACTATCTAACAGAGGCTATGACGTTACCATGGCAGAAGCCAAAACAGAATTGGGTGGCCGTGTCCTTCAAGAAACTAAGCTAAAAGCACTCAGTGAATGGAAACGCGTTTCTGATCATCGCACATATATGCTTTCAAGCCGAGGCAATGTTCAGACATTTGTTGATAGCCCGCTTTCCGCCGAAGACATTCTGGAGCTTGGATGTAATCATGTGGCTATTGCCACCGGCTCGAAATGGCGCACTGACTTTGTTGGTGCTCATCATCGCAAACCAGTTTCGACCAGCACGACAAATATGATTTACACACCTGAAGATGTTTTTGATGGGCGCCAACCATCCGGCAAAATAGTCGTGTATGATGATGATCACTATTACCTTGGTAGTGCTATAGCGGAACACCTTGCTGAAGCCGGTAATGAAGTTGTTTTGGTAACGCCTGATGCGGATATTGCCAGTTGGACACACAACACGCTTGAAAATTCTCATATCCAAACCAGACTTCGTGAATTAGGTGTCAAGATTATCACCCATCATGCTGCCAAATCTGTTGACGAAGGATCAGTGACAATCGAATGCGTTTATATAGGTACAGAAACCCGTATCGAAGCAAATGCAATTGTGCCCGTTACTTCAAGGCACAGTATCGATGGTTTGTATAATGAGCTGCTTGAAATGTCTGACCAATGGCTTGACCATAATGTTAAATCGGTCACCAGAATTGGCGATTGCTATGCCCCAGGAACAATAGCAATGGCTGTCTATTCAGGCCATGAGTATGCGCGGAACCTAGAAGTTCCAGTAGATCACAACGCACTTCTCAAACGTGAAAATGACTTTGAAATTCACAAATTTAAGGAAGGTAATCTCTTATGACTTCCACCGATGCATGGTTCAAATCATCCTGCCATATTGATACGTCGTTATGGGGAGTAACCTCAGAAAGATTAGATAATCTTGAGGTTCTAAAAGAGGATATAAAGGCTGACGTTGCCGTTATTGGTGCGGGTTTTTGCGGGCTTTCCACCGCATTACATCTTTCTGAACGGGGTTTTGACGTGGCGATTGTTGATGCACACGAACCAGGTTGGGGCGCATCAGGCAGGAATGGTGGGCAAATAATACCGGGCCTGAAGATTATGCCGAATGAGATACTCGCACGCTACGGTTCTGAGCGAGGGGAGCAGATCATAAAGACCGCAGGCGATGCGCCTTCTGTTGTTTATGATATTATTGATAAATACAAAATTGAGTGCGACTTGCGCAAAACTGGCTGGATCCAACTTTCCAAAGGACCGAAAGGGGCCGAAACGATCAATTCCCACCTAACACAATGGGGCGGTAGAAATGTTGATGTGAAAGAACTTGATCGCGAAAAGATCAGTACACTGGTAGGAACTGACGGTTATTATAAAGGTTTACTCGATAACCGAGGCGGCAATTTGCACCCGCTTAAATACGCACGAGGATTAGCAAAAGCATGCCTGTCTAATGGCGCCAGGATTTTCAAAAACAGCCCTGCCCTTTCAGTTGAACACACGAATAATAACTGGATGGTCAAGACCGTCGAGGGAAGCGTTAAGGCAAAGACTGTTGTTGTCTGCACCAATGGATACACAGGTAATATGTTGCCGAACCTCTCACAATCCATTGTCCCCGTCTTAACTGGGGTTATTGCTACAGATCCTTTGCCTAAAGAGCTTCATGAAAAAATCCTCCCAAATCGGCAAGGGATTGCAGACACGCAAAGATTACTATCTTGGTTTGGGATTGATGCGAAAAACCGACTTATCTTCGGCAGCCGTACAAATTCACAACTTGAATCTATTGATAAAAGCAATTTCACTTTTGGTCTTCGCCGCCTACATGAGATTCTACCTCAGGTAAAAGACATTGAGATTAAGCATTTATGGACAGGCCGGGTCGCCCTTACCCTTGATCATGTCCCGCACATTCACAAACTAGCAGATGGGCTCTACAGCGGGCTTGGCTTTAATGGACGCGGAGTTGCTATGGCGACAACATTTGGAAAAATCCTTGCGAAGCATTGTAATGGCGAAATTGAAGAAAACGAATTCTTGCCGATTACTCCCATAAAGAAAGTGCCTCTTAATCAATTTAGAGGAAGCGGAATTACAATCGCGCTGACATGGAAACGCATGATGGATACGCTACAGCCTTGACCAAACCTTTCACACGACGTTTGCTCATTTCTATTGGCTTTATTAATATAGCTCCGCCGAATACAAACTTCTTGTTTCTACTGACTTGTTGAGCGTTCAAAAGATCATGCAGGCTTGCATGGTGAAGGCAAAAATGCAACATTATTAAAGAGATAGATAACCTGGAAACTATGCAATGAACGTTACCAAAAGAGAGATGTCACCACCTACAGATTGGGATCGCAGAGGCCTTCCTGGCTGGGCATACCATAGCGAGGCACTTCTTGATCTTGAACGGGAACAGTTGTTTAGAAGTCATTGGCAAATTGCATGCCACATAAGTGACATCCCACTTCCAGGATCTTATCAAACATTTGATGCATTCGGCGAACGGGCATTGATTGTGCATGGAGAAGATGGAGTAATCCAAGCGTTCCATAATATTTGCAGACATAGAGGATCACGATTGGTCATCAATGATAATGGCGTTTGCAAAGGCGCTCTGGTCTGCCCATTCCATGGTTGGGTATATAATTTTGATGGTACCCTTAGAGGGGCGGCACAACCCAAAAGTTTCCCTAAGCTCGACAAGAACGAATTTGGATTGCTGGCAATAGACTGCGAAGTTTGGAATGGTTTTATCTTTATTCGCTTCAGCAAGGGGCCACAACCAAGTGTCAGCAAACTGATGTCCCCATTTGCAGAAGAAATATCCCAATATCAGATGGATACACTTATTCCGACGTCTGGTTTGCAAACCAATACCTCACCCGTAAATTGGAAATCTATAAGAGATGTAGATAACGAAGGGTATCATGTCGCAATGGCACATCCTGCCTTACAAGATTTATATGGCAAGTCTTATAATGATGAGCCTTATATAAATGGTTTAAGTCGTTCTGTTGGTAAATTTAACAGAGAACAAGGAAGACGTTGGAGCGTTCGACATTACTCAAAACTATCAACCCCGCAAGAAAACCTTCCAGAAGATCTTCATGAAGCTTGGGTTTATTGGGGTTTATTCCCCAATACTGTTATTGCAGCAACTCCCGAAGGCATTCAGTTCTATCAAGAATTTCCAATTTCAACGGGCAAATCCCTTCTTCGTGGTGCCGTTTACAAATACCAGAGCGAAACACGGCAACAAAAGGCGGCACGTTATTTGGCTGCAAGAATAGACACCGAAACTTTTGATGAGGACGTACAACTGACTATATGGTCAAATGAAGCCATGGCCTCTCGTGATTATGCAGGATTTTATCTATCTGATTTGGAGTATGGTGTCAGAACACATCATGATCATATTCGCGCTATTTTACCTGTGGTTAATCTCGAAGATGCTCCTGCAGAAGATAAGATGGCTTCGACTAACGACGCGATGATGACAAAACTAGCTACCTAAAATTAGGAACATTTGTCTATCGGTCCTGGCTTCTGAAAGGTGGGTCTTTTTATATTGCCTAAACAATCTCTTGAAAAAACAAAGCTTGCGCAAACAATCTTGCTCCATACACCCATAGGAATCCCGGGTTCTGGGTACACTCGTTATGCCGCGGCTATGTGGTTATTTCAAAATGGCTTTATGAACAGTGCCGATCTTGAAGCTTATCGTATATGCTGCAAATTAGACAATGAAGCACCCAACACGCGATAGAGTGATTAAACACACTAAAACAACCGCTTAGATTAATTTAACTAGTTTTATTTTGCTGCAGTAAAAAGACTTCACTCTCTGGTTGGATTATAGTCGTAAGGTATCGCGCCAAAATTTTCACCATCTACAGATAAAGAAATATCAGTATTTATTATCGGTTGCACTTCTGCGTGCAGTTCACGATGTTAACTGACGGCTGGTTAGCGTTTTAAGTTGACTCGACAACCACCATTCTAACCTTCAATAATCTAGATTGCGGAAACCAATCAAGTATCCGTAAATCTCAAGGCAAGGGACTTTAGACAATGGCGGTGACAGATCAAAATACAAGAATGCTCACTGGCGATATAGTCAAAGAGTTTGCTCGTTTTGTACTCCCTTCTGTATTTGGCATGCTGGCCCTTTCGTCTGCCAGCTTGATTGATGGAATTTTTATAGGGAATTTCGTTGGAGCACCCCTATCAACAATGTGGCTGGACTTGACGCGATAGAAATCAACCCGGAAGAAGCTGCAGCCGAATATCGTGAACGTATCGTGGGCCCGATGCGCGGTGTGCTGCCAGAGGAAGCTCTTAAAAGTATTGAAGAACAGCTTTCAGGCGCCTGCACCATTGAAATTGCGGCTTTCGATGAATTCACCGCGCTGCTGACCGACAATGATCTGCTGGGACGCTATGATCACGTTGTTTTTGACACCGCTCCTACCGGTCATACCATCCGGATGTTGAAACTTCCCGGTGCATGGTCCGGCTTTTTGGAAGCGGGCAAAGGAGATGCATCCTGTCTTGGCCCACTTGCCGGGTTGGAAAAACAGCGCACGCGTTACGGTGCTGCGGTTGGCCGCTTGTCAGATCCTGCATCCACACGCCTAATACTGGTTGCCCGACCACGGCATTCCGCATTGTCCGAAGTTGCACGAACCGCAAAAGAGCTGGCCGCGATCGGGATCAAAAACCAGCAGCTTGCAATCAATGGAATGATGCCGCAGGAAACGGGTGGTGATCCGTTGGCAGCAGCACTGTTACAAAGGGATCAGGATGCTTTGGCGGGCATGACCCCCGAAGTCGCCGCACTTCCACGCGAGATATTTGCCCTGCGTTCAGAAAACCTTGTTGGGCTTGATGCGTTGAAACGCTTTGCGGCAGGCGGCCCCGATACGGTAAGCCCTGCGCAATCCGGTGCTTCAGCCCAGCAGGATTTTCCGACACTTGGCGCACTTGTTGATGATATCGAAGGGCCTGGTAAGGGTTTGGTCATGTTCATGGGCAAAGGCGGGGTTGGCAAAACAACTATGGCCGCAGCCGTTGCTACGGAACTTGCCGCCCGTGGTCATGAAGTTTTGCTGACCACAACTGATCCAGCTGCACATATCACGGAAACACTGGCAGGCAATTTGGCAGGCTTGACCGTCAGCCGTATCGATCCTGTGGCCGAAACGGCCAAATATCATGATCATGTGATGGCAACAAAGGGTAAGGGTCTGGATGCGCAGGCCCGCGCGATGCTGGAAGAAGACTTGCGATCCCCCTGCACCGAAGAAATTGCTGTGTTCCAGGCGTTTTCACGCGTGATCCGCGAAAGTACAAAGCATTTCGTGGTGATGGATACGGCGCCAACCGGGCATACCTTATTGCTATTAGATGCAACCGGATCTTATCACCGCGATATCCTGCGCCATTCAGGGGAAACATCCGCTAAATTGGTAACCCCAATGATGCGTCTTCAAGACCCTAAGCAAACAAAAATCTTACTTGTAACCTTGCCCGAAACCACGCCGGTGCTGGAAGCCGCGCATCTGCAGGACGACTTGCAACGCGCGGGCATAAAACCATGGGACTGGATCATCAATTCCAGCCTAGCCGCGGCACAGACAGAGCAACCACTTTTGCAAAAACGCGCTTTATCCGAGCAACAACAAATCGCCAAAGTGCGCGATGAGCTGTCTAAACGGTATGCCGTTATTCCGATGCAAGCAGTTGAACCTGTCGGCGTTGAAATGTTGAAAAACCTCTGTGAAATAACAAAAAAACCCGCTGCGGCTTGATCATGGCAAGATTTCAAAGGTGTTGTCAGACAAACTTGCGTACACCCCTAAAGGCGCACCAACACCAACATCAAGCGGCACAGAAATTGAACCACTCCGTTAGAGCAGTTACACATTTTTGCTTGAACGATTGTCTGGTTTCTAAATGTCTTTCGTGAGTAAAATGATTGTATATCTGAGCGTGATAACTTGTAAATTTCTGAAGCGCCGCGGGGCTTTCAAACTTCTGCATCGCCCTTTCTCGTCGTCGAAACGGCAGATACTTTAGTCATCACCTGCAAAATCTACGCGGCAATGATCACAAAATTAAGTTTCCTCTGACAATACCCTTCAAACACTGTTAAGTTAGCCGAATAAACCGCCGGAATAAGGCCACATTGGAAATGCAACAGATACAAAGACACCCATATTGGTGGGATGATGTAGCCTATAAAGCTGCTCAGCGTGCTAAACCCGCCGAACAACTACCCGCTACAGTTGGAACGCTTGTTGTAGGTGCCGGATACAGCGGCCTATCTGCCGCACTGACACTTGCAAGGGCTGGCCGTGAAGTGGTTGTCATTGATGCGCAAGCTATCGGATTTGGGTGTTCGGCACGTAATGGCGGCAATATTGGGCCATCATTTCACAAGCTTGGAATGGCTGGCTTAACTCATGCCTTTGGCACTACCAAAGCCCATGCATTACTACACGAAAGCATGAACACCCTTCAACATCTGAAAAACCTGATCGCAACTGAAAATATTGACTGCGGGCTGCATCTAAACGGAAAGTTCAGCGGCGCACCCAGCCCCAGGAAATATGAAACGGCGGCACGTGAAGCAGAGCTGTTGAACAAAGCTGTTGGGTTGGAATTTGAAATGGTATCGCAAGCCGACCAGCGAAACGAAATCGGGTCAGACCGCTACCATGGCGGCATCGTCTATCCTAACGACGGGCATCTTCACCCAGGGCGTTATCTGGCTGGCTTGGCTGAACGCATTCTGGCAGAGGGCGTTCGTATTTTTGCACCAGCGCGTATGACCGGCGTAAAAAGGGACGGCAAGGGTTTTGAGGTTGATGTCGGCGGACAGACGCTGCGCGCAGATCAGGTTTTGATTGCAACCAACGGATATTCGGGTCCGGAACTACCATTCTTTCAAAAACGGGTAATACCCATCCGCTCTGCAATGATCGCAACCGAACCGTTACCGGCAGCCATTATGAATGAGCTTAGTCCCAAAGGCAGGTCATTTAACGAAATGTCGCGTGTGGTATTATATTTTCGCCCATCCCCGGACAAAAAGCGCATGGTTTTCGGCGGACGCACATTTGGTCAGGCTGACCGACCAAACCGTTACGCCCCAGATTTAAAACGTCTTATGACCCGTATCTTTCCGCAACTAAACGACACGGCAATCACCCACGCATGGTCAGGAACAGTTGCATATACATTCGATCATACACCGCATCTGGGAACCCACGACGGTCTGCATTACGCCATGGGATATTGCGGCTCTGGCGTCGGCCGATCCACTTATTTCGGGCACAAAGCCGCCCTGAAAATGCTGGGGTCAAAAGATGGCAAAACCGAACTGGACGGGTTGGAATTTCCGACACGGCCGTTTTACACAGGCAATCCGTGGTTCCTGCCTGCAATCATACGTTGGCATTCCATGATGGACCGCTTCGGTGTCTGATTCCAAAATCAGCAAGTTCCTCTGACAATACCGTTTTTATCTATCATTTTGCAAAATTGCCCCAATCGATTAATCCAAGCAAATTCCTCCGACACCTCAACTTAATTGCTTCACAACTTCAAACCCGTAAATAACTGATTTTACTAGAAGTCCATCCTGATCTTGGTTATGTCAAATCTGAAAACAGACCTAGTTTTGGGGTCTTGGGTAATGATATAATACTCTGATATTTTGCAGTAACGTCACGTTGTTTATCGCTCGTGAAGTATTCTTGCTTCCAGAGTAGATGTAGCGCCACCGTAACCGCTGTTGAGGAACAAGATATTGTCAAATACCGAACCTACTGAAAATACAGTGCAGCTTGGCGGTCGTAGAGCATGGATTATTTGGTCACTTGCCGCCCTCGCATTCGGATACGCTTTCTTTCATCGCGTAGCGCCCAGCGTGATGGTTTCCGATTTGATGAGAGAATTTGCCATTAGCGGTGCCATGCTTGGAACACTTTCAGCGCTTTACTTCTATCCTTACGTCTTATTACAAATTCCACTTGGTGCAATTCTTGATGTAGTTGGTGCGCGCGTTTTATTGACTGTTGCCTTATCCATAGCCGCACTCGGTTCACTCCTGTTTGGTTCAGCGACTTCCATCGAAGTTGCATACATCGGACGTGTCCTTATCGGGGTTGGCTCCAGCGTCGGGTTTTTAGGGGCGCTTATGCTGGCAAGTAAGTGGTTTCCCGTTCGACAATTTGCGCTTTTATCCGGACTTACCATGTTTGTCGGAATGATGAGCGGGATGTTGGCGCAAGCGCCTTTGGCCATATTCATTTCACAATTTGGATGGCGCTCTAGTATGGGGGGATTGGGCTTCTTTGGTGGTTTTCTCGCAGTATTGATCTACGCATTTGTGCGAAACAGGCCCGAAAATCACACAATTAAAAAGAAACAAAAAGGTGTTTGGAAAAATATGTGGCGCGGCCTCGCGCGTGCAGCAAGCAAACGCGAAGTCTGGAAGATTGCACTTGTGGCGGCGACAATGTCTGGGCCAATGTTAACAATGGGTGGTTTGTGGGGCACACCATATTTGATGAGCGCTTATGGGCTGGCACGGCCCGAAGCTGCCTTCTATATGTCGTTAATGCTATTTGGCTGGGCTTTTGGTGCCCCGTTTACCGGGTGGCTATCCGACTACATTGGACAGCGGAAAGCTTTGCTAATCGGCGGCTCAGGCATTCTGTCTTTAACGTTGGGGATCATAGTGTTCCTGCCTAATGCTCCCCTTTGGTTAACGGTTAGTCTTTTTGTATTGGCGGGGGCTTCCGGTTCGGCAATGGTGACGACTTTTGCTTTGGTCCGCGAAGTTGCACCAGCGGATATCAGTGGCTCTGTGGTGGGGATTGTAAATTCGATGACCGTCGCATCTGGTGCTCTATTGCAACCTTTGGTCGGTGTTATTCTTGATCGCAGATGGGATGGAACATTTGTCGATGGCGCAAGAACCTATGCCGAATCCGACTATCGCTGGAGCTTTGTAATTGTTTTAGCCGCCGCTTTGGTTGGCTTTATAACCTGCCTAAACCTAAAAGGTGACGCGAGATAATAGGATGCGAAGATATCGTCGGTATTGTCAGACTAATTCGATCTCATCTCAAAATACCATAATTGCAAACATCTAAGAAGCATAGGTTTGGAACTACTCGACCAGAGCGGCAATGCGTTTCTGTTTGTAAGCCAGCCTGGTTTCAAGATGTCTTCCGTGATTGAAATGATTGTAAATTTGGCTGTGATAACTGACAAACTTTTGGAGGGTTGCTACTGTTTTTAAACGCTGCATCGCTCTCTCTTGTCGTCGAAACGAAAGATGTGAACTTTCACATCGATTGTTTGATCGACCACCACATAATTGGCGACCTGAAACGCCAATATCACGAAACGCAGCGCGGTAAGGCGGCAATTTATCTGTCGTAATGATTTTGGGGGAGCCATGTTTTCGTAATGTTATATGAAGAATTTCTTGGCCGCGGCTTTATCCAGCCGTTTGGTGATAAAATTTTCATGCACTTCACCTTCGTGATCAACCGCACGCCATAGATAGAAGCGTTCACCATTAATCTTCACAAAAACTTCGTCTAAATGCCACTGCCAATTTGAATGTTGCCCTGCCCTTTTCTTACGGATTTCCCGTGCGAACTTTGACCCAAAACGCGCAACCCATTACCAAACCGTTTCATAACAAATATCAATCCCGCGCTCATGCAAGATGTCTTCAACTTGGCGAAATCTCAGCGGATATCTAACATAATACATCACTGCCAAGCGGATGATTTCTGGGCTCGTTTTGAAATACTTGAATATGTCCTGTGTTGTCATTGAACAAAATTAAGGATCGGTTCCGAAGTCGTAAAGTTCCTATGACAACACCTTTTTTAAGCCGCACAGCATAAGAAATGGGCATAAGTATTAATTCGTTTGAATGTGGTCAACCAAAGATAAATTCGTATTTTCATCTGAAAGTAAGTATAACTTGGGGAAATAGGTTCATATCACTATGTCTGTTCACAGATATTCACTTCGTCTCCCACACCCGTTGCCTTTATAATTGAAGAGGCTAATGTATCTAATGGAAAACCAGTTTTCTTTAGGGTGTTCAATGAAACTTTTTTTAAAATTCACGGCAGTTTGTCTTTCGGGAATGTTGATTGCCACTTCTGTGATGGCGCAAGGTAAGGCTGTGGCTGTTACCGTTGAAAAGGTCAAACTTGCAAATATTGATGATACAACACCATTGCTTGCAAGATTAATTGCGACAGTCGATTCTGATGTGGCTGCGCGTCGTGACGGAATTGTTGACAGTGTGTTGTTTCAGGTTGGCGATAAGATCGAAAAAGACCAAGCACTTGTGCGTTTGGATGATGAGTTGGTTGATATTCAACTGCAAAATGCTGAAGCGTTGCTATTGTCTGCAAGGGCCGGGATTATAGTTGCAGAGGCGCGTGTGACACTGGCAAAAAATGCATTTGAACGTCAATCAGGATTGCTAGGAGGCGTTGCGTTTTCTAAGGGGCGCTTTGATGATCTGCAACAATCAGCTGCTGAGGCAATCGGTGAATTGTCCCGCGCTTCTGCCCAGTTAGCAATCGCGCAAGCCGCATTTGCAAGGGCAAAATATGACCGCAAGCATTCTGTTATTGTTGCTCCGTTTGCTGGTGTTGCTATCACGCGCAATGTACAACCGGGGCAGTATATTTCGCTTGGCGGTGCTGTTGCCATGTTGCTTGATCTAAATGGTTTAGAGATAGAGGCCGATGTTCCTGTAAACCTGTTAAAAGGTCTGAAAGTCGGGCGTGAACTTGAAGCGGTTCTGCATGATGGAACGCGCGCGGTGGCTACAGTCCGTACATTGCTGCCAGTCGAAACTGTTTCAACCAGAACACGTCCTGTACGTTTGACGGTCAGTTTACAGGGTGTCGAGCCATACCTGATTGCAAACGGCAAAACGGTTACAATTCTGATGCCAATAAGCGCGATTACGGATGTCGTGATTGTTCCAAAAGACGCACTGGTACAGGGGCTTGATGGCGGGTGGATGGTGTTTGTAGCACGTGACGGAAAGGCCATTGCACAAGAAGTTGAAATTGGTCAGGCGAGTGCTGGTGGCCTAGAGATACTGTCTGGCATCACCTCTGATGATTATGTTGTGATCCGTGGTAACGAGCGTTTGCGACCCAATCAGTCAATAAACCCGTTAGATAGTGATGGCCACCCCGTGCTTGTGATAGCTTCCAAGACAAAGAGTGCGGAGTAATGACGGATACCCATGTAATACAGTTAGCGTGTCTAGTTGAAAATAGTGCTTTGAATATGCTACAGGAATTGGCCTTATGAATTTAATTCGCTTTTCGATAGACCGGCCTGTAGCGGTTCTGGCGGTTGTCTTAATGGCAGTGATGTTTGGCATCCTTGCGTTATCGCGCATTCCGATCCAGTTAACACCAGATGTACGCAAACCCGTTATTGAGGTTCAAACGCGCTGGGCAGGTGCCGCCCCCGCAGAGGTCGAGCGTGAAATTGTTAACCCACAGGAAGATGAGTTGCGCGGCCTTGAGGGGTTGGACCTTATGATTTCGCGCGCACAAACGGGTCGTGCACGCATAAATCTTGAATTTGCAATCGGTACCAATATGGACCGTGCATTGCTTTTGGTCGCTAATCGGTTGGATCGCGTCACAGGTTATCCCGACGAGGCTAGTGAACCCACATTGGACACATCGGGGGCAGATGATAACCCGATTGCGTGGATCATATTACAACGCGTTGCAGGGCAAGCGCGGCCTATGGAACAATTTGGGGATTTTGCGCGCGATGTAATTGCAGAACAGCTGGAACGGGTAGAGGGTGTGGCCTCGGTGAATGTTTTCGGTGGTGTGGCCCGTGAGTTGCAGATTATTATAAATCCCGCAAAATTAGCCGAGTTCCGTTTGACGATCCCCGAGGTTGTACAACGGCTTCGCAGTGAAAGTATCTCTATATCAGCGGGAGATGTTGAGGAAGGAAAGCGACGTTATGTCGTGCGTGCTGTAGGTGAATTGAACACCATTGAGTCTGTGGGAGAAGTGGTGTTGCGTTCTGACGCTACCAGCTCTGGAGGCACATCAGGGCGGGTATTTGCGCGGGACGTTGCGAATATAACCTTTGGATATAAAGAACCAACAGCACGTATCAGGCAAAGGGGCGAGGCTTCTATTGCGATCAATGTTGTGCGTGAAAACGGCGCAAATGTTATTGAAACGATGGATGGTATCCGTTCAACCCTTGATGACCTTCGCAAGAAAGAGCTTCCTGAAGCTGGATTAACCATTGAACAGGTTTACGACGAAACTGTTTATATTGACGGTGCCATAGAACTGGTAGTCTCCAACATTTGGATCGGGGGGCTATTGGCAGCTGCAGTGTTGTTGCTTTTCTTGCGATCACCTAGGGCGACGCTGGTGATTTCGCTCGCGATACCAGTATCGATCATTGCAAGTTTTGTAGCCATGGCAGGTATGGGGCGCACGCTGAATGTGATTTCTCTTGCGGGCATTGCCTTTGCTGTTGGTATGGTGGTGGATGCAGCCATTGTTGTTCTCGAAAATATTTATCGGTTGCGACAGCAAGGTATGGCACCACATGAGGCGGCTTATGAAGGCGCGCGTCAGGTTTGGGGTGCAATTCTGGTTTCAGCACTGACCACCGTGATGGTGTTCATTCCAATTCTTGTAATGGAACTGGAAGCCGGCCAGTTGTTTCGCGATATTGCGGTTGCAATTTCTGTAAGCGTGGTACTGTCGCTGGTCGTTGCTGTGACTGTTATACCTGCCATGTCATCACGTTTACTAGCGGGTGGTAAAACCCACTTGAAAGTCCTGCCATTGCCAATCATTGACCACTTTGGGCGGCTTTTTTCTTGGATTATGTCCAGCTATGTGTCTTTGACAGTACGTTTTCGCTTGCTGGGAATTATTAGTGTCAGTGCGATTACCGCTTTGGCAATCTGGGGTACAATGACCTATCTGCCGAAACTGGAATATCTACCGGATGGCAATCGTAATCTAGTATTTGGTATTATATTGCCACCTCCAGGATACAATCTGGATACCACTACAAAAATCGCAGAACGGATCGAAGCGGTGGCGAAACCTTTGTGGTTGCGTGAGAGTACAGACAATCTAGATGATCCGCCCGCAATTAAGCATTTCTTTTTTGTAGCAACCAACGGAGCTACATTTCTTGGTGGATCAGCGAAAGATCCTGAACGGGTCACAGATCTAATACCCGTTTTATCGGGTCCAATTTTTGCAGAACCTGGTACATTTGGTTTTATAAATCAAAGATCGCTTTTCGGGCGCGGTATAGGGGGCGCACGGGCAATTAGGTTGAATGTTTCGGGCAACAAGCTTGAAGATATCTTGAGTGTCGCCCAACGTGCTGCTGGCCTGATTGCGGTTCATTTTCCAAGGGGCGAAGGCAATCAATTCAGGCCTTTGCCCGGTCTTGAGCTTGGCTCGCCAGAAGTCAGGCTGATCCCCGATAGGTTACGTTTAGCGGATGCGGGGATTACTGCCAGCAGTCTTGCATTGACGCTTGATGCATACAACGATGGCGTACGTATCGAAGAGATCACTGTTGGGGCAGAACGGATTGATTTAACCCTGAAGGGGGACAGCGCATTTGCACACGGCCAGCGCACACAAGACATAGGTGATTTCCCAGTGATCGCGCCAAATGGCCAGATTATCCCTATTTCCGAGTTGAGTAATGTAATTCTGACTGCAGGCCCTACTGAAATACGCCATCGCGAGCGTCTAAGAACCATCACGTTAGAGGTTCGACCCTCTGTTGATATCCCTTTGGAAACTGCTTTGGAATTGATGCAGGATAAGGTTATGGCGCCACTTCTGGATGGCGGAATGCCTAGTAATACGCGCATGACCATATCGGGGGCTGCGGATCAGTTGACACAGACGTGGAATGCTTTGCAGGTGAATTTACTGCTTGCGTTGGTTATTGTATTTCTTGTTATGGCTGTGTTGTTTGAAAGCTTTGTTCTGCCTCTGGTTATTTTGATTTCTGTTCCTGTAGCGGGGGCTGGTGGCGTGGTGGGGTTATTTTTGGTTAATCTTTATTATCCGCAGCCACTGGATATGTTAACCCTTTTGGGGTTTGTGATTTTGATCGGTATTGTGGTGAATAATGCGATATTGCTTGTACATCAGTCCCAACATCATTTGCGCGAAGATGGCATGAACGTGCCTGATGCAATCAAAGAGGCGACACGAAACAGGATACGACCTATATTCATGTCAACGCTCACGTCTATTTTCGGGATGTTGCCAATGGTGGTGTTTCCTGGCGCGGGTTCTGAACTATATCGCGGATTGGGATCTGTTGTGGTTGGGGGATTGTCGCTTAGCGCTATCTTAACGCTTCTGCTTGTACCACCGCTTCTTAGATTAACACTAAGAGTACCTTCTATGGGTGTTGTCAAACAAACTTGAGTAAACCTCTAAAGGCGCACAAACATCAACATCAAGCGGCACAGGAATTGCGCCACTCCGTGAGCGTACTAGCACGCTTTTGCTAGTAGGGTTGTCTGGTTTCTAAATGCCTTTCGTGGTTGAAATGATTGTATATCTGGGCTTGATAGCTTGCGAATTTCTGGAGCATTGCACAACTTTTAAATTTTTGCATCGCCCTTTCTCCTCGTCGAAATGGTAGGTGCAAATTTTCACATCTATTGTTTGTTCTGCCGCCACATAATTGGCGATCTGCAACACCAAGTTCACGAAACACTGCTTGATAAGACGATAGTTTATCTGTCGTTATAATCTTGGGAGACCATGTCTTCGCAATGTTTTTATGAAAAATTTTTTGGCTGCGGCTTTGCCGCGCCGTTTGGTGACAAAACTTTCATACACTTCGCCTTCACGATCAACTGCGCGCCAAAGGTAAAATCTTTCGCCATTAATTTTCACGAAAACTTCGTCCAAACACCACTGCCAGTTTGAGTGATGCCCTGCCCTTTTCTTACGAATTTCTCGTGCAAATTTTGGCCCAAAACGCTCATGCCAATACCGAACTGTTTCATGGCAAATATCAATCCCGCGTTCATGCAAAATATCTTCAACCTGGTGAAAGCTTAGTGGATACCGCACGTAATACATCACCGCCAAGCGGATGATTTAGGGTGAAGTTTTAAAAATACTAAATATGTTTTTGATTGTCATTTCGCAAAACTGACACAACCAGTTAATTCAATCAAGTTCCTCTGACAACGCCTCACCGAGCACGCAAAGAGGGTATGCAAAAAACAAATGAATTAAGCATATGTATTCAGAATTTGCTTGCCTTCATGTAGCCACTGAATATTCTAGAGCCACGCACTGGACGAAAGGATATCAATTTGAACTTACGCCAACTTGAAGCCTTTCGTGCAACAATGCGCAGCGGATCTATTACCGAAGCTGCAGAAATCATGCACATCTCACAACCTAGCGTAAGCCGCTTGATTGCGGATCTTGAGCGGGCGGTTGGCTACCCTTTGTTTTTGCGCAGTGGACGCGGGCTAACACCAACACTGGATGCAAATACATTCTATAAGGGCGTTGAGGGTATGTTCGTTGGGGTTGAAAGATTGCAGGAGTTGGCTGATGCCATCCGAACCACCAGCGGTGGAGTAATTTCTATTGGCACGATCCAATCTATTGCAACGTATGAACTGCCAAAAGCGGTTAATCGATTGTACCAACGTTACGATGACATTCGTTTCATGATCCATACCCGCAACACTCCAGGGATCATTAATGCGGTTCAGATGCACCAGTTTGATCTGGGAATTGTTGGGCGACAACCACCCTATCACGGTGTTGAAACCTTGTTTCAGACGACTGCGCCTTATGTTTGCTTAATGCCCGAAGATCACCCACTTGCAGGCCAAGCTGGGGCTGTCGATCTTGACGAATTATCGGAAACTGAGACCTTTGTCACATTCGGCGGGGCCTTTCCTGACAACATGATGTCGATAAACAGCGAACTGTCGGCCAAGCTGCAACGTTCATCGCGTTTGTCAGCGACGAATATGCCTGTTGCGACCTCGTTGGTACGCGAAACAGGCGTGTTTGCCATTGCCGATCCATTTTCTGCCGAACAAGCAGTCAACATGGGCGGTGTTGCGTTTCGCCCGATTGCACAAGATCTGAAATATTATGTCTCGGTGGTTACATCTGGGCGAGATAAGTTATCACGCCACGCAATCGAGTTTTCTGAAACTTTAGCTGAGCAACTGACTGAACGTGTTGCACGTGTCGTGGATTATACGGGTTGATCAGTTAAAGGTTACACTCCACGAATAGTCTAGCAATTCATAGATTTTCCGAATGAGTAGCTAATCTATTTCGATTGGTGATTGTTAGAAATTTAGGCTTATAATGAATTAGCACATCACACCAAAATGCGAGGATAAACCCATTTCGGCATTGGACAGAAATATAACGATCAAAAGTAGACAAATCTTTTCGACCGAAGATGCCATTAGGATTGCAAAGCGACGTCAGCCGCAGCTCGTGTTTGATTTCATCGAAGGGTCTGTAGGACGCGAGATTGCATCACAACGAAATCTAACGCGGTTTGACGAAATCACATTGCAACCGCGTGTTATGGAAGATGTCGGCACACGCAGCTTGGCTACTCAATTTTTGGGCCATAGCTATGACCTTCCCTTTGGGATCGCACCCATGGGAATGTGCAACCTAGCTTGGCCTAGTGCTGATCACGCATTGGCTAAAGCAGCTCAGGGGTTCAATTTACCAGTTTGCCTTTCATCAGCTGCCTCATGTTCCATCGAAGACATGCGTAGCTGGGCAGGCGAAAACAGTTGGTTTCAACTTTATGTCGGCAGCTCAGCAGACCAATCGTTAGCATTGGTTGATCGCGCTCGTAATGCTGGGTATGAAACTTTGGTTTTAACGGTCGATGTACCCCAAGTATCGCGGCGATTACGGGATTTACGCAACGGATTTCAGATGCCATTTCGCATGAACGGAAAGCAGTTCATGGATTTTGCCACCCACCCGCGTTGGTCGCTGTCAACCTTATGGCACGGGGCGCCAGAACCCGTGAATTTCAAATCCACGTCAGGTGATGCACAATTTGATCGCAATGCTAGCCGTGCGGGGGCTAATTGGGAATTTCTCAAGCGTCTCCGCGATCTCTGGAAAGGCACATTAATCATCAAAGGTGTCACCTCTACGCAAGATGCTTTACGCATTCAACGCGCTGGTGCAGACGCAATCTATGTCTCTAATCACGGGGGGCGACAGCTCGACAGTGCACCTGCGTCGATTGATGTGCTACCGCGTATTCGACGCGCTGTTGGTTCAGATTATCCATTACTTTTCGATAGCGGTGTGCGAAATGGCGAAGACGTAATTAAGGCCCTCGCTATGGGAGCAAATTTTGTAATGCTAGGGCGCCCATACCTGTTTGCTTTAGGTGCCGAGGGTGCGTGTGGACTGAATGCTCTCATCCGTATTCTAGGCGAGGATGCGAGCCTTACCCTTGCACAAACTGGATTGAAAGATGTACACGACGTGTCACCCGCCATTCTTGAAAATTGTCCATCCGATCTCATATTGGAGCCGCTAACGGCGGTCCAAACCGTAACACATCAAGCCTAATTGCCTGAGGAGGCATAATTGAAGATGACTGAAAAGAAACAAATTCGTGGCGGAGCATTGCTAGCTCAAGCATTCAAGAAAAAAGGCGTAAAGCATGCGTTCACTCTAGCGGGTGGGTTTTGCAACCCCGCGCTAGAAGGGTTCATGGAATGCCAGATGCCCGTGATAAACTGCCCTCATGAGCAAGTTGCAGGTCATTTGGCCGATGGCCACGCTAGGATCACCCGCAAACCAACTCTGTGCCTTGTTGGTCCCGAAGGTTTTGCCAATGCGGTGCCCGCGATGCTGGAAGCATGGGGCGAACGCTCGCCAGTTATCTTTGTGACTGGGTCTTCGACATTGAAACGTCAGGGCTCAGGCGGTTTCAAAGAAATCGATGATGTGGCGATAGCTGCGCCGTTAACCAAATATTCCGCACAGATTGTAGATGGTAATCGCATCAGCGAATTTGTTGACCGCGCTTGGAAGGCCGCAACGACCGGGTACCCTGGCCCAGTGCATCTGGCGCTACCAGTGGACATCATGTTTTCGTCCTTTCCTGAGGACGCGGGGTTGGATGAGCGCCCGTTTGATCGTACAGATACACCCGTTCCACGTGCGTGGCCCGATCCATCCGCGTTAGGGCCCATATTAGACACAATCCGCAATGCTGAGCGGCCGCTGATTATTGCAGGGCATGGCGTATGGTGGTCAAAATCCGAAAGCAAACTGGATGCTGCGGGTACAGCTCTACGCATGCCAGTTTACAACGTACCTTACCACATCAAGAACCTTGGTGAAGCTTCTGAATGTTACATGGGTTTAGCTGATTTTCATCAATACCACCCTTCGAAACCTGCTATTCATGAAGCCGATGTCGTGGTGATGGTCGGTTGTCGTCTGGACAACCAAATGAATTTTGGTAACCCGCCTTTTATTCTAGAAGACACCAAGCTAATCTGTGTGAATGGTAGTCACGAAGAATTAGATTACAATCACGCCGCTGATATGCAGCTTCTGTCTGACCCTGGGGCATTTCTTGATGCGCTAGCTGGCGTCGGTAAGACATGGGACAATTGGTTCGATCTACAAGTCCAACGTCGTAGTGACTGGGTGCAAGAGTGGAGCGATCATATTGCAGAGGAATCTGCTACCGACCTAGCTGAAGGACGCAAGATGCACCCCTTACAATTGGGCATCGATGTGCAGGCCGAGATGAATGACGGTGACTGGTTGATCTTTGATGGTGGTAACACTCATTTCTGGAACGAAATCGGGGTCAATATCGCCGCAAAACGAGGCTTGAAACTGGGTGGTATTCTGCATCCTGGCAACTATAGTTTACTTGGTGTTGGTGTGTCGTTTGCCTTTTCAGCCAAAAATGTACACCCAGACAAGAACGCGGTTCTGATCACAGGCGACGGGGCGTTCCTATCTGGAGGTCTATCGGTTGAAGCCTGCTTTCAGGAAAACGTACCAATCATTATTGTCGTTGATAATAACGGTGGGCTGGATTGCATTAGTCAGCAACAGGAGCGCCTGTTTAACAATGGACAACATTACGCGACTGATTTTCGCGACATCCCGTTCCATGCTATGTGCGAAGGGTTAGGCGGACATGGTGAGTTGGTAACTAATCGCGAAGAGTTCGCCCCTGCTATGAAACGCGCAATAGCAAGCGGGAAAACCGCCTGCATCAACGTCAAATGTCGTGGTGTTATTAGCCCGATTGTGGCTGCCACCTCTGATAAACGCGATAAGGCTTCGATAGAATAATGGCAATAATATCATCACACACACTGAACGGCGTTGATGGCACCCATGCAGGTGGCATCAACGTCACATTAAGTCGCCTAGGAAAAAACAACGAGATTGTTTTTGAGACTGTCATGGATAATGGAGGCCGCCTTGAGCAAGAGATTGCACCTGATCAAATCAATCCTGATGCAATCTATGAGCTGGTGTTTGAAACTGGGCCATATTGGAATGAACGAGGTATCTCCGGCGGAATTTCGCAAATAGTACTGCGCTTCTCGATGTCTAATCCTAACGGTAAATATCATATGCCCATCATTCTTAGTCCAAATTCCTACACGATTTGGAAGTCATCATAATGGCAGATGGCTTGAACATGTCTCGCCGCATTCGGCGCACACCCTATACGGACAAAATTGAGCACGTTGGCGTACGTGGCTTTTCCGTAGTCAACCACATGCTCCTACCAAAAGCATTCCAACCCTCAATCGAAGATGATTATTGGCACCTACGCGAGCATGTCCAACTGTGGGATGTCTCTTGTCAACGGCAGGTTCAGATCGAAGGCCCTGATGCTGCCAAACTGGTGCAAATGATGACACCTCGCCATATTGGCAAAGCCATAATCGGTGACTGTTTCTATATACCGATCATTGACGCTAATGCAGGGCTGATAAATGATCCAGTGATGTTGAAATTGGCAGAAGACAAATTTTGGCTCTCCATAGCCGACAGCGATGTTTTGCTTTATGCTCTGGGTCTTGCTCTGGGGCGTGAGATGGATGTTCAGGTCAGCGAACCAGATGTCTCACCACTTGCTGTGCAAGGACCAAAAGCCGAAGGATTGTTGGCAAGCCTATTTGGCGAACATATTCGGGACATTGGGTTTTTCAAATACGACTGGATCGAATTCCAAGGCACGCGCCAATTAATTGCCCGTTCGGGCTATTCTCGGCAAGGCGGCTTTGAAATTTATCTTGAAGGCGGCCACCTCGGTGCCGATCTATGGGATCATATCTGGGAGGCGGGCCAACCCCTTAATATGACCCCTGGCTGTCCAAACTTAATTGAACGTATCGAAGGTGGTTTGTTCTCTTACGGTAATGAAATGACCCGTGAGAACAATCCGTTGGAAATTGGATTGGACAATTTCTGTTCGCTGGATGGTTCGGTAGACTACATTGGACGGGTAGCGCTGGAGAAAATTGCCGCCGATGGTGTTACACGCAAAATCCGCGGCATCATCTTTGATGGTGAGCCCTGCCCTACATGTTCATTACCATGGCCTGTTATGATCGGTAAACGGCAAGTAGGGCAGATCACTTCGGGTGTCTGGTCGCCGAGATTAATGTCAAATATCGGCCAGTCAATGATAGATCGGGAATTCTGGAATATCGGGCAAGACGTCACTGTTATCACTCCTGACGGACAAAACAGATCAGGTAAGATTTCTAGACTGCCAATGGCTTAGTTTCAAACGATCCTTATTGTCATTGAATATGTCACTATTTAGTGCTGCTCAATTACCCGTTGCCCCAACTGGTTAACTTAAGAAAATGCCTCTGACTTTAACCTTGAAATTACTGTCGAATTGGGAGTTAATTAATAAGCTCCACCCAATAGGGTTTATGATCAGAACCAATAGCTTCTCTGTCTACCCATGCCTGTTTTACTTTCGAGGAAAACTCTGGGCTTAGAAAGCAATAATCCAGGCGGACTGGGTAGCCTGGGGCTCGATCTGGTGGGTCAGGCCACCAAGATAGCGCATTATCGCCAGCTCTCTCTTTAGCAACAACCCAACTGTCTACAAAACTATCCGCGTGGGGCATTGAATAGCCCCTAGTTTTCTAGACACCTTCGCGTTTTACTTTTTGCTGTCTTTCAAATTCAACAGGTGACAACATCCCGTTTCTCGCATGTTTACGTTTTGGATTATAGAACATTTCGATATAATCAAATACGTCCTGACGAGCCTCCTCCCGATTTTTGTATGTTCTGCGGCGAATGCGTTCGCGTTTCAGAAGATTGAAGAAGCTTTCGGCAACGGCGTTATCATGGCAATTACCTCGCCGGCTCATGCTGTGTTCAAGGCTGTGGTGCTTTAGAAATGATGCCCATTCTATGCTGGTAAACTGGCACCCTTGATCGGAATGTATTAACACTTGCTCCGTGGGCTTTCTACGCCAGACAGCAGTCAGTAACGCTTGCAGTACTAAATCCGTGGGTTGCCTTGATTGCATGGCCCAACCCACAACACGGCGGGAATATAAATCAATCACAACCGCTAAATACACAAAACCCTGATGCGTTCGAATGTACGTGATATCCGTGACCCAGACAATATCCGGTTCAGAGACGTCGAATTAACGATCCAATGTGTTATCAACCACAACAGATGGCTTACCGCCATATTTACCAGGCCGACGCTTATATCCAATTTGAGCCCGAATACCCGCTAATCTTGCCAAGCGCGCCACACGGTTAGGGCTGATGGCTTCGCCAGCATCGCACAAGTCATCATGCAGCTTTCTTCAACCGTAAACTTTGCCGCTATCTTCCCAAGCATCTTTAATCAACTCGGTTTGGCGCACATCTTCAGCAGCTCTTTTGCTTAATGGCTTCTTGAGCCAAGCATAAAATCCACTCGGATGAATACGCAAGCAACGGCACATCGCACGAACCGAAAATATTGGGCGATGCTCAGCAACAAATGCGTACCTCATATTGCATCTTTGGCGAAGTACGCAGTGGCCTTTTTTAATATATCGCGCTCCTCGGTAACCCTAAGCAGTTCGCGCTTTAGTCGCCTTATCTCTTCGCTCTGTGCATCATCTGCTTTGTTGTTTACTGCTGGAGGGAACTTCTTCATCCAAGCGTACAAAGAATGTGTACTGACGCCCAATCGCCCAGAAACTTCCCGAACTGGATACCCTCGTACCACTACCTGATGCACTGCATCTTGTTTGAAATCTTCACTGAATTTTGGCTTACCCATCTTGGCCTCCTTGCCTCAAAATTAGGACAGAAAGCGTCTACAATTCTAGGGGCTATTCATCCATGGATGTTACGGTGCTGTCAGACAAACTTGAGTACACCTCAAAAGGTACATCAACTTCAACATCATGCCGCACAGGAAGTGAACCACTCAGAGAGTTAAGTTGCACGTTTCTGCTTGCAAGATTGTCTAATCCATTTCCTGCTTTCTCGTTTATTCTCCTTAGTATATAAAATAAACTCCCTGTTATTATTCTTAGGGAAATCATCAATAACACACTGTAATCAAGCCTATATTACAGGCCAGACTCATCAAATTAGGTAAAAATTGTATATTTTCCCTGTAAATTCCCTGTTAACAAGGAATTTCGAGCCCAGACTAGATAGCTCAAGACTGCGCGCACAGCCAAACAGTCTTCCATAATCTGACAGTGTAAGTTTAACGCAGTATAACCGCGTGTTATCAGCGTGTTAGAGATACGGCTTGCGAATGGAGGCGCTTTATAGGCCCCGGATATGGGCCCGGAATGCCAAAAGTCTCCACTGGCCAATTCCACCATCCGTTTTGGGTTTAATCGTATTGAGATGTGAGTTTTCGCATCGATTGTTTGATCGGCCGCCGCAAAGCTGTCTGTCAGCAACGCCAACTTCACGAAAAGCAGTGCCGTAGGATGGTAACTTATCCGTTGTAATAATCGCTGGCGATCCGTGCTTTCTCATTATTTTTATGAGAAACTCCTTCGCTGCCGCCTTGTTGCGCCGTTTTGTAACGGAGCATTCTAGAACTTCACCTTCGTGAACAACCGCACGCCATAGGTAGAAGCGTTCGCCATTAACCTTCACAAAAACTTCGTCTAAATGCCACTGCCAGTTTGAATGGTACCCCACCCTCTTCTTCCGAATTTCCTTGGCAAATTCTTTCCCAAATCTATTCACCCAAAACCGTACCGTTTCATGGCAAATATCAATTCCGCGTTCATGCAAGATATCTTCAACTTGGCGAAAGCTGAGCGGATAGCGAACGTAATACATCACGGCCAAGCGGATAATTTCCGGGGAGGTTTTAAAGTATTTGAAGTGGTTTTGTATTTTCATTGGATAAAATTACGGATTGGTTCCGAAGCCGTCAAGTTTGTCTGACAACACCAGTCTGACAGCACCACATACAGATTATTCCAAATGCCGATCGGGCCAAATTCCATCGGACGTGGGCTCGCCATCATCAAACTCTGACAGATAATCCAGCATCATCGGGCGATTATCGATAAACCCTTTGTATGTTGCTAGCTCTACCGGTAAATCTCGGATGACACGGTGTAGACGGCGGCCCCATTTCGGGATTTTCACTAAGTCTTCGAAAGCAATCAGATAGCACCTGATCGGAAAAACCAACCCGTTGGATCGTGGAAGACGGAAGAACGTTTGCAGTTCTACCCGCAAGTATTGTTTTCTGCCGATATTTTCGGGTGTAATTTCAGTTTTCTGCACACCCCATTTGTGGTAATTTTCAGGGCTTGTATCCAGCAAAGGATTAACCGTCATTGTCCAATTCAGGCGCCGTGCCGGGGCACCTTGTTGGATATTCAATAAAAATTTCAGCGCCCGTACGAAAATACCTTTTTCATGCGCCAAAGGTACAGGTGCATGCCATTCAAAAAAGTTCATACCAATGTCAAAATCCAGCGACCAGTCGGCCTGAGTTGTGACAATGCCCGCATCCATCCATAGATTGTCATCACGTTGATCCAAAACACAAAAATCACCCTGTGTTTGGCGTGTAATATATTCCATAGGCCCGTAAGGCAAAGTGGTTTCATCCAAAAAGGTGAAGTGGTCTTCAATGCCCAATGGCTTGTTGATCCAGTGCCATTTGTCACCATTACGGTGAAGCTCAAACAGATCGGGGTAATCTTCGGATTTTGACACCATTATCAGTTCTAACAGATCCCAGCCGGCCAAAGTCATGTGCGGCAATGACTGGCAACGCAACGGATCATCTGACAGCACCATCGCCCTGTCTTTCATTTCCGCAACATAGTGTTCATCTACATCAAAGCGCTTTTCGTAAATCGAGCCTTCCGGCCCTCCACGATGCTGTTCCATATTGACGGCATACATGTAGCTGTCTTCGTGGAACGGAAACGGGAAACGGTTTATCGCCCAGTCAGAATTGTGAAACGTATAGTCCTCGCGGAATGTCTCTTCGTTGAACTGCATTATCATCAGATTTCTCCCTATCGGTCCAAGACAAGGGTCTTGCCCTCAAACCGCGAAACGCATGGCATGATCTTTTTGCCCGATGCGTGTTCATTATCTTCCAGCCAGTGATCGCGGTGTAGGAATTTTCCATCATAGCTGATCACATCTGTTTCACATTGTCCGCATGCCCCGCCACGGCACAGGTAAGGTGCATCCACCCCTGCCCGTTCAATCGCTTCTAGCAAGCTTTCATGTTCGCCGACCTGAATGACCTTGTTCGATACAGCCAACTTAACCTCAAACGGTTTGCCCGATTGTGGTGCCAAAAACTCTTCATAATGGACAGCTTCACGTGGCCATCCAAGTTCAGCGGCTTTCCCTCGCACCCAGTCAATCATTCCTTTGGGGCCACACACATAGATATGCGTTCCCAAAGGTTGACCATCTAGAAGGTTTTCCAGATCGATGGACTGTTTTTCATCATCATAGTAAACATTCACATCATTCGGATGCGTTGATGTCAGGTAATCAACATAAGACCCAAGTGCTTCATTTCTGCACGCATAATGCAACTCCCAGTTTCCGCGGGCACGATCCAACTGTTTGATCTGCGCAAGGAATGGCGTGATACCAATGCCACCGGCCAACATCAGGTGCTTCTTTGCGCGTAAGTCTAGCGAAAACAAATTCACTGGATTGCTGACCACCATTTGGTCACCAACTTTCACGCTATTGTGCATAAACAACGATCCCCCGCGACCTTCATCATCACGGCGCACCGAAATTGTATACGCCGATTGATCCCAAGGGTCAGACATCAATGAATAAGGGTTCAGACGCGTAATGTTGCCATCCTTCATTTCCACCACGGTGTGTGCACCGCCCGAAAATGTTGGCAACAAGCCACCTTTGGTTGGTTCAAACTTAAAGCGCGTCACAAGATCGTTAACTTTGACAATATCTGTAACAGTCACAGCAATTTTTTCAGTTCCAGCGCTCATTTATACAACTCCACAGATGCAGGTACATTACCAGGGTCTTCTGCATCAATGCACACCCCCTGAAAGGCAGCCAGTCGACGTGAATAGTGATCTCTAACAAACAAGCTCAAACCACAATGCGAACAGACGAACGGATCAGTCATCACATCCTCGGTTATACCTTTGCAATGCACGCATTGCATGCGCCGAGCCACCGAACCGCGATGTTCGGTTTGTATTGCGGTGTGTGGGATGCCCGCGTTGGTGGCTTCCAGCATCGCTTGGCCCATCAACCCTTCGGTTCCTGACAAATATACCTGCAATCCCATATGGGCACCAGCCAAGGTGCGTTGCAGTCGTGTTTTTGCAGCCTCATAGGATGGCCCCACATATAACTGTGCCGCCCCAAGTTTTTCAAGTTTGCCAGTATACGTATCACCCGTACCCTTGGGGATATATATAATGTGCGTTTTTGACAGCAAACCGCTGTCTGCCTTTGAAAGGCCAATGATAGCCTCGGCACCTTGTGCATCAGCCACCATCAAGTGTGCTTTACCCGAACGCGGTTCAAGCGTTCCATAGACTGGTCGGCTCATGATACTTTCTGGAAAATTGAATTTGGACATTTGCCCAGCGTCCTCTTATCTTTGATAAAGTTAAAGGGTGTAAGTCAAAAGCCTACACCCTATCTTTGTAATCGACTAGCCTTTAGCTACGCGAATTTTCTTATCTTTGTCATAGAAAGGCATTTCTTCCGCGACACAGGGAATTTCATTATTATTTGCGTTTCGCACTGTCATTTTACATCCATCTTTAGCGCATTCAACAGGCATACGTGCAATGCCAACATTGTGCTTATTTAAAGATGAATACATACCGAAGGTCACATGACCCACTTCTTTTCCGTCTTGCAATAAAACCGCGCCTTCATCTGCCGGTTCGGTCCCTTCTAGGCGAACACCGTAGATTTTGAACCTTTCCTTGCCTTCTAGGGCATAGTGGTTTTCCGCACCTCGAAAACCGATCTTGCCAGGGGAAACAGTGAATTCCAGCCCCAATTCCCAAAGTGTGTCACCACATGGTTCATCTGCAAATGGATAGGTTTCAGAGTTGTCACCAGGAAAGAACAGCAGATAGCTTTCAGTGCGCAACAGATCAAGTGTGGAAAACTGTACAGGAACGATCCCCATACTAGCACCTTCAGCCAAAATATTGTCCCAGACATGAACAGCATCTTTAGAGCCGACAAAAATTTCATATCCCCTTTCACCTGTGTACCCAGTGCGTGAAATCATAACTGCGCGGCCAAACAATTTTGTTTGTAGGATACCAAAATATGCAAGATCACGAATGCCATCGATGTGCTTGGCAAGGAAATCAACAGCAACAGGGCCTTGCAGTGACATGTCGTGCAAATCGTCATCGGCAATTATGGATACGTTTCTTCCTAGAGCTGCCATTGTTAGTTGCTCATGTCCGGTGCCCGTACCATGGACTACCATCCAATGATTAACACTCAGACGATATATGACACAGTCGTCGATAAACTTACCTTCGTCATTCAGCATACACGCATAAACGGAGCGTCCTGGCATGATTTTATCGACATTGCGGGTTGTCGCACGATCAATCACGGCTGCTGCCTGCGGGCCAACCACATGAACCTTTTTCAAACCTGACACATCCATCAGGCCCGCTTTTGTGCGAACGGCTAAGTAGTCTGCTTCTGCTCGCTCGGGTGTATCGTCATAGAACCAAGCTGTTCCCATGCCGTTCCAATCTTCCAGTTTAGCGCCGATTTCTGCGTGGCGGTTTGCCAATACAGAATGTCTGTAAATAATAGCCATTAAGAATCTCCCAAATTATGTATGTTTCTTTATCTATGTCGTTTTTGCTGCCGACATTCAGACTCATGGCGAAAGAAAAATCAAGACTTAAAATAAAAAAACATTCCTCGTAGGAAATATTTTATCTGCCATTTTATTAGAACTTCCCGCGATTCATTACAAAATATCGAAAGCATTCATAACAGATTTCCAAAACACGCGGCTTTTCCAAAAGCCGGAATTCAAGCAAAAATCGGCGAAAGTAGACTTTTTGTTGACAACAGCACCTTTTTTCACGCAATACTACGATTAATATTTTATTACTGACAGGCAACAAGTACGCCTAAAACAACTAAGGGGACAAGAAATGGATGGGAATTTAAACGCTTTAACCACCATCTTTACCGAGTTTTATTACTGGGTAACGGTGGTGTTCATGTTTTTGATACATGTGGGATTCTGCATGTACGAAGTGGGCGCAAGTCGCCGTAAAAATCATATGCATACATTGATGAAGAACGTGATGATTATACCGCTGGTAACCGTCTCGTTCTTTTTCTTTGGCTGGTGGATTTATTGGGCGTTCCCAAATTTCTTCCCTGGTATGGGCGGTATTGATTGGGCAGCTGGTAAAGCGAACCTGCCAACATCGCCAAATATGGCCACGAACCTTGAAGATCGCATCACTGGTGTGTTTTGGGCAGCGTTTCTACTGTTTTCCTGGACAGCAGCTTCGATCGTATCCGGTTCCGTAATCGAACGCATTCGATCATCGGCACTTTGGGTTCACGCCGTCCTGATCGGTTCCGTTTGGTGGATCATTGACGCAGCATGGGGCTGGCACTGGGATGGTTGGATGGTCAAAGTACTTGGCTACCACGATGCTTATGCATCCGGTGTTATCCATGCTATTGCCGGCGGCTATGCTTTAGGCCTCCTATTCGTTCTAGGGCCACGGATCGGAAAATTTGCCAAAGACGGCACACCGCGCGATATTCCACCACACAATCCATGGATGGTCACAATCGGCCTGTTCCTGATCTATACAGGGTTCTGGGGGTTTTACGCCGCTTGTAACGTTCCATTGATCTCACCCGAGGTCATTGACGGTCAAATCACGGGTACAACGTGGACAGCCACAAACATTTATCTTGGGCCTACCTCACTTGGGGCGATCACTTTTAACTTCCTACTGTCCTTATCGGGCGGCTTGATGGCCACATACATCGTGTCCAAGGGTGACGCATTCTGGACCTTCTCTGGTGGCCTTGCAGGCATCATCGGCGCTTCTGCCGGGAACGATCTGTACCATCCGATGCAGGCATTGTTGATCGGGGCCATTGTCCCTGTGATTGCATACAAACTACACTACTGGGTCGAGAAGAAATTCAAAATCGACGATGCTGTGGGTGCTGTTGCAGTTCACGGATATGCTGGTTTCTTGGGTGTTGCCATTGCAGGCTTCGTTCTATGGGGTGTACCATCATCACCATATGAAGGCTATGCAGCGATCAACCCGCTAGGTCAGTTTATCGGTGCAATCATCATGTTCTTCGTTCTTGGGTTCTGCCCGGCATATGTAGTTGCGCGTATTCAGGCTGCATATGGTACTTTGCGTATCCCTCCAGAGATTGAGCTTCAGGGCTTGGATTTTGCAGAGCATCACGCCTATGAAGATGCTGTGGCTGAAATTACCGCTGCAAACCATAAACATCTAACCGCTAAATCTTAAGGAGGAATAAAATGTCTACTATCGGATATGAAAACTGGGCCGTTGATTTGGCTGACGTTGGGGCCATTTATCCCTTCCAAGGGTTCGAATTACCAATGGTCATCGCAGGTGTGGTTTTCTGGCTTGGCTGGCACATTACCCAGGCACGTCGCGAAACAAAGCACATGGAAGAGGTCATGAAAATGGGTGATCCCGAAAAGATTGCCAAAATGCTTGAACGCTACTAAAGCGACATAGAAACATATAAGGCGCCGGAGTTTTTCGGCGCCTTATTTATGTTGTCTCTCAAGTTTGTTTGACAACACTGGCTGGGTGATAGTTTGGTCGCTTACCTTAAAATTAGATTGGGTCAGCCATATCGCTTACGTGCAGCACTTTCATTTAATAACCAGTTCTCGACCACACGACGTTCGGGGAACGCGCGCTGTTTTTCAGGGCTCAACAAGTAATAGCCGCTGGTTGTCCGTGTTTGGTGCGATTTTAAGGGCCGTATCAGTGCCCCAGTTTCCAACAGATGATCGACCAAATGACCCCACCCCAATGCAATTCCAAGCCCATCCACCGCAGCTTGCACTGCTAAGGGGTAGGCATTGAATGTTGCCACACCATCAAGTTTATCAGCCTGAATATCTTGTCCAGAAAACCAAGTTTCCCAGTTCATCCATTCAGTGTGATCGCTGGAAACTTCAATGAGTGGAAGTTGTGGCAGCTCGGCCATGTCGCCAACCTTTGGTTGGCGTTTCAAAAAAGCAGGAGAACAGATCGGAAAAATGCTTTCGCCGAACAATAGCTTTGCCTTGTAACCAGGCCAGTTACCTTCACCGCGAAGAATAGCAAGATCGTTACTGTCGCCTAGGCATTCGGCATCGCTGTCGGATGCAAATAGCATTATTTTTAATTGTTTGTTACGCGTGTTGAACTTACGAAGTCGGGGCATCAACCACAATGCAGCAACGGAATTCGTTGCCGCCAACGAAACTTCATTTCGATTTTGCCGTGACATAAGATCGTTAGACGCATCCCGAAGGCTTTGCATGGCAGGTGAAATGCGATCCAAAAGCTGCCGTCCTTGTGGTGTAAGTGAAATAGATTTGTGACCACGCAAGAAGAGCGGTACACCAAAATGCAACTCTACCAAGCGCGTTTTTCGGCTGATTGCACTTTCACTGATGTTCAAAATTCTGGATGCAGCGGCAAAACTTTCAAAATGCGCCGCTGCTTCAAATGCAAGCAAGTGATCCAGTGGCGGAAGAGATTTGTGATTTGTACCCATGTTTCCTTCCAAAGATGCTGGTGTGGCGCAACATCGATAACATATATATTCGTGTCAATTTTTTAACAGGTCAAAATAGCGCCAATGAGTAACACATTGATTAAAAGTTATTTTATCAAATTTGCCATCAGAATACAAGGGCTTTGCCCATCAAAATTATATGCAGAGGAATCAGCGACTCCTGACAATATGTCACCACTTCGATTGTCGGATTCCGATGGGCTTTTGGGATGTAGCTTTCGAAAACCTATAGAAAAGAAACGGGAGATACCATGAAACTTAAAAACACACTTTCGGCTGCCGCTATCGGGCTTGCCTCGATCGGGAGCCATGCAATGGCAGCGGACTCGGCAGAGCCAATCGTCATTCCAACACATAACTGGTCAAGTCAGGTCGTTATGGCCTATGTGATTGGCGGCATATTTGAAAGCTTAGGAGACACTGTTGAATATGTTCCAGCTGACTCTCAAGCTGTCTACGAAGCCATCCGCATCGGTGATGTCACAATTTCACATGAAGTTTGGCAGTCAACTTTTGGCGCATCTTTTTACAATGCCATGGCTAAAGGCGGAATTATCGATGCAGGAACACATTCAGCTGCAACACTAGAAGAAATGGGCGTTCCTCAATATGTGATCGACGACAATCTATGCCCCGGCTTACCTAACTGGGAAGCCTTAAAAAATTGCCCTGAAGTATTTGCTACAGCAGATTCAGAGGGCAAAGGCCGTTGGTTGGAAGGCCCACAAAGCTGGCACGGTGATCTTATGCCGATACGCCTAGAAGCACTTGGTCTTGGTGATCTATACACTGTAAAATTTGCTGGTGGTGCCGATGCAATCTGGGCAGAATTGGCATCAGCCAAGAAAGAAGGCCGAGGCATCATTACCTTTAACTGGACACCAAACTTTACCGACGCGGAAGGCTTTGCATTCATTGAATTCCCTGCTTATACGGATGGATGCCGTGTTGCTGACGGTGGTGATGGAGCCTGTGGTTCGCCAAAGGGTTGGCTGAAAAAAGCAGCTAATTACAAGTTTCCAAAAACACACCCTGCGGCGTATTCAGCTTTTTCTAAGCTGGACTTTTCGTCAACGGACATTGGTCAAATGGCTGCTTTAGTGGACATCGACGGCATGAGCCATCAGGACGCCGCTGCAAAGTGGTTGGCTGATCATGAAGATGTGTGGAAGCCGTTCGTAGAATAAGTACTAAACAACTCTCCCTGCATACAATAGCGTGCAGGGAGACCTAAAACTGCACTAACTGTATAGCTAAATAGAGTACTTTGATTTTAGGAAAGACCTGAGCGCAAATTAAGAACCCGCGATCACGTAACAAAACCTAACGGAATAATTATATGTCAACTTCAAGTGAAACAATGCCAAAAGAACCGGTTATCAAATGCGAATCTGTATACAAAATATTCGGTGAAAACGCAGATAAAATGCTGCGGGCAGCAAATGGCAATGTTGACGCGGCCAAGTTTCAAGAAGCGGGTTGCGTTGTCGGTGTAAACAACGCGTCGTTTGAAGTTTACAAGGGCGAAATGCTGGTTGTGATGGGGTTATCAGGTTCTGGTAAATCAACTTTATTGCGTTGCATTTCCCGCCTAACAGAAACAACTGCTGGCAACATCCATATTGATGGCCAAGATTTGTTGGCGATGAACAACAAACAACTAATCGAATTACGCAGAAATAAGATGGGCATGGTGTTCCAAAGTTTCGCGCTATTACCACATAAGACAGTTTTGGAAAATATTGCTTTTCCCTTACAGATTAAGGGCATAAGTACACGTGACGCGATGAAACGCGCGATGGATATGGTCGAATTGGTTAGCCTAGACGGCCGCCAAAACTATTTTCCAAGACAACTATCTGGTGGCCAACAACAACGGGTTGGCATTGCACGATCATTGGCGGTAGAGCCCGACATCTGGTTTCTTGACGAACCGTTTTCAGCGCTTGACCCGTTGATCCGCAAAGAGATGCAAGATGAATTTATGCGCCTTCAGGGTGTGTTGAATAAGACCATCCTATTCGTGACACACGACTTTGCAGAAGCGCTGCGCCTTGCAGATAGGATCGCCATCATGAAGGATGGTGTGATCGAGCAAATCGATACACCTGCTAATATTGTTTTAAACCCAGCTACCGAGTATGTCAGCAAGTTTACAGAAGAAGTGCCTCGTGAAAAAGTGCTGAAAATAAAATCTGTCATGGATCCGATTACTGACGGAATTGATTTTAGCGACCTGACGATTTCAGGCGACGCAATTATTGAAACCGTGGCCGAGGCAGTGCTTGCCCAAACTAAACCGGTTCGTGTTATAGACGAGAACAACAACATTATTGGGTCGCTCCATAGCGATAAGATGATTCACATCTTGTTTGGCAAGGATGATAATGCACAGGCGGGTGCCTGATATGGGTACAAACTTTTTCACCAAACACCGTAAGCTCAGCCAATTTGTGATACTGCTGATTGCGTTTTTTGCATTGGTTATTCTAGTGAAGCCTAATGAGGCCAACGTTTTGTGGCGTTTCCCGTCATTGCTGGCATCACTTCCCGGAATTATCAATGATTTCGCCGAAAACTTGATGTTCAACTGGTTCCCAATCCAAGTTTACGACCCTCATATCGAAGAATATGAAGAAGTGGCACTGTTGCGCGAAGTAACAAGAGGTTTCTCGCGAGGTGTATTATTCATGATCGAATTCATCAGAGAAGTCTTAATTGGCGGTGTCAAAACAATCGTTGCTTTCACTAGCTGGGAGTTTGTTCGGGAAAATCCTTGGGCAGCTTGGCCAGCGTTACCCTGGACGGTAGTTTCGGGTGGTGCGGTTATTCTGGGCTATGCATTAAATGGTCGAAACCTTGCCCTTTTGGCTGGGGCAGCAACTGTTTATATTTCTGTATTCGGCCAGTGGCATCCTGCAATGGAAACACTATCGTTTGTCTTGGTCGCGGCCCCAGTATCCGTTTTGTTAGGTTTGCTTTTTGGCATTTTGTCTTACAAAAGCCACGCAGTTGAAGTAGCCTTGGCTCCATTTTTGAACATTGCTCAAACCATGCCGCATTTTTCATACCTAGTTCCAGTCACGGTTTTTTTCGGACTTGGTGACCATGCGGGTGCCATTGCGACTATCATTTTTGCCACTCCACCCATGATCCGTTTAACGCTTTTGGGATTGAAGAAAGTGCCAGTAGAGGTTGTCGAGGCCGGACTTATGAACGGTAGCAACGACAAACAAATTTTGTTTAAGGTGCTTGTGCCAACCGCCCGTCGCGATATTTTAATCGGGGTGAACCAAGTAATCATGCAATGTCTTGCCATGGCAGTGATCGCGTCATTTATCGGTGCCAAGGGGCTTGGGTTCAACCTATTGCTTGCTTTGAACCAGCTGCGCATCGGTCAGGCGTTAGAGTTGGGTATCTGCATTGTGCTGATCGCTGTGGTCTTGGACAAACTTTCACTAGCGTATGCCAACAAACAAACCGACTATTTTGCCGACTTAAGCTTTGCCCAGCGGCACAAATATGCGCTGGTCTTTGCAGTTTTTTTCGTGGGTTGTATCGCGGTGGCATTGTTAGGCCAGCTTATATTTCAAGACGGGATTAATTATTTATATCTGATCCCGCACAATAAGGGCATTACAACCGAATTATTTTGGCAAAGCGGCGTCGATTGGATGGTAGATAACTGGTATGCAGGTCTGCAAGGTTTTAACCGTGGCTTGATCGTCAACGTGTTGCAACCCATGAAAAATGCTTATCTGGCAATGCCCGTTAGTGCTACGTTCCTGCTGGTGATGGGCACAGGATGTATCATCGGCGGGATAAGATCGGCTTTGATTGTTGGTGGGTTGTTGCTGTTCATTGCATTAACAGAATGGTGGGACCGCGCACTGATTACCATGTATATGGCTTCATTTTCGGTCATCATTTCTGTTACTTTCGGCCTGATCGTCGGTTCTATTTGCGCACAATACACATTTGCATCCAAGGCCGCACTGTTGGCTTGTGATACGTTACAAACATTCCCATCGTTCATCTATCTGATCCCAGTAATCATGCTGTTCGGCGTCACAGATACGTCGGTACTGATCGCAGTCATTATTTACGCAACCATTCCTGCTGTGCGCTACACGATTGAAGGTATCCGCAATGTGCCGCCTTCCCTTAAAGAAGCTGGAATGATGTCAGGTGCCACAGCATTTCAAAGGTGGGTAAAAATTGATTTACCACTGGCATTTCCACACATCATGTTAGGCGTCAATCAAACTGTAATATTCGCACTGTTTATGGTGATTATTGGTGCAATGATCGGCACTGACGACCTAGGGCAGTACATCTTAAAAGCGCTGTCTGACAAGCAAGGCATCGGGAATGGGCTGATGCTGGGCTTATGTGTCGCGTTCATAGGTCTTGCCGTTGATCATTTGATTAATACATGGGCTGCGCAGCGCAAAAATGCTTTGGGACTAAGCTAATGAATACAAGACCAATTTTTGAAACGCCCTTTGAGCGTAATGGCATCAGTAGCCCTGGCTTGCCTATACTTCCGCATGGGGTGGAACGCTATGTCATCGCTGGGGGCGGCTCGCGGGCTTTGCCAATCGAAGCTGGTGATGAAATCTCGATTGTAGATCGTGAGGGCTTGCAGCCAGTTGAACTGGTATTCTTTGCACCAGATGGATCCTCTGATGCATCAATGATCGGTGCGATTGGCGGGCATACACCTGTCGGTCTGCAAGCCGCACTATCAAGCGGCGACCTTTCAGGAAAACGCATTTTGGCTGCACTTGAAAAATCCAGCTTTGACATTGGCCGCGCCGATGGTGTTTGTTTGTTTCCCGAATTCTCTAAGGCGGGCGAAACAGCAGGATTTTATGCATCCACCGATGGTTTGTTAATTGTATGCGCCGTAGGTGGCCCGATGAGCGCGTGGGGTCAAAACGCGCCAACCGAGATCGTTCTTTATATGCGTAGGGCCAACCCCTCTCAGGGTAAAGGTGGGCTGAAACCAGCTGATCCATTGGCTGATGCATTACAAGATTATAATATTCAACCTGGCAATGCAAAAGCATACGAAGTGCGCAACGGTCAATATATTCAGATCATGGATGTGCAGGGACGCGAGTGCACAGATTTTCAGTGTTTTTCGATGGCTGAACTGGATCGCGGTATCGAACGCGATATCAACATGACAACCACACGGTCATTGACCGGCTGTGTCTATCCGATACCTGGCATTATGTCGAAATACTGGAGCGTAGATCAAGAACCGCTGTTCGAAATAGTCCAAGACACTTGCGGTCGTCACGATGCTTACGGGCTGTCGTGTTACCCACGCTATTATGATGACGCAGGCTATCCTGGTCACATAAATTGCTCAGATAATATTAACGCAGAAGTGGCGGCGTGGGGCATTAAACCCCGCGTTGGCTGGCCGTCGATTAACTACTTCTTCAATACGATGATCGACGATCATCATACTCTAAGCCTCGACGACCCATGGTCGCGGCCTGGTGATTTTGTATTGCTGCGCGCATTGACCGATCTTGTTGCAGTTTCAACAGCATGTCCGTGTGACATCGACCCGACTAACGCTTGGAACCCCACCGATATTCAGGTGCGGGTGTACAAGGAAAACGAAGACTTTAAGCGCTCGATTGGCTGGCGCAAGACCCCGGAGGCGGACGTGGAACCAACAAAAGAAACCGGTTTTCACTCGTGCTTTGCTAAGCACACACGTGAATTTGTAGAATATAACGGCTATTGGTTGGCCAATCAAATGAGCAACCACGGGGCGATTGCCGAATATTGGGCGGCACGTGAAAAAGCCGTTGTGATGGACCTAAGCCCACTGCGCAAATATGAAGTGACCGGCCCGGATGCCGAAGCACTGATGCAGCTATGCGTCACCCGTAACATCAAAAAACTCAGCGTTGGCGGCATTGTCTACACCGCCATGTGTTACGATCACGGCGGTATGATCGACGACGGCACAGTATTTCGGTTGGGTGATAACAATTTCCGTTGGATCGGTGGCTGCGACAGTTCCGGCAAATGGATGCGCGATCAGGCAGAAAAGCATGGCCTGAATGCTTGGGTTAAATCCTCGACCGACCAGCATCACAATATCGCAGTTCAGGGGCCACTTAGTCGGGAAATCCTTGCTGAAGTTCTATGGACGCCACCAACGCACTCCACTGTAAAAGATCTTGCTTGGTTCCGGTTCACGACCGCGCGCCTTCGTGACATACAGGGCACACCGATCGTACTTAGCCGTACTGGCTATTCAGGTGAACTTGGCTACGAAGTGTTCTGCCACCCCAAAGATGCTGAAGAAGTATTCAATACCATCTGGGCCGCAGGCGAACCCAAAGGCATGGTGCCACTTGGACTGGCGGCACTGGATATGCTTAGGATTGAGGCAGGCTTGGTCTTTGCAGGGTATGAGTTTTCTGACGAAACCGATCCTTTTGAGGCAGGTATCGGTTTTACTGTGCCGCTAAAAACGCAGGAAGACAATTTTATCGGTCGCAAAGCTATTGAAGAACGCAAAGCACACCCGCATCGCAAATTAATCGGGCTGGATGTTGAAGGTGGCATTGTTCCACAGCATGGTGATTGCCTGCGTATTGGTAAGGCGCAAGTAGGCATCGTGACCTCGGCTATGAAGTCGCCATATCTGGGCAAAACCATTGCACTGGCCCGTGTTGATGTAGCCTATTGCGAACCCGGAACGGACATCGAAATTGGGCAACTGGATGGCGAGCAAAAACGCCTGAAAGCCAAGGTGACAACATTCCCGCATTTTGATCCAACCAAAGAACGCGTCAAAGGCAATTATTGATGCGTTCTTGGTAGTTATATCGGCATTGTCTGAATAGCCCATTTGAATTGATAAAACATTTCCCGAAATCATCCATTTGGCAATGATCGACACATCCTCTATTCACAAAATCTTCATTAAGCTGCGAAATGCCGTTCAAGCACATT
Source organism: uncultured Paracoccaceae bacterium (assembly GCA_913061275.1). GTDB lineage: Bacteria > Pseudomonadota > Alphaproteobacteria > Rhodobacterales > Rhodobacteraceae > Amylibacter. Next base: position 74,730 of record CAJXSR010000006.1, on the reverse strand, counting down.
GTTTCAAGAATGTGCAGAACCATGGTTCTTTCTGAAAAGGACAACTATCGCCAAGACCGAAACCAACCCAACGGCCGATGCGGTAAGTAACGCAAGCTGGTAGTCTGCATTTCGGTCAAATAGAAAGCCCGCGAACCATGGGCCAAGTAAGCCTGCACACCCCCATGCGGTAAATATGCGACCATAAATCCTTGCACTTTCCTTCATACCAAACAGCTTTGCGATGGCAGCGGGATAGGCAGCGATGGTACCGCCATAGGCAAACCCGATAACACTGAAGCCGATCAGCAAGCCGCCAACCTGTCCAAAGACCGCAAGACCTGCAAGAGCAATGCTGGTCACAAGAGCCAATGCCGCAAGTAAAATGCCAAGCGAGGATTTATCGGCAAGGCGGCCACCAACCAAACTGCCCAGCAAATTGCAAGCTGCAATAATTGCTGGTGCGACCCAGGGAGAAATGCCAGGACGCAGTGAGGCGGCAATTTCGGCAGCGTGGCCAATTACCATGAGCCCAGCCATAACACCTCCGAAATACCCCAGCCACAGAAGTATCTGGCTTTGAACCGGTACAGAAATGGCAAAGGCTTGAGATTTTTCAGATTGGAATTTGGCACCCGCTTGCCCCATTAGTACTGCGCTTAGTGAACCAGTGCCAATCAACGTCACAGCCAGTGCCGTCATTGCCGCTGAAAACCCACCAGCCTCTATTGCTAATCCAAATAATCCTGGCGAAAATATCGACCCAAAAGCATATGACGCAGTGACAATCCCCATCGCCAGACCTTCACGCCCTGGATTAACTTGCGCAGAGATTTGCAACCCAAAGCCATAACCCAACCCGTTTGCAAGGCCAAATATCAGACTGTATCCTAGCCACACTGTTTGAAGCGATCCGGCCATTCCCGCAATGACCGCACCGCAGGCGGCCAAGGCACAAGCAAATAAAACAATGGTTGCGGCAGACCAACGTCCAAAGAACCGAGGGCCAAATAACACGGCTATTGTCAAAGACATCAATGCAAATGAATAGGTCAGTGAAACTGCCGACCTTGTTGTGGTAAATTGGATTTCAAGTGGATCAAGAAACACTGAAAAAGCGTGTATTGAGCCAAGAATAGCGGACATAATGGACGCAGAAATAAGGACGAGCGTGCCCGGGTGGGGTTTTCTATGCAGCATTTAAATCTATCATACCCGACCTTACATTTCTGCTTTGGCAACTACCAGTGCAATAAGTTCGCATCGTGGCGCCGTACCAAGCTACCTATCTGCCCTTCAATCAACAATATGGTGATTGCAAGCTGACTAGGTAACTATGGGCAAAATTACATAGTTTTTATTTAACATGAAGGTGATTTTTCTTGAATGTCTACACTTCTTCCTTCGCGATTATTGAATTACCCCAAGATTTATAGAAACCTTGCCCCCTAAAATGAGGCAAGGAGAACTCTATGGCATGACCAAATTTCACAGAAGTATTCAAGGTTGATGAAATCAAGCAGGTCACGGAACTGGAAGCGTCTATTCAAACTAGAAGCTATTCACCCCATGACTTCAGGTCATTCACAAGCAGTAACGCAACACTGCGTAGAGATTCCCTTAGCATGTCAATTTCTGGCCCTTGTAATCCGTTTTTATCAAATGCCATACCCATACAAGCCATCCAATCTTCTGCGTCTTTAAGGGAAATTGGCACATGCGCATGCATCAATTTTACGTTCATGTGTCCATGCTTTTCTTCAAAATGTCGCCTGCCGCCAAGAAAGCCAGAAAGGAAATTGAATTGCTCCGCTCGTACATGGTTTAAGCCATGGCCGCGTAAATGCAGTTTCTTAATATTTTTGCCTTCGGGAACAGTTTCAACAAGATCATAAAAGTCATTCACAAGTTTGAATAAAATATCCTCACCACCGATGATGTCGATCATTTTCTTCTTCATAATAAACCCCGAAAAACCTAATAGGTGCCGCGTTTTCACAGCCACTAATAACGAAAAGGTCACCCAGTGGAAACTAATTTCCCTCTAAAATAGGGGCTTTCATCTAAATTAACTTGACCCAAGTACAATGGATTGTAATAGCCATCGTATTTTGTGGAATTGGCATTTTAGCATATTAATCGGCCCAGCCTACCACTTGTTGCCGTTGATGGGCGACCGTTACTGTACACATAAGAATAACACCCGTCACTGGGCCACCCCCCTGTCCCACACGGACGAGTGCTTGCGCGTAAAAGCCGCCTACATTGAGGTGTTCTGCAAGCCAATTAAAAAGCATACAAACAATGGATTACAATCACTTGCCAGCAATGGTTGACTTCAAACAAAGACAACTGAATAATGAAACACTAGCTGTCTAGGAAACTAGGGGCATCTCATACCTTGAAGATAGGCCCGTTATTGTGAACTTTAACCAAAACCCCCACCGAATAAGCGAAGAACGCGAAAAGGTTCTTGAAATTGCAATAGGGCGTGAGGTGCGTCTACACCGTTTGCAAAAATCCATGACGGTTGCGGATTTGGCAAATCGTACGGGCCTTTCTATTGGCATGTTGTCAAAAATAGAAAATGGTAACACCTCGGCCTCATTGACAACACTGCAATCTCTTGCACAAGCATTAAGCTTGCCAATCACCTCGCTTTTTCGTGGCTTTGAAGAAAGCCGCTTGGCGGTTCACACCAAAGCCGATGAAGGGGTGGAACTGGAACGTGAGGGCACCCGGGCAGGACACCAATATAATTTGCTGGGCCATATTGGGGCCAATGCCAGCGGAGTTACGGTAGAACCTTACCTGATTACCCTGACAACAGAGGCAGATGTATTCCCGACCTTCCAACACAGCGGCATTGAAACAATATATATGCTGGAAGGTGAGGTTGATTACAGGCATGGCAACGCGGTCTACCCCTTAAAACCTGGGGACACATTGTTTTTCGATGCCGATGCCCCGCACGGCCCCGAAAACCTAATCAGCCTACCAGCCAAATATCTGTCGATCATTTCATATACGCAAAGGCCGTGATTGCCCCAAATGCCATCTGATGTGGGCTTGCCATTATCAAACTCGAAAAATGAGAAATATGTTTGATCGATATTAAATAATATCCGAAAGGTACAGTGTATTCCGACATTTTTATTCCCCTAATGAATATTTCTTTCTTTTAGGTTGAACGCCCTTCAAATCGATGTTAGCCTAGAATCTGGATTAAAATGAAGGAGTAGCAGTAATGTGTGGCATCGTAGGACTGTTCTTAAAAGATAAAAAACTAGAGCCCGAATTGGGTAATATGCTGACAGATATGCTGATTACCATGACCAATCGCGGCCCTGATAGTGCTGGCATCGCCATTTACGGCAATGATGCAGATGGTAACAGCAAACTGACGGTTCAATCAGACAATCCTGCACAGGATTTCAAAGGGCTGAAGAAAGCCCTTAGAAAGGCCACAGGCGTTAAAATCTCTGTGACTAAAAAAGATACACACGCCATTTTGGAAATGCCGACAGATGACATGACTAAAGTACGGTCTGCCCTTAAAACAATACGCCCCGATGTTCGGGTGATGAGTGCGGGCGACACAATGGAAATCTATAAAGAAACTGGCTTGCCCGAAGAAGTGGCCAACCGTTTTGATCTGCGTTCCATGACAGGCACACACGGCATCGGGCACACCCGCATGGCTACCGAGTCTGCGGTTACAACCTTGGGTGCGCACCCGTTTTCAACTGGTGCCGATCAATGTCTGGTTCACAATGGTTCCCTTTCCAACCACAACAGTCTGCGCCGCAAATTGCGCCGTGACGGGGTTACGATTGAAACCGAAAACGATACCGAAGTGGGTGCCGCATACCTGACATGGAAAATGCGACACGGCAGTACTTTAGGCGAAGCACTGGAAAGCAGCCTAGATGATCTTGACGGTTTCTTTACATTCGTTGTCGGTACCAAAGACGGCTTTGGTGTGGTGCGTGATCCCATCGCGTGCAAACCAGCCGTGATGGCAGAAACCGATCAATATGTGGCATTCGGCTCAGAATACCGCGCATTGGTAAACCTACCCGGCATAGAAGACGCCCATGTTTGGGAACCAGAACCCGCAACCGTTTATTTTTGGAAACATTAAATGCAAAGTTTTGATTTAGAAACCGAGGGCCTGCGCAAACTTAACGTTAGCCTGCACGCACAAAGCAATGACACCAACCAAACCGCTTGGGAGATCACCAACCCCAAAGGCAGTCATGCGATTGCCGTGGGTTTGGATGCGCCCATTGAAGTAACCGTTCTTGGCCCCACAGGGTATTATTGCGGCGGTATGAACAAGCAAGCCACTGTGCATGTCAAAGGTTCCGCTGGCCCCGGTGTTGCCGAAAACATGATGTCTGGCAAAGTTGTTATTGATGGTGATGCCAGTCAGTACGCAGGTGCCACAGCCCACGGTGGATTGCTGGTGATTAAGGGCAATGCCTCATCGCGGTGCGGTATTTCGATGAAAGGCGTTGATATTGTCGTGCATGGCAACATCGGTCACATGTCCGCCTTTATGGCGCAATCAGGTAATCTGGTTGTATTGGGGGATGCAGGTGACGCTTTGGGTGACAGCCTTTATGAAGCCAATCTGTTTGTGCGTGGCACTGTGAAAAGTCTAGGGGCTGATTGCATCAAAAAAGACATGCGGCCTGAGCATCTGGAAATTTTGAAATGTCTTTTGGCTGAAGCCGAAGCAGATGCAAAGCCAGAAGAATTCACCCGCTACGGCTCTGCCCGCAAGCTTTACAATTTCGACGTTGATAATGCTTCAGCGTATTAGGGGATTATAATGACAAATAAACCAGACAATACAATTCCTCGCACTGTTCCGATCCAGTCCGCGACGTTTTCCAACCCGGTAAACGCTGAAATTCGCCGTGCGGCAGCGACAGGCATATACGACATTCGTGGTGGCGGCTCAAAACGCAAAGTTCCGCATTTTGATGATCTGCTGTTCTTGGGTGCTTCCATTTCGCGCTATCCATTAGAAGGCTATCGTGAAAAATGTGAAACCAAAGTGACACTTGGCACACGCTTTGCCAGCAAACCGATTGAATTGGACATACCCATAACCATTGCAGGCATGTCTTTTGGCTCATTGTCAGGCGGCGCTAAAGAAGCCTTGGGGCGCGGGGCCACAATGGCTGGCACATCAACCACAACTGGTGACGGCGGCATGACCGAAGAAGAACGCGGCCATTCCAACAAATTGATTTATCAATACTTGCCATCGCGTTATGGTATGAACCCAGATGACCTGCGCCGCTGTGATGCTATTGAGATTGTTGTTGGCCAAGGGGCAAAGCCTGGCGGTGGCGGCATGTTGCTAGGCCAGAAGATCAGTGATCGCGTAGCCGAAATGCGCAACCTGCCCAAAGGTATCGACCAGCGTTCCGCCTGTCGGCATCCTGACTGGACTGGCCCTGATGATCTGGAAATTAAAATTCTGGAACTGCGCGAAATTACCAACTGGGAAAAGCCAATCTATGTCAAAATCGGCGGCGCACGCCCCTACTTTGACACCACACTTGCAATCAAAGCAGGGGCTGATGTGGTTGTGCTGGACGGCATGCAAGGCGGCACAGCTGCCACCCAAGACGTATTTATTGAGAATGTAGGGCAACCTATTCTGGCCTGCATCCGTCAAGCGGTTGAGGCCCTGCAAGAACTTGATATGCACCGTAAAGTGCAACTTGTTGTATCGGGTGGTATCCGTGGCGGGGCCGATGTTGCCAAAGCTTTGGCCCTTGGGGCAGATGCAGTGGCTATCGGCACAGGCGCCTTAATAGCCTTGGGCGATAATGACCCACGCTGGGAAGACGAGTATCAAAAACTTGGGACCACAGCGGGTGCATACGATGACTGGCATGAAGGCAATGATCCTGCAGGCATTACCACCCAAACACCAGAGCTGATGAAACGTTTTGATCCCGTAGAAGGTGGACGCCGCCTATCTAATTATCTTAAGGTAATGACATTAGAAGCCCAAACTATTGCACGGGCTTGCGGTAAAAACCACGTGCATAATTTAGAGCCAGAAGACTTGGTGGCCCTAACATTAGAGGCCGCCGCAATGGCACGCATTCCGCTTTCAGGCACCGACTGGTGGCCGGGAAAACCGGGAACAAATTTCTAAGAGAGACAACGACGAACAGGGAGAACGACAATGACAACAGACCTAGCAGCTTTCGCAAAAGACAATGGCGTTAAGTATTTTATGATCTCATACACCGATCTTTTTGGTGGTCAACGCGCCAAACTGGTGCCAGCACAAGCGATTGCTGACATGCAAGAAGATGGTGCAGGGTTTGCTGGATTTGCAACCTATCTGGATCTAACCCCTGCCCACCCTGATATGCTGGCCGTGCCTGACCCTTCATCGGTAATTCAACTGCCTTGGAAAAAAGATGTGGCATGGGTGGCTGGCAACTGCATGATGGGCGGCAAAACCGTAGATCAGGCACCGCGCAATGTGTTGAATAAGCTTGTGGCAGAGGCCGCTGAAATGGGCCTGAACGTGAAAACGGGTATTGAGGCCGAGTTCTTTTTATTGACCCCTGACGGCAGCCAAATATCAGACGAATACGATACGGCAGGCAAACCCTGCTATGACCAACAGGCCGTGATGCGCCGCTATGATGTTATTGCCGAAATTTGTGATTACATGCTGGAAATGGGCTGGAATCCTTATCAAAACGATCACGAAGACGCCAATGGGCAGTTCGAAATGAACTGGGATTTCGACGATGCTGTGATCACTGCTGACCGTCATTCATTCTTTAAATTCATGACCAAATCTGTTGCTGAAAAGCACGGATTTCGTGCCACATTCATGCCCAAACCTATTGAAGGTCTGACAGGCAACGGTTGCCACGCCCATATCTCGGTTTGGGATACTAAAACCGGTAAAATCAACGCCTTTGCAGCCGATAAAGGCACCAGCGAAACAGGTGAATTGGGTCTATCGGATCAGGGCCGCGCCTTTCTGGGCGGCATCATGAAACATGCATCTGCCTTGGCTGCCATCACCAATCCAACTGTGAACAGCTACAAGCGGATCAATGCACCGCGCACAATTTCAGGGGCCACATGGGCCCCCAATACGGTGACATGGACAGGCAACAACCGCACCCATATGGTGCGCGTTCCAGGCCCAGGAAGGTTTGAGTTGCGACTGCCAGATGGCGCAGTTAACCCGTACCTGCTACAAGCGATCATCATCGCCGCTGGTCTTGATGGCATCCGCACCAATGCAGACCCTGGCCCGCGTCGCGATATTGATATGTATGCTGAAGGGCACAAGATCAAAGACGCGCCAAGGCTGCCGCTTAATATGCTGGATGCATTGCGGTTATACGACGAAGATACATCACTGAAAGCGGCCATGGGTGAAGAATTTTCAGCGGCTTATCTGAAGTTGAAATATGCGGAATGGAATGAGTTCTGCACCCATTTCACCACTTGGGAAAAAGAGAATACATTGGATATTTAATTTCAAATGGAATCTGCATAAAACCGCTACACATAAGGTGTTGTCAGACAAACTGAAGCACACCATCTAAATGCATACCAGAATCAACATCATGCGGGACAGAAATTGGAACATTCCATGAGGCAATAGCACATTATTGCTTGAAGAATTACCTAGTTTCTAAATGTCTCTCATGATTAAGGTGGTTGTATATCTACGCCTGATTGCTGGTGAATTTCTGTTGCCCCGCAGTGCTTTCAAATCGCTGCATTGCCCTCTCTTGTCGTCGAAACGGCAGGTGCGAATTTTCACACTGATTGTTTGATTTATCAACACATAATTAGCGATCGACAACGCCACCAAAAATAATTACCTGCGTTTGATTTGGAACCGACAAGTGTTATCCTAAAAGAATGATTACATTATAGCAAATTATATAAACCGACATTTACACCGTCACATATAAACATTTCACATAGGCACCTATTGACAAACTCAGAAACAAACCGCCCCGTAAGCTGTGTAAAACAACTGGCTTAGGAGAATACCATGCACCAGAGTGTGGAAAAAACCGAACAGGCAAACGCCATCCGCGAAGGGGTACGTGCCCTGTGCAAGGGGTTTGACGAAGATTACTGGTTAAAACTGGATCGTAATAGTCAATATCCAACAGAATTCGTACAAGAACTAACTCAAAGCGGGTATCTAAGCGCATTAATTCCCGAAGAATATGGCGGTGCAGGCTTGGGCATTTATGAAGCCGCTGCGATTTTAGAAGAAATATCACATTCAGGCGGGCATCCAGGGGCGTGTCATGCGCAAATGTATGTAATGGGTGCAGTACTACGCCACGGAACCGAAGAACAAAAACAGCAGTACCTGCCCAAGATTGCTTCTGGTGAGTTACGGCTTCAATCGTTTGGTATTACAGAGCCAAGCACAGGAACGGACACAACCAATCTTAAAACAACCGCTACGCGGGATGGGGATCGTTATCTAATTAACGGTCAAAAGGTCTGGATCAGCCGCGTAGAGCATTCTGATCTGATGGTTATTTTAGCACGCACAACATCTAGGGGTAAATGTAAGAAAAAAACTGATGGAATGTCTGCGTTCATTGTTGATCTGCCTGATGTAATTGGTAACGGCCTTACCGTTCAGCCCATCGACGCTATGATTAACCACCATGCCTGCGAATTGTTCTTTGATAACGTGTCAGTACCTGCTGAAAATCTATTGGGTCAAGAAGGTAAAGGGTTTCGGGTAGTTCTTGACGGTATGAACGCCGAACGTATTTTAATTGCTGCGGAATGTGTTGGTGACGGGAAGTATTTCATAGACAAAGCATGTGCCTATGCCCGCGAACGTGAAGTTTTTGGCCGCCCGATTGGCCAAAATCAGGGCGTTCAATTTCCGTTAGCGCGTTCCTTTGCCGAAATTGAAGCCGCGTCATTAATGGTGGAAAAAGCAGCGAATTTGTTTGATGCGGGTCAACCTTGTGGTGCCGAGGCCAATATGGCTAAAATGCTAGCCTCAGAGGCCAGTTGGCGTGCGGGGGATGCCTGTATGCAGACCCACGGTGGTTTTGCATTTGCCAAAGAATACCATATCGAACGCAAATTCCGCGAAACACGACTTTATCAAATTGCGCCAATTTCAACAAATTTGATCCTAAGCTACATCTCAGAACATGTGCTTGATTTGCCAAGGAGTTTTTGATGAAGCCGCTTGATGGAATGCTCGTTGTGACGGTTGAACAAGCTGTAGCCGCACCACTTTGTACAGCACGACTGGTTGATGCTGGTGCACGGGTGATAAAAATAGAACGACCAGAAGGTGATTTTGCACGTGGCTATGATGAAGCCGCTAAGGGGGACAGTTCATATTTTGTGTGGATTAACCAAGGTAAGGAATCTGTGGTTTTGGACTTTAAAACCACAGAAGGTGCAGCACAGCTTGAACGATTACTTGCTTCGGCTGATGTGTTTGTTCAAAACCTTGCCCCTAACGCAATCAAGCGTGCTGGGTTTGGCTCTGATGATCTACGCGCGCGCTACCCACGTTTGGTTACTTGTGACATATCAGGATATGGCGATAGCAAAGCAATGAGCAAAATGAAAGCGTATGATTTCTTGGTTCAAGCTGAAAGCGGCCTTGTTGCCATATCCGGTGGGCCAACAGAAATGGGGCGTGTTGGTGTATCGATCAGCGACATCGGAGCAGGCATGACTGCCCACGCCGGGATTATGGAAGCCCTGATGTTACGCGAACGGACGCAACAAGGCAGTGGCGTTAAGGTTTCGCTATTCGATGTAACCGCAGAATGGATGACTGTACCCCTGATCCACCATGAATACGGTAATGGTGGCCCAACGCGACAGGGGCTAAAGCACCCATCGATTGCGCCTTACGGGGCTTATGCCACAAATGACAAAGCCCAAACGATTGTTTCCATTCAAAACGAACGTGAATGGGGGCGATTTTGCGTTGAGGTTCTAAAAATGCCAGAATTGCAAGCAGATGAGAATTTTATATCCAATAATGCACGCGTGGCCAATCGCGATGCTTTGGATGCTGCAATAAATTCGGTGGTAGCTTCGCTGACTACTAAAGAATTCCGTGAACGTTTACTGGATGCATCCATAGCTTTTGGCGCCTTGAACAGTTTGCAAGATTTGTCGAGCCATCCCGCATTACGTCGAAAATCAGTGATTACATCGAAAGGCAAAACGTTGGATATTCCCGCACCACCCATCCGGCGGACATATGATGAAACCACAACAAAAAACGCCCCCACTATTGGCGCCGATACGAACGTTGTTATTGCAGAGTTTTCCAAATCATAAATGTCGAAAAGCCGCAGATTGCTGCCTAAAAAGATATTATGCCTTTGTGAAGGATGGGTTGAACCTTGTGATAAAATATTCGACAAGATGGTATGTTCTACGTGTAATAATTTAACTGCTAGGTATACCAATGACAAACTCTGATACCAACCGCCCCTTAAGCGGCATCACAATCCTTGATCTGTCGCGGATACTTGCAGGGCCATGGACCACGCAAATGCTGGCTGATTTAGGCGCGGATGTGATTAAAATAGAACGTCCACGTTCTGGGGATGATACCCGTACATGGGGCCCGCCTTATGCCAAAACATCATCAGGCGAGTCGTCAGAATCTGCATATTTTCTGGGTGCGAACCGTGGTAAACGATCTTTGGCGATTGACCTGAAATCACCTGAGGGGGCGCAAATCGTTCGCGATATTGCCGCTAAAGCCGATGTGGTGGTGGAAAATTTCAAAACTGGTGATCTGGCGCGCTACGGCCTGGATGCAGACACTATGCACAAAGTTAACCCCGGCCTGATTTATGCTTCAATCACCGGATTTGGTCACACAGGGCCACGCGCATCACAGGCAGGGTATGATTTGCTTATTCAAGGTATGGCGGGGCTTATGAGCATCACTGGCAATCCCGATGACACGCCGGGTGCGGGGCCAACAAAAGTTGGCGTTGCTGTAGTGGATGTAATGACAGGGCTGCACGCCACCATAGGTATTCTTGCCTCTATCATAGAACGCGGCCAAACAGGTAAAGGCCGCCATCTTGATATTTCGTTGTTCGATGTTTGTGCTGCTGGCCTTGCAAATCAAGCTATGAACTGGCTTGTGGGTGGTCAAATTCCAAAACGTATGGGCAACGCGCATCCCAGCATATCACCATACCAAATATTCCCTGCATCTGACGGCCATATGATCCTTGCCGTTGGTAATGACAGCCAGTTCATCAAATTTTGCGATGCGGCTGGATTACCTGAACTACCAGAGATGCCCGAATATAAGACAAATGCTGCGCGTGTGACCAATCGAGATGTGTTGATCGATATTGTATCAAACAAATTACGCACACAAACACGTACACATTGGCTTGACCTGTTAGAACCCCTCGGCGTTCCTTGTGGCCCGATCAATAACGTCGATGAGGTATTCGTCGACAAACAAGCAATAGCGCGTGGACTTGTTACCCAACTACCCCATGCGACTTTAGGCACTGTGCCAAGTGTTACCAACCCCATCCGCATGGACGGCCAACCTGCCATGAGTGAAACAGGCCCACCCGTGTTGGGACAGCACAGTAAAGAGATTTTAGAACAGCTACTTGGAATGGATGATGCGAAGATCAAGTCTTTGATAGAGAACAAGATAATAGAGGATATAAATCATGGCAGATAAACTACTTTACGAATAAGATGGTTATGTAATTACGCTAACGCTTAACCAACCTGACCTTCGAAATCCGATTACTGATTTAGAGTTTGTTGATATATTTTTTACGGCGATTGCGCGTATCAAAGCCCATATATCCGTGCGTTGTATAGTTTTGGCTGGTGCCCTGCCCTTTTCTTGCGAACTTTCTGTGCAAATTTTGAACCAAACAGATCAAGCCAATATCGAACGATCTTGTAGCTGGTATCAATCCTTCGATCATGTAGTATGTCTTCAACTTGGCAAAAATTCAGCGAGTAGCGAATGCAATAATCTGCTGAATGCGCTAAAACTGCTATGTTAGTTAGGCTGTGTCGAAGCAACCCTATGTGACAAGATACTTTAACTACGGCTGAATTGCGGTAACTCTTTATATTGGGTTGGCCAGCTGGAGAATAAAATGGAAGACTGTGTTGCAGAACTTCAAAAAAGTGTTTTGGTTCCTTTTGAACAAGCGCGCGCGATGCCGCCTTCTGTATATACGTCTCAGGATTTTCTTAAGCGTGAGATTAAGGATATTTTCTCTAAAGATTGGTTCTGTGTAGGGCGTTCGTCCTCTTTGAAAGCGGCTGGGGATTATGTAACGCTTGATCTTGCGGATCAACCTATTGTCGTTTTGCGCGATAAAGCGGGTCATCTAAAGGCGATGTCCAATGTCTGTTTGCACCGTATGTCTACGCTATTAGAAGGACGCGGCAATACGCGGTCGATCGTCTGCCCTTACCACGCATGGACTTATAATCTGGATGGGTCATTGCGTGGTGCCCCTGCAATGACGCACAACGATGGCTTTTATAAAAAGAATTATAAGTTACCGCAAATTCGATGTGAAGAATGGCTGGGTTGGGTGTTTGTTACTTTAAACCCTCAAGCAAAGCCTGTGTCAGAAGAACTTTCCAAAGTAGAAGCGCTTGTTGGGGATTATGACATGTCATCCTACGCAGAGACTTTCTACGAAACCCATATCTGGAATACAAACTGGAAAGTGCTGGCAGAGAATTTCATGGAAAGCTATCATCTACCAGTCTGCCACGCTGGTACGATCGGTGGTCTTTCAAAACTGGATGAGATGATCTGCCCACCAGGTGAAGATGCGTTCAATTACCATACTATTCTCAAAGATGATTCATTGAAAATCGCTATGGCACACCCAAACAATACGCGATTAGAGGGTGAACGCCGACGGTTGACTTATCTTTTGGCGATTTATCCGAGCCTACTGATTACGTTAACACCGGGCTATTTTTGGTACCTCACTTTGCATCCGCATGGTGTTGATCATGTTAGAATTGGTTTTGGGGGTGGTATGTCTGAGGACTACGTGAATGATAAAAATGCACAGGAAAATTTCACGAAACTCAAGACGCTTCTTGATGAAGTAAATGTTGAAGACAAAGGCTGCACAGAAAAGGTTTATCGTGGGTTATGTTCACAAGTTGCTAAACCAGGACACTTGTCGCATTTAGAACGGCCAAACTATGATTTTGCATGTTACATAAACGAACGTATGCAACGAGCGGACTGAAATTCGGATGCATTTAATAATCTCTAGAATAGGATAACAAGCTTGACTCACACACGTATACGCAAGTTCAACACTAAGGATACTTATCCCGAACAAAATCTTGATAATGATCTATGTCAGGCCGTTGTTACCCAAGGTGGGAAAACTGTCTGGTTGCGCGGGCAATGTCCGCAAAATCTTGATGACGCCAAGAACATCGAAAGTCACGATCCTATTGAACAAACGCATAAGGTTATGCAAAACATCAAACAACTCATTGAAGAGGCTGGTGGTGAGATGAAACACCTTGTGAAGGTGGTGGTTTACATCACTGACACCAGACACCGTGAAGCCGTTTACCGCACTATGGGTGAATATATCAAAGGCGTACATCCAGTATCAACGGGGCTTGTTGTACAAGCTTTAGCGCGGCCTGATTGGTTGGTGGAAATCGACGCCACAGCGGTTATTCCGTAATGACATTCTCTCTTGTAGCCCGTTGTGTTGAAACTGGTATGTTTGGCGTCGCCATTTCATCATCCTCGCCAGCAGTCGCAGCGCGTTGCTCGTATACACGGGCCAGTGTTGGTGCGGTAGCAAGCCAAAACATCACGGACCCGACATTAGGCCCCCTTACACTGGACTTCATGCAAGCTGGCATGTGTGCGGATGAGGCAATAGCCAAAGCAAAAGCGCAAAACAAATACACTGATTACCGTCAAATCTTAGCGATAGATGCGAAAGGCCAAGCGGCCATTCACTCTGGCCCAAATTCACTGGGGATTTGGACAGATGCGACAGGTAAGGATGTTATTTCTGCGGGAAATCTACTTGCAAATGAAAATGTACCTCAGGCGATTGTTGATGGGTTCTTATCTACATCAGGGCACATAGGCGACCGATTGATTGCAGCAATGCGCTCAGGTCTTGCTGCGGGCGGTGAAGCAGGCCCTATCCATTCCGCTGGAATACAGATTTGCGATAAAGTTTCATGGCCAGTTGCCGACCTACGTTGTGACTGGACCGAAGGATGCCCGATCGAGGCTATTGCCACGGCTTGGGACGTCTACAAACCACAATTAAATGCTTATATACAACGTGCGCTAGACCCAAGAGAAGCGCCATCTTATGGAGTGCCAGGGGATGAAGACACAAGAAAATAATCTCTTTGAAATATCGCCACGTGTTGAAGCGATGAATAAACAACTAACAGCACTTGCTTCAGCACCTGCTAATGCCCCTAACGGGCTTCCTGGTACGTTTTATGCGGATCAAACTTATTTTGAGCATGAGTGTGCCACCACATTAAAAAATGGCTGGCATTGTGTTGGGCGCGCCGATGAACTTGTGGATGATGGTGATTACATCACGCTTCATTTGTTGGGTGAGCCATTGATAATCGTCAAGGATGCATCAGGTATCAAGGCGTTATCAAATGTTTGTCGTCATCGTGGCATGCGGTTGGTTGAAGGTCAGGGGAATACCAAACGTTTCGTATGCCCTTATCATGCATGGACGTACGGCACTGATGGGGCTTTACTGCGTGCAGCCCGTATGAATAATGAAGGGTTTGATCCCAAGACGTGTAAACTTGGTGAGTTTGCCTGTGTTGAACGTTTTGGGTTTGTCTATATATGCTTACATGAAAACCCACCCGACTTAGACAAGGAACTTGCAGAGTTAGTATCACTGATTAGCCCTTATGAACCTGACACTTATAAGATCGCCCACTCAGCAACTGAAATTTGGAATACCAACTGGAAATGCCTCGTAGAGAATTTCATGGAAGGGTATCACCTTTCCGTTGTGCATCCAAAAACTTTGCATGGGTATACGCCCACTGGCTTAAGCCAAAAAGCGGCTTCTGGTGATGGCTTTACAAGCTATTACGCAAACTATCCGCAGGATATTCCTGCACGTGGCCAAGGTGCGCCAGGTCTTTCCCCAGAAGCAAAGCATCGTTCGACATTATTTGCGGTATTCCCATGCCAAGTAGTAAGTATTGCACCTTCACTTTTGGTGTCGCTTTCAATCCGCCCCAAAACAGTCGATTCAATCGAAGTGCGCTGGACAATGTCTTTTTATAACAACGAGCTAGATCAAGATACGATCAATCAACGCATTGCTTTATGGGAAGATGTAAATACCGAAGATCGTGAAAAGCTAGAGATCATGCAATCTGCATTTCGTTCAGTACATGCAACTGGTGGCCCGTTGGCTGGGCCTGATTATGAAGGTACAGTACATGATTTTCTTCTATGGCTTGCTAAGTAATATCCTGTACCTAAATGCGGTTTTACGAACTTGATTTGCTGTAATTTTCAGGCAATAAGTTAGTATGCCTTTACGCTTTACGTTCAGACAATTAGAATATCTTGTTGCTGTCGGTGAGGCAGGAACGATTGCGCTTGCCTCTGAACGGGTCAATGTATCGTCACCCTCAATATCCGCAGCTATCAGCCAATTAGAAGCAGAGTTTGGCACACAGATATTCGTACGGCACCATGCCCAAGGTCTTTCCCTTACCCCAGGTGGCAGGCGTATATTTAACGAAGCAAAACGCATTTTGGATGATGCAGCGGCTCTAAATGATCTTGCAGGTGATATTTCTGATAAACCTCGCGGGCCACTCTCTATTGGGGTGTTAACAACAGTAGCCCCTTTAATCAGTGCCGCAATTCGCAGATCTTTTGAAGCCAAATATCCAGACGCCTCTGTAACATTGCGTGAGGGGCACCAAGCGGATTTGTTTAACATGTTAGGGCGGGCTGAGATTGATGTTGCAATCACCTATGAAATGGAAATTCCGAAAGACGTGGCCTTTGAAAAGATAATCTCTTTGCCACCTTATGTGATGTTGCCCGAAAATCACCCATTGTCAGAAAAGAGTTTCGTTTCATTAAAAGATTTGGAAAACGAGCCGATGATCCTACTGGATCTGCCTATCAGTCGTGAATACTTTCTGTCAGTTTTTCAATACAGCAATGTTCGACCTAATGTTATGGAGCGTACATCTGATTTGTCAGTTGTACGCAGTCTTGTTGCTAATGGGTACGGTTATAGTCTTGTAAACATGCGTACTAAATCGGAATGGGCACCCGATGGGGAAAAACTAGAGTTTCTTAGGCTTAAGAATGATATATACCCACTTGTACTTGGCTTAGTAACGAAGCAAGTCAACCATCGTTCCCGTATTGTTGAAGCATTTTTTGAACACGTGCAAAATCACGTTGACACAAGTGGATTACCTGGTGTTATTCTGCCTACTTAAGTATATCTTATATTTTTTAATTAGGTTTCCAACCCTTAGGAACCAGATCTTTTGGCAATGTGACTTGCAAGGTATTTGGCGTCTTCCCAAACGCCCCATATAAAAGAAGACCCTCGCATGGATAGCCAAGGCAATCCTAGGAAGTAGATGCCAGACACGTTTGAAACACCACGGTCATGTTGCGGTGTACCGTTCTTATCAAATGTATCAACATTCAACCACCGAAAGTCTTGTGCAAAGCCAGTTGCCCAAATGATAGTTGTTATATTTGCAGCTGGCAGGCTCAACTTAAGCGTAGGGTTAGTCATACATTCAGGATCGGAACCAATGATTTTCGCTTCAATTTCTTCTGGCATATCAAGGTTATTTTTCTCAATATACGCATCAGCCTCTTCAAGGACAGATAGGTAGTTTGCATCACCTTCTGAAATATTATCGGCTAAGTCAGGTGCAAAAAAGATCGTTCCATCCTTATAGCTTTGTGTCCTACCAACTAGGTTCATACCACGCGATGCTAATTCCCTGAAATCTACTGTGCTACCGCCATGTGCGCCGCTTACAGCAATCGTTACATGTTCTTTTCCAGCAGGAGGCGTTTTCATTTGCCATTTCCCTAAAACACCAAGCCACCAAACAAAATCTTTGCCACGATACCTTCTTGGGGGCCGATCATGTGGCCCTACCGAAAGATAAACCTTCCTACCAGATCGTAACAATTCATCTGCGATCTGTGTTCCAGAAGAACCTGCGCCAACAACCAAAACTGCACCTACGGGCAGGCTATTAGGATTGTCATAACTGGTTGAATGAATTTGTGTGATGCTGGGTGTGTCGGGCACAACTGGGGGGATTACAGGTACTTGGAAAGGCCCAGTTGCGGCAACTACATTCTTGGCCTCAATCGTACCTTCAGAAGTTTCAATTCTGAAACCCACTTTATCTGTAAGCATATGTACTGCATTCACCTGAACGCCGCATCGAATGGGTGCCTTTATCTGATCTGCAAATTCTTCAAAATAGTTGACCACACTATCCTTCGTCGGAAACTCATCAGGCTTTGAACAAGAGAATTCCTTTGTCGGAAAACGGTCATGCCATGCCGGGCCATTAGCAACCAATGAATCCCATCTTGCAGTTCGCCACCGTTCTGCAATTCGACTTTTCTCCAGAATTAGATGTACGACATCCATGTCACTCAAGTGTTCACTCATAGCAAGACCAGCCTGACCGCCACCAATAACAAGTGTATCAACTTTTTCGATTACCATCGCGCCGCTCACCTCAAAAATCATTAGATTAAACGTATACCAAAAAACAGATGAGACAGCTATTTTAAACCCAGATGATTTTAATAACCATTAGTTGGGTTGAACCTAATTAGATTATCTCTTCCTGAGTAGCGCTGCATTTTTGTTTGTAGTCTGTCTGGTCTCAAGATGTCTTCGTGATTGAAATGATTGTAGATTGGGCTGTACCAAGTGTTACCAACCCAATCCGTGTTGGGCCAACACAGTAAAGAGCTTTTAAAGCAGGTGCTTGGAATGGATGAAGCGAAAATCAAGTCTTTGATTAATAACAAAATCATTGAGGCTTAATCTGCGGCCTATATAATTAGGCAAAATAGCATATCTACCCATCAATCCAAATAGGGTTTGACCATGCCCGTTTGCCAGAACTGTCAATTATACTCACGCGTATCCAAGGTGATGCACCCAAACGGTTCAAAGGCAGCTTACCTTTAGTAATTTTATCCCCGTCTAACATTTCAGCATTCGTTCCCTCTGCCTGAACAATCATTGCTGAAACAGGTGAGCATTCAATTTCGACAGATTTATTAACGATACGAATATCATGAATTTCAGGCCCAAGGCTTGAATAAAACGCACCTGCTTTTAGCGCAGCCAACAAAGCTTCAGGTGTATTTTCCGTAGCTTTAACCATCACCCACCCGCCAAAATAATCATTTGTTTTGAAATGTGCGTCATCGGTTGCGATCAAGTTAAGTCGCACCCCTTCATGCAAAAGCTGCTCTAATGCGACAAATCCCTCACCCCGGTCGCAATCTACAGCACAGCCATGATTGTATACCTCAACAGCGTGGGCGGCTTTAATACTGCGGGCATCTGCGGCTGTCATATGCGACCAGTGCGGATGTGCAATGGCGACAAATGCACCAGCATCGCGCGCCCGAAGTGCCAATTCTGCCACTGTTTCAGATCCTTCAACGGACATAAAATGTGGCGCGTTGGCGTGTTCAAAATCAGACGGTAAACCAACGGCCAGAATATGCCAGATGTTCCCTTTTTCCATTGCGCCCGTATGCAGTTCCGCGCCTAGAATGGTTGTAAACGCTTCGTTTCTACAGGTTGTCGTATCAGTGATCGGGTAATCGTAAAGCCCCACAAAATGATCGGTCAAAGAAATGAAATCATAACCCTCATCCTGATAACGACGGCAAACTTCTTCTGGGGGTAGAACACCATCAGACTTGGTAGAATGCGTGTGTAGATTTCCACGATAAAACTGCCCTGGTGCAGTGAAAAAACGTAAAGACATAGCATTTGCTTTCGATCGTTCGTGTATCAGATAATTCTGCATCAAAGGCTAAATCAGATCAAGCCTTTGATGCATTGATTTTATAAATCGGGTTACCCATAAGGCCCTTTCAGGCCCGCACCACTTGCAAGTGACGCATATGTATTGCCTGCTTTTACCAATTTTGCACCATATCGCGATAACAGCTCAGACTTACGTGATGGGTCATTTGTAGCATCAATAGCACCCCAAATCGCGGCTATTTCTTCAGCCGCTTGGCGCATTTTAGATGAATACCCTTCGATTGCAGCCGCAGCACTTAAAGTGTTGCCTGTCACCTTGCCTACACCGTTCACGGTTATCGCACCAGCATTTGAATAACCATCAGGCAAATCACCCTTCAGGTTGGTCACAGATTTGTAGCGGATCACATCCAAAATCTGATCCACCGCCTGTTTTGCCCCTTCAACACGGCTTACATGTTCGGTATCGGCGGCGGCATGCGGTAACAGTTCCATGTTGTCGCTATGCTTTTTCTCAAGTGGTAGATATGGCACCATCGGCCCCGATAAATCACCTGTTTCAGAACATTTGAACAGGTCTGCATCAATCGCGGCATAACGTACTTTTCCAGAAGTTAATGCGGCATCCAAAGCGCCCGCATCAATCACTTCACCACGGTCATAGTTCACAATTATTGCCCCGTCGTTCATTGCGCCCAGCACATCCGAACAAACCAACCCTGCATTGGCAAAACTATCACCCTTAGCGGCCCCAAGGCCCGTATGCGGAGATAAAAAGTCAGCGCCCGTTGCGGCTTCTATTGGGGTTGAAGCATAGGCAAAACCTTCACTTTCAATCCAGTCTTTATGGGCAGGTCGGGCATAAATACGTACTTTCATGCCAAAGCTTTGCGCAAGGATTGCCACTTCGCGGCCAATGTTGCCAAAACCAATAATAGCCATGGTCTTGCCTTCCAGCTTTTCGGTTGGATATTCGCACAGGTTCTTACCCGTATCAAAATCACCAGCACAAACCCGCGCGTGCATATCAGCCACATCTAGGTCAGGTGCGATTTTTAACATTGCCTTCAGGGCCATTTGGGCAGTTGCACGTGAATTGAAAGATGGTGTGTTCATCAAGGCGGCAGTACCACCGTCACCGTTACCACCACCCCAAGATGCTGATCCCATGTTGCCTGTACCTGCACCGATGCGAACACCGCCCAATGGGAAGTTTGTATCAGAAGGTAGAAATGTGGCTGCTACGATTGTCGCGTCATACTGATCGCCACCTGCCTCATTCATCAGCTCATTATGGGTGGATAGTCTAGGGAGATAAAAGAAGTGAACGCCTGCATCCAAGTCAGCTGCACCATTGGCAGAACCATCATGCCATATTGCACCACTGGTTTCCACATGTGCCTTTACTGCAGAGTGGTCAGGGTTGCCATTTGCGTCAAACTTCAAGCCAACCAAATCGCCAACCAGCACTTTATAAGCTTTTGCAGGATCATCTTTTCGTACACGCGCACCCGCTGGTACCGCTGTAGATACGAATGTTACGCCTTCAGCCGCCAAGGCTTTTTCCAAAATCAAAACCTTCGCACGGTGATAACAATATGTCAGATTTTCCAACAAAGCTTTGATGTCATCTACAGGCCGTATGCCGCCAATCCATGCGCGGTAATCACCAGGTGTACCAGGAAAAGCGTTAACATAGCGCGCCACATCCAAACCCGCTTCATACTCACCGTTTGGATGGGTTAATCCATCATAACCAAGCATCCGTTTTGACGCGGCCAGAATATCTGCATGCATTGCAGCATCTGTAATATCCGCGTCATTAATAGCGATCAATGTTACTGCTGTGCCGCGTCGCCCTTCATCAGCTACACCCAATTCCAACAAATCCTGATTTGCAATCCAGTCATTGATAAACTCGCGGTTTTCACTGGAACGCGCGTTCATCGCATCCACATCACCAATCATCTTCGCTACGCGTTGCAAACCAAAAGTGGTTTCGGCGAATGCCAAGGTGGAATATGTGTTGATAATTCCGCCCAGCATTGTGTGCGTTTCAGGGTCATATATCGGCCCCAACATAACTGATTTCTTACCTGACAATGGCATTTTGGGATCAACGGGCACCACCATTTTTAATTGTCTTGGTATTGCCCACGCTGGATTTTTTTGAACACTTTCAATGTGATCCAGTGTTTCTGGCGTCAATGAAATTGCAAAATATCCTGAAATGCCGCCCACTGCTTTTTGAAACGGCATGAACATGTTCAGCTTTTGAGTGAACGCTTGAATTGTATCTTTACCCCAAGGCATTGCCCCCAACATAGATGTGGCGTCAATAATTGCATGGTGGTTTGCAGGGTCACGGCTTACCCAGTCAATCAGGTTAGATACATCTTCTTCGGAATATGTAGTCGCCCCAGTTGTTTCATGGCCAACACCAACAAATAGTTTAATACCCATAGCAACCAGTTCATCCGCTGATGGGATAGTCCCTTCTGCATCGGTAAAATGTAGGCGGCTTTCATCACCATTTTGGGCGAACCGTTGCAGCTCTACGATTTGCGACCCCCACGATTGGCGAAAAAAGCCACCCGCTTTGCCTGCATCTGTTTCAGGTGCAGGTGTGTCGATAAAAACATGCTGGGTTGGGTCGTTTGCATCCATCATATGGGCAATCGCAACGGTAAAACCAGAATGCCCACCACCCAGCCCTACTGCCAATTTATTGCTTTTCGGAAACTCGAAATACCCGTGTATTTCCGCCATCATATCCAACAAAATAGCGTCGGCAGGGTAACCACGATGCATAGAGCGGCCAATTTCAGAGGCTGTGAACGCACCTATATCATTGCCCGTATCATCAAGTTTGCGATAGGTCTTTTCCATCCATGTTTCAAATTCCTGGCGCATCAAACGGCTGTCTGCCTCGTCCAGTGTCATATCCGTGATTGGCCCTACACCAAAAAATTGGTTTGATGTGCGCGTAGGTGGGCCAGATTTTGTTGCCTCAATAGAGGCTTCACGGGCAGACTTCATTTGGTCAATAGACAGCATTTTATCTGAATCCTTGTAGTTTTATCACAATGCAAAACACTGCCACCGACTCGCGTCGGGCAGTGCTTTCATGGCAGATATTATGATCAGATAAGACAAGCTCATGGCCTGTAGGCGTCACTGTTAAGCGTTTTGCGACTTTCGGCTTAGAAACAACAATGCTTCAATAAAAAAAGGGCTGCCTGAAAGCAGCCCATTTATTATTCTGATAATGCACTTGCCTAAAAGGGTCGTTTATTTAACCACCAAAACAGGGCATTTTGCCAAGATTTCCACACGATGTGAAACACCACCGCGCAGCATCCCTTCAATGTCACCCATGCCGCGTGACCCAATAACAATTAGATCCGCTTTATAAGATTTAGCGCGGTCCACAATCGTGCGTGCAATCGGGCCTTCTTCGGTTTCCATATCTACATCTTGCATCCCTGCTTTACGCGCCTCATCCAAAGCCGAAGCCAACAAATACTGCGCACCTTTTCGTAGCAACTCTGCGTCAATCGTTGCCATATGTTCTGCTTGTGCGAACTTTTTCAAGCTTTCTGGCAGACGGTAGGGTTTCACCACATGTAGCAGTAAAACCTTGGCACCGGCATTTTTTGCAATTTGGGCCCCTAAGCTAACGCATTTCAAAGAGTGCTTGGAGCCATCTACGGCGATTAGTACTTTATTGATCATTATCTTCGGTCCTTTGTTTTAGACGTCATTATTCTGCAATAATAGCTATCTTTTCATCAGGTATGGCTTTTTCAAACCCATGTAATACTTGCTGAGGATTCCGTTCAATATCCAGAATTGTTTTTGCATCATGATGACAAGAAATGAAGTGACCCGGTTTCAACTCGTATGTTGGGGCTGTGACCCTTTCACATGTACCGCTGATCGCTATCGGGCAACGGTTATAAAACGGGCAACCCACGTCTGTGATTTCAACGCCGCGCGCAATGCCCACCGCCATTTCACGTTTCTTCATGGTCTCTTCAAGCCAGCCAATACGCATTTCAGGCACCGAACTGATCAACAGCCGTGTGTATGGGTGGAATGGTGGCGACAACACTTCGTCAACCGGACCTTGTTCCACAATACGCCCTGCATAAAGCACAACAATTTCATCTGCGAAAGCCGCAACTGTCGATAGATCGTGGGTGATGAACATAAATGAAACGCCAGTTAGGTCGCGCAATCGTTTCAGCAGTTTCACCACGTTTGATGCCACGATACTATCCAGTGCCGAGGTCACCTCGTCACACAACATAATTTCGGGCATTGCAGCCAGTGAACGGGCTAGATTGATCCGTTGCTTTTGACCGCCCGATAATTCGGAAGGATAGCGTTCTGCAAACTCTACCGGCAATTCAACCAGACGTAGGATTTCCGCAACTTTTTCCCGATTTTTCTGGCCACTCAAATTTTGGAACATCTCAACTGGACGCCCAATGATCTCACTTATCAACTGTTTTGGATTCAGGGCGGTATCCGCCATTTGGTAAACAAATTGAATCTTTTGCAGGTCTTTCTTGGATCGGTTTTTATATAAACCTTTCAAGGTATGACCGTCCATAATAATATCCCCTTGCGCAGGAGGTAACAGACCAGCGATCACACGTGCCAAAGTGGATTTACCACAACCAGACTCACCAATCACGCCAACTACATGGCCGTTTTTCACAGACATATTGATGTCTCGCAACACTGTTATAGCAGGCTTGCCATCGACAATTTCACCGTACCCTGCAGTCATATTTTTGACTTGGATGTTATCAGTATCTTGATCGTGTTTATCGGTTAGCTTGTCACCCATACCAGGCTTTGGCCCTGCATGTGCTGCGGCCATAAGGCGCTTGGTGTAAGGGTGTTTTGCATGGTTGATAATTTGATCAACCGATCCTTGTTCTTGCACCTCACCTGAGTAAAGCACTACGATATGATCTGCGACTTGGGCCACAACGGCCAAATCGTGGGTCACATAGATAGCAGCTGAACCTTCTTCCCTAATCACCTTTTTAAAAGCTTTCAGAACTTCGATTTGTGTTGTCACATCAAGTGCAGTTGTCGGTTCATCCAAAACCAATAGATCAGGACGCCCAACCAATGCCATCGCAGCCATCAAGCGTTGTAACTGCCCACCTGATACTTGGTGTGGATAGCGAAAGCCAATGCGGTCAGGGTCGGGTAATTCCAATGCGTGATACAACTCAACCGCACGGGCATCTGCCTCATCTTGGGTCATTATACCGTGTAAAACAGCAGACTCTGTCACCTGCTCGTTAATAGTTAAGGCAGGGTTGAACGTGGCCGCAGCAGATTGCGCCAGATAAGCTACACGATTACCCCGCAAGTTGCGTACTTCCGAAGGTTCCATCGTCAGCACATCATCGCCCTTGAGCTTGATCGAGCCGCCTGAAAATTCTAACCCCGGTTTGGTGTAGGCCAATGAGCCCAGTGAAATTGTGGTTTTACCTGATCCAGATTCCCCAATCAGGGCAACCACTTCACCGGCTTTCACATCAAAATCGACACCTTTAACAATTTGAATCGCAGGTCCATCTTTCTTCGGTGCCTCAATACGAAGGCCCCTTACTTCTAGTAGTTCACTCATGAGATCATCTTCCTCGCTAGAGTACCACCTTCAGACGCTGAGATATCGTCAACGATCAGGTTAATTGAGATTGTAAAACTTGCGATAGCCAAAGCGGGCCAAACGGCAGCGTAGGATCCATATCCAAGCCCGTCAAGATTTTGACGCACCATTGAACCCCAGTCAGCCATTGGTGGCTGGATACCCAGACCAAGGAAACTTAGGGATGAGATAAAGAGCACCACAAACACCAGACGTAGACCGAAATCTGTAGCCAATGGCATAATGGCGTTGGGCAGCACTTCACGGGTAATAATATACCACATACCTTCACCGCGCACACGGGCTGCTTCAACAAAGTCCATCACCATGATGTCTTGCCCAAGTGCACGTGCAATACGGTAAACACTGGCAGCATAAATGACACTCGCGGTTAGAATTAGGATCGGGATCGAAGTGCCAAGGGCAACAACGATTAACAAGCCCAACATGATAGAAGGCAATGACAGGATTGCATCATTTACCCGGCTAAAGATCATATCGACCCAGCCACCAGCTACGGCTGCACCAATACCCAGCGTTACCCCTACAAGGTAAGCGAACATCGTTGCTAAGAAAGAAATCCCGATTGTGGTGCGTGCACCCCAAAGAACACGTGAAAGTATATCACGTTCGATATAGTCGGTTCCCAGCAGGTGGAAGCCTTCACCTTCGGTTTCACTCCAGACCGGCATAAAGCTGTCATAAGCAATAATATCAGCCTCGTGGAACGGAGCAATATAGGGGCCGATGAAAACCATTAAGACCCAGAATAACACAACGGAAACGCCAAGCTTACCAACCCAGGTTAGTTTAATCTTCTTTTTCGGTGGGGCGTCTGGAAGCTCGTCATATACCGACATGTCTTCTGTAGATGCTGTTTTATCAGTCATTTTCTTGCCCCTCCTATTTCGGGTTACGCAGACGTGGGTTCGACAGAATTGCCGCCACATCAGATAGAATTATCAAAATCACATATGTGCCACAAAAGATCATCGCACAGGCCTGTACCAATGGCAGGTCACGGGTTTGCACCCCGTCGATCATCAGTTTTGCCAATCCTGGATAAGCAAAGATGGTTTCTACGATCACCACACCTGAAACCAGATAGGCCAAGTTTAGGGCGACCACGTTCACTATCGGGCCGATAGCGTTAAGAAACGCGTGACGCACGATTATACGGTTACGCCTTACACCTTTTAGAATGCTCATCTCAATATAAGGTGAGTTCATCACGTTCAAAATACCCGCACGTGTCATGCGGATCATTTGCGCTGACACAACAATTATCAATGTAATCAGGGGCATCGCCGAGGCCCGTATGGTTTCCATCATCGTATCTTCGGGTGAAATATGCGCGATGGCAGGAAGCCAGCCCAAGTTAACTGCGAAGATCAACACCATGAATGTGGCGATAAAGAAATCAGGTACCGAGATCAGGCTTAGCGTTCCAAATGTCAGAACCCTGTCAATCCATGTTGCCGGATACATAGCAGCGATAAGCCCCAGTATGACGGATAGGGGAACTGATATAATTGCGACCACGCCTGCAAGGAACATCGTGTTCCCAAAACGCCCGCCGATTAGGCTGGAAATAGACGCGCCACCCGCTTTGGATATGCCCAGATCACCCGTAACCATTCCACCAAGCCATGTTGCGTATTGCATATACAATGGTTGATCTAGTCCATTCGCGGCACGATATGCCGCTAAGGTTTCTGGTGTTGCAGATTGCCCCATTACGATTTGGGCCACATCGCCCGGTAAAACTGAAGTGCCTACAAAAACAAGTACGGATACCACCCATAAAGTGACTAAACCGATAAAAATGCGTTGAATGACCATGCGTTGCATGATGTGTTCCCCCTGGCGTGTTAAGCTTGGTGTGATCCTGCTCGTTATGAATATGGCAGGTTAACAAAGTGTTTGCTGGCCCATGTTTGGGCCAGCAATATTTTGTACGCGTAGACTATACGTCTGTGCGATATGCGAATTCAGGCCACTCATAACCACCAAGTGAGCCCAGTGGCATACGTGTGATGCCTTCGATCTTATCAGATTTCGCATCCAGATAGTTCCGGTGTGCCGGAATGATCATGCCGCTTTCATCGTGGATAAGTTTTTGCATTTCACAATACATCTCATGACGCAGACCCATATCCGTTACCGCACGAGACTCGATTAGCAACTCACCCATACGATCATTCGACCATAGGCTATCGTTCCATGGTGCAGTTGGCGCAAATGCCAAGTTCATCATAACATTCGCAGTTGGGCGCATGTTCCATGTTGTCACATTGATTGGTGTCTTCATCCAAACAGCACCCCAGTAGCCATCATTTGGCACTTTGTTGATGTTCAGTGTCAGACCAATTTTCTGTGCTTCACGTTGCATCAGCAAGCAAATATCTGTTGTTCCAGGTGCAACTTCTGCCACCTGAATTTCTGCTTCTGTCACACCTGATTTTTCCAGGTGGAATTTGGCTTTGTCCAGATCGTGGTCACGAATTGGCAAATCAGCACAGAAATCTGGGCCGTAAGCCACATTGATCGGCTGGTCGTTCCCGACTGTGCCTTGGCCCTTCAGGATCGAGCGCACAATTTTCTCACGGCGCTGAAGATACTTCATCGCCAATACGAAATCAGGATTGTTGCCCGGTGCAGAGTTAGACATCATTGCAATGCCGATATAAGCACCCGATGCAACTGACCAGATACCAACGCCATCTGCCGCTTCAATTTGTGGCACAGCTTTTGGATCAAGTGCTTGCATCAGATCAATATCACCAGATAGTAGCGCGCTTGTGCGGGCAACTTTATCTGTGATCGCAAAGATTTCTAATTCATCCGCATTTGCACCTTCGCGCCAGTAATCCTCAAAACGTACGTGTTCTGAACGCACACCTTGTTGGAATGATTTCAGCTTGAACGGGCCAGTACCAACTGGGTTTTGGAATTCAGATGTACCATCTTTGACCATTTTGAAGTTTGACGTCGCAAGAATTTTAGGCAAATCGCCATTTGGTCCAGCCATCACAGCTTTTACTGTATGATTGTCAACTTTTACCCATTCCGTAACATCAGCCACCAGTGTTTTAGCAACAGATGTTGATTTATCACCGTAGTGACGACCCATTGAATAAATCACATCGTCAGCTGTAAATGCACTGCCATCATGGAATTTTACATCCTTGCGCAGTTTGAATGTCCATTCAGTGTTGTTAGCGTTCGCAGAATACTCTTCCGCTAATTCTGGACGTGTGGACGTGTCATCGTTAAATTGGGTCAGACCGTTATAGTGCGTACGGGCACGAGTATAGTCGATTGTTGATGTACCTAGACCTGGGTCAAGCGTATCTGACGGGCCGTGAAGGTCACTGGCAAAAGTAATTTTACCGCCTTTTTTAGGTGTTGCAGCCATTGCAGATGTAGCTGAACTAACGATAGAGCCCGCAGCGGCAATCGTTGCACCACCGGCCATAAGCCAGCCCATAACTTCGCGGCGTGAAGCGCCACGGCTAAGCCCATTTTTGATCGCTTCGCGATCCATTGACGACACACAATCTATGGTCGGCATGATTTTTTTCGAATCTGTCACGTATGTTTCTCCCTGTGAGTTGATATTGCAAAGTAGTTTGCCTTGTTATTACCCAAATGAAACTATAATAATAATCATATGACTCATAACTGAAGGTTATAATATGCTTCGACGGCAAATTCCCTCTACAAATTCACTGTTTACATTTGAGGTTGTCGCTCGGTTAGGTAGCTTTTCCAAGGCAGCAAAAGAATTGAATGTGACCCAACCAGCCATTAGTCGCGCTATCAGTGGGTTCGAGACGCATTTGGGTTATAAATTATTTGATCGCCATGGTCGCTGGATAAAACTCACACCCAATGGCATGCGTTTATTCAGGGCTACTTCGACCGCATTCAAAACTGTAATCGACGCTTTAAATGACATAGATCAAATCGAAGACAGCCGTGAAAACGTAACAATATCAATGTCTTCTGCTGCTTTAAATTACTGGTTTATCCCCCGCCTAACTGCATTCAAACAACGTTTCCCAACTGTTAATCTGGATTTTCAAAGGTATTCGGATAAAGGCGATGACCTAATCCAAGGTGTTGATCTATGTGTTCGGCTTTCTTACCCAAAAGATGCCAACCTGCACCGTTGGGATTTTGCGGACGAACGTATAATTGCACTATGCTCATTTGGCTATATTCAAGAGTATGGCACACTAGATAGGCCCAACAAGGGATACACGCATACGTTGATTGAAAAAGAGGGCACTCGATATTCAATGGGTGAATTTTTTCACGCAACGGGCCAAAAGTCGCCACAAAATCCAACGATTCTAAAGTTTTCCGATTATTCCCACATAATTCAGGCTGCAATTAGCGGTCAGGGCATCGCATTGGGATGGGTACCAGAAACATCACGTTTGGTAATAGAGGGGCAGCTTATACCTATTTGCCCTCAGGTGGTTAAAACTGGAAGGCGTTACCATATTCTGGCGTCAAACCTGACCCCTATGCGCCCTATTGTTGAAAACATACGCGACTGGATGATCGCAGAAATGCGTTTTGATCGCGGAAAGGTCACATCCATGATGCGCGCAAATGCAAAGCTTATGCGAACAGGTGTAACGCTATAACACCTACAAGTAGCTTACTGATTTAAAAATGCCAGCATCTCTGTATGTAACTCTTTTGTGGCAGAAGTCACAACACGCCCATCTGATTGCAAGGTAAGCTCCTTACCATCCCAATCTGTAATTACCCCCCCTGCGGCTTCAATCAAGGCCACCAACGGTAGATAATCATATGGTTCCAATCCACGGTCTACCACCACATCAATTTGGCCAGATGCAACCAAAGCATGAGGATAACAATCGTATCCCATACGCCTTGTGTGTCCTACACCGCACAAGCGTGCAAACAGTTCAGGATCAGCTACCTGTAACCTTTCAGCCTCATTGATAAAAACAATCGCCTGATCCAAATTTCGGGTATCACGACACGAAATTGTCTTGCCATTCAACGTTGCCCCTAAACCTTTCACACCAACAAATGTTTCATCAAGCGCAGGCATTCTGACTAAGCCGATTAATGGCACACCTTGATTCATATAGGCCATAAGCATCCCGAACAGTGGAAATCCAGAAATAAAATAACGCGTTCCATCTATTGGGTCGATAATCCAACTTTCCCCGCTAAGATCGCCAGAAATACCATATTCTTCACCAAAAATACTGTGATCTGGAAACTGCTCAGCCAGTGCATCACGGATGAATTTTTCAGTTTTACGGTCTGCAACAGTTACGGGACTATCATCAGCTTTATCAATAATTTCCAACGGCGCCCGAAAATGCGCCATTGGTATCTCGCTGGCTTTCAGTGCAATTAAATACGCCGCATTACTCAAGTCTTCTAGGGTGGCAGACATCACAGTTTCCTTAGTAATTTGAAATGTTGAGCCATATCAAAATACGGCTTCAATAAAATGTTAGATAAATGGATAAGATATTTATAACAATGTCTTACTCAGAGCTCATATCTAGACCCAATGCCTTGGCAACAGTGAAAATATCCTTATCGCCACGCCCACACATATTCATTACCATAAGATGATCCTTGGGTAGGTCAGGTGCTATTTTTGTGACATGTGCCAAGGCGTGTGATGGTTCAAGTGCAGGAATAATCCCTTCGGTGATACACGACAACTGGAACGCATCCAATGCTTCCACATCAGTCACAGATACATACTCTGCCCGCCCAATATCATGCAGCCATGAATGTTCAGGGCCAATTCCTGGGTAATCAAGACCCGCAGAAATTGAATGCCCTTCCAAAATTTGACCATCATCATCTTGCAACAAATAGGTGCGATTACCGTGCAAAACACCTGGGCGCCCACCTGTCAGACTGGCACAATGTTCCATCTTTTCGTTCACACCTTTACCGCCTGCTTCGACGCCAATGATGCGCACATCTTTGTCGTCAAGAAACTCGTAAAACAGCCCCAACGCGTTTGATCCGCCCCCAATACAGGCCACTAAACTGTCAGGCAAACGGCCCTCTTGTTCCATAATCTGTGCTTTGGTTTCTTTGCCTATAATCGATTGAAAATCACGTACCATTGCAGGGTATGGATGCGGGCCAGCAACAGTTCCGATGCAATAAAAAGTCTCATCCACATTAGTTACCCAATCGCGCATCGCGTCGTTCATTGCGTCTTTCAGCGTACCACGACCAGAGGTCACAGACACGATTTTAGCGCCCAGTAATTTCATCCGAAACACATTTGGGGCCTGACGCTCAACGTCAGTCGCACCCATAAAAACAACGCATTCTAGGCCAAATCGCGCACAAACCGTTGCCGTGGCAACACCATGTTGCCCCGCACCCGTTTCTGCAATAATCCGTTTTTTACCCATGCGCCGCGCCAACAAAATCTGACCAAGCACATTGTTGATTTTATGCGCCCCAGTGTGGTTCAACTCATCCCGTTTAAGATAAATCTTGGCACCGCCAAAATGATCCGTCAGGCGTTCGGCAAAATACAAAGGGGATGGGCGACCAACGTAATATTTCCACAGATAATCCATCTCGGCCCAAAACGTAGGATCAATCTTGGCTTTCTCATACTCCGTTTCCAAATCAAGGATCAGTGGCATCAGGGTTTCCGATACAAATCGCCCCCCGAAATCCCCGAAACGACCCTGTTCATCTGGGCCAGTCATATAAGAATTTGGCATCTCTAATGGCATCTTATTCTCCTTGTGCGGCCGTAATAAACGCCGCGATCTTTGCATTATCTTTTATTCCCGGTGCGCTTTCCACACCCGACGATACATCCACTTGTGTAGCCCCCGTCAATCGCATCGCTTCTGACACGTTTTGCGCGGTTAGACCACCCGCCAACATCCACGGGCAAGCCCAACGGCGACCTGCGATTAAACGCCAGTCAAAACTAATGCCATTGCCACCTGGCAGCACCGCATCTTTGGGTGGTTTTGCGTCAACTAAAATCTGGTCACTGACCCGCATGTATGTGTCTATGGCAGTTAAATCACCGGCGTCAGCCACTCCGACCACTTTCATTACAGGTAGCCCGTAACGTTTTTTAATCTCAATGACGCGTTCAGGTGTCTCGTGGCCATGTAGTTGCAGCATATCAATAGGAACTTTTGCCGTAGTGGCATCCAGTTGTTCATTTGTAGCGTCCACGAACAGGGCAACTTTACAAATGTTAGCCGGCACTAATAAAGCCAGTTCACGAGCCTGCAAAATAGTAACGTAACGCGGCGATTTTTCAAAAAAGTTAAGACCCACATAACGCGCACCTGCATCAATGGCACCACGCAAAGTTTCAGGCTCACTTAATCCACAAATTTTAACAGACATTTTAATCAGTCCAAAAGAGCTAAGATTTCATCTTGCCCTTCACCCGTCTTTTCACGCAAACTATTTACTTCACGCTCTAAGCTTTTGACCTGCCTGTTGGTTTTTGACAGATTGTTACGCACCTTAAACTCACGCAGATATTCCCATACGAACCCGATTAGCAAACCTGCCAGTATACCAGCGAATGTCACCAAAAACAGCGGCACTGTTGCAGTTGCTTCAAACGGTAGAAATACGGCTAGATCATCAGGTAATAATTGCAGCTGAACAGGTTGGCGATTTGCAATAGCAACCACGATCAAAATAAGTGCGACTGCACCTAGGAATAGATATTTGATAAAACGCATCGGCTTTTCTCACATGTTCATGCGAGTATCAGCCTCCGTTCAGCCTATCTCGCAAAAGTTTACCTGTTTTAAAGAAAGGCACATGCTTTTCTTCAACAGAAACAGAATCCCCTGTTCTTGGGTTACGCCCAACCCTAGCATCTCGCTTTTTGACAGAAAAGGCCCCAAAGCCCCTTAACTCAACACGATTGCCGTTTGCCATCGCATCAATTATCTCACTGAATATTGTTGCAACAATACGTTCAACGTCCCTGTGATATAGATGTGGATTTTCTTCCGCAATTTTTTCAACCAATTCAGAACGTATCATCGGCAGCATTCCTCCCCAAAAGGTAATCATTTTATTTATTTAATTTTAACCAATACTTACAGATATTGCCGCGTCTGGGAATATAGTTCATGGCGAAGTGGTTGATTTTTTTGGGTTCTATGGGTTTTTAGGGGAATTTATCACGCAAAAAACACGGCAAATGCAAATTCACTATGCATAAATCCTAAAATCAAGATCGGCAGTTTAGAATCCTGATAAGTGATTCGCAAAAAAAACGGCGCCAAATCAGGCGCCGCTTAATTAAACAAATTTTAGTAAATTAACCGTTATCTTGGTTCTTCAAAGCGGCACCAAGAATATCACCCAATGATGCACCTGCATCGGTTGAACCATATTGCTCCACTGCTTCTTTTTCTTCAGCAATTTCGCGTGCTTTAATTGACAGACCCATGCGGCGTGTTTTTGCATCGATACTTGTTACACGTGCATCAACTTTGTTGCCAACACTGAAACGCTCTGGGCGTTGCTCTGCACGGTCGCGTGACAAGTCAGAACGGCGAATGAACGCTTTCATTCCGTCATAGGCCACTTCAATGCCACCATCCTCAATAGAAGTCACTTCTACAGTAACAATCGCACCACGTTTGACGCCTGCTGTTGCATCTGCAAACGGATCACCATCCAAAGCTTTGATAGATAGTGAAATACGTTCTTTGTCAGCATCTACATCCGTTACAATCGCGGTAACAATGTCACCTTTTTTGTAATCTTGGATTGCGTCATCACCAGAACGGTTCCAGTCAAGATCTGACAAGTGAACCATGCCGTCGATGTCGCCTTCAAGGCCAACAAACAAACCGAATTCAGTGATGTTCTTAACTTCACCTTCAACTTTGGTATCAATCGGGAAGTTCTTCGCAAAACCTTCCCAAGGATTGCCCTGAGTTTGTTTCAGGCCAAGGGAAACGCGACGTTTCTCTTGATCGATTTCCAGAACCATAACTTCGACTTCTTGAGAAGTAGAAACTATTTTACCTGGGTGGATGTTTTTCTTAGTCCATGACATTTCTGACACGTGAACCAAACCTTCAACACCTGACTCTAGCTCAACAAAAGCACCGTAATCAGTGATGTTTGTTACGCGGCCTGTATGCACAGACTCTAGTGGGAAGCGGTTTTCAACTGCAGACCAAGGATCTTCTTGCAACTGTTTCATGCCCAAAGAAATACGATGGGTTTCTTTGTTGATCTTGATAACTTGAACTTTGATGGTTTCACCAATGGCCAAAATCTCTGATGGGTGGTTAACACGGCGCCATGCCATGTCTGTGACGTGCAACAAGCCGTCAACGCCGCCCAAATCAACAAACGCACCGTATTCAGTGATATTTTTGACGATCCCGTCAACTGCATCACCTTCGGCCAGTTTGCCAACAATCTCTGCACGTTGTTCTGCGCGTGATTCTTCAAGAATGGCACGACGAGAGACAACGATGTTGCCACGACGACGGTCCATTTTCAAAACGATAAACGGTTGCGCAAGACCCATCAATGGGCCAGCGTCGCGTACTGGACGTACATCAACCTGTGAACCTGGCAAGAACGCAACCGCGCCACCCAGATCAACAGTAAAGCCACCTTTAACACGACCAAAGATAGCACCTTCAACGCGCTCTTCTTTTTCGTAAGCCGCTTCCAGACGATCCCAAGCTTCTTCGCGGCGGGCTTTCTCACGTGAAATAACTGCTTCA
Source organism: uncultured Paracoccaceae bacterium (assembly GCA_913061275.1). GTDB lineage: Bacteria > Pseudomonadota > Alphaproteobacteria > Rhodobacterales > Rhodobacteraceae > Amylibacter. Next base: position 40,177 of record CAJXSR010000006.1, on the reverse strand, counting down.
CCGTTTGCGTTTTCAACACGCTCAAGAAATACCTCTACGCTGTCGCCCACTTCAACTTCAGGGGCTTGGCCAGGATTCGCAAATTCTTTAATGTCAACGCGGCCTTCCATTTTGTAGCCTACGTCGATAATGGCCTGTCCTGCTTCAATAGCAATGATACGGCCTTTGACAACACTTCCTTCATCAGGGGTGTCAACGTCGAAGCTTTCTTCTAGAAGAGCTTCGAATTCTTCCATAGTGGCTTTAGCACACATATATATAGTTCCTTTGTTTACATTTTATCGGGCCTAACGGTTGGTTCCGCCGGTCTTTTGGGTTTCATTCACATCGCGCAAGCCAAGCAAAGCAACAAACACACAAAGGGCCGAGATTACCCGACCCTGCTCTACTATAGTTGGGAACGTTTAGTGTCCCTGCCTTTACGACTGCCGCGCGTATAAATCAGATTACGTTGGGGCGCAAGCCCAACTGACACGCATCACACGCTTGCTTAAAGTAATTGCTTGCGTCAAAATTACCCTGAAAACTTTGGAAACCAAGTATGACAATCCTAATCCCAACTGGCACTTTTGACGTTGATCCAACCGAGGTTGCCGTGCCTTGGCAAATCCTGCGCGAACGTGGCTATTACATCTGTTTTGCAACGGATACAGGTAAATCTGCGGTTGCTGACCCTATCATGTTATCAGGTGCAGGTCTTGGCCCATTGAAATCTTTGTTTATTGCCCAAAAACCTGCACAAACAGCCTACCAAAACCTATTGCAAGATAAAGCATTTCAAAAGCCAATCCATTACGATGACATTCGAGTTGAAGATTATGAGGCCATCTTGCTGCCGGGCGGGCACGCCAAAGGCATTATCCCCTACCTTGAATCCACCACACTGCAAAACGCTATCGCTGGGTTCTTTTCCGCTGACAAACCCATCGCCGCCATTTGTCATGGGGTTGTTGCCGCTTGTCGCGCTAAAAATCCTGAAACAGGTAAATCTGTCCTATGGGGCCGTAAAACAACAGCCCTGCTGAAACGTCAAGAAATGTTGGCCTATCACGTGACAAAACGCAAAATGGGTGACTATTTTCTGACTTATCCGATCACGGTTCAAGATGAGGTTACAGCCAATTTAAAATCCCCCAGTGATTTTATCGAAGGCCCCTTGCCAATTCTGCGCGATAATTTGAAAAGCCTATCACGTGGCTTCACCCATCGAGACGGCAACTATCTTTCCGCCCGCTGGCCAGGTGATGTGCATAAATTTGCGCTAGAGTTTGCAGAGATGTTGTAGAGGGAAACTTGTGTTATTCTAAATGTCCCAGTTGGGACGCATAGTCAACCTATTGAAACAACTGTATTTACCTGAAAAACTATATGGTACATTTATCCCGCTTCCCATTCCCCATTCGCAATACCGTCAATCGTCCAGTCCCCTACCCGATACCGAATTAGCCGCAATGCAGGGCAGCCCACGGCCGCTGTCATGCGGCGTACCTGACGGTTGCGGCCCTCGGATATGGTGATCTCTAGCCAACAGTCTGCCACTGTCTTGCGAAATCGTACAGGTGGGGTGCGTGGCCACAAACCATTTGGTTCCGCCATTCGCGAAACCTGCGCAGGTCGCGTCATGCCGTCCTTCAGTTTCACCCCGTCACGCAAATCTTGTAACTGTGCGTCATTCGGCTCACCCTCAACTTGCACCCAGTAGGTTTTTGAGGTTTTGAATTTCGGGTCACTGATCTTGCTTTGCAAACGTCCGTTATCTGTCAGCACCAACAAACCTTCGCTGTCTTTATCCAACCGACCCGCTGCATATACATCTGGCACGTCAATAAATTCCGATAAAGTCTGACGCGCAGACCCTACTGTGCCTTTATCGGTGAATTGCGACAGCACACCGTAAGGTTTGTTAAATAATATGATTTTTGTCATGATGTTTCTTACCCAGCGCACGTATATCATTTACGGCCGCAATCGCCGCTGCAACCGCATGTTCAATAGACATCTCGGACGTGTCCAGAACCAACGCGTCATCTGCGGCCACCATTGGTGCCACATCGCGTGATGCGTCACGCGCATCGCGGATTTCAACATCTTTTAAAACCCCAGCCAGCGTTACATTTTCACCCGCAATCAACAGCTCTTTAAACCGCCGCTCTGCCCGCACTTGCGCACTGGCGGTCACAAACAGTTTCACATCCGCATCTGGGCAAATAACCGTGCCGATATCACGCCCATCTAATATGGCACCACTGGGTTGTTTTGAGAATGTTTTCTGAAACCTATCAAGGGCTGTGCGAACCTGTGGGATTGCGGCCACTTTACTGGCCGCTTGTGCTACATCTGCTGTACGTAAACCTTTCGCGTTCAAATCATCCGCTGTTAATGCATCCGCAATTTTTACTGCGGCTTCAAGCAGGTCTTCTTGGCCCATTACCTTCTTGCCAACCGCACGGTATAAAAGCCCCGTATCAAGATGCGCAAAACCGAAATGTTCGGCAATAGCGCGGGCAATCGTGCCTTTGCCAGAGGCCGCAGGTCCGTCTATTGCAACTGTAAAACTCATTTAGCACCCTTCCTGCGTGTGATTATTGCCTTTGATATCAATACAATCATAACAAATGAAGAAACAGTAACAAAACCTGATTTAAGCAATGTCATTGTACTGGCAGTATGGGCCGTAGCTGCATCGGGCAGGTCGGGAAGTTTGCGCAGCATTGCCCCGACATAAAAATTTTCGGCATAGTCAAATGCTGTTCCGAAAAAAGGTAATATCAGCAGGCAGGATCGCAGTAGAGGGTTAAAACCCGTTGAAAATACGTAGATTGTTACTGAGAACAACAGGCCGGATACGGCTGGGAAAATGGAATCAAGTCTGTGCTGCACATTCAGATAAAAATCGCGCCCATCGGGGCCGTCTTTAAACAGCGCATTTAGAAATGACTGCGCATATTGTGCATCATAACCAAAAGGGCGTAGATCAAATGCCATCATTCCGTCAGCAATATTGCCGATTTTGGGCAATGACCAGATGCCCATGGTCAAATAAAGCCCAAGTGTTATAGCGGTTAAGGCCCAGTAAAATTTCCAGAACCGTGCCATTAGAGCTACTGATTGCTCCGTGCGATACTGGCCCCTAAGCCCTTCATAAGGCTTTCAAAAATCGGAAAGCTGGTTGCAATCGCCCCGCCGTCATCAATGCTGACAGGCTGCTTTGTGGCCAGCCCCATACATAAGAATGACATGCCGATGCGGTGATCTAAAAATGTAGCGGCTGTACCGCCGCCTTTTACGTCACCCGACTGGCCATGCACGATCAGGTAATCGTCGCCTTCTTCAATGGTGACCCCCATTGCTTCCAGCCCACGTGCCATTGCATCAATGCGGTCACATTCTTTAACGCGCAACTCTTTGATGCCGCGCATCACGGTTTTGCCTGTGGCAAAGGATGCCACGGCCGACAAGATCGGGTATTCGTCGATCATGCTAGGCGCGCGTTCTGGTGGCACTTCAATGCCAGTCAGTTTGCTAGCTTTTACCCGTAGATCGGCCACAGGTTCACCACCTTCTTCGCGGGTATTTTCGAATGTTATATCAGCACCCATTTCTTTTAACGTCGTAAACAACCCAGCGCGTGTTGGGTTTAGCCCTATGTTGGGCACAAGAATTTCCGAGCCTTCAACGATCAAAGCCGCACAAACAGGAAACGCCGACGAACTTGGGTCACGTGGCACAGCAATGGTTTGCGGTTGCAACTCTGGTTGGCCTGTCAGAGTTATTTCAAACCCTTCATCCGTTTCAACCGTTTCAATTTCAGCCCCAAACCCACGCAACATCCGTTCGGTATGGTCGCGGGTTTTTTCCTTTTCGATTAACACGGTTTTGCCCGGTGCATTTAAGCCCGCCAACAGCACCGCAGATTTGATCTGGGCAGAGGCATGCGGGGAAGTATAGCGTACCGGCATCGGTTCACGTGCGCCCACAAGCGTCAAAGGTAATAGACCGTTTTCGCGACCCACAGATGATGCCCCGAAAAGTGCCAATGGGTCAGTGATCCGCCCCATAGGGCGCGACCGAAGGGATGCGTCACCAGTGAAAGTCACCGTGATCGGGCTGGTCGCAACTGCCCCCATAATCAGGCGCACACCTGTACCTGCGTTTCCGCAATCTATTACATTGTCAGGCTCAGCAAAGCCGCCTACGCCCACACCGTTTACTCGCCATTCGCCATCACCCACGCGCTGTACATCTGCCCCTATGGCTGACATTGCTTTGGCCGTGTCCAGAATATCATCGCCTTCCAAAAGGCCACTGATTTTGGTTTCACCTACCGCCAATGCACCTAAAATAAGTGAGCGGTGTGAGACGGATTTATCACCCGGAATTTCGGCGGTACCCTTTAAGGGGCCGCCTGCGCGGGATTGCATTGGAATGGGGGTGCCGTGGCCTGACATGTGGGTTGTCCTAATCTTGTTTGCCCCGCTATAGCGCAATCCTTGATTAGGGTCTATTGCCAAGCGATCAGAGTTTGCGGAAAGTCATATAATGTGGTGTGCGATCTTCGCGCAGGGCTTTTTGTTCATAACGCGTTGAATACCAATCTGGCCACGCTGTGCGCCAATCGTCCGCAGTTTCTGCTAACCATTCAAAATCATTGCGCAGGGTCATCTGTTCCATTGTTTGGCGTACATAATCCTCTATGTCTGTCGCCACACGAAATATAGCACCTGCTTTTAAGCAACGCACTAAAGGATCAAGATGTTCTGGGGTTACAAAACGCCTGCGGTGATGGCGGGATTTTGGCCAAGGGTCGGGGTATAACAAAAAAGCCCGCTCGATCGAGCCTTCTGGCAGCACATCCATCATATCGCGGGCATCGCCTGGGTGAACGCTAAGGTTGGTTACACCGGATTTACGAATTTTACCAAGCAATGTCGCCACGCCGTTAATATAGGGTTCACATCCGATAATACCAACGTTGGGGTTTTGTTCTGCCTGATGTATCAGGTGTTCACCGCCACCAAAGCCAACTTCCAGCCATACCGGCCGGTCATCACCAAAAATAGCTTTCAAATCAAGCGGATGGCGGTCAGGGTTTTCTTCCCAAGTAACACCAGATGGTGCTAAATCTGACAAATCTTCTGCCAAATACCGTTTATGACTGCTATGCAGCCCTTTACCGCTAATGCGGCCATAAAAATTACGCCAAGGGGCGCCTGCTACATGTTTTTTTCTCATGTCATTATCCAAAAAAGAAGCCCCAAGTTTCGGGGCTTCAATATAGTCTCAATCATGTGCAATCAAGTGCCGATCAAACAGCCCTTTTAAGTGCTTCAACCAGATCGGTTTTTTCCCATGAGAAACCACCATCTGCCTCTGGTGCGCGGCCGAAGTGACCATAAGCTGCTGTGCGTTCGTAAATCGGTCGGGTCAGTTGCAGGTGATCTTTGATGCCAGTTGGCGTCAGATCCATAATTTCTGCCACAGCTTTTTCAATCGCTGCATCACTTACTTGGCCAGTACCATGTGTATCACAGTAAATCGACAATGGTTTGGCCACGCCAATCGCATATGAAAGCTGAATTGTGCAGCGTTCAGCCATGCCGGATGCCACAACGTTTTTCGCCAGATAACGCGCGGCATATGCGGCAGAACGGTCAACCTTGGTTGGGTCTTTACCGGAAAATGCACCACCACCATGAGGGGCAGCACCACCATATGTATCTACGATGATCTTACGACCTGTCAGACCAGCATCGCCATCAGGGCCGCCAATTACAAACGCGCCTGTCGGGTTTACATGCCATTCTGTTTTGTTGGTAATCCATCCCTCTGGCAATGTACTGCGGATATATGGTTCAACAACCGCACGCACATCTTCGGATGTCATAGAGGCGTCAAGGTGTTGAGTGGACAATACAATCGATGAAACGTTTACAGGCTTACCATCTACATAATTCACGGAAAGCTGTGATTTACTGTCTGGGCCAAGCACGGATGCTTCACCCGATTTGCGGGCTTGGGCCAGTGTACGCAAAATAGCGTGGGAATATTGTATCGGGGCTGGCATAAGTTCTGCGGTTTCATTCACCGCATAACCGAACATAATACCCTGATCGCCTGCACCTGCGTTGTCCACACCTTGTGCGATATGGGCAGATTGTGCGTGCAGATAGTTTTGCACTTTCAGGTTTTTCCAGTGAAACCCTTCTTGTTCATAACCTACATCTTTAACACAATCGCGCACGATACTTTCAATGCGTCCCATCATGCTATCAAGTTTTTCAGGGGAAGCCAGACCAACTTCACCGCCAACAATCACCCGATCAGTGGTGGCAAAAGTTTCACAGGCTACACGGGCCAGTTTTTCTTCCGCTAGGAATGCATCCAATATAGCATCAGACACGCGGTCACAGATTTTATCGGGGTGACCTTCGGAAACACTTTCCGAGGTAAATAGGTAGTTCTTACGAGACATTTATTCGCTCCAGTATAATGAATTTGCCACGTCAGGAAGCCGTTATAGCAATAGATAACACGGGATTAGTAGCCCGTAAGCGCAGGGTCAATCTTATTCTGGGTCTACCTTTGATTTCCGTGCACTAAACGTTACATATTTAGCAAACAATCCAAGAAACACCGCAAATATTAAAAAGGGCAGATCGCCAAAACGTGTATAAATCGTTGGTTCTAATGGTTTTGGTAAATCAGCATCAAGAACGCCTTTTTCATTCAACTTCAAACGGCCAATGATGCGCCCATATGGGTCAATGACTGCTGAAATGCCTGTATTGGCAGAACGCGCCGCCGGCAATCCCTGTTCAATAGTCCGAAACTGTACCTGTACAAGATGCTGGTATGGCCCAATGGTATCGCCAAACCATGCATCATTGGTAATATGTAGCAAAAATTCCGGGCGGGCGTTTGTAGTATTTGTAAACGCAGGGAATATTGCCTCATAACAAATCAACGGTAGATAAGATGGCAGACCGTGAGTGGAGATAACCTCTGGCCCTGCCCCAGGTGTAAAACCTTGTAAGTTCGCTGCCAATCCGCGCAAACCCAAACCTGATAGGTATTCTGCGAATGGAAAATATTCACCAAATGGAACTAAATGAGATTTATCATAAACCGAAACCAGCCCCCCGCGTTTATCAAGGTGGACCATAGAGTTATATAGCTTGTCATCCGTAAATCGTCTGATACCTGCAATAATATGCGCATTAGGGCCAGCCGCGTCAGACAAAACTTGCAAATCCCCAGTGTTTTCCTGCAAGCCAAAAGGAATAGCGGTTTCAGGCCAAACCACCAGATCAATGGGTTGTTTGGCTACGGATGCAGTTAATTCTAGCCCACGCCTAAAAAAGACACCCATCCATTCTGGATCCCATTTTTGATGTTGCGGTGCATTGGGTTGTATCAAACGCACACGAATATTGGTTTCAAGAGATTGATCCGTGCCAGAAAGACGCCACATACCACCTGCAAGTAATATACCAAAAAATAGGGCAGTTACACTTAACCCAACAAATGGTTTACGTGGAAAGCCAAGCATTAAAAGCCCACCAAAGACGGTGATAAACACCAAGCCGAAAGGCCCAATAACCGAAGCCCATTGGGCAATAGGTGTTTCAATCCATGTGTATCCCAACAAGCCCCACGGGAAACCCGTGAATAAAACCGATCTTAAGTATTCTACTGCCGCCCATGCAACGGCAAGACCGATTATGAACCGCCCCAACCCCGCGCCAAATTGCTTTGCAAAAGCAAATGCACCGCCCCAAAACAGGGCTAAACCACCCGACATTGCCAATAATGCAAAAGGTGCCAAGATCGCGTGCTTTTCAGGTTCTACAAAAAATGGCTCAATCAACCAGATCATACTAAGGGCGAAATACCCAACCCCTGCCCACCATCCTATTGCAAAGGAAAGTTTCCAGCTGCTTGCCCGAAACGCACAATACCCTAAAATGGGAATGGACGTGAAAACACCGATAGGCACTGATATTGGTGCCTGCCCTAAAGCCAGTAAAAATCCTAAAAATACCGCGCAAATCCACATTCGTTTTGGGCGACGGCCCAACCACACAATTAACTTGTCTAGTTGCTTGATTATCAACGGTTTTTAGACCTGCAAACACGTATTTTCTTTATGCGTCTAGGGTCTGCATCAACAACTTCAAATTCGAAGCCGTCAGGATGTTTAATAACTTCACCCCGCACAGGCACACGGCCGATCATCATAAAGACCAAACCCCCAAGCGTTTCAATATCTTCGTCATCGGTATTGCTTGCCAAATCCGCATTCAGGACTTTTTCAAATTCCTCAAGTGGTGCACGTGCCTGACATAAATAAACCCCGGGCTTTTCTTCTACCCAAAAATCTTCTTCATCTACGTCATGTTCATCCTCGATTTCACCGACCACCTGTTCGATTAAATCTTCGATCGTAACCAAGCCGTCAACACCACCATATTCATCAATTACCAACGCCATATGAGTGCGCTCGGCCTGCATTTTTTGCAAAAGCACCCCGATGGTCATAGAAGGCGGCACATATAATAAGGGGCGCACTATTCGTTTAATAGAGAACTGAGTAACTTTGCCGTTAAAGCCATATTTCAGGGCTAAATCTTTCAGATGCAACAACCCTTCTGGCATATCCAACCCGTCATTATAAACAGGCAATCTTGAATGCCCGCTATCTTTGAAAACTTTCAGCAATTCATCCAGTTTCAGATTGTTAGGGACGGCGATGATATCGGCGCGGGGTACGGCCACATCATCTACCCGTAAATCATGCAAAACATTAAGACCACTTGCAGGCGTAACCACTTCTGGCTCTGCATCTTTAGGGTCGCTCATATGGCTTTCACGCGCAAATAAGCGTTTGAAAAAACCTTTCGGTTCCTCTTTCTCTTCAGGCTGCGCGCTTTGCGCCGCGCTAGAAGATCCTTCAATAGTGTCGTTCATAGCCTCTTTCCAATGATCCCGATCAATTTACACATTTTGATAAGGGTTTCCAATACCCATACCTGCCAGTAAGTCAATTTCTAAACTTTCCATTAGTGCCGCATCTGCATCAGTTTCATGATCGTACCCCAAAAGATGTAATATGCCATGTATTAATAAATGCGTAATATGATGTTGCGGTGCAATACCCCCCGCTTTTGCCTCTTTCATACAGGTTTGATACGCAATCGCTATATCGCCTATATGCGTAAAGGGGTCGCCATGTTTTTCAACGGACGGCGCCAATGGGTGTTGGCCTGCTATGTCGGGGCTTAGATCAAAGCTGGGCCATGACAAAACATTTGTTGGCACTTGTTTTGCGCGAAATTCGGCGTTTAAAATCGCAATTCGCGCATCATCACATGCCAAAATATCCAGCTCATACGGCCCTGTTTTCAGCCCAAGCCTCATCTCTATTGCGCTAAAAGCACGGGTCGCGATTATTTCTAAATCATAGTTTTTCCAAAGATCATCTTCAACAACGACCTCTATCGCGTTATCCATTGTATTTCGCGTGTTTATCATATGCTGTTATGATTTTGGCTACCATTGGATGACGCACAATGTCTTCGGTTTTAAAATAGGTAAATCCGATACCTTTGACATCACGCAGAATTTTTTCCGCTTCTACTAAACCCGATGGCACACCGCGTGGTAAGTCAATTTGGCTCATATCACCGGTAATAGCCATATGAGATCCTTCACCCATGCGCGTCAGAAACATTTTCATCTGCATGGTTGTCGCATTTTGCGCTTCATCCAAAACCACATACGCATTGCTTAAAGTACGGCCGCGCATAAAGGCCAGCGGTGCTATCTCGATACGTTTGTCTTCGATTAGTTTTTCAACCTGTTTGGCCGGGAAAAAATCATTCAAAGCATCATACAATGGCTGCATATAAGGATCGACTTTTTCTTTCATATCACCTGGCAAAAACCCAAGCCGCTCACCCGCTTCAACCGCAGGGCGCGCTAGAATTATTTTATCCACCATCCCGTTGATAAACATCGAAACCGCAGCGGCCACAGCCAGGTATGTTTTACCCGTACCCGCAGGCCCAAGCCCAAAAACCAGTTCTTTTGAAAACAAATCTTCTACATAATGTTTCTGGGTAACAGTACGCGGTTCCACTGTTTTCTTGCGGGTTCTGATTTCTATATGATTGCCCTTGAACATTTCACTTTGATCGGCCGTCAAAGGGGTATCATTTTGAAGCTTACCACCAAAACGAATTGCTGCATCAATATCAGCAGGCTCAACCGCCTTGCCTTGCTCAGCACGTTGATAAAGAGCGTTCAAGATATCTTGGGTTTTTTCACTGCCAGCAGTTTCACCGATAATAGCAATCTCATTGCCACGGCGTAAAAGCTGCACAGCCAAAGCTGCCTCTATTTGGGTAAGGTTGCGGTCAAATTCGCCGCATAAATCTATCAAATGTTTATTGTCAGGGAAATTAAGAAGTGTTTCTGTATTTGCCTTGCCGTCTTGCGGTATTGATGGGGCGATGTTCGCCAATGCAGCCTCCGTGTTTATCGTTATTAAAACAGTGGCAAGATAAGCAGAGTTTCGCAAGTCATTATCGCAAAAAAGCCGCGATAAACACGGCTTTTTTATTAATTGTATTTAGCAGCCCTTAGATTACGTCAGGGAATATGCTTCCGCTTTTGTACGGGCCGTTTGCCGTATTTGGCGGCGCGATACCTGAACAAACAGGTTTGCCGTATTTATCCAGACGCGCAGACAGATAACCTTCTACCCCGTCGTCGATAATCCAATGGTCACATCCACGTGGATCTACCCAAATACCAGCCTTCAACTGACTTAGGTGTTTTTTGTCATACCCGTTATCCACAGTTTTATTCTGCTTTGGAATATCCCCGCACCCCGCAAGTGGAATGGCAAGAAGCATAATTGATATTGTTTTTATAAGTGTCATTTTCTCTCCTTCCCGCTTAGCGAATGCAAATGATTTCAACACGACGGTTTTTGGTTTTACCCGCCCGCGTGCTGTTTGAGGCCAAAGGAACCCTTTCGCCATACCACCGCGCTTGCGCTTTTGCGCCAACACTTTGGGCAATCTGTGCAACTGTCTGGGCGCGGCGTTGTGACAGGCGCATGTTATACGCATCACTTGCATCACTGTCCGTGTGGCCATCTATCAGATAGGCTGTTGCACCCGCGCTACGAAAGAAACTTTGCAACCGTGAACGATTAGCAGCGTTAATATGCCACTTATCTACCGCAAACAACTGATCCGAATTCATAACCGCGCAAGTTTTACCACGGCGGCAAACAGGAATGCCGTCACGTGTTACGTGCGGGGTCATATAGCCCTCTGCACCATCATCCATCGCCCAGTGTTCGCACCCGTCTGGGTCTACCCAGATTGTTGGCACATAACGCTGTTGCTGGCTGGATTTTGTAATAATTATATTAGCAGTATCTGCTAAAGCAGCTGAAGCGCTAAAAGCCCCGACCGTCACAACCCCTGCAACCTTTAAGAGATTTTTAAACAACTTTTTGCTCCCCTCTACTTTTATTAGTGTTTTATGTGATTCAAGATCGCACAAAACGATTCATAACCACTATTATTGTGCAAAGGTATCAAAAATCTACAATTTGTGAAGAGAAAACTTTAATATACTATGTATAGTTAGGAAACATTACCCTAGTATGTGTGGTTATTGTATCTACTACAGAACCAATCTGCTTAAAAAACATCACATTAGGATATATTTACAATTTTAGCACCTAACGAGTTTCTTTCAGTTCGGGTCACTTTTGCCTGTACAATCTTGCCAACCAACTCTGGTTTGGCGTCCATATGCACAGCGTGCAGATATTCTGACTTACCAACCAGTTGGCCCGGATCGCGCGCAGGTTTTTCTAATAACACGGGCAAAACCTTACCAACCATTGACAGTTGAAAGTCCATTTGATGCCCCGTCAACATGGTTTGTAAACGGCGTAAACGATCGGCTTTTTCCGCTTCTTCCACCTGATCCAACTCGGCCGCAGGTGTGCCGGGGCGTGTTGAATATTTAAACGAATAAGCTTGCCCGTAGCGCACCTGTTCACATAAATCTAAGGTATCTTGGAAATCTTTTTCAGTTTCCCCCGGAAAGCCCACAATAAAATCGCCTGACAGGGTAATATCCTGACGGGCGGCACGAATGCGGTCAATAAGTTTCAGGTAACCTTCAGCCGTATGGCGACGGTTCATTGCTTTTAAAATCTTGTTGGAACCCGCTTGCACAGGCAAATGCAGATACGGCATCAATTTTTCTGTATCGCCATGTGCCGCAATCAAATCATCATCCATATCGTTGGGGTGTGATGTGGTAAAACGAATGCGTTTCAGGTCATCAATTTTAGCCAATTCGCGGATCAAACGCGCAAGCGTCCATTCGCCATCCGCCCCTTGGCCGTGATATGCATTCACGTTTTGACCTAACAAATTAATTTCAACCACACCCAGATCAACCAGGTGTTTTGCTTCATCAATGATCTTCTGAGCAGGTCGGGAAACTTCGGCACCGCGCGTATAAGGTACGACGCAAAATGCACAAAATTTATCACAACCCTCTTGTACAGTTAGAAACGCGCTGGGCAATTTCCTACGTGCTTTACTACGCTTGATATGGTCAAATTTATCTTCCGTCGGAAAATCAATTTCAACGGGCTTTCCACCATCATCAACATTTTTCATCATCTCAGGCAAACGGTGGTACGCTTGTGACCCAACCACCAAATCCACCATAGGTTGGCGATTGATAATTTCTTGCCCTTCGGCTTGTGCAACACAGCCTGCAACGCCAAACTTTAATTCAGGTTTTTTAAGCTTTAGTTGCTTCATCCGCCCAAGTTCAGAATAGATTTTCTCGGCAGCTTTTTCACGAATATGACAGGTATTCAACAGCACTAAATCTGCCTGATTTTCATCAGTTGTTACAGAATATCCTTCTGGCGCCAAAGCGTCAGATATGCGTTCGCTATCATAGACATTCATCTGGCAGCCATAGGTTTTAATATAAAGCTTTTTTTCGGTCGTCATAATATATGAACTCGGGTCAGGTTGTTTCAGCCTTGGCCTTTACACCGCAACTGACCTGTCTGCAATATCATAGAATTTCAAGATTAGTCGCGTTTCTTACCTAAACCACTTTTCTTTGCCAGCTCTTGTCGCTTTGCCGCATAATTAGGGGCGACCATAGGATAATCCACATCCAACCCCCATTTTGCGCGATACTGTGCGGGCGACATATCATAATATGCTCGCAGATGCTTTTTTAACATGCGAAACTTCTTACCATCTTCAAGGCAAAAAATGCAATCTGGCGTGATGGATTGGTCAATCGGATAAGCAGGTTTTTGTTTGGGGGGCAAACTGGTTTTTGCAGCTATCTCTACCAATTTTGTATGAACAGTTTCAATAAATTCAGGCACTTTATCCGTCGGCATTTGCGCAGCATACAGATGGGATGAAACAATTTGTGCTGTTAATGACAAAAAATTATCACCCTCAAAATCATTTTCTTCTTGTTGAATAGAATTATTTTCATGTGTTTGCATAATAAAACTTCCGAAAAATATAGTTTGGGTATTCCTGCACATAACCCCTGTTATTCCCATTACAAGTTTCTGCACTGGATTTGTTGCAAATTTTAAAACACTCTAAGGTAGATTTTTTTACTCAGACACAATACATCTAATAAAAAAGAGCAGCAATCAGGCCTTAACAAATATGGCAAAACCACTTTTTGATATACCAGCGGAAACGCTTACCAAAGGCCCCATTGGGTTTATTTTTGCCGAAGATATAACCGGTTTAAGTTCTTCAATCCGCCATCACGCACGATTAGGGTTTGATAATCTTTATGTTTTAAAACGCCCCGATTTAGAATTACCGGATGGCTGTGATGAACTTTGTGAAACAATCAATATCGGTGATGCGTTCTTTTCTGATGTGTCCCCTTATATTAATCGTTTAATTGAGCTGTTCCCAGATCGCTGGGTTTATTACTGCTTCAACGCCGAATATTTACATTTTCCATTTTGCGAAAAACGCTCAATTTCAGATTTGACAGATTTTATAACAGAAGAAAAACGTGATTCTGTTTTTACATATACAATAGATTTATACCCAGGCGATTTAGGAAAATCCAAAGACGGGTTTTCACTTGAAGATGCGCATTTTGATGGTGCTGGGTATTATGCTTTACAACGCTACATTGACGGCGAAATGCAGGATCGGCAATTAGATGTTTATGGTGGTTTGAAATGGCGGTTTGAAGAACACCTTCCTTATGAAAAACGTCGCCTGAACCGAATCGGCCTATTCAAGCCGCAACCCGGGTTGGTTTTAGAACCGACAGGGTATTTTAATATGCCAGAATATAATACATATTCATGCCCGTGGCATAACAACACAACAATAACGATTTGTTCTTTCAGAACTGCCAAAAGTTTAAAAACCAATCCTGGATCCACATATGAAATTGACAGCTTTATATGGTCGAAATCGATCAAATTCCGCTGGAACTCACAGCAGCTAATGGATCATGGTTTCATGGAACCGGGGCAGTGGTTTTAGACCTAATTTAGGTATTACGCAGCCGAAGAACGACATCAATACGCGATATTTCAGTACCTTTTGGTGGCTTTGGAATACTGTCAAACCGTAGCGTTTCCGTAGGCGCATCTGTCAATTCGCGTTTATCTTCCCAATAAAAATGTGGGTGCTGATCTGTGCGTGTATCAAAATAAGATGTGTTGCCTTCGATCGTAATTTCATTCAGCAATTCAGCTTCACAAAACAAACGCAATGTATTGTAGATTGTTGCCAGTGATACAGATTCCTCTGCATTGGAAACCGCCTCAAACAGGCTTTCCGCCGTGACATGACGATCTTTCCCGTCCCCCACAAGCATAGCCGCCAAAACCAACCTTTGTTTGGTTGTTCGCACATTTTTACTTTCCAGCCATTTTCGGCCAAGTATTTGCGGATCGGGTTTCATTTTAGCCTCAGTATTTAACTATCACGGCTATATTATGCCCTCTATTTATGCAAAGTTCAACCAAAACAAACACGGCTGACAATCCTACGATGCACAGGCCTTGCTAGTCGTACTTAAGTAGTGATATCCACTAACCCATGATGAATAGTAAGAGGCACACGCAATATGTCTGATAGACCAACAAGTTTCGATAAAGAAGGCCTGCTATCATGCGCCCGTGGTGAAATGTTTGGGCCTGGAAATGCGCAGCTTCCATTACCGCCAATGCTAATGATGGATCGCATTACAGATGTTTCCGCCGACGGTGGCGAACATGGCAAAGGCCATATCGTTGCAGAATTCGATATCACACCCGACCTTTGGTTTTTTGAATGCCACTTCCCTGGAAACCCCATAATGCCAGGCTGTTTAGGCCTAGATGGTTTATGGCAACTTACAGGCTTTAACCTAGGGTGGCGTGGAATGCTGGGCCAAGGCATGGCGCTTGGCGTAGGCGAAGTGAAATTAACAGGCATGGTTACACCTGCACGTAAAATGCTGACCTACCACATAGATTTCACCCGCGTCATTGACCGCAGAATAAAGGTTGGCGTTGCAAACGGCAAAGTCTATGCCGACGGTGAACTAATCTACGAAGTCACAGATATGAAGGTCGGCCTTGCCGCCGTTAACCTGTCAGAATAATCCCCAAAAAAGGAGACCGCACATGCGCCGCGTTGTAATCACAGGGCTGGGGATCATTTCCTCAATCGGTAATAGTAAAGAAGAAGTTCTAACTTCATTGCAAAACAGCACATCTGGTATCAGCTTTGCTGAAGACTATGCCGAACACGGGTTTCGCAGCCGTATTCACGGTATGCCAAAAATCAACCCAGCGGATCACATTGATAAACGCCAGATGCGTTTTATGGGTGCGGGTGCTGCCTATAACTTTCTAGCGATGGAACAAGCCATTGCAGACAGTGGGTTGGAAGATAGCGATATATCAAATGAACGCACGGGTTTGGTGATGGGTTCAGGCGGCCCGTCTACGGTAAATCTGTTTCAGGCCCACAAGATTGTAATTGAAAAAGGTGCGCCAAAACGCATGGGGCCCTTTATGGTAACGCGCGGCATGTCATCAACCAATTCAGCTTGTCTGGCCACACCATTTAAAATTAAGGGTGTGAATTATTCAATTACTTCAGCCTGTTCTACTTCCGCCCATTGCATCGGCAACGGTGTTGAGCAAATTCAGTTTGACAAGCAAGACATCGTTTTTGCTGGCGGCGGCGAAGAGTTGGATTGGACTTTATCCTGTTTGTTTGACGCAATGGGGGCAATGTCTTCTAAGCATAATGACACACCAGAAACCGCGTCACGCGCATTTGACGCAACCCGCGATGGCTTTGTTATTGCAGGCGGTGGTGGTGTTGTTGTTTTAGAGGAACTAAGCCACGCATTGGCACGCGGTGCTAAAATCTATGCCGAGGTAACAGGTTACGGTGCCACCTCTGATGGCTACGATATGGTAGCCCCATCAGGCGAAGGCGGTGAGCGGTCAATGAAGCTGGCAATGTCCACACTTGGCGAACGTAAAGTTGATTACATAAACGCGCATGGCACATCAACACCTGCGGGCGATGTAACCGAAGTTCAAGCCGTGCGCCGTGTCTTTGGTGAAGGATCAACACCCCCGATCAGTTCTACCAAATCACTAACTGGCCACTCGTTAGGGGCAACGGGCGTGCAAGAAGCGATTTATTCGTTACTGATGCTTGAAAACGATTTTATCGCTGCATCGGCCAATGTAACCGAACTGGATGAAAACCTGAAACCAGAAGAAATTGCCACAACACGTCGTGACAACGCAGGACTGGATACTGTACTTTCAAACAGCTTTGGCTTTGGCGGCACCAATGCTACATTAGCGATGAGTAAATATCATGGGTGATATGCTTAAAGGTAAACGCGGGCTTATCATGGGTGTTGCCAATGATAAGTCTATTGCTTGGGGTATTGCGCGCGAGATGGCAGCACATGGTGCTGAACTGGCGTTTACCTATCAAGGTGATGGTTTTGGTAAACGCGTTAAACCGCTGGCAGAAAGCCTAGGCTCTAGCATATTGGTGGAGGCGGATGTGCAAAATGACGCGTCTCTTGATAATGTGTTTGCCACGCTGGAAAAAGAATGGGGCAGCATTGATTTTCTGGTTCACGCAATAGCATACTCTGACAAAAATGAACTGTCAGGGCGTATTGTGGATACTAGTCGCGCAAATTTCAAAAACTCGTTGGATATTTCATGTTATTCTTTGATTGAGGTTGCACGCCGTGCAAAACCGCTGATGAAAGAAGGTGGCACAATTTTAACGCTTACCTATCAAGGTTCTAACCGTGTAACGCCGTTTTATAATGTTATGGGTATTGCCAAGGCCGCGCTGGAAAGTGCTGTGCGTTATTTGGCAAATGATCTGGGGCCAGATGGCATCCGTGTGAACGCAATCAGCCCAGGCCCAATGCGTACTTTGGCAGGTGCTGCGATTGGAGGGGCGCGAAAAACATTTCGCGCAACCGAAGCAAATTCACCATTGCGGGCAAATGCAACTTTAGCATCTGTTGGCGGCACTGCGGTTTATCTTGCATCTAGCTACGGTGAATGCACCACAGGTGAGATCATTTATGTAGATGGCGGCTACCACGTACTGGGTATGGCACAGACTGAAAACCTCTGACCTTTTTGTTATTTCCAAAAAATATTGTCATGTGTAACATCCTCTTAAAATGGAGGTTAACACATGACGATTACCACATGCGTTTTTGATGCATACGGCACATTATTTGATGTCGCCGCTGCCGCAAGACAAGCGGCATCCGAGCCGGGCCGCGAAGCTTTTTCAAAAGTCTGGGTAAAAGTCGCAACGGATTGGCGACTAAAGCAACTGCAATACACTTGGTTACGTGCAGTAATGGATGCGCATACGGATTTTTGGACCGTCACACAAAACGGCCTGGATTATGCATTAGCCGCCAACAACCTATCTGACGACGCCGAACTGCGAGAACGTTTGTTAGCGCTTTACTGGAATCTTGAGGCCTATGAAGAGGTTCCACAAATGCTAAAAGACCTAAAATCGGCAGGATTACAAACCGCTATTCTTTCCAACGGCTCGCCCGATATGTTAAGTGGTGCGGTCAAATCCGCAGGGTTAAAGGCGCATTTTGATGCCGTTCTTAGTGTTGAAGATGTAGGCATATTCAAGCCTGCCACATGTGTTTATCAAATGGTCTGTGATCGGTTTTCATGTAAACCCGATGAGGTTCTTTTTGTGTCATCTAATGGGTGGGATGCGTCCGCTGCCACCAAGTTTGGCTTTCAAACCGTATGGGTGAACCGCTCAAACGAAGCCCAAGATGAATTGCCTTGGGTGCCACAATCAAATCTGCCAACACTTCACAATATACCCGATTTAGCCAAATCGTTATGATGCAATCATTCACAACATCCGATGGATTAAATTTGGCGTATCGCGATGAAGGGGAAGGGGTGCCTGTTTTATGTCTGTCAGGGCTTACACGTAATAACACAGACTTTAATTACATGGCGCCCTATGCCAAAGATGTGCGCCTAATCCGATTGGATATGCGTGGACGCGGACAATCTGACTTTGATCCTAACTACAACAATTACAATGTTATCCGCGAAGGCGGTGATGCATTGGAATTGCTGGATTATTTAAAAATCAAAAAAGCAGCTATTATCGGCACTTCACGCGGTGGCATTATCGCAATGGGTTTGGCCAAAAATAACCATGATCGTCTGCTGGGGGCGATGATAAATGACATAGGCCCAGTTTTAGAAACCGCTGGTACCGATGTCATTATGGGTTTTTTAGGCCAACCCCCAATCTTTAAATCGTACCGTGATGCGGAAGCAAAACTACCCACTTATTCAGTTGGGTTTGCCAATGTGCCAACTGAACGATGGCATCAAGAAATACGCAACAGGTGGATAGAAAAACCAGATGGGTTGCACTTACGGTATGACCCAAACCTGCGCGATGCACTTTTGGCACAATCCCATGGCGACAATGTAGATTTATGGGCCTATTTCGATGCTTTTGAAGATCTACCGCTAGCCCTTGTTCGTGGTGAAAACTCTGATCTTTTATCGCGCAAAACCGTGGCCGAAATGCTAAAGCGAAAACCAGATATGATTTACGCAGAGGTAAAAGACCGCGCCCATATCCCCTATTTAGACGAGCCTGAATGTTTGCAGGTTTTAGAACAGTTTTTAAGGAAAGTAAGATGAGCAACTTTGAAATGATACAGGCTGCCGCCAAGCGGTTAGATGGCAAAGCCGTTAAAACCCCCCTGTTATCTTCGCCTTTTATTGATGACATTGCAGGGCGGCCTGTCTTTGTAAAAGCTGAATGTTTACAACACACTGGATCCTTTAAGTTTCGGGGTGCATGGTCTGCCATTTCAGCATTATCAACGGCTGATAGAAACCGTGGTATCATTGCTTTTTCTTCCGGAAACCACGCCCAAGGTGTTGCGCTGGCCGCACAAAAACACGGTGTGCCATCTGTGATAATCATGCCTTCCGATGCCCCAATCGTAAAAATTGAAAACACCAAAGCACTAGGCGCCGAAGTGGTTTTATATGACCGTGCCACGGAAGACAGAGACAGTGTTGCGGCACGTATAAATAAAGATCGTGGCCTAACTTTGGTAAAACCTTTTGACAATGCCTATGTCATTGCGGGCCAAGGCACCTGTGGTTTGGAAATCGCACAACAAGCGGCAGATGTGGGAGTGACTGATGCAGATGTACTGGTATGCTGCGGTGGCGGCGGTCTGACCTCTGGTATCGCATTGGCATTAGAACAAACAGCACCTGATTTTACAGTACGCCCCTGCGAGCCTGTTGGCTTTGATGATGTTACACGCTCACTTGTTTCGGGGAAAATCGAAAGCAATAAGCAACTTACCGGATCATTATGTGACGCGATTATAACCCCATCACCGGGTGAAATGACTTTCCCCATTTTAAAACGTCTTTGTGGCGGTGGTATAACTTTGACCGACGACGAATGTTTACATGCGATGGCTTTGGCTTTTGACAGATTGAAGATTGTTATAGAGCCAGGTGGCGCCGTTGGTTTGGCAGCAGCACTTTTTCATGGTGATGCTCTAAATTCGGAAACTACTATTGCGGTTACAACAGGTGGAAATGTTGACGCCGCCGTATTTAAAATGGCTTTAGATAAGTTTGGCAGTAAAAATTAAAAAGGCCTGCTAAGTTTCCCTAGCAGGCCTTTTAGGATTGGTTCGGTTCTATACTACCGAACTGGATTAACCAAACTGGTTCATTGTGTTGTCTTTACCACCAGCCTTTAGGGCTGCTTCACCAGCAAAGTATTCTTTGTGATCGTCACCCATATCAGACCCTGACATGTTTTGGTGCTTCACGCAGGCAATACCTTGGCGAATTTCTTTGCGCTGAACACCAGCCACATAACCCAACATGCCTTCGTCGCCGAAGTACTCTTTAGCCAGATTGTCTGTAGACAAGGCTGCCGTGTGGTATGTTGGCAATGTGATTAGGTGGTGGAAGATACCCGCGTCACGTGCACTGTCAGCTTGGAACGTACGGATTTTGTTGTCCGCTTCTGTTGCCAATTCAGTTTCATCGTATTCCGCTGACATCAAGTTAGCGCGGTCGTATGCAGATACGTCTGTGCCTGCCTCAGTCCATGCATCAAAGATTTGCTGGCGGAAGTTCAGCGTCCAGTTGAAAGATGGTGAGTTGTTGTAAACCAATTTCGCATTTGGAACTTTTGCGCGAACTTCATTAATCATCTCACCGATTTGGCCGATATGTGGTTTTTCAGTTTCGATCCAGATCATATCCGCACCGTTTTGCAAGCTGGTGATACTGTCCAGAACACACCGTGCAACACCTGTGCCTGCTTTGAATTGGAACAGGTTAGAAGGTAGGCGTTTCGGGCGCATCAATTTGCCGTCTTGCTTGATAACCAAATCACCATTGGCCATATCGTCCAATGTCACTTCGTCACAATCAAGAAAGCTGTTGTATTGGTCGCCTAAATCGCCCGGCTCATTTGTTACCGCGATTTGCTTGGTCAGGCCAGCGCCTAGGCTGTCTGTACGGGCCACGATAATACCGTTTTCAACGCCCATTTCCAGAAACGCATAACGACATGCGCGGATTTTCTGCAAGAAATCTTCGTGTGGTACGGTGACTTTACCATCTTGGTGGCCACATTGTTTTTCGTCAGAAACCTGATTTTCGATTTGCAGCGCACAAGCGCCCGCTTCGATCATCTTTTTAGCCAATAGGTATGTCGCTTCTGGGTTGCCGAATCCTGCGTCGATATCAGCGATAATAGGTACTACATGAGTTTCAAAATTGTCGATTTTTGATTGAACCTCTGCACGCGCTGTTGCGTCCGTTGCCGCATCCAAATCACGAAATAAACCACCCAATTCACGTGCGTCCGCTTGGCGCAAGAATGTGTACAACTCTTCGATCAAGGCAGGAACAGATGTTTTTTCGTGCATGGATTGGTCAGGCAATGGGCCGAATTCAGAGCGCAATGCAGCGATCATCCAACCAGACAGGTATAGGTATTTACCTTTTGTCGTACCGAAATGCTTCTTGATAGAAATCATTTTTTGTTGGCCGATAAAGCCGTGCCAGCAACCCAAAGACTGGGTGTATTGCGAACTGTCCGCGTCATATTCTGCCATGTCTTTGCGCATAATGTCGGCAGTGTATTTCGCGATATCCAAACCAGTTTTAAACCGGTTCTGGGCGCGCATACGTGCTACATTTTCAGGGCTAATTGCCGCCCATGCGCTTCCATGCTCGGAAATCAGATTTTGCATATCATTGCTATCGTTATCATAAGGCATTGTTGTAATCCTTGTTGTGAATGCTGGTAAGACTCAGTGTTTCTGTGGCTGGATTTACAAAACAAAGAAGCACGAGTCCCTTAAATACTTAAAAATAAGGGGTATTTCGTGTAGATTTGTATGGGTCGTGTAAAGTTTGGGTTGTAAACTTGTAAATTTTGTAAATTACCATTTGCCAGCGTTTGTCATGTTTTTTGACAATTATTGCACAACAGATCTTTTCATCGCTTCAAAGTTTTCAAGCGTAAACGCAACTGCCTTACCGCTTTCCCAATCATATAAATCACGTTCCAGCTTCATCAACGGGCCCAAATAGACGTGAATTGCATCGCTGGGGTTATCATCTTTTGTTGTCACCGCATGAATTGCAGCTTTGCCCAAAGTAATAACCTCACCCGCATGCGCAGTAACACTACCAGCTTCGCTCAAACCCTCTTCGGTGCGTTTATACAAAATGCTTTTCTCACCACCAGAATACACCCCGATCAAAACTTTCAAACAATGTTCATGTGGGGGCATCACGATTTTTGGTTGAAACCTGCACCGCCAGATAGAAACTTTGTCATCCTCAAAATACATAGTCTCATCGCCATCTTCACCAGATGTTGCAGCGAATATCGCATCAGGATTTTTAACCACTTCCACTAGCACTTCACGAATGGCCGCTTCAGGGTCAGCCTTATCTGCCGCTAACCTGATCGATTGCACCAAACCTTCAACCGAAAACACATTAGTCATGTCATTCACCCCATAGCAAAGAACCGCCACCTTATTGGAAGCGGTTCTTCAGTCAATAGATTGCTAAAAGAAGTGTTTACCCATCCACGCGAATGGTAGAATTGTTCGGGTTGTAGGGGCTGTCTTCCACCACCTCGGCATCCCACAATTCTCGGAACATTCTAACTTTCAACTTTTGACCTACAACTGCCAGTTCAGATGGCAGATAGCCCATACCAATGGATTTTCCAAAAACCACCGAATACCCACCCGATGTCAGACGCCCAACTTTTTTGCCGTCATCATAAAGGGCTTCACGGCCCCATGGGTCAGCATCCGCTGGCCCGTCGATCAGTAAGGTGACACATTTGGAACGGATACCGGTTTTTTCCATTGCCTCTTTGCCATAAAAATCTTTTGACAGATCAATGAAACGCGGCAAATCAGCTTCAGCAGGGGTTGCATCGCGGCCCAACTCGGTGCCGAACGCGCGATAAGATTTTTCCTGCCGCAACCAGTTTTGCGCCCGCGCACCAACAAGTTTGATGCCATGTTCCTCACCCGCTTCCAAGATCAGATCATACAGATAGTTCTGCATTTCAATCGGGTGGTGTAACTCCCAACCCAATTCACCCGTGTAAGCCACGCGAATGGCATTGACGGGGCACATGCCCAGTTCAATTTGACGTGCAGACAACCACGGGAAGCGTTTGTTACTAAGTGCTGTCGCAGGGTCGGCATCTTTAATGATCTTGCTTAAAACATCGCGGGTTTTCGGCCCAGCTATCGCAAACACACCCCATTGGTTTGTCACATCCTGAATTTCGATATAGCCAAATTCTTCGGTCTTATCAGCCGCCGCCTTGCGCAGATAATCCCCGTCATAGGTTGTCAACGCGCCCGAAGAGACCAGATAATAGCTGTCTTCCCCATTGCGCACGATGGTATATTCGGTGCGTGTTGTGCCGTGAGAAGTCAGCGCATATGTCAGGTTAATACGGCCGATTTTTGGCAATTTATTACAAGTAAACCAATCCAAGAATTGCGTGGCCCCCGGCCCCTTGACCACATGCTTGGTAAAAGCTGTCGCATCAATCAGGCCAACGCCTTCACGGATGGCTTTGGCTTCTTCAACCGCATATTGCCACCAACCACCACGGCGAAAAGACCTTGCGGCTTTATCGTCAAAACCGTTAGGTGCATAGTAGTTGGGACGATCCCAACCGTTTACTTGACCAAACTGCGCACCCGCCGCTTTTTGGCGATCGTAAGCGGGGGATGTGCGCAATGCGCGCGCCGCTTCGCGTTCTTCATCAGGATGGTGTAAAATGTAGACGTGTTCATAACATTCTTCGTTTTTAACAGACGCGTATTCCGTGGTCATCCAAGAGCCATAGCGTTTGGGGTCAAGGGATGCCATGTCGATTTCGGCTTCACCTTCAACCATCATTTGCGCCATGTAATTACCAACCCCACCAGCCGCAGTAATACCAAAGCTAAACCCTTCAGCCAGCCACATGTTACGCAAACCGGGGGCAGGCCCCACCAATGGGTTACCGTCAGGCGTGTAGCAAATCGGGCCGTTGAAATCGTCTTTCAAGCCACTTTCTTCAGATGATGGCATGCGGTGAATCATCGCCATATACTGCTCTTCAATGCGCTCTAGTTCCAATGGGAACAAATCAGCACGAAAGCTATCTGGCACACCGTACTTAAAGCGTGCAGGTGCGTCTTTTTCATAGACACCCAAAATCCAGCCACCGCGTTCTTCGCGCACATATGATTGTGCATCGGCATCGCGGATAACAGGGTGTTCAGGGTTACCGTCTGCGCGCCACTGCACCAAGGCAGGGTCTTTGTCGGTGACAATAAACTGGTGTTCAACAGGAATGGCGGGTATTTTGATGCCCAACAGTTGCGCCGTGCGTTGCGCGTGGTTGCCTGTTGCAGTCACAACATGTTCCGCCGTGATGACAACCTGTTCTTCACTTGGCACCAGATTGCCACCCTTTTCGACCATCTTGGTACAAGTGACTTTCCATTCGGAACCCGTCCACTCATACCCATCAACCTGCCACCTACGTTCAATCGTCACACCCCGTTGGCGCGCACCTTTAGCCATAGCCATGGTCACATCGGCGGGGTTAATATAGCCGTCACCGGGGTGATAAATCGCCCCTTCCAGATCTTCGGCGCGGATAAGCGGCCAGCGTTCTTTGATCTGCGCAGGCGTCATATAGTCATATTCAATGCCCACGGTTTCAGCGATGGAGCCGTAAAGCATATATTCGTCCATACGATCTTTGGTTTGCGCCATGCGCAGGTTGCCAACAATCGAAAAGCCAGCGTTCAGGCCGGTTTCAGCCTCAAGTGATTTATAAAAATCAACAGAATAATCATGCAAATGCGTGGTCGCATAACCCATGTTGAACAAAGGCAACAGGCCTGCAGCATGCCATGTTGACCCCGATGTCAGTTCATCGCGTTCCAGCAACATCACATCATTCCAGCCGTATTTAGCCAAATGATAGGCAATGCCTGCACCAACAGCGCCACCACCAACAACCAGAGCTTTTACATGAGTTTTCATAGGATCGATTCCTTTAATCTGAATTCTGCTGCAAGATTGCAAAATTTAGGCGCGTTAGGCTAGGGCATGCCGACTGATTTGAGGAAAAAACGACATGAGGCATCTTGATTTGGCTCTGGCATCCGTCACAGGGGCCGACTATGTTCGCCCCAACCTTAATTGGAGCGCCCAATGACCATGACTAATCCGTTCTTGTCCCAGTGGAATACCCCGTTCGAAGTTCCGCCTTTTGACCTGATAAAAGACGCACATTTTGCGCCCGCATTTGACGAAGCCTTCAAACAATCCCGCGCCGCAGTGGATGTGGTGGCAAACGCAGATGATGATCCAAGCTTTGCCAATACTATTGAGGCATTGGAACGCGCCGACGCGTTAATGGATCGTGTTGCAGGTGTTTTCATGAACCTTGCCGGGGCAAATTCGAACGATGCATTGGAAGCTTTGCAGCGCGATCTTGCCCCCAAATGGGCCGCGTTTAATTCTGAAACCATGATGAACGCCAAGCTATTCGGGCGCATTGATACGCTTTATGCAGACCGCGATGATTTGGGGTTATCGGGCGAACAATTACGGGTGCTGGAATTGTATCATGAAATGTTTACCCGTTCTGGCGCAAAGCTGGTGGGCGACGCACGTGACCGCTTAGCGGCCATTTCACAACGCTTGGCAGAGCTGGGAACCGCATTTACCCAGAACTTGCTTGCAGATGAACGCACATGGTTCATGGAATTGTCAGTGGATGACATGGCAGGTTGCCCTGATTTCCTAATCTCGGCCGCACATGAAGCTGCCAAAGAACGTGACCTTGCGAGCCATATCATCACTCTTTCACGTTCATTAATCGTACCATTTCTACAATTCTCGCCACGCCGTGATTTGCGCGAGCTAGCATTTAAAGCATGGGCAGCACGCGGCGAAAACGGCGGTAAGACAGACAATCGTGCGATTGTGGCTGAAACCTTGGAATTACGCCAAGAGCGCGCCAATCTTTTAGGTTATGACACGTTTTCCGACTTTAAACTGGCAACAGAGATGGCCAAAACACCCGCCGCCGTGCGCGATTTGCTGATGGCGGTTTGGGAACCGGCAAAGGCTGCCGCTAACAAAGATGCTGAAAAACTAACAAAGCTGATGCATGCAGATAACATTCAGGCAGACCTCGCGCCGTGGGATTGGCGCTATTATGCAGAAAAACTGCGCAAAGCTGAACACGATCTGGATGAGGCTGAACTAAAGCCGTACTTTCAATTAGACCAAATGATTGAAGCCGCATTTGACTGCGCAAATAAACTTTTCGGATTAAGCTTCACGCCAATAGATGCACCCCTTTACCATCCAGATGCCCGTGCATGGGAAGTTAAAAAAGGCGACCGCCATATGGCGGTGTTCATCGGCGATTACTTTGCACGATCATCAAAAAGATCAGGTGCATGGTGTTCTCGTTTCCGCTCACAATCTGCCCTTGATAGTGATGTACGACCTATCACTGTGAACGTGTGCAACTTTGCCAAAGCACCCGCAGGGCAACCTTGTTTGTTGACCTTTGATGATGCCCGTACATTATTTCATGAATTCGGCCATGCACTGCATTCCATGCTGTCAGATGTCACATACGGCTTCATTTCTGGCACCTCTGTTGCCCGCGATTTTGTCGAACTGCCCAGCCAGCTTTATGAACACTGGCTGTCAGTGCCCGAAGTGCTCGAACAATATGCCCGCCACGCAGATACTGGCGAAGTTATTCCAGCAGAATTATTGAAAAGGTTACTTGCCGCAGAAAACTTTGACCAAGGTTTTGCCACGGTAGAATATACCGCCAGTGCTTTGGTGGATTTGGCATTTCATACAGGGGCCGCCCCCAAAGACCCTATGCAAAAACAAGCGGAAGTATTAGACAGTCTTGGCATGCCCAAAGCCATAACCATGCGCCACGCCACACCGCATTTTGCCCATGTATTTTCGGGCGACGGCTATTCCAGTGCCTATTACAGCTACATGTGGTCAGAAGTGATGGATGCAGATGCATTTGATGCATTTCGTGAAACAGGCAATGCGTTTAATCCCGATTTGGCCAAAAGCCTGCACGATAATATCTACTCGACAGGGGGATCAAAAGACCCGGAAGAGCTATACATCGGGTTTCGCGGGTCACTACCGAAAGTGGAAGCACTGTTAAAAGGGCGCGGGCTTGGGTAGGGCGTCATATAAAATGCACTCCACACCAGTTTTAACTACCTAAAGACCATGGTTAGTTTTGACTTTCCTTGCAATTTAGGACAACGAAATGGCCGTAATATATTTACGATTGCTCGGTAATTAGATTGTAGGTACAGTTGTTTAAACCAAAAATATAATTGACAGCCATCCAAATATGGAAATGTAAATATGACAGTTGAATTAAATAAACAATTAATGCCAACCAATACTCAACGGCATTTTCAAGATAAATACCCCGACGCACCAAAAGCCCAACATACACGCTCAGCCATAATTGATGGCGTAATAGAAGCTATTTCAACTGAAGGATTAGAACACACAACAGTCAAACATATCATTGAAAATGCGGGCATTACACAAGACACTTTTTTCAACCATTATGATACTCTAGACGAAGCTATATATGCGACAGCTTCAACTGTTTCAGCAGAAATCGGGTACATTATTCGAGATGGCAGAGTACAGAACGTACCTGCTGATGAAAAAATCGTACGAGATAACTTCTTATTTATGACAATAGCTACACAAGTTCCGGCTTGGGGCAAACTGATGATAGCAGCATTAGTGCCACTGGATGGGATAGCAGATATTTCACTAGACGATTTCCGAAACACGCTTATGGATGGTGAAAAATCCGGAATATTCAAAACGCCGATAAACCCTCTTGTTATGCTTCAAATAGCGACACTCGCTAATTTGACCATTCGATTGAATATAGAGAACAAGGGTATGGAATTTGCAATTCCCGAAACAAATAAAGCCGTACTTCGTTTGCTTGGTCACACAAATGAACAAGCAGAACAGGTTGTCAGTAAAGTTCTGGGGTGACATTAAGAACGCGCCATATCTATTCGCGCAATTCATCATCCCAAACACCCCAAAGATCGGCCTTTAAGGCCCAGCCACCATAGCCCTTAGCCGAAATAAAACACCAATCTGCTATGCACTCTTTTAGATGGGCAATGGCACCTTCTTCTGCATATGCGGCGGGGGCTGCTTGTTGGGTGGGCTTAAGACGCAATGTCAGATTAACCTGATTTACAATGACCGTTCGCACACCCGATAACAGCGCATAGTGCATCCAGCCACCCTGCCCGTCTTTGTCTTGCACACGTCGCCAATGGCCAAACTCGGCGGTGATTAATAGGGGGGTACTTGTATGCTGAAACACCCAATCAATGCGGTGTGTAAGGCTAGGGCCGCGACGCACATTACCTTGTTTTGCCTTCATCGAAACAAACCGTGGTAAAGGCAAATTCGTAACCGCGCCACGTTCTTGGGCCACAGATAATTGTGGTGCCAAGGTCATAAATATTGCGGTCACGCCCATGACCAGCAATCTAAAAATGTTCAGTGCCATTATATTTGCCTGCTCTGGCCAAAGTGTTTTTTGACAGGGATGGTTCTTTCGCCTTGCCCCTATGGGGTAAAATTTGCCAGAATGGAAAAGAAAAATCCAGCCAATAAGGTGTAGTATGTCCAGTTCAAAACTAAGTGTTGTCGTGACGCGACGGTTGCCAGAGGCCGTGGAAAACAGATTGGTCGAACTTTTCGATACCACTCTGAATAAAACAGACACCCCATTTTCGCATGAACAATTAGTTGATGCCTTGCAAACCGCAGATGTTTTAATCCCCACTCTTAGCGATAAGCTAGATACCGAAACCCTTGCCAAAGCAGGTAAGCAGCTAAAACTTATAACAAATTATGGATCAGGGTATGACCACATCGATATTGAAGCCGCCCATAAACGCGGCATTATCGTAACAAACACCCCTGGGCTGTTATCAGAAGATAGTGCTGATATGACCTTGGCTTTGATATTGACAGTCATGCGCCGTTTTAAAGAAGGCTCAGCTGCCTTGCAATCTGGCGATTGGACAGGTTGGTCGCCATCCGCCTTTTTAGGCACCTCGATTGGTGGAAAAACCTTGGCCATTATCGGAATGGGCCGTGTTGGTATGGCAGTTGCACGCCGCGCCAATGCCTTTGGAATGAAGGTGATTTATAATAACCGTAAACCTGTGCATCCAGAAATCGAACGAAATCTGAATGCTACTTATATCGACAAACTTGAAGATATGCTGCCCATGGCCGACGTCTTGTCATTGCATTGCCCCAACACCCCTGAAACCCATCATCTGCTAAATACCAAACGGCTTGCAATGCTAAAACCAACCGCATTTGTTATCAACACGGCACGCGGTTCAGTGATTGATGAAACCGCATTAATTGACGCACTAGAGCAAGGTTCACTGGCTGGGGCAGGTTTGGATGTTTTCGAAAAAGGCAGCCAAGTAAACCCTCGTTTGTGTGGGCGCAATAATGTGATGTTGCTGCCTCATATGGCATCAGCCACCAAAGAGGCCCGTGTCGATATGGGTGAAAAAGTGATCTTGAATATTAAGACGTTTGAATTGGGTCATAGGCCACCTGATCAGGTTTTACCAAGGCGGTAAGCATAGGTAAAACTGTCTTTTTAAAAAACATTGGTCTACTGCCATATTAAGTTTAAAAGTACCCTACTAAAAAATTTATAAATAAAGCAATATCAATAGATTATCCCCATGTCCCAACTGGGACATTGTAATCTTTGTTGATCTTTTACATCTTTTCAATATCCAAAATTGCCCCACAAACCGCGCATCCAGCAGTCTTATGCAAAGCTATTTTACGGCTTTCCCCGTAAAGCGCATCAAATATCAACATCTCCCCCGCAAGCATCTGTCCTGCGCCCGTAATATATTTGATCGCCTCTGATGCCATAATTGACCCGATGATGCCCGGCAAAGCCCCCATCACGCCCACTTCGGCACAGCTTGGTGCCAGCCCATCAGCAGGCTCGTCAGGAAAGATGCAGGCATAACACGGTGTACCACTGGCAGGGTCAAACAAAGATACTTGCCCTTCCCACTGACTGATCGCACCAGAAATCAATGGCGTTTTACTGGTCACACAAGCCGCATTCACCAAACTGCGCGTTTGATAATTATCCGTGCCATCCAATACCAAATCATACTCACCAAACAACTCTTTCGCATTTTCCTGTGACAGGCGGCGATTATAAGAGCGGATGATTATATGCGGGTTCAGGGCAGTTAATTTGGCCTTTGCCGCGAATACCTTTGGCATGTCCAGCTGATCTTCATCAAACAACACCTGCCGTTGAAGGTTCGATAAGCTGACAATATCATCATCAATCACGCCCAACGTCCCCACACCCGCCGCTGCCAGATATTGCAACACGGGTGAGCCCAAACCACCTGCCCCGATCACCAGAATACGTGATTTTCGTAGCTTTTGTTGCCCAACCCCACCGACCTCACGTAAAATAAGGTGGCGCGCATAGCGTTCAATTTCCGTATCAGACATTGGGCCTTGGGGCATTGTTTGTGGTTCCTGATTGGGTAAAGGTTTGCGCAAATTCCGCAATATACGGATATAAAATAACACCCCCAGTATCAACAGCAGCACGACAATAAACTGAAGTCGCTCTGCACTGAAATGAACGCCGAAAAGATACATCTAATCTTTGCCCGTCGATCCATAACCACCCGCCCCACGCGTGGTTTGATCTAGCGTATCAACAACAGAAAATGCAGCCCGGGTCACAGGGGTAAACACAATTTGTGCAATACGATCATTGTGGTTAATCTGAAATGTCTCTGCACCGTGGTTGATAAGAACAACACTGATCTCGCCGCGATAATCCCAATCAATCGTGCCAGGGCTATTAATAATCGACACGCCTTTTTTCCATGCTAGGCCAGAACGCGGCCTGATTTGCGCTTCAAAGCCCACTGGCAAAGCAATGGCCAAGCCTGTCGGTATTAATGCGCGCTCACCTGCTGCCAGCGTCACACCCAAGCCGCGTAAATCATCCTTGAAATTCACCCGCAAATCCATGCCAACAGCACCCGATGTCTCATAGGAAGGCAAGGCAATATCAGGATCAGACCCCGCCACACGCATGATCTTTACGCTAACATCAGTCATCTAATTCATCCGAAATTTTATCTGCAAGCCGCTGCCCAACCGCTATTTTACTCATGCGCGGCCAATTTTCCGCACCCTGATCCGAAATCAAAGTCACATCATTTTCAGACCCGCCCATAATGCCAGTTGCTGGGGATACATCATTTGCAAGTATCCAGTCACACCCTTTGCGTTGGCGTTTATCAGTGGCGTTTTTCTGCACATCGTCAGTTTCAGCAGCAAACCCCACAACCAATTTCGGACGATCTTTGCCCATACTCGATATAGTTTGCAAAATGTCAGGATTTTCAGAAAACTCCAAAACGGGCAATTTCGCCCCTTTTGTTTTCTTAATCTTCTTGTCAGACGCGCTTATAACTTTCCAATCGGCCACCGCAGCCGCGAATACCGCAGCATCTACAGGCAAAGATTTCGTTACCGCCGCCAACATTTCATCGGCGGTTTCCACAGGCACAATAACACAACCAGCGGGCATTTCTGCGTGTGCAGGCCCCGTTACAAACGTAACCTTCGCCCCCAAAGCAACAAGTGCATTGGCAATCGCCGCCCCTTGTGCCCCCGATGAACGGTTTGCAATATAGCGCACGGGATCAATCGGTTCATGCGTTGGGCCAGATGTCACCAAAACATGCTTGCCCTTTAAGGGGCCGTTCAGCAATGCATCTTCAACAGCGGCTACAATCGCCAAAGGCTCTGCCATACGGCCGGGGCCATATTCACCACAGGCCATATCGCCCTCATCAGGGCCTACAGACAGAATGCCATCCTGCTTTAGCTTTTCCGCATTGCGCACAGTCGCGGCATGTTCCCACATGCGCACATTCATTGCAGGTGCGATCAGCACGCGTTTATCAGTGGCCAGCAAAAGCGTAGTCGCCAAATCATTGGCCTGACCGTTCGCCATCTTAGCCATCAAATCAGCCGTAGCAGGGGCTACAACAATTAGATCAGCAGCACGCGATAACTGGATATGCCCCATCTCGGCCTCATCGCCCAGATCAAACAGATCTCGGTACAGCTTTTCGCCCGCAAGGGCTGCGACTGACAATGGGGTTACAAACTCTGCCCCACCTTTGGTCAGCACAGGAACTACGGATGCGCCGCGGTCGCGCAAACGGCGGATCAAATCAAGGCTTTTATAGGCAGCAATGCCGCCGCCTATAATAAGAAGTATTTTCCGACCAGATAACATAAGGCACAGGTTCCGTTGCGGTTTCACTTATCATAGGTGTAAAGCCGCTAACGGATAGGTGCAAGTTTAAGCGTCAACCAAAACGCGGGCAGCTTTACCCACATCTTTTTCCAAACGCTTACGCAGTTTTTCCAGCGCAGCCGCTTCAATTTGACGAATGCGTTCTTTGGAAAGCTTCAGTTCATCGCCTATGCTTTCCAATGTACGCGGGTCATCCGCCATTTTGCGTTGCGAAATCACGTATTTTTCACGATCATTCAAAACCAACATGGCATCATTGATCCAGCCGCGCATTGTTTGCAAATCTTGGTTTCGTTCAACCACTTCCGCCGATTGCGGGCTGGTATCTTCTAACGTATCCATCCATTCGCGGGTATCCTCTTCGGTCGATTGCGGTGCATTCAACGAATAGTCAGACCCAGACATACGGCCCTGCATCATTTCAACATCCCGCAACGGTACGCCAATTTCCTGTGCAATCAATGCATCCAGTTCAGCACGGTTTAAATCTGCACCGTTTTGTTGCGCTTCGCGTTCTATTTTCGATTGGACCCGCTTAAGATTGAAAAACAACGACTTTTGCGAGCTGGTTGACCCTGTGCGCACCATAGACCAGTTGCGCATAACAAATTCCTGCATAGAGGCCTTAATCCACCACTGTGCATAAGTCGAAAAGCGAAACCCCCTATCAGGGTCAAACTTTTCTGCTGCCTTCATCAAGCCAACACCCGCTTCTTGTATCAAATCTTGTTGCGATACAGAATAGCGTTTGAATTTCATTGCCATAGAAACAGCAAGGCGCATATAGGCGGTGATTAAACGGTGCAAAGCCGCTTCATCACGATTGTCGCGCCAAGCAACAGCAAGCGCGTATTCAGTTTCTGCGTCAAGAAGTTCCGCCTTCATGGCGCGTTTCGTAAAAGCTTTATTGGGCTGTATATTTAACGACATAACATCCTCCTACTAACCACTATGGTTATTTTTCTTCATCTGACCTAATACTTGGGCAAATGTGAATAGGGGACACGGGGTTGTGATAAAAATTACATTACCAAAAATATCACTCGTGATCGGTGGCGCCGCATCTGGCAAATCCAAATACGCAGAAAGCATTGTTATGGCGTCAGAACTGCCACGGTCCTACATTGCCACGGCGCAAGTGTATGACACTGAAATGAAAGCAAAAATTACCAAACACAAAACCCAGCGCGGGTCAGATTGGCAGACATACGAAACCCCTTATGCCCCATGGGATGCGTTGGCAAAAATTGCCCCCCCCAGCGCAGTATTATTGGATTGTGTAACACTCTGGCTGTCAAATATTATGCTAGATGAACAAAATTTAGATATAGCAAAGCAAAACCTGTTTGCCAGCTTACAAAAGTTTAATGGGCATGTTGTCATTGTCACAAATGAGGTTGGTCAGGGTGTTGTACCTGATAATACATTGGCCCGTAATTTTCGCCAAGAACAAGGCGAATTGAACCAAGAACTTGCAGCCCTTGCCGATCTGGTTGTGCTTGTTACAGCTGGTCTGCCTATAGCCCTAAAAGGGCATCTGCCGCAATGACCCGCTTTTGGTGGGTGCGCCACGGGCCAACGCATAAAAAAACCATGGTCGGCTGGACAAATGCACCCGCTGATTTAACCGATACGGATCAGATTAAGCGCCTAAATGCGCACCTACCCCAAAATGCAGTGGTACTTTCGTCTGATTTGCTTCGGTGCACGCAAACTGCCCATACCATCATTGGTGCGCACAAACATTTGCCCCCACGCAAAGGCCTGCGTGAAATACACTTTGGTGATTGGGAAGATCAAAGCTTTGATGATATTTCAGCAAAAGATCCTGAACATATTCGTGCATTCTGGGACGAACCAGGTGACATTACCGCCCCTAATGGGGAAAGCTGGAATGAAGTTTGCCTGCGCGTGACCACCGAAGTGAATGACTTATGCCATAATTACAAAGACCGCGATATAATCATCGTCGCACATTACGGGGTGATCTTGACCCAAATACAGCACGCAGGAAATATGAGCGCAAAAGCCGCAACCAGTTTTCAGATCGACAATCTATCGGTTACACGGTTGGAACATCTGGGTGATGCATGGCGCATTATGGGTGTTAATCACAAACCTTGATAGACTATATCACGAAACTTGGTTTGCGTTTTTTCTGAAGCACCGCATACTGCCATACATGACATATGAACTTGCAATTGGTGATCGCACCTACTCTAGCTGGTCGCTACGCGGCTGGCTTTTATTTGAAAAATTCAACCTGCCCGTTAAAGTGCATTCCGCGCGAATGTATAGTGACGACTTCACAAACATGCTGAAAGATTTCGCACCTGCCCGCTTAGTGCCCGTGATGAAATTTGACGGCATCATTGTGCAAGATACAATCGCTATGGCCGAAACTTTAGCTGAACGGCATCCCGATGCCGGCATGTGGCCCAGCGATCCTGCTGCGCGCGCACTGGCACGCAATATGGTTGCTGAAATGCATTCATCTTTCACTAATTTGCGGGGTGAATGTACAATGAATTTACGTCGTCATTATCCTGATTTCAAACCGTCGGATGCCGTGTTGCGCGATGTAGCTCGCATTGAACAGCTATGGGGAATCGCCCGCGAACAATTCGGTGCAAACGGCCCGTGGTTGTTTGGTACGTACACAATAGCAGATGTTTTCTATGCCCCTGTCGCCACACGCTTTGCCACCTTCAAATTGCCCAGAAACACTGTGTCAGATGCCTATGTCCAAGCCCACCTGAACGACCCATCGCTTCGCCGTTGGCGCGCCATGGGAATTGCACAAAACTACATACAACCCGGATATGACCTTGATTTGGCAGAAGCCGTTTGGCCTGGGCCCAAACCCTTACCAGCTACCGCCGTAACTACAGGCCCCTCAGAAAACACCGTTTGCCCCTATTCAGGCGACCCCGTCACCGATTATCTAGAATTGGATGGCCGCATATTCGGTTTCTGCAATCCATTTTGCAGGGATAAGACTGTGGCAGATGCAGCGGCATGGGATGGGTTTATGGAAATTTACCAAATATAAACCAATCCAACCCTACCGTTAACCAAGTTTAATAATGAGATTTGGGAATGGTCGCACGCGCCTATACAGTTGCTTTTTTGGGGGTCGAGGCCCGCTTGGTAGAAGTACAATGCTCATTAGCACCGGGGTTACCCGCTTTCAAGAACGTATATACTATTAAAAATATATTGATATAATGCTTACTTATTGGAGGATTATATGAACAAACCGCTCGCTTACTCTTACATTCGTATGTCGACAGAAATTCAGCTAAAAGGCGATAGCCTTAGGCGTCAAGAAGAATTATCTGAAAAATATGCGCATGAAAACGAATTAGAGTTAGTTAAAGACTTCAAACTGCATGACATTGGCGTATCGGGCTTTACTGGTGAAAATCTAAGTGAAGACTCGGCTCTAGGAGCTTTTCTGAAATCTATTGAGCATGAAGAAATTCAAAAAGGTTCGTATCTCTTAGTTGAATCCTTAGATCGACTATCAAGGCAGAATGTAACAAAAGCCTTGCGATTACTGCAAGATATTACAGAAAATGGCATCAACGTTGTGACCCTTGCGGACAATAAGCTTTATGAAGCTTACAGCACTGACCCAATGCAAATGATTTATTCAATAATTGTTATGTCTAGAGCTCATGAAGAGTCACAAACGAAGAGTGACCGTGTAGCTGCTGCATGGAAAAATAAACGGGATAATATTGAAACTAAAATATTAACTAAAACCTGCCCTGCTTGGTTAAATGTATCAGAGGACAGAACAGAATTTATACTTATTCCAGAGCGAGTAAAGATCGTTCAAGCAATTTATAATGATGCTGCTAATGGTCAAGGTTCAGGTATGATTACACGCCGCTTGAATGAAAAAGGTGTGGCGCCCTTTGGACGCTCAAACGGTTGGATAGCTTCGTATGTTGTAAAAATATTAAAAACCTCTGCCGTTTTAGGGGAATTTCAACCCCACCAAAAGGTTAATGGAAAGCGAACTCCAGCAGGACCGATAATAGAGAATTATTTTCCTAAAATTATACCCAAAGATGTTTTCTATAAAGTTCAAGCTGGCCGTGCATCTAGAGACAAAGGGGCTGGAAGCGGAAGAATAGGTAAGAAGCATAATAACTTATTCACACATATTGCCAAGTGCGGCTACTGTGGTTCATCAATGCAATTTATTGACAAAGGTAAAGGGCCAAAAGGAGGTAAGTATTTAAAGTGTAGTGCATCAATTAGAGGAATGGATTGCGTAGTAAAAGGATGGAAGTATATTGATTTTGAAACTTCGTTTTTTCATTTCGTTCGTGAAATTAATTTAAGAGAAATAATTGAGGGTTCCAATAAACGGTTAGAGAAAACTAGAATCCGTCAAAAGATTTCAGAATTGCAAAGTCAGAAAGAGACATTAGAAAGCAGAGTTGATCGACTTGAAAACTTACTGATTGATACAGATATGCCCAATGATCGGTTGAAAGTTAAATACAAGAATAGCTTAACCGAGATAGATGAAATTGATGCGCAGGTTTCAGCTTTACAAGAGAGACTGGAAACAACAAAGCAAATTGTCCCAATTAATTACGAAGATGTCACCGATCAAATCTCATCCATTAGCAACTTCGAACAAGAATCTAATTTTGAAAAACGGTTTATTCTAGCAAAGCACTTGAAGTCTTTTGTCAAGAGAATCAATGTTTGTACAGATGGAATACGACCTCAATTTGATAAAATAAAATCTGAAATTGAAGAAGAAATTGACGATCTAGAATATGCTAATAAAGTTATTGCACAACTAAAAGATACCCATTTTAATGGTCCTCGTTCTAATCCACACTTCACAATATTTTTTCACGACGATGCTGTTAGGGTAATAATACCATCGCCCAACGATCCTACGGTTTTTACTCAAAAAGCCGAAATTACAAAACGAATAACCTATGTAGAATCGAAGGCTGGAGAAACAATATTTTTCAACCCTAGATCACCTTTGGAATAGGCTTACTTAATACCCCATTCGTAGGATTATATTAGTTTAGAATGTTACAATCGTATCAGGCAGTCCTATTAATAAAAGTGGGCAAGGATTACCAACACCTCTTTGCACACGATCTTCTAGCTTGCGCCAATGTGTAGTTGCTTCGCCAAATTTATCTGACACAAATTTACGAGTGAATGCTTCCCTGAAATCAAGAGGATTATTACCTCTTAATACCAAGTCAGAAATGGCCTTCTTTTGTCGAGCTGTTGGAGAGTAACCCCATTTGGCTAAATCGTTCAGATTAAGTATATTTTTATCCACCAAAAATCGATGCACCATACTTCTCATATTCTCATGCAGTGAAGTTCCTCTTGTGACGATAATCCCAACGGAAATAGCACCGTCAGCATGTAATCTTTTATAGTTTTCGAGGTCCCTGTCAAAAAATGGGTCTTTGTTGTTCCATTCAATTTCAAGTGCTACACGATTATTATCTTCGAACTCTCGGACATGATCCACTTCATGAGATTGGCTCTCAAGTGTCACGCCGTTGATTGTGCGCTCAACTTTAAAATGAAATTTTGGCCATGCTTTTTCTGCAAGAGCATTTCTAAGCCGTTGAGTTCCTCGAGCTTCACCGCCACCGCCTGCAATCAGTTCGGTAATTGGTATCTGAAAATTTGTTAATACATCATAAAGTTCACTTGAGACCTCAGGAAAGTCCACTTGTAATATCGCTTTTGCATGCGAGTGATACTCTACTTGAAAGCCCTGCTGTATTAATTTTTCAAGCATCTTATATTATCATCTTAAATAATTACATAAGCAATCTTCACGTATTAGCATTGAAAGTCGAGTCATAAACTTATAATTATGTTCCTATCTTTGCAGAAGAAATACTATCTATGAAAATTCATAAAATATATTCCCATCTAAATGGGGAAGAATTCTTAATAGCTAGAAAACCTGCACTTTGGCGAGAAATTAAGAATGTAATAGCGAATGTTGATTTATCCATTTGCAAAACAAAAATATCAAAAGAAAAAACAATGAAAGGAAAAATAGTATATTCCCCTGTTGATTTAAATAATGAATTCAAACACGCTTTTGCGAACTGCACACCGCCTTGGGTAAAGGAGAATTTTTATTATTATGTGTGTGAGGATGAGAAAATTAATAGAAAAATTCAAGGCAAGGCAAAAGAAGAGCAGAAAGAAATTATCACTGCGGCGGGTTTTGCACCTTTAATAACAAACAATGAAACAGATTTTGTAAAAGATCGGGTAGCCGTTGAAGTGCAATTTGGTAAATATGCCTTTGTAGCACATGATCTATACGTTAAACACATGGCCTTTTTTACAGCAGATAAAATTGACCTTGGAATTGAAATACTTCCAATGAAGAATTTAGAGAGGGAAATGTCATCTGGGCCTACATTCTTTGAAAAAGATTTGAATAACATTGTTCGACAAGGCAGGGCAGTACCAGCTGTGCCACTTGTTTTAATCGGTGTCGGGCTTTAGGCTGCTTGTCTGGTCTTTACATCCCATTCATA
This sequence comes from uncultured Paracoccaceae bacterium, assembly GCA_913061275.1. GTDB lineage: Bacteria > Pseudomonadota > Alphaproteobacteria > Rhodobacterales > Rhodobacteraceae > Amylibacter. The sequence continues at coordinate 933 of CAJXSR010000006.1, read as the reverse complement.
TGAATTCAGCCATACTCCAGTTAGAATACCTGACAATATACGAGATGCATTCAACTTAAGTTTGGTTTCGTTTTTAATCTTGGAATCTTTATTTAAGACGCCGATATAATTCATAACTAAAAGCTCAATTTCATCTTTTTTTAGCACTTCGACTAAATTTAAGTGAACCTCGTTGGCAACTTCTCCAATCACGTCAACAAAATCGAACGGGCTAAATCCAATTTTTTTATGTGTCCATACATCTTGGACTTCTTGCATACTAGTGCTGTTTAATTGCCTCTCAAGCACCTCTACGAAGCTTGGCATCCTCTCCCAAAGAGAAGAGAGAGAGGGTTCTTTCTTGATTGATTTGAGGTGTTCTGCACCTAGATCATGGATATCTATACTCTTGGAATCTCCTGAATAAAATTTCACATTCCAGCTTATCACACAATCAGAAAATGTGTTTGCTAGATCAAAGCGCATCCCACTTTTAAAACGAAGCATAGGAATTGCTGCTCTAAATCGCCTATTATTAGGGTAACTCCTACCAGGTTTATCTGGCTTAGTGACCAAGCTTGTCTTTAAAGGTAAATCCAGTTTATCAGCTACATTATGAAACCCTATAAAGTTCTTAGTACTTACCCCCATCATTATAGATGCAACTAGATAGGTGAAATTCGGGGGTATAGCATTACCTATCATTTTAGTTTTTGCCGCAAAAGATTTCCCAAAGAATTGATACGTTATTGGAAATCCCTGCAAACTTGCTCTTTCACGTACGCTCAGCCTACGAAATTCATCATTTTCACCTATAACAATACTTTCTCTTGAAACTCTTGTACACGTTGCAGTTACAGTTCTAGCAGGTGTCGTAAGACGATCTGGAAATGCCATATTATTATATATCTGTCTCTTATACACATCTCCGAGCCCACGAGACAGGCAGAAATC
>CAJXSR010000005.1 GCA_913061275.1 uncultured Paracoccaceae bacterium | reverse complement strand
GTACCAAAGCACAGTTCCTGTCAGCATATCGCTCTTTCAAAAAGGCGCAGCCATCTTTACAGGCGCGCGTTAAGGGATTGGTGGATGTACCAGTATCCCGAAGGTGGGCTTCAACATTGTTAGGCCTGATAAGTCAAGGGTCATAAATCAAGTAGATTTTTTACGAAGCGTTGGCGTAACGGTGCAATACGCTGTGCAAGTCGCAACATATTTCGAACGATAAAGCGCACGGTTGGATGCGCGGATGACATTGCGTGCCTAATACGTTCAGATTGCCGCAAAGTTGCTTTGCCAATGGGGTGGCGTGCCGCGTGGTAGCCGTCTGTAGTGCCATCTGCAATGCGTTTGGCCAACTCAGCTGCATCTGCAATACCAAGGTTCATGCCACGGCCACCCGCAGGGGAATGGCAATGTGCTGCATCACCAGCCAGAAAAACCCTACCCATTTGATAGGTTTCAGCTTGCCGCACAGATATTTTAAACTGGGATGCGCGGCGTAATTTTGTAATTTCCATTGGAATGGGCAGTGCCTGAAGCGCATCTGGGCGATTGGCGATAACCCTAAAACGATTATTTTCCAGTGGTACAACAACAGAAATACCACCATTATCTAATATAAATCCTTGAAAACATGATGGATTTATCCAGTTTTCTGCTTCTACATCTGCTATAGACCATGTTTCAGGTAACTCATGCCCATTAAAGGGAATGCGCAATGATTGGCGAATGGTAGAATGTGCGCCGTCCGCGCCAATAACATAATCAAACCTGAACGCCTTGCCCAAAATGCTAACAGAAATACCTGTGTCTGATTGTGATAGTGATAAAAATTCGGCCCCATAGTTAACATGCCCGCCCATTTGTTCGAATGCGGTTAACAAATGTTGTTCGGTGCGATCTTGTGCCAATCCAAATAGTCGATCATTTGGGTTTGGTTCATCGCAAATACTTATATTGGCAATGATTTTATTTTTTTCATGAAAGATAACCCGCTGTAGTTCAATAGCCTCTTTCTGAATGGATTGTGCGACACCAGACGGTTTAAGAAGCGCCATAGAGTGTGGCAAAATTCCTACGGCACGTGATAGGTTTGATGCGGTTTTTCGTTTTTCAATGACCACTGGCATAATGCCGCGTCTGGCTAATTCGACGGCTGCAGTAAGCCCGGTTGGGCCGGCGCCAACGATTAATATATGTGGTGCTGTCATAAATCCTCCTAGAAATTAGGCAGTTTATTGTTGCGACTTGATATATCGGGTGTCAGGGCCTCGGGCCATCCGTAAAAATATTCATAAGCATATAATAAACCACACGCTAGAATGACACCAAAAACAAATTTAACGCGAGATGCAGAGGGCGGTCGTTGTGCCCATCGTTTCATACGCAGCATCCAGCGTATTTGGCTCATACAAACCTTACCTTTCCAATATGGTCTAAGTTTCGGTTTAGTTGTGCATAATCAATTCCATACCCCACAACAAATTCATCGGGTATCTCAAAACCTATCCATGTAGCGGTAATATCCACTTCACGTCGTGATGGTTTATCTAGTAATGCACAAACTTCCAGGCGGTTAGGGTTGCGCGATTTAAGCAAGTGAAGCACATGGTTAAGCGTGTGCCCCGTATCAACTATATCTTCTACCACCAAAACATCGCGGCCTTCGATTTCACCCCTGATGTCTTTTAAAATACGGACTTCGCGTGAGCTTTCCAAACTATTGCCGTAACTAGAGGTTTCTAAAAAATCCACTTCGACAGGCAAATCCAGTTCACGCACAAGATCTGCGATAAAAACAAATGAACCGCGCAATAACCCCACCACGATAAGTTTATCTGTTCCGGTGAAATGTTCGGTAATTTCACATGCTAATACTTCAACTCTTGCGGCAATGGATTTGGCCGAAATCATCGGGTCTACTACATAGTTAGATTGGGTCATATTTGCCTCCTGTTTGTGTATGTTAACAAAATAAGAGGGCATCACAAGATAGCACGTGACCTTTGTGCATAGGCTGCATAAATAGTACCTATGCCAACACACACAGAAAAACGAATATTGCCCTATACGACTTCACAGATGTTTGATCTGATTGCTGATATTCAGGCATATCCAGAGTTTTTGCCTTGGTGTGCGGCTGCGCGTATTCGAAAAACAACGTATGAAGATACGGTAAAGATAATTGATGCGGATTTAGTTATTTCGTTCAAAGTTTTCCGAGAAAAGTTTGGATCGCGGGTAACCTTAAGACCTGAAAACAATACCATTGATGTAGAATATCTGGATGGGCCTTTTAAATACCTAAACAACCACTGGAAATTCACCGAATGTCAGGGTGGTTGTGAGATTGATTTTTTCGTTGATTTTGAGTTTAAATCCAAAATATTACAAAGCATAATCGGTGTGGTATTTGGTGAAGCAATGCAGCGTATTGTCGGCGCATTCGAAGACCGTGCCAATGTACTTTATGATTAGATAGGATAGTTAGAATGACCCATTGGCCTGATATGCGTTTGTGTACGTTACTGGATATTGAATATCCTATTATTCAGGCCCCGATGGCGGGGGCATCAACACCAGAAATGGCATCAATAGTTGCCAATGCAGGTGGGCTTGGTTCATTAGGCTGCGCAATAATGACGCCAGAGGTTGTTTTGGCTTCTATATCCAAGACACGTAACTTGTCTAATCGCGCCCTAAACCTGAATTTCTTTTGCCATAAAGCCCCAATTCAAGATGCTGCGCGTGCAATTTCGGCACAAGATCGGTTGCAACCATGGTTTGATGATAGGGGCATCGAACATATGCCTGATGCGATTGAAGGGCATTTCCCTTTCGATGATGAGATGTGTCAGATCGTAATTAACGCATCCCCCAAAGTCGTAAGTTTTCATTTTGGTTTGCCAGATGAAAATCTGGTGGCACGCATTAAAGAGGCAGGTATTAAAATATTATCAAGTGCCACATCGGTTGCAGAGGCACTATGGCTGCAAGCACATGGTGCAGATGCCATAATTGCACAAGGCAATGAAGCGGGCGGGCATAACGGCTGGTTTTTGCCGCGCGATGGGGGTGAGGTTGCAGGGACTATGGCCTTGGTACCCCGCATAGTAGATGCTGTGGATTGCCCTGTGATTGCAGCGGGCGGCATTGCAGACGGGCGCGGTATTGCTGCAGCTTTTGCTTTGGGGGCGGCGGGTGTGCAAATTGGTACAGCATTTTTGGCCACACCAGAAAGCTCAGTAAGCGATATACACAAACAAACCATTGTGGCGGCAACAGGCGATGACACGCAATTTTGCCGTGCATTTTCGGGCAGGGCAGCACGCACGATTGTGAATAAATATTCACGTGAAATGGAAAACGTAACTGATTGGCCAGACTTTCCTATAATGAATACGCTTACTGGGCCGCTAAGGGCCGCGTCCGCAAAGGCTGCAAATAAAGATGCGGTTGCACTTTGGTCTGGGCAAGGCGTGGGGTTGGTAGAAGAAAGTACAACGAAGCGAGTGTTTGATACCTTGGTTGAACAGGCGCAAACTGCGTTTGGCCATAAATAATTGCATCTTGTTTGAGTAAGTTTTTTTTGTATATGTGATGTATGGAAAGATTTGATTTAGGTGTGCATCAGCGCACGGTTACAACGACATCAGAAAAAGCGCAATATTACTTTAACCTTGGTTTGAACTGGTGTTTTGGCTTTAACCAAGAAGAAGGCGTAAAATGTTTTTTGCGCGCTTTGGAATACGACCCTGAATGTGCAATGGCCCATTGGGGGGTCGCTTATGGGGCAGGGCCGTTTTACAATTTCCCGTGGTGTGATTTTTCATCGGATGAAGCGATAAAATGCACGCAGCTTTGCCACGCGCATATTCAAAAAGCGCAAATGCATATGCATAGATGTACCGCCGTAGAAGTTGATTTAATTAATGCTTTGTCGGCGCGATTTCAACAACCCCACCCTGTAACACAAGACGAATATAATCACTGGGATGATGCGTATGCTGATGCCATGCGGGTTGTGTACCAAAAACATTCTACGGATCGTGATGTGATGGCATTATTTATTGAAGCAATGATGACCCGTACACCGTGGAAATTATGGGATGTCAAAAAAGGGGTGCCTGCAGACGGTGCGGATACCTTAGAAGCGTTAAGTGTCTGTGAAATTGCTTTGGATATGGCGGCACAAAAGGGCGTGCTGCACCATCCCGCTATTCTACATTTGCATATTCATCTGGTGGAAATGTCTAATGAGCCAGAACGCGCTATGCAATCTGCGGATATTCTAGCAAATTCATGCCCCGATGCAGGGCATATGAACCATATGCCGGGGCATATATATGTTCTGTGTGGTGAGTATGAAAAAGCCAAGATTGCAAGTGAAAAAGCAATTCGTGCAGATGACATGTATGTGGATTACGCAGGCCCTTATAATTTTTACACAACGGCAAGGTGCCATAATCTGCATCTGATGATGTATACCTGTATGTTCTTGGGGCAGTTTAAACCTGCAATAGACGCGGCCCAACAAATCTGTACGACTTTGACACGCGATGTATTAAACGTTGATGGGCGACCCCAAATGGCCATTACGATGGAAGGTTATTATGCAATGATGATGCATGTACTTATCCGTTTTGGCAGATGGCAAGACATCGTAGATGCCCCGATGCCCGAATGTCCTGTGCTATATTGCGTCTCTACGGCAATGCACCACTATGCAAAAGGCGTGGCATATGCAGCCCTTAAGCAATTTGATGCAGCCAAAGAACAACGCGCGCTATTTCATGAAACGCTGCGTCGTATTCCCAGTGACCGCAAGTTTTTCAACAATAACGCTGTGGTTATGCTTGGTATAGCGGAAAAAATGCTGGACGGTGAATTGGAATATCACATGGGCAATTATACTATTGCGTATGAACATTTACGCGAAAGTGTCGACCGTAATGACAAGCTCGCTTATTCCGAGCCATGGGCATGGATGCACCCACCGCGCCACGCATTGGCGGCATTGCTGATGGAACAAGTGCACTACGTTGAGGCAGAAGAGGTTTACCGAACTGACCTTGGGTTAAATTCTAATTTACAACGGTGTTCACAACATCCCCGAAATGTTTGGGCTTTGCATGGTTTAGTAGAATGTTTGCACCACCGCGACGCGGTTGAAGAATTGCCTATCTATGAAGTGCAATTATCCGAAGCGATGGCTAAAACGGATATAAACATCACCTCATCTTGCATGTGCCGCACTTCTGTTGTGCAATCAACATGCTGCAACACATAAGGCAGATTATTCAATGATAGCGAATTTAATGATGTATTGCCGACCTGAACTGGAAGGCGCACATAGCAGGTATTGGGCATTGATACGACATCACCTTTCTGATGTTGGTATCAACAGCCCCGCTGACCTTTTGCAAGACGCAGAAGAATTTTCGGTTTGGTTAGACCCTAATTTGGTTTTAAGCCAAACTTGCGGTATGCCATATAGAACCCGCCTGCATGGTAAAGTAACCTTAATAGGTACACCTGATTTTGGTTTGGACGATTGCCCAAGCGGTTATTACCGAAGTGCTATTGTTGTGCGAAAGAATGATCCACGTCAGGATATATACGCCTATAAAGATGCTGTTTTTGCCTATAACCAAACGATTTCCCAATCGGGGTATGCTGCACCTTTTAACCATTTACGCCCGCTTGGTTTTTGGTTTGAAAATCGCCTACATTCCCAGCAACATATACTATCGGCAAAAGCTGTGGCTGAGGGGCAGGCAGATATAGCCTCACTTGATGCAGTTACTTGGCGGTTGATTTGTGAATATGAAGGTTTTGCCAATCAGTTACGCGTGTTGGAATGGACAGAGCCCACCCCTTCATTACCTTATATATCTGCATTTGGTGTAGAACAGGATAAGGTATTTGATGCAGTGGCTAAAGCGATTGCAGATTTAACAGAATTGGATCGTGATTTATTGGGTATAAAGGGTATCGTCTATATTCCTGAAGAGAAATATTTATCGATTCCAAACCCGCCTGATTAAAACTTCATACTATACATGATGGCGCCGAAGATTGACCGAGTATCCACCCCAAGTCCATTCGCACCCATACGTAAATCTAAGGTTGAACCGTTCTTATATACCATCTTGGTACCTGCATCAATTTTCCCAGATACTGATCCAATGTCCAAAGATGCGCCGCTTGTGAAGTTTCTATCTGAACGTCCGTTGTAAGAGAGGCCAAAGCCGCCTGAAAACGTAGCATTTTTTACACTATCCCAAGATATGCCATAGGCGCTGGAAAAATCTATTTCAGCATCGCCAGTAGCAAATGTTTCGCTGTTTTTTAAAACTGTAGTGCCGCCACTATCAGTGAAACCATCTCGTACAGATCTAGCAATACCAATGCTGACAGAAGGTACTATTGTCCATTTCCCAGATCGCATAGTGCGCGACAGCTCAGCATCAATCGACATATAATCACGATCAAAAGATGCAGTGGTGCCAGACGCGTTGCTGTCATTGCTGGATCGTTCAAAATAGGTTGAAATTCCGCCTAAATAGCATTTTGTAAATCAAAATTAAGGTATGTACCCAACCCAAATGCTTGGGTGTCTACCGTAATGTTAGGGCCTGTTGTAGAGGTGTCACCTTTTGTAAATGAGCCATAAATACCAAAATCCGTGCTATCCCCAAGCGTACGAACAAGGCCAACCTGAATATTTGCTGTATACCCATCACGTGATTGCGCGCCTGTCAGGACGCTGTATTGCCCACGGGTCCAAAGCCATGTGTTGCCGTTGTTACCGACCTCGATACCTTTGCTTGAGAATTGCACTGATCCATTATTGTTTCCGATGAAGCTAAGTGGAATGGTTGCGCGACGGTTAACCTTTGGCTCATTTGCCAGATCGATGAAACCTTCTCTAGCAATAAGTCCCCGTAACCTTTTGCGCTCTTCATCCCACGATAAAACATTTGTAGCCTTTAGAATTAGATGTAAGGCAGCATCTTGCATAGTATATTTTGGTGCATTTGCAGGTAATTTAGAATTTGCATAATCAACTACGTTTTTTTCAAATTCAGCGGCTACCTCTAATGCATTGAGATTGTTAGTTCTGGCATTTTCCAATGAGACGCGAAAATTTGAAAAAATTAGAGCGAAGCCGATATCATCTGGTTTGATCTTAAACGTTTCCAATACATAATCTTCAAAATCTACAATGGATTTGTTGGATATCCCTTCAATTATGGCAAGCTGCTTTAACAAACCTTTCACTGTCTGTGGTAGCTTTTGCTCTGAACTTGAAAACCGTGATGGTAAGTCCCCCGGCTTCGTGCTTGGTCGCGCAACATCAAGCGCGTCAACGGCTGCATCTACTGCCGCGGCCTTATCTACAGCAGCTGCGGTTGTTGTGCCCCCACCACCAGTGCCTCCAGTGGCACCTGGCTTACATGCTGTTGTAATTGAAGCGGTTGAGCCGGGCAAACCTTGGATATCGGACACGATAAAAAGAGGCCCAGTAGTGGTTACAGTGAATGCTTTGGTTTGCGACCCAGTTTCACCGCTGAAAATAGTATTGCTATCAATAAGAAACAGTGAGTTGGTTGCGTCAGTAATTCTAACCCGAATATCATCGCCAGCATTAAAATTGAAAGATCCACTCATCGTGGTGCCGATACCGCCAGCTGGAACAGTTTGGTCAAACACCCCGCCAGCCAAAGCTGAACATCCGGGTGACGTGCTTTGGGCATATACTTTATTGGGGATGCCTATTGTGGTTAACAGCCCTAATGTTACCGTTAAAATGGATAGTTTTCCGCAACAAATCTTATTAAGCATAGTGTCCCCCAAATTGATTATTCAATTTAACAATGGAACATACACCCAATAAGACCACTGGTACTAACTTTGAAATAGTACAGGTTTTGAAACTTCTAGTGTAAAGATTCCTTTACGTCAACTTGTGCTATTTGGGTCACATCATTTTTAATGCTCTCGATTGGGAGTTACTGTTAGTCTTTTCTTTATGAAGAGTGATCGTATGCGCGTTCGCCGTGAGCAGTAAGGTCAAGGCCTGTAATCTCATCTTCGTGAGAAACACGTATTGGGAAGATTAGCGCCACAATTTTGACTAGCGCATATGTAACCACTACAGTGAAGACACCAACAACGGCGATACCGCCAAGTTGCGCTACCCAGTCTGCATATCCCAAGACGGCCAACATGATGATACCGAATATGCCACCAACACCGTGTACTGCGAACACATCCAAGGTGTCGTCGATTTTTAGCACTGATTTAATTAAACCGCACATTTCTTGGCATAACACGCCCGCGATTGCGCCTATTAGCATAGCCTCCATTGGGTTTACTGATCCTGATGCAGGCGTGATAGATGCAAGGCCCGCAATCGTGCCCGTTACCATACCAACCATAGATGCTTTGCCGTATTTGATGCGCTCATAGGCAACCCATGTAAGGGATGCTGTTCCGGCCGAAATATGTGTGACCGTCAACGCCATTGCCGCAGTTCCGTCTGCTGCAAGTACCGACCCGCCGTTAAAGCCAAACCAACCGACCCAAAGCATTGATGCCCCAATCATGACATAGCCAGGGTTATGCGGTGGTACATTTTTATTGCGGCGGCCACCTAATACGGCAGCTACTACCAAAGCGGCAAGTCCCGCTGTTTCATGCACAACAATGCCGCCTGCAAAATCGTTGACGCCATTTTCAAATAAGGACCATTCAGCACCTGCAAGCAATCCACCACCCCATATCCAATGGGTTACTGGGGCATAGACCAATAGCATCCATAAGCCCGAAAATACCATTATAAAGGCGAAACTGATGCGTTCTACATAAGCCCCGACAATTAATGCAGGGGTGATGATTGCGAAAGTCATTTGAAAAGCGAAAAATAAAATTTCAGGGATTGTACCAAATAAGCTATCGGGGCTGACGTCTGTCAGGAACATCTTACTCAAACCACCCCAATAAGCATTGGCTTCACCAAAAGCGATTGAATAGCCTGCTACAAGCCAAAGAATTGACATCAGGCATGCTATGGCAAAACAATGTGTTAAAACCGAAAGCACGTTTCGCGCACGAACCAAGCCGCCATAAAATAGTGCCAAACCGGGCGGTGTTTGTACCGAAAGTTTAATTCAATGCAAATTCACGCGAATATTAATCTTGGTTAAGTTTTAGGCAGAAAAATCACAAAGGGATTAAAAATTACGCATAAAATGAATGCTGAATGAGGTTTATTTAGCGGCGTTCAGAATAAGATTAAGTGCATAATCTGTGGACTTGGCTCGCACATTTGAGCGGCCAACAGCCTCAAACTCTACTGTGGTTGTTGCTGTTATTTTGCTTTTTTGTGCCAAGCCAAAGCAAACACGCCCTTCGGGTTTATGTTCAGATGGGCCTGGGCCCGCAATACCGGTGATTGATACCGCAATATCTGCATTTGCTTTGCTTAATGCCGCTTGCGCCATCTCTTTTGCTACTTGTTCTGATACTGCGCCAAAATCGTTAAGTGTGGATTGTGAAACACCTAACATTTCAATTTTGGCGGTGTTGGAATACGTGACGTACCCACGGTTAAAGACGTCAGATGATCCCGCAATTTCTGTAAGGGCGGTGGCCACCATGCCGCCTGTGCAGCTTTCGGCTGTGGTTACCGTCCAACTTTGCGCCCGACATGCCGAAAGTATCTGACGTGCCAAAGCGTTCATTATGCAATCACCCCGTGATATATGCCTGCCGATAGAATTGTTGCAATGGCTGCAAAAATACCCGCCAGAACATCATCCAGCATAACACCAAATGCTGTTTCTTTATTATCGGCCCAACTAATCGGCCATGGTTTGAAAATATCAAACAGCCTAAAAAAGATGAAACCGGCAACTAAAGCAGGCCATATCATCGGCAGGTCGTGACGTGTGAACATGTAAGACGAAGGTAAAAGAGTTATCCATTGCCCTGCAACTTCATCAATTACAATCTCACCCGGATCGTGGTTATCTTTGCCAGCCGTTTCTTTTATCGTTGCCCACCAACCGATGAAAAATACGATTATTGACGCCAGTAAAAGTGCGTTAAACCCGCCGCAATTATGCAAAATAACGGCAAAAGGCAGGGCGGCTAATGACCCCCAAGTTCCAGGTGCTTTGGGTAGCAATCCTGTATAGAAAAATGTTGCGATTATTTTACTCATGACTTCACCAATGTTGCTGTGGCTTGCGCGGCAATACCTTCGCCGCGACCTGTAAACCCTAATGTTTCTGTCGTGGTTGCTTTGACGCTAATGCGATCAACATCTACCCCTGTGATTTGTGTTAAGGCTTGGCGCATAGCTTTTGAATGTGGGCCAATTTTTGGCTGTTCGCACAGTATTGTGCAATCGATATTAAATATTTTAAATCCTTTAGATGCAGCAACTTCTACGGCCTTCTTAAGGAAGATGTCAGAAGTGGCACCTTTCCATTGCATGTCACTTGGCGGAAACCATTGACCAATGTCACCTTGTGCAATCGCACCGAAAATAGCGTCGGTTATTGCGTGCATTCCCACATCGGCATCGGAATGCCCAATAAGGCTTTGATTAAAGGGAATGTTAACGCCACAAATTATTACGTGATCGCCATCCTCTAATTTATGTACATCAAACCCGTTTCCTACACGTATATCCATTGTATTTCCCAACAACCGTTCTGCTAAGGCAAAATCTTGTGGTTGTGTTATTTTCATATTTAATTCAGAACCTAATACGCTAACAACATCAATCCCTGCAAGGCGTGCAAGTGCCACATCATCGTCCGCAGATTGTTTAGCTGCCTCATGTGCCGCCAATATATCGTTTAAATAAAAGGCTTGCGGGGTTTGTCCGCGCCAAACTGTATCACGCGGTAATGCGCTAATGGCCTGCCCATCGGTAACTTTCCAAAGTGCATCGGTCACTGGCATGGCAAGAAATGCGGCGCGATTGCTATCCATACTATCTATAATGCGTTCAAGTGCCTCCAGCGGCAGTAGGGGTCGCGCGCCGTCATGAATAAAGACCAATTCACCAGAACAGGCGCGTAAACCGTTAAATACAGATTTACTACGCGTATCAGCACCAAAAGCAGGTGACTTAATTCGGTTGTCGTTAATGCCGTTAATACACTGATTATAATGCTCTATATCATCTGGATGAACGACAACTTGCACTGCATCTATGCGATCACTTGCCAATATAGCGCGAATTGTGTGGCGCAATATAGGCTCGCCTGCAAGGGTGCGATATTGCTTGGGCTTACTGCCCCCTGCACGTGTACCGCGCCCTGCGGCTATAATTAATCCTGTACGTTTTATCGGCATTATTATGTGTATGCTGTTTTATTATGCAAGTTTTCGACTTTTACCATAACCAAGTATTGATGTACCAAGCGATCAGGTTTAACGATCTATTTGCATAAGGATTAGGCATGACCTCTATATTGATTGATAATAAGGCACTAACGCCTGCGGTTTTTTTAGCTCCCTTAGCTGGTATCACAGATTTACCGTTTCGTAACCTTGTATCTGGTTTTGGGGCGGGTTTAGTTGTGTCAGAGATGATTGCTTCACAAGAAATGGTGCAAGCACATCCCAATACACGTGCGCGTGCAGAACTTGGGTTTGAGGCACAAAATACATCCGTGCAGATTGCTGGGCGTGATGCTTACTGGATGTCCGAATGTGCCAAAATGTGTGCCGATAATGGTGCAAAAATCATCGATATTAATATGGGGTGCCCTGCTAAAACTGTTACAAACGGGTTATCTGGCTCTGCATTAATGAAAACCCCAGACTTTGCTTTATCACTGATTGAAGCTGTGATTGATGCGGTTGATGTGCCCGTAACTCTAAAAACCCGACTAGGTTGGGACGATGAGATGTTGAACGCACCTTATTTGGCAAAACGTGCCGAAGAGGCAGGCATTAAAATGGTGACTATACATGGCCGCACAAGATGCCAGTTTTATAAAGGCTATGCCGATTGGGCCGCGATTGCAGGTGTAAAGGATGTGGTTACAATACCCGTGATTGCCAACGGTGATATTGTTGACACGGATAGTGCAAAACTGGCGTTAAAACTATCTGGTGCAGATGGTGTTATGGTTGGGCGTGGGGCGCAAGGTAGGCCGTGGGCTTTAGCACAAATTGCACATGATATTTTTGGATGCAAGGCCCCTAATATTCCATTTGGTAGTGAACTAATTACTTTAATATCAAATCATTACATTTCAATGTTAAAGTTTTACGGGGATGTATTAGGCGGTAAGGTCGCGCGTAAACACATGGGGTGGTATATGGATGATCTTGGCACCTCTCGCGAATTGCGCCGCGCTATTCAAACTGAAAAAAATACTGATAATGTGCTGAAGTTAATTGCGCAACTTGATACAGATAAAGCGGTTGCCGCATGACCTATAACACCTATGAAAACATATGGGGTGCGTTACCATTTCCTGCATTTGTTCTAGGTTCTGACTGTAAAATACTTCATGTAAATGCTTCGGCTGAACAACTAATAGCCACCTCGCAAAAGCAGATGATATCAAAAGATATTGCTAATTTTTTCCACGAAAATTCCATTTTGGTTAGCACAGTCAAGCAAGCTATTAAGGATACGGGCTCGGTAACCCAATATAACATTGATGTGGCAGTCGTGGGTAAACCTTTAATATGTGGCAACGTCTATGTAAGCTTTCTGAACCCAACACAAACTGAGCTTCTTATGGTGGTGCAACCAACAGGTGTTGCGCAAAAAATGAGTCAATCTTTAACAAACTTATCTGCAGCCAGATCGGTTACTGCAATGGCTGCAATGTTGGCGCATGAGATACGAAACCCTTTGGCGGGAATTTCAGGGGCTGCACAACTATTGGCGATGAATGCCAAGGGAGAAGATATTGAACTTGCAGAAATGATAGAGCAAGAAGCAAAGCGTATTGGTCAACTTGTTGATCGTGTTGAACATTTTGGCGATCAACGCCCAATGGAAGCAAAGCCAGTTAACATTCACGACATTCTTGACCGCGCCCAACGTGCGGCTATGGCGGGATATGCGGCAGATGTTAGTTTTAGTGTCGAATATGACCCATCATTGCCCGATGCATCTGGCGATGCAGATCAATTACTTCAGGTATTTCAAAACCTTATCAAGAATGCCGCAGAAGCGGTTAGTAAAAACAGAGGTGTAATCAAGCTTCGCACTTCATACAATTCTGGTGTGAAATTGGCCATGCAAGGCAATAGAACGCAGAATTTACCACTTCTGATAGAGGTTATTGATAATGGAATAGGTATTCCTGAGCTACTTATAGGTGAGGTTTTTGATCCTTTCGTGACTTCGAAATCCAACGGCACAGGTCTGGGTTTGCCATTGGTGTCTAAGATTATAGCCGCCCATGGTGGTCTGGTGGAATGTGCCAGCACAACGGGCAAAACAGTATTTTCAGTTCGCTTACCTGTTTGGCGTGCAAAAAAGGAATTTGGATAATGGATGGCACAGTAATAGTTGCAGATGATGACCGCACAATTCGAACGGTCTTAACCCAAGCATTGACACGTGCTGGGTGCAAAGTGCGTTCTACTGGTAGTGTATCTACGCTGTGGCGGTGGATTGAAGAGGGTGAAGGCGATGCGGTTATATCCGATGTTATGATGCCAGACGGAAATGGATTGGATTTATTGCCGAAAATTCAACGCAAACGCCCCAATCTGCCTGTTATCATAATATCTGCGCAAAATACGGTTATGACGGCGATCAAGGCATCAGAACAAGGTGCGTATGATTATTTGCCAAAACCATTTGATTTAAAAGAACTTCTATCAAAAGTAAGTCGCGCATTAAATCAATCAAACACCCCATCATTGTCAAATCCCGCATCAACAAAAGATGGCAAAGGTTTACCACTTGTAGGCAGTTCACCTGCAATGCAAGACGTGTATCGCATTATTGCACGGATACTAAACACTGACCTTAATGTGATGATAACAGGGGAAAGCGGGACAGGTAAGAATTTAATTACAAGTATTTTGCACCAACTTGGTAATCGTTCAAATGCACCAATGATTACGTTTCCTTCAGCAACAACGAGTGCGCAAATGATCGAATCATCTTTGCAAGATGAAGTTCAAATTCCAAGTGGGGCAACAGTTTATCTGGATGAAATTTCGGAAATGCCTACAGATACGCAATTACGATTGTTAGATTTGATGCAATCCCCGATGGTTCAAGAAAAGAATTTGCGATTTATTTCCTCAACCCAAAAACCATTGGCAAGTTTGGTGAATGAAGGTTTGTTTCGGGAAGATTTGTTTTACAGATTAAGCGTCATGCCGTTTTCATTGCCCCCATTGCGTGACAGAATGGATGATATTTCAGAACTGACATTGCACTTCTTGCAAGTGATTGCAGCAGAAGGGCAGAAACATAAAACTATTTCAAACAAAGCGTTAGAGCATATGCGTAGCGCATTATGGCCCGGAAATGTACGCGAGTTAAGTAATTTTGTACAACGTGTTGTAGTTTTATGCCCAGAAGATGAGATCACCTATAAGTTTATCGAACAGGTGATGCAACAAGCCCCCAAAACTTCGGTAGGCAACATACCTCTTAACGGTGATAAGCTATCTACATCGGTTGAAGCACACTTAAGGCGGTATTTTGATCTACATGGCGATCAATTACCCCCACCTGGGCTTTATAACCGCATTTTACGAGAAATTGAGCTGCCTTTGGTTGCATTAACGTTGTCTGCAACACGCGGTAATCAGATTAAAGCGGCAGAGTTATTGGGCCTTAATCGAAATACTTTACGAAAAAAGATACGTGACCTTGATATAATGGTTACACGAACCAAAAAAATGATGTAAAACTGCCACAGTGATACTAAGCATAGGAAACGACTCGGGCAGAATGGGACGCATTCCACTTTTAATGAAGTTAAATCGGCTAAATGTGTGGCGCAAACGTAGAAAAGTACAAAACGCTTTAACGCTTGCTTTGGTCGCACTTGGGCCATTGCTGCTTTTCATTACAGTTTTTCTTTTGAACAGGTTTGGAAATCAAATTTCCCCTAGCTTGTTTCGGGGCATATTACTGTCTGATTTTGTATATGTTTTGGTAATTGTTGCACTGGTAGCCCGCCGCATCATGCAGATGGTTGCCGCCAGACGTGCTAAATCCGCCGGTTCTCGCTTACACTTGCGTCTTAGTGGCGTTTTTGCATTGGTGGCATTTGTCCCAACTGTGCTTGTCGCGGTATTTGCGACGGTAACTTTGAATATCGGTATCGAAGGTTGGTTTTCAGAGCGGGTTCATGATGTGGTAGGATCGTCCCTATCAGCGGCACAAGCCTATGAAGCTGAACAACGCGATGATTTGATAGAAGATGTTGTTTTTCTTGGCGGCTTTCTTGTAAAACAAAAACATCGTTTTCCCTTGATTGACAGGGGCGATATTCGTGACAGCGTTATTCAGGGCCAGTCATTGGTTCAACGCGGCTTAAAAGAGGCCTATGTAATCGACAGTGCATCTGAATTGGTTGCAAGGGGTGATCGAAGCTATCTGTTTGATTTTGAAGCGCCCACAGCGGCAGATATAAAACAGGCCGATACTGGTGATACGATTATCATTCAGGATTGGGATAATAATGAATTTCGCGCATTGTTGAAATTGCCAAATTATCTAGACCATTATTTGCTGGTTTCCAGAACTGTTGACGGTAAAATTCTAACACTACTTGATGAAACTAAAGAAACCGCAGCACTTTATAACCAGTTGGAAAGTGAACGGGGTAAAATGTTGTTTGACCTTGGTTTGATTTACTTAGGCTTTGCATTCTTTGTTATATTATCAGCGATTTGGCTTGGCTTATGGTTTGCAGAACGTCTTGCGCGCCCTGTCGGAAAATTAGCAGGGGCTGCTCAGCGGGTTGGGGCGGGTGATTTGACTGTGCGAGTAAAAGAAGAAGCTGGGGATGATGAAATAGCTATGCTGGGCCGGATTTTTAACCGCATGACGCAACAGGTTAAGCGCCAGCGTGATGATATGATTGATGTTAATGAACGTACTGAAAAACGTCGCCGTTTGTTTGACAGTGTCCTGACAGGCGTTTCAACAGGTGTAATCGGTTTGAACCCAGAAGGTGATATTGAAGTTTTAAATGCGGCCGCATCTCGTTTGTTGGAAGTGGAAAAAGATAAAGTATTAGGGTTGCCATTATCGAAAGTTGTGCCCGAATTTGCGCCGCTGTTTATTCAAAGCCAAGAAAAATCCCACCTGTCACGCCAAGATGAAATTAACCTGACACGGGCAGGGAATGCGGAAATATTACTGGTTCGTATTGCGGCACGAATTACTGACGGTGAAATACTTGAAGGCTATGTTGTGACATTTGATGATGTGACCGATCTTGTTTCGGCACAACGCATGGCTGCATGGGGTGATGTGGCCAGGCGTATTGCACATGAAATTAAAAACCCTTTAACACCGATACAATTATCTGCTGAACGTATGCAGCGTAAATTTGCACCACTGGTGGGTGAAAACTCTGAGATGTTGGAACAATATACAAATGTCATCATCCGCCAGACAAACGATTTACGCCGTATTGTTGATGAGTTTTCTAAATTTGCACGCATGCCAGAGCCTGAGCGCAAGATGGAAAACCTGTCAAAACTCGTTGATGATGCGGTTTTATTACAAAGAAATGCACGACAAGATATTGATATAAAGCTTGAAAATACTAAAGCTGATGTAATGTTGGAATTAGATAGCACAATGATTTCCCAAGCACTGACAAATCTTATCAAAAATGCAGGCGAGGCGATCGACAGTTATATAGAAAAGCAAGGCGAAACTGGGTTTGCACCCGAAATACGTATAAATATAGAAGAAACTGGGCATGCTACGATTGTTCAAATTCAAGATAATGGTATTGGCCTACCGCAAGAACAAAGGTCACGTCTGTTTGAGCCGTATGTAACCAATCGTGAAAGCGGTACAGGCCTTGGGTTGCCAATCGTAAAAAAAATAATCGAAGAACATGGCGGGACATTAGAGTTATTGGATGCCCCGATGTTTGATAATAATACACATATTGGTGCGACGGCACGTATTGTGCTGCCAGCACAAAGTCAAAAGTATAACAAAGTAATAAAAACAAAAGTGGCATGAAGCCAAAAGGAAATAATATGGGCGATATTTTAGTAGTAGACGACGAAAAGGACATTCGTGAATTGGTCTCTGATATTCTTGTGGATGAAGGCTATACAACACGACTTGCTGCCAATTCAGATCAGGCCTTTGGTGAGATTAATATAGAAGCGCCTGATTTGATAATATTGGATATTTGGTTAAAAGAAAGTAAGTTGGATGGCATTGATATATTAAAAACTGTGCGTCGTGATAACCCAGACATTCCTATTGTAATTATTTCGGGTCACGGAAATATTGAAATTGCAGTCGCTGCTATAAAACAAGGCGCGTATGATTTTATTCAAAAGCCGTTTAATATTGACCAGCTGATGGTTGTTATATCACGCGCAATGGAAACATCACGCCTGCGCCGTGAAAATGCAGCCCTGAAAGTTCGCGATGTAACATCGTCAACTATGGTTGGTAACAGTGTTGTATTTAAGGCGTTGAAAGCACAATTAGATAAAATCACAAAGACCAATGCGCGTGTTATGTTAACTGGCCCTTCGGGGGCAGGTAAAGAAGTTGCAGCTAGATATATTCATGCAAATTCTGATCGTGCCAAGGCGCCTTTTATATCAGTTAATTCTGCCACGATTGAGTCTGAACGCATGGAAGAGGTTTTATTTGGCCGTGAAAGTGCGGAACGCGGGCATGAACCAGGTTTGTTAGAGCAGGGGCACGGCGGTTTTGTGTTTTTTGATGAAATTGCCGATATGCCAATCGGAACGCAATCAAAAATCCTACGGGTTTTAGTGGATCAGCAATTCACACGTGTTGGCGGGTCAGACATGGTGCGTATCGATATGCGCGTGATATCCGCAACAAACAGAGACTTACAATCTGAAATTAAGTCAGGCGCGTTTCGTGAAGAATTGTACCATCGGCTGAATGTTGTGCCTGTAGAAGTGCCGTCACTAGAAGATCGACGGGAAGATATTCCCTTAATAGCTGGCCACTTCATTGACGAACTACATAAAACTCAAGGGCTTCCCTTGCGCCGTCTGTCAGAAGAAACCTCTGCAATGTTGCAAACAATGGCATGGCCTGGAAATGTGCGCCAATTACGAAATATTATAGAACGTGTCTTAATTCTAGGGGCAGATACGGGGGATATAACACCCGCAGAGTTACCAAATAATGTTGTCTCAGAAGATGAAACTGGTCCGTCCCAGAAAACTTTTGCAATGCTGCCACTTCGTGAGGCACGTGAAATGTTTGAGCGCGATTATTTAATGGCGCAAATCAATCGGTTTGGCGGCAATATATCTAAGACTGCAAACTTTGTTGGTATGGAAAGGTCGGCGCTTCACCGTAAGCTAAAATCTCTTAATGTGGTAACAACAAATAAATCAGGTGCCCGCGTGGCCGAGATTGAAGATGATTCACTGGATGGTTAACGATTGACCTATCTATCTGAATTTGCCAATAAATGCGATTGAACGCTTTCGGGCGTGATTTAACCAGGAGGCTGGTATGAAGGTTATCATATGTGGTGCAGGCCAAGTTGGCTGGCAAATTGCCCGCCACCTGTCATCAGAACGTAACGATGTGACTGTTGTGGATAATAACGCTGAACTTGTTACGCGTGCCACAGACACGCTTGATGTGGGCGGTGTAACGGGATTTGCATCATATCCAGATGTTTTAGCCCGTGCTGGGGCGAATGATGCAGACATGATTATCGCCGCTACATTTTCTGACGAAGTGAATATGGTTACGTGTCAGGTTGCCCATTCGGTTTTCTCGATCCCGCGTAAAATTGCGCGCCTACGGGCGCAGTCTTATTTGGATGTGATTTATTCAGATCTATATCAACGCGATCACTTACCGATTGATGTGGTTATTTCGCCTGAACTGGAAGTCGCAAAAACCGCGCTACAACAAATTGAATCGCCGTGCACCTTTGATACAGAACCGTTTTTGGATGGGCAGGCACAATTAATCGGAATTGAGCTGGATGAAAACTGCCCCGTATTAAGCACACCTTTGCGACAGCTTACCGAATTATTTTCTACATTGCGTGCAGTTGTTGTGGGGATAAGGCGTGCTGGTCGTTTATTCACCCCGAAAGCAGATGACCAACTGTTTGTGAATGACCAGATATACATCGTTATACATAGTGAAGATTTAGCCCGTGGGTTGGAGATATTTGGCAAAACGGTCAAAAAACGCGAACGTATTATTATCTTGGGCGGCGGTAACGTAGGTTTAAGGGTGGCAACCACCCTAGAGCAAAGTGGTGACCGTATTCGTGTTAAGATGATTGAGAAAAACCGTGAATGTGCAGAAAATGCAGCTGATGCCTTGATGCGTACAATCGTATTGCACGGGGATGGTCTGGATATGGAACTGTTGGAAGAAGCAAATATAGAACAGGCTGATGCGGTTTTAGCTTTAACGTCTGACGACAAAACCAATTTGTTGGGATGTACGCGTGCCAAAGCTGCGGGGGTAGCAATGACTGTGGCGTTGGTGAACGACCCGTCCTTGACTGAATTAAAAGATCCTTTGGGAATTGATGCTTTTATCAACCCCCGATCAACAACTGTGTCGTCAATTCTACGCCATATCCGTCATGGTCGCGTTAAGGAAGTTTACTCAATAGGGGATGCCGAAGCGGAAGTTATTGAAGCACAAGTTTTGAACAGCTCGCCCATTGCAGGTATGAAAGTACGCGATATTGATTTTCCTGACGGGGCATTGCTTGGGGCCTTGCAAAAAGGAACAAAAATTATTCGCCCTAATGGGGATACAAAAATAGACGATGGCGATACAGTGGTAATTTTTTGCCTTGCTAAGGATGTGGCACAAGTTGAAACACTGTTTCAAGTTCAAGTAGATTTTTTCTAATCGTATGAAACTATTAGACGATTATCCATTCTTTGTAGTCCTCATGGGGCTATCATGCATCGCAATGCTAATTCCGATGCTTCACGCTATTCGTATAGAGGATTGGTTGACGGCGCGTACGTTTTTCTACAACTCAATGTTGCTTGGCATTATTACATCCATTGTAGGGGTTGCATCGCGCAAACAGGATAAGGGTACATCGGCGGGGACGCACCTTATTACAATGCTCGGCGCATATGTGATCTTACCAATATTTCTGGCAATGCCTTTTGCGCATTTGGTCAAATCCATTACATTTTTTCAAGCCTATTTTGAAATGTTATCCAGCCTTACAACCACTGGGGCCACTCTTTTTGACGACCCAAAGTCCATCTCTGAACCACTGCATTTATGGCGCGCTTTGGTCGGTTGGCTTGGGGGCTTTATGATATTGGTTGTCGCAATGGCAATATTTGCCCCGCTTAATATGGGGGGGTTTGAGATTTACGCATTACAAAGGCATCGCAAAGCGGCTTTGTCACAAATACAAAAGGCAGAAGTCACGGATAGGATCAATAAATTCGCGGGGCAAATATTTCCAGTTTACCTATTGCTGACAACAGTTTTATCACTTGTACTGATTGTATTGGGCGAGCGCAGTTTGGTTGCTGTTTCCCATGCGATGGCCGTACTTTCTACCAGCGGCATTTCACCTGTTGGCGGGTTGTCCGGTGCGCAAGGTGGAATGATGGTTGAAGCGGCTTTGTTTTTGTTTTTGTTTTTTGCCGTTTCCCGAAATACATTTTTACCGGGTCGTGAACAAGAAAGCTGGCGCACAATCAAGCATGACAAAGAGATAACACAAGCTTTGTTATGCGTATGTCTTATCCCGCTTTTGTTGTTTATTCGACATTGGACAGGGGCGATTGAAATAAACGATCAAGCTGACAGCCTTTCTGCCTTTCAGTCATTTTGGGGTAGTATGTTTACCGTATTATCCTTTCTTACTACAACGGGCTTTGAAAGTCAGTTATGGGCAACCTCGCAAAGCTGGTCAGGTTTAAATACGCCAGGTTTAATATTTATCGGCTTAGCGGCACTTGGCGGGGGTGTGGCAACAACAGCTGGCGGCATTAAGCTTTTGCGTGTTTACGCACTTTATAAACACGGGCTGCGCGAAATGGAGCGCCTAAGCTACCCCAGTTCTGTAGGTGGGGCAGGGCAAAGGGGCCGCTCTATTCGTCGAGAAGGGGCATTTATCGCGTGGATTTTCTTGATGGTATTTGTCATGACGCTTGCAATGATAATGTTGTTACTATCGTTAACGGGTTTAAATTTTGTAGAAGCACTTTCTTTTGCAGTTGCAGGGCTTAGTACATGTGGCCCCTTAATCTATATTTCCATCGAGGGGGCGGCCAGTTACGCCCAATTATCTGATGCGGCTAAAAGTATTTTATGTGTGGCAATGATTCTTGGCCGATTGGAAACTGTTGCCGTAATTGCCCTTTTTAATCCAAATTATTGGCGTTAAAGGTAAATTTAATGTCAAAACTGTAAAAAAATGGTGTGTTTGCTATGGATAATCCGAAATTGGTGTCTAGTATCACCCCGATAAAAAGAAACTGCTCGCGCAAATGTGGGCCAATAACGAAAGCTGGGACAAATGGCTGCCGATAAAGCAAACTTGCAGGATGCATTCCTGAATAATGTTCGTAAAGAAAAAAACTCTGTAACTGTCTTTTTAATCAATGGTGTTAAACTTCAAGGTGTTATTACTTGGTTTGACAATTTTTGCATATTATTGCGCCGTGATGGCCAATCACAACTGGTATATAAGCACGCTGTTTCTACCATCATGCCTGCGCAACCCGTTGTATTATATGATGGAGACGGGGAATAGGCGCTTCAGAGACCCGTGTAAGCGTATTACACCCAGACATTTGGAATTATTCAAACCAACGCTTGGCAGCTAATTCGCTTGCTGAGGCTGTTTCGTTGGCACATGCCATGCGTCTTGATGTGGTGCATGATTTGGTTGTGCCATTAAAGAAACCACAAGCGGGTCTGTTGTTCGGTAAGGGTAAATTAGGAGAGCTGGCGGCGATTTTTGAAGCTGAAGAAATCGGTTTGGTTATAATCGACGGATTGGTATCACCAATTCAGCAACGAAATTTAGAGGAAAAATGGGGCGTCAAAGTATTAGACCGAACTGGATTAATCCTAGAGATTTTTGGTGATAGGGCCGCAACCCGCGAAGGTGTTTTGCAAGTTGATCTAGCCGCACTTTCATACCAGAAAACTCGCCTTGTTCGCAGCTGGACACACCTTGAACGTCAAAGAGGTGGGTTAAGTTTTGTTGGTGGTGCTGGTGAAAGCCAATTAGAGGCCGATAGACGTGCCATTGATGATGCTATAGTGCGTTTGAAGCGGCAGTTGGCGAAGGTTGTTAAAACCCGTACTTTACACCGCAAGGCGCGCAAAAAAATTCCTTATCCTATTGTGGCTTTGGTTGGGTATACGAACGCAGGAAAATCCACTATTTTCAACCATATAACGGGTGCATCTGTCTTGGCAAAAGACATGCTTTTTGCAACTCTAGATCCTACCATGCGGGCTGTTAAGCTACCTTCTGGCCGCGATATAATCCTATCCGATACTGTTGGTTTCATATCAGACCTACCAACTGAACTGGTCGCGGCCTTTCGCGCGACATTAGAAGAAGTTCTAGATGCTGATTTGATATTGCATGTACGCGATATTTCGCACCCCGAAACTGAAGAACAAGAAAAAGATGTTATCGCAATCTTGGAAAAGCTTGGTATTGATGAGCAGGCCCAACAATCAATGTTGACCGTATGGAATAAGATTGATGTGGTTGATAATGAGACACGTATTGGATTGAGCGCCACTGCTGATCGTAATGACCAAATTGTTACCACATCGGCCTTAACTGGGGCTGGTATCACTGATCTGATTTCTACGATTGAGAACAGTTTAACTGAACCCGCAATAACAGAAGTGGTTAAATTAGCTTTTTCCGAAGGTAAGCGCCGCGCATGGTTGTTTAGCCACAATGTGGTGGATAGCGAAGAGCAGATTAATATCGGTTTTGCCGTCACAGTGACATGGACCAAAAAACAAGCGGCACAGTTTCAAAAAATTTAAACCTGTGCCTATTGCGGTTTTGGGTTTAGCATTGTTGTTCCCACTGCACCGCCTCGCGCCAACTCAGGATCAAGTGACATAGGAATGTAGTCGCCACGCCGCCAAAGTTGAGCAAGGTCATCATAGTGATTTGATAATGGGTGGCCAGATTGCCCAGTGGATATGATATAGACAGAGCTATCAGGGTCGGAAAAATCTACAACGGCCCTAAAACCTGCTGCGTGAATATTTGCATACGGCTCAGGGCCCGTACCTGACATACGTGCGCGTTGCAAAGTATTGTCACCACCGCCCGTATCTTGGTGAATGTTGGTGAACCAGTTTAAAATTGTGACCTTACCCAATACTTCGTGATCTTGTTTGGCTTGGTGTGCCTGTCCCCAACGCCAACTGTCGATGCGTGGTCCATATTTTTCTGTTAATTCCAAAAGTGCGTCGTCCAACGCAATTCTGGCCACATCGGTACAGGTTTCTATCTTGGAAGAGGGGCGTATATCGCACCATCGTGAAGCCCCTTCAATGTCACGGAAAACCCGTTCTATAAATAAGGGGTCAGGTCGTGCAAACTTAGCGACAAGTGGCCCTAATTCATCAGAAGCTAGCCTAATTTGCAAATTACGCATCCATGCAGCAAATATTAGCGGCTCTGGTAGATGTTGATCCATCTCACCATTCCAGCCTGCCAAATACTCTAGCGCGATTTGTTGTAGCCGCTCTGTAGAACCCGCAGGCGCTTTAACGCCAGTAAACCATAACTCTTTTGCAACTATAGGTAAAAGTGATCGTGCCGTATAGGAAACCACATCATTTTGTGCTTCAACAAAGCTTTCACGGGTATGAACTTTGCGGTTGTTAAGCAGTTTGGTTAAACGTTTAATACGTTGTGTATCGCCCCAAGTATAACTGACATGCTTGGGAAATACCTCATCAGTTAATTTGTTGTTTGTATTGGCAACAATGCCGCTTTCCGGGTTAATGACATAAGGGTTTTCTGAGTATTCAAAATACCCATTCCAACGGTTTTGCGCCAACCAGCCTTGGGAAGGAATACGCCCCTTACTGGCATGATTGATTGTACGCTTAGGCATATGCCCAACGGTTTGAAGTGCAATGGTGTCTTTATCTGCCAATGTTATGTTTAGGGAAGGTGCTGCAAAATCTTGCATGCTATTACGCGCTTCCAGCACTGATTTTGATTGCATTAACGCAAGGGATGCAGACATCGACCTGTCCTGAATATCAAGTGCTGCCCAACGTAAAGATATTACATGACCTTCAGGTGTAACTGTGCCTAATGCATAATGTTTGGGCGGTATGACAGGGCCGTTATCTGTGTATCGTAATTTGATTGTACGGCTTGGGGCGTCTTTGATCGTCAGAATAACGCTTTTGGTTTTAAAGGGTTTATAACCGGACGGGGTTAAATATTCTTCAGGGTTATAAGGGTTTAGCTTTTCAATATATAAATCAAGATTATCCATATATGAACTGGTCGCCCCCCAAGCCAGATCGTTTGATCTGCCTGCAAGAACAATAGGCATACCTGGGATAGTTCCCCCTATGACACCGCCATTAACAAAATCCAGCCTTGCTAACATCCAAATGGACGGTGCTGTTAAGCCAAGATGCGGATCAGTTGCCAGCAAAGGCGCGCCCGCAGCACTGCGACTGGCGTTTGCCGCCCAAGCATTTGATGCACCCGCCATATCTAATGGCTTTACAGGATCAAGTGGATCATAGGTGTTTTCAGCAAACTGGGGCTTAAATTGTTGGTTTGGAAATAGATGCGACAGTTTAGGCAAACTTATAATACCAGCGCCTGGTGTGTCTGGCATGATGTCTTTAACCAAGGTTGGGCCAACTGCGATTGAAACCTGTGCACGTGTTATTTCATCACGCATGTTGCCATCTAATTGTAATGCCATAAGGCGCAATATGGCCAAACTATCGGATGCTACCCACGGAGATATATAATTGGAAAATAGGAAAAATTCTGGTGAACCACGCCCCAAAGCCTGTTTATTCACTGTCTTTAGCCAAGCGTTTACGCCTTGTGCATAGGCGTTCAGGGCTACTTTTGTATCTTCGGTTTGATATTCAAAAGAGTTTTGTGCAAGCGCGTAAATATCAAGGCGGCGGATGAATTCGTCTATATCAGCGGTGCGTTCCCCAAATAGTTCAGATAAACGTCCCTGTGCCGTTCGGCGTAACATCGTCATCTGCCATAACCGATCTTGTGCATGACTAAAGCCCAAGCCAAAAAATACATCCCTATCCGATGTGCCAAATATGTGCGGTACATTGTGGTTATCACGCACAATTTCTATTGGGGTATCTATAGTCGCAAATTCATAATCCGTATTGTAATCAGGCAAAGAGCGCACAGCAAAATAATATGCCATCAAGCCTATCACAACTGATAGCCCGAACATCACCATAAACCCACGCAATAGCCAGCGAAACAAGAAAGCCAAACTTACCTCCGATGTTGACCTCGTTCAATTACCAGTCCATGTCAGAAGGAGCAATACAAACGACACCAGAATAAGGATCAAAACAATGGTAAAAGTAGCATTTATCGGCCTAGGCGTGATGGGATACCCAATGGCAGGCCATTTACAGGCAAAAGGTCATGATGTGACGGTTTATAACCGTACCAGCACCAAAGCCGATGCTTGGGTCGCCGAGCATGGTGGGGCCAAAGCATTAACACCGCGAGAAGCCGCATCTGATCAAGATATTGTTTTTGCGTGTGTCGGAAATGATGATGATTTGCGTTTGGTGACAATAGGGCAAGATGGTGCGTTTGCGGGAATGAAACAAGGCGCAGTTTTTGTTGATCACACAACTGTATCAGCCAGCATCGCACGAGAATTATCTCAAGTAGCAGAAAGTTCTGGATTTTCATTCATTGATGCACCTGTTTCAGGTGGGCAAGCGGGTGCCGAAAACGGCGCATTGACCGTTATGTGTGGTGGTGAAGAACAGGCTTATGCCCGTGTAGAGGATGTTATCATGTGTTTTGCGCAGGCAAGTCGTTTGATGGGCGCATCTGGTGCTGGCCAGTTAACCAAGATGGTTAACCAAATTTGCATTGCAGGTCTGGTTCAAGGGCTGTCAGAAGGAATGGCCTTTGCGCAAAAAGCAGGTTTGGATGGCAAAGCAGTTGTAGATGTGATTTCCAAAGGCGCTGCCGGCTCGTGGCAAATGGCCAATCGCGGCTATACAATGATAGACGATAAGTTTGATTTTGGTTTTGCCGTTGATTGGATGCGTAAAGACCTGAATATTTGCTTGGATGAAGCACAAAATAATGGTGCGACCCTTGAAGTAACCAAACTTGTAGATGGCTATTATGCGGAAGTACAAGAAATGGGTGGTGGGCGTTGGGATACGTCCAGCTTAATGCGCCGCCTGAACAAATAAAGTTGTGGTAAAGTTAAAGTATTAGTAAGAAGGCGTATTAATGCCGCCTTCTTACTAATTGTTTTAAGTCGTTATTATCTAATCACACGTGTGTATTTAGAACCTTCTAATGACACACCAACCAAAACGCCTGCCTGTCCAAACACAACACTATATACGCCATCGCGAACGGTATTACTGTCTAAGCCAGCTGCATTTGCGTTATCTATTAAAGTATATTCAAGATCTGCACCCAAAGTCCAACCCGGTTTTGCCCGGAACTTTGAAAGCGAATGTTCATCCATAAAGAATATAACCTGCGCTATTTGTTGCACACCGATTTGCAAACCCCAAGACCCTGCAACGATTGAATAATAATCGACGGGTGCTGAACCAACAAGCAGTGATCCTTCGCCGTAAGCACCCCCAAAAATCAAACCGCCTTTGGTGATTTTTGGCATTACCAACATGCCTGCTGCTGCATTCAACAACGATGTTGTAAATGGAACTTCAGTTTCCATTTGCGTTAACGCAGAGTCTACATTTGCATCAATTTTAAAACGTTTGCGGCTTTCAGTGCCGCCTGCACAAGCTGTCGTCAAAGACGCACCTGCTGTTGCGATAAAACCCCGCCGGGTCCAATTTGCCATGGAATACTCCTGTATAAGCCTGCTCAGTACGGTCTATGCCGCATTCTGGCCTTGTTTTAAGGCAATTAAACCACGCTGTCATCCTATTTGCTAAAGATAGGCGCTATTTTGCTTGAAATTCTTGTTATTTAGTACGGTTTCGCTAATTTTTCAGCTATTTCAAAAGCATAATAAGTTAATATACCTGAACAACCCGCACGTTTAAACGCCATCAGGCTTTCTACAATTATTTTATCGCGATCAACCCAGCCATTTGCACTTGCCGCTTCAATCATCGCATATTCACCACTGACCTGATAAGCGAACGTCGGTGCGTTGAATTCAGTGTTCACACGTTGACAAATATCAAGATAGGGCTGCCCTGGCTTGACCATAACCATATCTGCCCCTTCACTTAAATCACGTGCAATCATACGCATGGCTTCATCAGAATTACCTGCATCCATTTGATATGTGGATTTATCCCCAGTAAGTGCGCCTGTTGCCCCGACAGCATCCCGAAAAGGGCCATAATAAGCAGAAGAAAACTTAGCAGAATAGGCCATTATAACCACATCAGGAAAGTCATTTTGTTCTAATGCGCGTCGAATAACACCAATGCGACCATCCATCATATCCGATGGCCCCAAAATATCTGCACCCGCTTCGGCATGGCACAAGGCTTGTCTTTCTAACACCATCAGGGTTTCGTCATTTAAAATAACACCGTCTTGCACAATGCCATCGTGGCCATTGGAGTTATAAGGATCAAGTGCTACATCCAGCATGATGCCGATATCAGGGACTGCTGCCTTAATCGCGCGTGTGGCCTTATTAACCAAATTGTCAGGATTATAGGCTTCTTCGCAATCAGGTGTTTTTAAATGCGTTGGTGTATATGGAAACAAGGCAATTACAGGAATACCAAGATTAGCCGCTTCATTCGCCGCAAGAACGGCCCTGTCTACGGTCAAACGCTCTACACCTGGCATAGAAGGTACAGGTTCTGATGCATCCGTTCCTTCCATCACAAAAATTGGCCAAATGAAATCTGCTGCAGTCAGCACATTTTCGCGTACCAAATCACGCATCCAATCAGTACGACGTAGCCGGCGTGGTCGATTTGCAGGAAAAGGGGCTGTATATGTGGTCATTTGGGGTGCTTTCGGTTGTCTTATACTGAGTTGCCTAAATTTTGATGCAAATTCAAGATAAAATATATTTGGTTCATTGGATTCAGCATTAATGCCACGTATTATGGGTAAGAAAAGATAATGAGGCTTGTATGTATCCAGATATATTAATTGTGAACGGCTTCGATAATCCGTGGTATTGGTTACTTGTAATTGTTGTCTGGTTACGCAGCCTGCAATGGACATTTGGCATTCCCAAATACATGATGCGCAGTGCTATCAAAGGCGACGCGCAAGCCAAATCTGATGCGCTGGCCCTTTTGGATATTCATACAAGATCTGTAGTCAGTGAGTTCAATCTTTATGGAAGCACATTAGTCTTGTTTGTCTGTTTTGTATTGGCGTCCATTACAACATTAGGTTTTTCACACGACATAACGGTCTTACAATCTATATTTTTTATAGCCGTCCCGATGTCTCTTCTAGGTGCTTTTGATGTGCGGTTGTCTTACCAAATATTAAGTAAGAAAGGTGATTGGGATGCTTTTTGCAAGGTTTATAGAAAGTATTTCTGGATCAAAGTTGCTTTTGCATCTGTGTTTATTTTTGCCTCTATGCAATGGGCGCGATATTTAGAATTACGACCCTATCTGGAACTCTTTTAAACAGTTGAAGCGCATCGGAACCTCATGTAGTTCCGTCTAATGGAAACGAAGATATATAACCCAAATCTAATAACTGTTGGCGGTGCACCCGAGGGTTATGATGCGCGTTTGTTAGCTGAACAGCTAATCAAATCAAATGCTCCAGTTCTCCATATAGCCCGTGATGATACGCGCCTTGCGCAAACCCAAACAGCGCTAAAGTTTTTTGCACCAGACTTGCCTGTTTTTATCTTTCCCGCATGGGATTGTCTGCCATATGATCGTGTCTCACCCAATGCAGATATTTCCGCCACTCGAATGGCCACATTAGCGGCACTTGCGGATGGGTTTGACCGACCGTTTATTTTACTAACGACTGTCGCGGCTGCTACACAACGCGTGCCCATACGCGACATTCTAAAACAATCCAGCTTTACCGCCACAGTAGGTAAACAAGTTAACGAAAAAGAGTTGCGTAATTTCTTTGCACGTATGGGGTTTACCCAAGCACCAACCGTGATGGAGCCAGGTGATTATGCTATTCGGGGCGGTCTGATTGATGTATTCCCACCGGGCGACAGTGGCCCGGTACGGTTAGATTTTTTTGGCGATGTATTGGATGGGGCACGCCGCTTTGATGTGGAAACCCAGCGCACAGTACAAAAATTGACCCGCATAGAATTAGCGCCTGTTTCAGAGGTTATTTTAGATGATGCCTCTATCGAACGGTTTAGGGGTAATTACCGCCATGAATTTGGTGCGGCTGGTACTGATGACCCCTTATATGAAAGCATAAGTGCCGGGCGAAAATATCAAGGTGTTGAACACTGGACACCCTATTTTCATGAGAAGTTGGAAACTTTATTTGATTACATCCCCAATGCCACAGTGTTTCTGGAAGACCGCACAACACAAGCGCGATTGGCAAGATGGACGTCTGTAGCCGATCAGTATGATGCTCGCAAACAAGCTTTAGCCACTAAATCACGCATGGATAGCGTTTATAAACCATGCCCACCCGAATTGCTTTATCTGGATGACCTTGAGTTTGAAAATGCACTTAGTAACCACAAAACCCGTCAGCTTTTGGTATTACCGCAAGGTTCAGGCCCGAATGTGATTGATGCAGGCGGGCGCATTGGGCGTAACTTTGCACCGGAAAGACAACAAGAACAGATCAGCCTGTTTGGAGCATTGGCAGACCATATCAAAGATAAGCGTGAAACTGGGCATGTATTGATTGCGTCGTTTTCCAATGGTGCGCGTGAACGACTTACAGGATTGCTGGAAGACCATGAAACTGTTGGGGCAATAAATATAGCTAATTGGTCGGATATAAAGGCTGATAAAGGTGGTTTGTCACTGGCAGTTTGGCCATTGGAACACGGGTTTGAAGCCAAAGGGCTTACGGTTATTTCTGAACAAGATGTGTTGGGTGATCGGCTGATCCGCACGGGTAAGCGTAAACGCAAAGCGGAAAACTTTCTTACTGAGGTCACCAGCCTAACTCCGGGTGATCTGGTGGTCCATCTGGATCACGGGGTTGGGCGATATAAAGGGTTGGAAACCGTCACAGCGGCAGGGGCGCCGCATGATTGCATTTTATTGGAATACGCCAATAATGATCGGCTGTTTATTCCTGTGGAGAATATAGAACTGCTTAGCCGTTATGGCCACGAAGAGGGGCTTCTTGATCGTCTGGGCGGTGGTGCATGGCAAGCTAAAAAAGCCAAGCTAAAAGAGCGCATCCGCGAGATGGCGGATAAGCTGATCCGTGTGGCAGCCGAACGAATGTTGCGTAAAGGCGAAGTGATGAACCCCCCTGTCGATCACTGGGATAGTTTTTGTGCACGTTTCCCGTATACTGAAACTGACGATCAGTTGAATGCGATTGAGGATGTACTAGAGGATATGGCATCTGGCCGCCCAATGGACCGGTTGGTTTGCGGTGATGTAGGCTTTGGTAAGACAGAAGTGGCATTGCGCGCGGCCTATGTTGCCGCAAGTGCAGGCGCACAAGTGGCGATAGTTGCCCCCACAACTTTGCTTGCCAGACAACACGCAAAGTCTTTTGAAGAACGCTTTCGTAATACTGGCATTCGGGTAAAGCAACTGTCACGCTTTGTGACGGCTAAGAATGCTGCCCTGACCAAACAGGCAATGGCAGATGGGGCGGTTGAAATAGTTATCGGCACGCACGCTTTGTTGGCTAAGAACATCAAGTTCAGCAATCTTGGTTTATTGGTAATCGATGAAGAACAACACTTCGGGGTGAATCACAAAGAACGTCTGAAACAGCTGCGTTCTGATGTGCATGTTTTAACCCTGACAGCCACGCCAATTCCGCGTACTTTGCAGATGTCTTTGTCTGGGGTGCGTGAACTTAGTATTATTGGCACACCACCAGTGGATAGGCTTGCTATCCGTACCTATGTCAGCGAATTTGACAGTGTTACAATCCGCGAAGCCTTGTTGCGTGAACATTACCGAGGCGGGCAAAGCTTTTATGTAGTGCCGCGCATTAAAGACCTGCCTGACATTGAGCAATTCTTGAAGGACCAACTACCAGAACTGACTTATGTTGTTGCAAACGGTCAGATGCCAGCAGGTGATCTGGATGACCGTATGAATGCGTTTTATGACGGTAAATACGATGTGCTGCTGGCCACGACGATTGTGGAAAGCGGGTTGGATATTCCTACGGCTAATACAATGGTAATTCACCGTGCCGATATGTTTGGCCTGTCACAGCTTTATCAAATCAGGGGCCGTGTAGGCCGATCAAAAACCCGCGCCTATGCGTATCTGACAACGAAGCCGCGTCAACGTCTTACTAAGACTGCTGAAAAACGTTTGCGGGTTTTGGGGTCATTAGACAGTCTGGGGGCAGGGTTCATGTTGGCCTCACAGGATATGGATATTCGAGGTGCTGGCAACTTGTTGGGCGATGAACAATCGGGGCATGTGCGTGAAGTTGGTTTTGAGCTGTATCAAGAGATGCTGGAAGAGGCGATCGCCAAAATGAAGGCAGGCGAAATGGAAGGTCTGACGGATGCAGATGAACAGTGGTCGCCGCAGATAAATCTGGGTGTGCCTGTGCTGATCCCTGCGAAATACGTGACCGATCTGGATGTGCGCCTTGGCTTATATCGCCGCTTGTCTGGTTTGAGCAAGAAGGTGGAACTGGAAGGCTTCGCAGCCGAGTTAATCGACCGTTTTGGCAAGCTGCCTGATGAAGTTAATATGCTTCTACGCATCGTTCGCATCAAAGGCATGTGCCGTGCGGCGGGGATTGCTAAGATGGATGGCGGGCCAAAGGGGGTTGTTTTGCAGTTCCGTAATAATAAGTTTGTCAGCCCTGAAAAACTGGTGGCGTTTTTACAAGATCAAAGGGGTACCGCCAAGGTTAAAGATAATAAAGTCGTGGTGCGCCGTGATTGGGAAAATGATGATAAAAAGATCAAAGGCGCGTATATTATTGCGCGTGATCTTGCGGTGTTGGCGAAGGGTAAATAGATAAATGTCCCAGATAGGACATAGGGCTAAGCTGTTGATATTAAGTCGTAATTTAAAATTATAGTATAGTAAAAGATATTTAAATGACCAGTATGAAACCAATTACATTAGGCGACAAGCTAACACCAATTAAGCCGAATAAACCAGGTTTAAATTTTGGTGCGTGGTTACGAAACACAATATATACAACGCTGAATTTTTCTTTGCTTACAACTATTTCTGTTCTGCCCATGTGGTGGTTTTTGATGCGCCCCGAAATGAATGGGGACATCATTCTGGCCCTTGTGGCGGCACTGATTACGGTGTGGTTGTTTGTCTACCGCAAGCTTAAAGCCAACAAACATTATAAAAAAGCAACGCGCCCAAAAATGCATTCCTTACTGGCCAATGATCGTCAGGGATTTATGCGTGATCTGCGATTGGATGCAAAAACGGCCATTTTTGATGGCAGCAATATTTACCACTTTGGGCATGACAATGATTTAAACGCGCAACCGCTTGGGGCAATCGCGCACCAACTGCGCATTGAAGGGTATCGTATTGTTTGTTTCTTTGACGCCAATATATTTTATACACTCATGGAACACGGTGCAATTCCAAAGGGTCAACAACATTCAGTGGCGATGCTTGAAGATATTTTTGGGCTGAAGACAGATGAAATCTATGTGGTGCCCAGTGGCGCTCAGGCGGATAAATACGTTTTAGACAGCCTGAAACACCTGCCAATATCCTTTGCCGTAAGTAACGATAAGTTCCGTGACTATGCCAAAAGATACCCAACAGTGATGAAGGGCAATCAGTGGCGCAAAGGTGTGGTGGTTTCAAAAAACGAGATCAAATTGCTACAACACAGCCTTCAAAACCCAATTCGATTGAAATAGGCAGGTATTGCCGTATGCGGTTAGTGTTTACATTGTGGTGCGAAAACCGCTGATGACTATAATTACCAGGCTATTTACGTATCAAGGGAAAGTCGTGTGCGAATAACCATAGCTATTGCAATAATCCAAATCCCAATTTCCAACCCGAAAGTCCAATGTACCATAAATGATAGAATCCAATGGCTTTGGGTAGCAGGTACTGTGGTCAATTCATAAAGCTGGTTAGAAAACGGCCATAACCACATTATGCTGCCTGCGATTGTATCGAGGCATATGTGCAAAGCGACAGCGGCAAGAAAAAACAGATAGGGCTTTAGGACGGCTTTATACCAAAGTAATAATACAGGGATTATTATGGCAGATATAAGTAGCCAGAAACCCGGCGCATGCACCCAATAACGGTGATGGTGAAAGGCCTTTCCATCTACAAAGTAGAACCAGAACAGATCAAAATCCGGGAAGACCGCACCAATAATGACAACTGCCATTAATAGGCGGTGCTTGGCTTGCAGACTTTTGCCCAGCAAATAGCCCGATGGTATGTGCGCTGTGATCATTTGGAAGCTTTTGCAATGATTTCCTTAATCACCTGTTCCCACATCTCGGTCGGTTGGGCACCACTGACCACATAATGGTTGTCGATGATGAAGGCGGGCACGCCTTGCACGCCTGATTGGCGGGATTTTGCATCGCGGGTGCGGATGTCTTCGATATTGGCATCACTTTCCAACAGTTTTCGTGTGGCGTCCCCATCCATGCCCGCAGCCGTTGCAATGCGTACCAGAACCGAAGTGTCAGATATATCGCGGCCTTCTTTGAAATAGGCTTTGAACAGGCGGTCAACCACCGCGTTTTGGCAGCCTTCTATATCTGCCCAAAGGATCAGGCGGTGGGCGTTTATGGTGTTGGGTGTGCGCTTTATGCCCGCAAAGTTTAGATCTAGGCCCATTTCGCGGGCGGTCTGATCTATCTGGCCATATACCTTAAGTGCACCTTCCTGGCCGCCGAACTTGGTTTCCAGATATTCACGCCTGTCCATTCCGTCTTGCGGCATTGTCGGGTTTAATTGGTAGGGATGCCATTCTATGACGAAGTCATGGGTTGGATTTGCCTCTAATGCGCGATCAAGCCGCGTTTTGCCGATGTAGCACCACGGGCATATTGGGTCGGAGATTATGTCTATTTTTGTCATTACATGAACCAGTATTTGAACTTTCGTTTATTATCTAAGATAGAAGGCACCTATGAGCAACTGCCCTGAATAATTAACTAATAATATATATGTGAAAGTAATGAGAATCGGTTTTGTGGATGCCGTTTTGCACTATTTGCGATAATAGTAGGTGCGTTGTGTCAGTAATCTGTGTAAATATTGATTGGTTTAACTAACCACAGTAACACGCTGTTATATTTATATTATATTTATAACTTTATTATATACAGTCAAAAAAAACGCCCTCACAAGGAGGGCGTCAAGTATTGAGGCAGGTTTCATACAGGCAAGAAACCTATCGAGCAGTATGTATGTTATACAAATAACACGGCGGCTATCCAAGTAAAAACTTTGATATTTGGGTGAAATAGCTATCATAACCCATTGAATATCGATTCAAATCAATGAATGTTGCACTCATGTCACGACTCTATTCATACATTTCCTTTATTGTTTCCATATTGGCAACAGTAATTCTTGCTGGCGCAACAATAGCGGCAGCCGAACCGCAATATGGTATAGCTATGTATGGTAAACCTCACTTACCAAAAGATTTTCCCAATTTACCTTACGCCAACCCAAACGCACCACATGGGGGTAAAATCGTTCTAGGCGAGGCTGGTGGCTTTGACGCGTTAAATCCATACATTCTAAAGGGTCGGGCACCTTGGGGGGTTCGTTTACACGTTGTTGAAAGCTTAATGGGCCGTAATTGGGACGAACCGTTTAGTCTATACGGACTTTTGGCAGAAAGCATCGAAGTTGGCCCAAACCGTGAATGGGTTGGTTTTACATTACGAAAAGAAGCTAAGTTTTCAGATGGTTCACCTGTGACAGTTGAAGATGTTCTATGGTCATTTGATACTTTGGCCACGAAAGGCCATCCGCGCTATGCAAATTCGTGGAAAAAGATAGAAACAGCAAAGCAAACTGGCCCAAGAAGCGTTAAGTTTACTTTCAACACAGTTGACCGTGAATTGCCTCTTATTCTGGGGTTACGCCCAATATTACGAAAATCTGATTGGCAGGGGCGTAAATTTAGCGACAGTTCTTTAGATATAATAGTCGGGTCAGGCCCCTATAAAATAGCAGATTTCGAACCCAACCGTTTTGTCAGTTTCAAAAAGAACCCAGATTATTGGGGGCGTGATCTGGCCTTTAATAAAGGGCGGCACAATTTAGATGAAATCCGCTATGAGTTTTTTAATGATGCTGACATAGTTTTTGAAGCCTTTAAGGCGGGCGAGAGCAGTATTTATCGCGAATATAATGCAGGCAAATGGAATGAAAGTTATACGTTCCCTCGCGCTATTAATGGGGAGGTTGTAAAATCTATTATACCGCATAAACGCCCATCAGGAATACGCGGCTTTGTTATGAATACAAGACGGGCACAGTTTGCGGATATTCGGGTGCGCGATGCTTTAATTCATGCGTTTAATTACGAATTTATCAATAAAACCATTAATGGCGTGCCGCAGCCGCGCATATCTTCATATTTTTCCAACTCAATACTTGGCATGTCTGATGGGGTTGCTGAAGGTAAGGTTCGGTCATTACTTGCGCCGTTTGCTGAAACACTGCCCAACGATGCACTGACGGGCTATAAATTACCTGCGTCGGATGGGTCTGAACGAAATCGCAAGAACCTGCGAAAGGCAAAAAAGTTGTTGGCACAGGCAGGCTGGACAATTCAGGACGGTGTTTTGAAAGATGCGCACGGCAATCCATTTAAACTGGAAGTTTTGCTAAAGTCTGGGTCTGGAAGCAATGAAGCTATTATTAATATTTTCGGCGATGCCCTAAAACGTTTAGGAATAGCGGTGCAGGTATCTTTGGTGGACAGTGCCCAATATACTGAGCGTACAAATAAGTATGATTTTGACCTAACATATTACCGCCGTGCATTATCACTGTCGCCCGGAAATGAACAAAACTTATATTGGGGGGGTGAGGGTGTTACCAAACCCGGTACCCGAAATTATATGGGCATTGATATTCCCGTGATTGAAGTTTTGATTGATAAGATCGTTGGAGCCAAGGATCAAACTGTTTTCATTTCAGCGGTTAAAGCGCTTGATCGCGTGTTAACATCAGGTCGGTATGTTATTCCACTATGGCATTCTGACGTTTCCAGAATTGCCCATAAATCTGAATTACATTTTCCCAAAACCCTGCCCATGTATGGTGATTGGACAGGGTTTATTCCCGATGTGTGGTGGGCAGAGTAGGTTATTTAGGGCCAATCATATCTTTTGGCTGAACCACGCGGTCAAAAGTTTCTGCATCAACAAAGCCCAACTTAATGGCTTCTTCTTTTAGGGTTGTGCGGTTTTTATGGGCGGTTTTAGCAACTTTTGTGGCATTATCGTAGCCAATTTCTGGGGCCAAAGCCGTGACCAGCATCAGGCTTTCCCACATTAAGGTGCTAATACGGTCTTCGTCTGCTTCAATACCTGCAACACAATTATCGGTGAATGCAACAGATGCATCCCCTAACAACTGCATGGATTGCAGGACGTTGTAGGTCATCATCGGTTTATAGACATTCAACTCAAAGTGGCCTTGGCTGCCTGCAAAACCAACAGCTGCATCATTGCCAAACACATGGGCGCAAACTTGGGTTAGGGCTTCGCATTGTGTTGGGTTGACTTTACCCGGCATAATTGATGACCCTGGCTCATTTTCAGGCAACACTAACTCGCCTAAACCACAACGCGGGCCAGAACCTAAGAACCTAATATCATTTGCTATTTTGAATAAAGATGCGGCAACAGTTTTAATCGCGCCTGACATTTCTACCATAGCATCATGTGCAGCCAATGCTTCAAATTTATTAGGGGCAGTGACAAACGGCAAACTCGTAATTTCGGCCATGTTTGCCGCAACTTTTTCGCCCCAACCTATCGGCGTGTTTAACCCTGTACCCACGGCAGTGCCGCCCTGAGCAAGCGGATAAATATTGATAAGTGCGTGTTTAATCCGCGCAATACCCTGTTCTACCTGAAAGGCATACCCACCAAATTCCTGACCCAAAGTAAGGGGGGTGGCATCTTGGGTATGAGTGCGACCAATTTTGATGATGTCTTTGAATGCTTCGGCTTTGTCTGCCAATGCAATGTGCAGTTTTTCTAACCCAGGTATCAGTACATCATGCGCCATCATTGCAGTAGAAATGTGCATGGCTGTAGGGAAGGTATCATTTGATGATTGCCCCATATTACAGTGATCGTTTGGGTGTACGGGTTGCTTTGATCCCATTTCACCACCAAGGATTTGAATAGCACGGTTTGAAATTACTTCATTTGAATTCATATTTGATTGGGTGCCAGACCCAGTTTGCCAAACAACCAATGGAAAATGATCGTCTAGTTTGCCGTCAATAACTTCACTTGCAGCACTAATAACCGCATCTGCAATTTCTGTGGGCAGTTTACCTAGATCATGGTTGGCTTGCGCGCAGGCTTTTTTGATAACACCTAAAGCGCGGACAACGGCAACAGGTTGCTTTTCCCAACCTATCGGAAAGTTGATAAGACTGCGCTGCGTTTGTGCGCCCCAATATTTATCTGATGGAACCTCTAGCGGGCCAAAACTATCTGTTTCTGTGCGTGTAGCAGTCATTTTTTTCTCCAAGGGCGTGTTTGGGGTATTTAATAAAGTTTGGCGGTAGATGTTTAACAGGGTGGTTTGGGTAAATAATATTGTTATTATTTTCGAAAACTATCCAATGATACGATTTCCGCATCCTTCTTTGGGTTTTCCTCTGCCGCATCATCCTCTTCAATGACGATCATCGGGCTTTCTGCGACATCTTCTATGTAGGGTTCATCATCATCGTCAAACCGCAATCCAAACTCTACAGTCGGATCAATAAAGGTTTTAACGGCTTCAAACGGAATAACCAAAGGTTCTGGCGTGTCGTTGAAGTTCAATGTGATTGAAAAGCGATCATCTAAAACGACTAGGTTATCAAACCAATGTTGAATGACGATCGTCATCTCGTCAGGGTAACGTTCACGCAACCAATCAGCTATATCTACGCCAGCATGATTTGTATCAAAGCAAATAAAGAAATGATGTTCACCTGGTAAATGCCCAGCTTTCCCAACTGAGCGAAGCAAATCAGCCATTAAACCTTGCATGGCGCTGTGCA
The DNA here is from genome assembly GCA_913061275.1 of uncultured Paracoccaceae bacterium. Lineage (GTDB taxonomy): Bacteria > Pseudomonadota > Alphaproteobacteria > Rhodobacterales > Rhodobacteraceae > Amylibacter. Next base: position 114,767 of record CAJXSR010000005.1, on the reverse strand, counting down.
TTAACTGTGGGTAGTTGATAGTATCGGTCATGTGTTCTTTCAACATTATTTTCAGATATATTATAGACTATACTAGAAACAGGAAAGACTAAGAATACAATGAACTAATATTATTAGTGGAGCAATGTTATGGCATGCAGTGGAAATAAAGCGTTTTGATTGTAAGTACAGATTTTTGTTGCCAAAGCGTAATTTCACGAAGTGAAAATGCGCTATTATCTATGGAAGGAAAGTGCAGGTTTCTGTTGCCAGGTACCTGCGAACCCCGCCTTACACAGCTATGCGCAAGGAGTTAAGTTTCGATTGCTCGAACTGCTTACGCAGCCAAAGCTACCGGAGCACGATTGTCATTTGCAATTGTACATTTTACGCCGATAACGGTGGCAGTCTGCCGGGAAAAAGCTAACATCTTTAGACGTCCGTCGATCCTATTTCGACCCCATACCGCCCCCAAATGAAGGGATTTTTGGTGGAGTCGCCGGGTACCGCCCCCGGGTCCGATCCGTGTATTACATGCGCGTTTATCACCATAGTCCCCGAAGGAACAAAACCAATATAAGCGCAATGTCTGACGATTTAAAGGCCAAATAGGTTATTTTTGCTTATTTGTAGGGGATTGGGGGGCTGAATATAAAACACCTCTGTAAACCGTCGTCACAAGTAAAAAACTGATATATAACAACAGGTACCAAGAACCTAGTTTACCGAAATTCACCAAATCCCATCTGGTTTGTCCTGAATATATCCAAGTGCCAGTCATTGTGCCGATGTTTTCGGCCAACCACAGGAAAAATGCCGATAGGAAAGCCGCCACGGGCAGGGGCATCCAACGGGGTATATGGCCGATGAAAAACCAGATGCGGGTACGCCAGAACACAGCGATTGTTGTGACGAATAACAAATTGCGAATGTCGTAGGTATAGTGGTGTGTAAAGAAATTGGCATAGATGGTTGTGGCTAAAACCACAGTGACCCAAAATGGTGGGTAAGGCGCAAAACACATGTCAAAAATGCGGATTACGCGGGCCATGTAGCTGCCAACGCAAGCATACATAAAACCTGAAAACAAAGGCACGTCTGCAATTTTAATCAGGCCCGGCTCTGGGTAAGCCCATGACCCCATTTTAATTTTGAATATTTCCATAATAGTACCAACTATATGAAATAGAATGATAACTTTGGCTTCTTGGATACTTTCAAACTTTATTAAAAGAAATAAAACCTGTGTAGTAATCGCAAAAATAAACAGTGCGTCGTATCGGTGTAACACCCAGTTATCTTGCCAGATTGCCGAACTTATAATTAATACGGCTAAAAAAAGTATGCCAAATAAGCAAGCCCACGCCTGTTTGAGAACAAACATTATGAATTCTACCAGTGTGCTAGGCAGTTTATTGCGAACCCAATCACCCAATATTCGTTCTATTTGTAGATTGCGCACGATTACCCCTTAAATATTAGGGCAAAATGGCCAGTATTTTCATTTATGACAAGTCTAAAGCGCTGCGGCTTTGACTGGGTGTAACACCAAAACGGGTTTTATAAGCCCTCGTCATGGCACTGGGGTTTTGAAAACCGGTACGCAGGGATATTTCAAAGATACTTAAAGAGGTGGATGTTACCATTTGTTGGGCGGCAGAAAGACGGATGTGGCGGTATATTTGCCCCGCAGGCACCCCAAATTCCGCTATAAACCGACGATCCAGTGTTTTAACCTGACATGAAACGAGATGTGCCAGAGCATCGCGTGAAAGCGGATTTTCCATATGTTTACGCATCAATTCTAACGCTTTATTTAGCAATGGGTCACGTGCATTTTTGTGGGGCGTATCAGCAACAAGTGCTGTAACCTGATGCATAAAGAAGGCTTCTAAATCTACTTTAGAAGATTGCCCTAAGTGTTTGGATATAATTAATAATGCTAAATCAAATGATGACATTGCACCAGCGCAAGTTATCCTATTTTTATCTTCAACCACACGTTTGCGTTCAACATTAATTGACGGGAAGCGGTCCGCGAAACTATCAAGTATGTCCCAATGAATAGTGGCTGTTTTTCCGTTTAGTAAACCAGCCGCTGCTATAAGCCATGCACCTGTATCCAAACCAACCATGGTTTTTGCTAGTTTTGACGCTTTTTGAAGTGCGATGCGGGTTTTTGATGTGTCATTCTTTTCATATCCATAGCTGGAATTGACCCACAAATAATCACATCGTTTCATATCAGATATTGCGCCATCGGGCAAAATGGGTAGGCCGCTAGAGGATTGAACTGATTGTCCGTCAAGTGTTAGAAATTGCCACTCAAAAACCGGCTTTGTACCAAAGGCGTTACAGGCCCGTAGCGGTTCCAGGCAGTTTCCCAACGAATTATTGGAAAACTGATCAATCAAAAGAAAATTGATTGTGATTGGTCGCTCTAGAGTTTTTGTCCAAATCTGCATGAATAATGTCTATATTGGTACACTCTAAAAAGTCAATCTGCTATTCACTTTTCGTAAACCAAACGGAGTCTTTCGATGCCTTTAGCCATGAACCAAAATGTTTTTATTACTTGTGCCGTCACAGGATCAGGTAGTTCACAAGATCGTAGCCCGCATGTGCCGCGTTCGCCTAAACAAATCGCTGATAGTGCGATTGCGGCCGCCAAAGCGGGTGCAGCGATTGTTCATTGCCATGTGCGCGACCCAGAAACGGGTGTACCATCGCGTGATTTAAAGCTTTACCGCGAAGTTACAGATCGGGTGCGCGATGCCGATGTGGATATGGTGCTGAACCTGACAGCCGGCATGGGCGGGGATATGATATTTGGTAGTCCAAATTCACCGCTTCCGTTGGGCGCAGGCACCGATATGGCAAGCGCCGAAGAGCGTGTAGCGCATGTTGCAGAATGTCTACCAGAGATTTGTACGCTGGATTGCGGTACGATGAACTTTGCCGAAGCCGATTATGTGATGACCAATACACCCGGCATGTTGGAAGCCATGGGTGCGATGATGGAAAAACTTGGGGTGAAACCTGAGATAGAAGCGTTCGATACGGGCCATCTGTGGCTGGCCAAGAATTTGGTTGAAAAAGGTATCTTAAAATCACCCGCGTTGGTGCAGCTTTGCATGGGTATACCCTGGGGCGCACCTGATGATTTGAACACGTTTATGGCGATGGTCAACAACGTGCCAAGCGATTGGAATTGGTCAGCTTTTTCCATTGGTCGCAATGAAATGCCCTATGTAGCAGCCGCTGTTTTGGCAGGTGGTAATGTGCGTGTAGGGCTGGAAGATAATCTGTGGCTGGCCAAAGGTCAGTTGGCGACCAATGCAGACTTGGTTGCACGGGCTGTTACCATAATTGAGGCAATGGGGGCCACTGTTATGGGGCCGCAAGCGGTGCGTGAAAAGTTGAACTTAACCAAGCGCGCGCCGAAATGAACGCGCCTCAAAGGGTGGTAATAACGGCAGGTGGGGCAGGTATTGGCCGCGCCTTAGCCCTTGCGTTTCACGCTACAGGTGCGCGGGTTGCAGTTTGTGATATTGATGCGAGCGCTATTGCGGAGCTTGCTGAAATTGAGCCTGAAATTATGGGCCGTGTGGCCAATGTAACGAATTCGGATGATATGGCGGCTTTTTTGGCGGACGTTGATACAGCTTTTGGCGGTGTTGATGTAGCCCTTGCCAACGCGGGCACTGGCGGCCCTGCTGGCCCGATTGAAAAGTTGAAATTGGATGATTGGCGGGCTTGTATATCTGCCAATCTAGACGGGGGGTTTTTGCTTTGTCAGTGGGCGGCAAAACACATGAAGGCGCAAAAATCAGGTTCAATCATTCTGACATCATCTACCGCAGGCATGTTCGGCTATCCGATGCGCAGCCCCTATGCGACTGCAAAATGGGGCGTAATCGGGTTGATGAAAACGCTTGCTTGCGAACTTGGGCCATATGGCGTTCGGGTGAACGCGATTTGCCCAGGTGCAGTTGAAGGTGACCGCATGGAACGGGTTTTAAAGAATGAAGCGGCGGTGACGGGCAGGGATGTTGAAGATACACGTCAGATTTATGTGAAAGGCGTGTCGATGAAAACTTGGGTCACAACAGATGATCTGGCCGATGCGGCCCTGTTTTTAGCATCACCCGCAGCTTCAAAAATTTCCGGCATGGTCATGCCTGTAGATGGCCACACAGAATCCCTTACTTAGGAATGATTGAAATGACAAAAACAGCAGCAATTATTGGTGGCGGTGTGATCGGCGGAGGCTGGTTAGCGCGGTTCCTTTTGAACGGTTGGGATGTGAACCTGTTTGACCCTGATCCGGAAGCTAAGCGTAAAATCAATGCGGTATTGGGCAATGCGCGGCGTTCCTTGCCAATGTTATATGACGTGGCCCTGCCTGATGAAGGTAAGTTGACGATTTGTGATACAGTTGAAGCGGCTGTGAAAACAGCTGATTGGGTGCAGGAAAGTGTACCCGAACGATTGGACATCAAACATAAAGTCTTTGCGCAAATCGAAGCCTTTGCCCCGCATGATGCGGTTATTGGCTCATCAACATCGGGGTTTAAACCGTCAGAATTGCAAGAGGGCATGAAGCGCCCTGATGCGGTGATGGTGACGCACCCGTTTAACCCAGTGTACCTGCTGCCCCTGATCGAAGTTGTGCCATCACCGAAAACCAGTGCGGATATGGTAACGAAAGCGAAAGCGATTTTGACCTCGCTGGGCATGTACCCGCTGCATGTGCGCAAAGAAATTGACGCCCATATCGCGGATCGTTTTCTAGAGGCAGTTTGGCGTGAAGGCCTATGGCTGATTAAAGACGGCATCGCCACCACGCAGGAAATTGACGATGCCATTCGTTATGGTTTCGGTTTGCGTTGGGCGCAAATGGGCCTGTTTGAAACCTACCGTATTGCAGGCGGTGAGGCGGGGATGAAGCATTTCATCGCGCAATTCGGCCCGTGCCTAAAATGGCCGTGGACAAAGCTGATGGATGTGCCGGAACTGACGCCAGAACTGACCGATATGATAGCAGATCAATCGGATACACAATCTGGCGACTTATCAATCCGTGAATTGGAACGTTTGCGCGATGATAATCTGGTTGCAATGATGCGGGCACTAAAGGGCCAAGACAGTGCGGCAGGCGCGTTAATTAATGCGCATCAGGCGCAAATTGCGCCTAAAATGACACCAGATTTCACTAAACCCATCCAATCTGCTGATCGCATGATCCCTGTTGATTGGACAGATTACAACGGCCATATGAACGAAAGCCGTTATGCCGAGGCATTCTCGGAAGCGGTTGATTTTGTTATGGGATCTGTTGGTGCAGATGCCGCTTATATAGCCAGTGGGTTTAGCTATTTCACCGTTGACCTAAGTTGTCGATATTTGGCCGAAGCCCACGCAGGCCAGCGGATCACGATAGAATCGCAAATTATACTGGGCGAAGGTAAAAAACTGAAAGTGCATCACCGAATGTTGTCACAAGACGGGGTGTTATTGGCAACAGGTGACCATTTCATGTTGCATGTCAGTTTGAAAACGCGGCGTACCTGTGACCCAGAACCCGAAGTGATGAAACGGATAGAAATAGCGGCCAAGGCACATGCAGCCCTGCCTGATCCACGTGGCGAAAGGGGATAGTTATGCTATGCAATTTGGTTTGACCCAAGAACAAGACATGATCGTCAACACTGTGCGCAGTTTTGTCGAGAATGAAATTTATCCGCATGAACAAGAGGTGGAACGTACAGGCGTTGTGCCCAAAGCGGTTGCACAAGAGATTAAGCAAAAGACCCTAGATTTGGGGTTTTATGCCTGTAACTTCCCCGAAAGTGTTGGGTGCGCAGGGCTTAGCCATGTGGATTTTGCACTTGTGGAACGAGAACTTGGGCGCGGTTCAATGGCCTTGAACCACTTCTTTGGGCGCCCGCAAAATATCTTGATGGCTTGTAAGGACGACCAGATTGAACATTACTTAATGCCTGCTGTGCGTGGTGAGCGCATGGATGCACTGGCAATGACTGAACCCGATGCGGGTAGTGATGTGCGTGGCATGAAATGTTCGGCGGTCAGGGAAGGTGATGACTGGGTTTTGAACGGTTCAAAGCACTTTATCTCAGGCGCGGAACATGCTGATTTCTTTATTGTATTTGTAGCAACTGGGGTAGACGATACCCCGCGCGGCCCTAAAAAGCGCATCACTACGTTTTTGGTTGATCGCGGTACGAAGGGGTTTGAGGTGCGTGATGGGTATAATTCGGTTTCTCACAAAGGGTACAAAAATTGTATTTTGGATTTTGATGATTGCCGCCTGCCGCAAGCCCAGATTCTGGGTGAGGTTGATGGCGGCTTTGCGGTGATGAATGAATGGCTTTATGCCACCCGCATCACGGTTGCGACAATGTCTGTGGGGCGCGCGCGACGGTGTTTTGACTATGCACTGAATTATGCGGCAGAGCGTAAGCAGTTTGGCCAGCAAATCGGTAAATTTCAAGGTGTAAGCTTTCAAATTGCCGATATGATTACCGAAATTGACGCTGCTGACTGGTTAACGCTGGCGGCTGCATGGCGGTTGGATCAAGGCTTGCCTGCTAACCGTGAAATAGCCAGTGCCAAACTATATGCATCCGAAATGCTGGCACGTGTAACAGATTCCACTTTGCAGATTTACGGCGGCATGGGCCTGATGGATGATTTTCCGATTGAGCGTTTCTGGCGCGATGCACGGGTGGAACGGATCTGGGATGGCACATCAGAAATTCAACGCCACATTATCAGCCGCGACTTGTTGCGGCCCTTGGGGGCCTGAATGGCAACGGGGTTAGATCGCCTTTTTCGCCCGAAAAGCATTGCTGTAATAGGGGGCGGTACTTGGTGTGAAAATGTAATCGTAAAATGTAGGGAGTTTGGCTTTTCGGGTGCGATTTATCCCATCCACCCATCAAAAGACCGTATTGATGGGGTGCCGTGTTTTCGAACGGTTTCTGACCTGCCGCAAGCACCAGATGCATGCTTTATCGGTGTAAACCGCGTTACAACTATCGATGTTGTGCGTACTTTACGTGACATAGGCGCAGGCGGTGCAGTTTGCTTTGCTAGTGGTTTTCTAGAAGCTGTGGGTGAAGACGTGACCGGTGCTGATTTGCAAGCACAATTATTGGATGCAGCAGGCGATATGACGATTATCGGCCCTAATTGTTACGGCTTTGTTAATTATCTGGATGGCGCCCTTTTGTGGCCTGACCAGCACGGCGGGGTACGTGTGGATAGTGGTGTGGCCATAATTACGCAATCATCCAACATTGCGATTAACATCACAATGCAACGGCGCGGATTGCCGATAGCATATGTGGTGACTGCAGGTAATCAGGCGCAAACTGGCTTGTCAGATATCGGGGCTGCATTGCTGGCCGACCCGCGTGTGACTGCCCTAGGGCTGCATGTCGAGGGTATTGACGATTTGCGCCAGTTTGAGCAACTGGCCAGAACTGCACGGGATTTAGGCAAGCCGATTGTAGTGTTGAAGGTTGGGAAATCTATCCACGCTCAGGCCGCAACCGTTTCACATACCGCATCCGTTGCAGGCAGTGAAGCAGGTGCAAACGCATTGTTTCGACGGTTAGGAATGGCGCAGGTGGCTTCCTTACCCGAACTGCTGGAAAGTCTGAAACTTTTACATGTTGCTGGACCGCTGACCTCTAATAAAATTGCCTCTATGTCATGTTCTGGGGGTGAGGCTAGCCTAATGGCGGACAGTGCTGTTGGGCGCAATATATGTTTTCCTGACTTAACCCAAACCCAAAGGGATAACTTGGGGTGCGCCCTTGGCCCAATGGTTAAACTTTCTAATCCTTTGGATTATCACACTTATATTTGGGGCAATCCAACAGCTTTAGCCCAAACCTTTACAGCAATGATGGAACCACATTTAGCTTTAGGGGTTCTTATCTGCGATTTCCCGCGCGCTGACCGTTGTGACCTGTCGGAATGGGATGGGGTGATTGATGGGGTGGAAGCAGCCACCAAAATGTCGGGCCTGCCTATGGCGATAACGACGTCATTGCCCGAAAATATGCCTGAAGATGTAGCCATCAACCTAGTGGAACGTGGTATCGTGCCGTTTTACGGCTTGGATGAAACACTTGCCGCGATTGAAGTGGCGGCATTTTGTGGGCGTGGTGAAATTACCCCTCTGCCAGTTGTTCTGCCACTACCTGCTAAAGATCCAAAGGTCTTGACCGAAGCGGCAGCTAAATCTGCACTACATAATTTTGGTGTTGTTTCCCCTAAATCGCTCATAGCGTATACAGCGGAAGAAGCAGGGAAGCTTGCTACCGAAATTGGGTTTCCCGTTGTGCTAAAAGGGCAGGGTATTGCCCATAAATCAGAAGCAGGTGCTGTGGCTTTGAACCTTACTGGTCGGGCCGATGTTATCAGTGCTGCAAATGCCATACTTACTGACAGCTATTTGGTTGAGGAAATGATTACGAATGCCGTGGCTGAAGTGTTGGTGGGCGTGGTTCTTGACCCAGCTCATGGTTATGTTTTAACCATCGCGGCTGGGGGTGTTTTAACAGAACTGCTAAGCGATAGCGTGTCGTTGTTGGTGCCAAGTTCGGCAGTTGATATTGAAGATGCACTTGGGGAGTTACGTATTGCCAAACTGCTGAATGGCTTTCGCGGCAAACCTGCGACTGACATCAAACCTATTGTTGATGCAGTCATGGCTGTGCAAAGCTTTGTTATGGAACATGTCGGGCGCATTGAAGAGGTTGAGATTAATCCTGTGCTGTGTACGCCTACAAATTCGATTGCGGCAGATGCCCTAATCAGACTAGGAGAGTATGATGACCGATAGCCCTATCAAGACCCACCGTAATGGCACAGTGCTGGAAATTACTTTGGATCGTCCCAAAGCCAATGCGATTGATCTGAAAACCAGCCGTATTATGGGGGATGTTTTCGCTGATTTTCGCGATGATCCAGACCTGCGGGTTGCCATTGTTACAGGTGCCGGTGATAAGTTTTTCTGCCCTGGTTGGGATTTGAAAGCCGCCGCCAGTGGTGATGCGGTTGACGGTGACTACGGGCTGGGCGGTTTTGGCGGTATGCAAGAACTGCCCAATCTGAATAAGCCGATCATTGCAGCCGTGAACGGTATATGTTGCGGCGGCGGGTTGGAATTGGCCTTGTCTTGCGACATTATTCTGGCCGCAGATCACGCCTCATTCGCTTTGCCTGAAATCCGCTCTGGTACTGTGGCCGATGCTGCATCGTTGAAACTGCCCAAACGCATTCCTTATCATATTGCGCTGGAAATGCTGTTCACAGGGCGTTGGTTGGACGTGGAAGAAGCTGCGCGTTGGGGGTTTGTCAATCACATCCATCCTGCAGCCGACCTAATGACAAAGGCACGTGAAATGGCCGACCTTTTGGCCTCTGGCCCGCCATTGGTTTATGCAGCGATCAAGGAAGTTGTGCGCGAAGCAGAGAATATGAAATTTAATGATGCGCTTAAAAAGATAACGCATAGCGAATTCCCCACAGTTAAAACGCTATATACCTCTGAGGATCAGCTGGAAGGTGCTAAAGCTTTTGCAGAAAAACGTGATCCTGTGTGGAAAGGACGCTAGTAAACTTGGTGTGAATTAAGTAACACGTGCAAACAGAATTATTTTGGAGCAAACCCAAATGAGCGATCAAGCCCAAACCCGCAAAGACACCGCATCGCGTTGGTTTGAAGAACTTCGTAACACCATTTGCGCGGCTTTTGAGCAGTTGGAAGATGAACAGGTAACTGGCCCGCATGCGGATAAACCCGCTGGACGTTTTGAGTTGCGTGAAACCACACGCGGTACCGATGGGGACGGTGGTGGTGGGCTGATGTCAGTGATGCGCGGGGGGCGGTTGTTTGAAAAAGTTGGGGTTAATATATCCACTGTTCACGGAACGCTTAGCCCGATGATGATTAAGGCTATGGCGGCGCGCAAAGACATTCCTGGCCTTGAAGATGACCCGGTTTTCTGGGCATCTGGCGTGTCGTTAGTCGCCCACATGAACAGCCCGAAAACACCTACTGTGCATATGAATACACGCATGTTTTGGACGCCAAGTGCTAGCTGGTTTGGCGGCGGGGCCGATCTGACGCCTATGGTTGAAGTGGCTGAAGATACTGGATTTTTCCATGATGTATTGCGAAAGGCTTGTGATCGGCACGACCCTGCCTATTACCCGAAATTCAAAGACTGGGCAGATGAATATTTCACCATCAAACACTGGAATGAGCCACGCGGAGTGGGCGGCATTTTCTATGATGATTTGGCCACAGGGGATTGGGATGCTGATTTTGCTTTCACCCAAGATGTGGGGCGCGCATTCTTAGACGCGTTCGTGCCGATCACCAAGCAACGCCGCGATGAACCTTGGACAGATGCAGACCGTGAAACGCAGTTAATCAAACGTGGCCGCTATGTGGAATTTAATCTGGTCTATGATCGCGGCACGCATTTTGGCCTGCAATCAGGCCATGATCCGTCCGCTGTCCTGATGTCTATGCCACCAGTGGCGAAGTGGCCTTAAGCCTTATCCAAAGAATAGCCAAACCCGCGAACTGTGCGGATATAGTCACCATCTGCTACGGCATTCAGTTGTTTTCGCAGGCGCCCGATGTGTACGTCTACTGTGCGGGTTTCTACCTCTAACGCGTTACTCCAAACCCGTTCAAGTAACTGGTCACGTGAAAACACGCGTGTAGGGGCCTCTATTAAGATACGTAGAAGTTTAAATTCAAGTGGGCCAAGGTGGATAGATTGGCTGCCTAAACGCACGACATGGCTGGTTAAATCCATTGTCAGTTGTTCATAAGTCAACATATTTACCCCGACAATGCCTTTGGCACTGCGTAATCCTGCCCGTACACGGGCCAAAAGTTCTTTTATTGAATAGGGTTTTACGATGTAATCGTTTGCACCTGTATCCAGACCGCGAACTTTATCATCTTCTTCGCCTCGTGCCGTCAACATAATCACAGGAATGGATTTGGTGTGTTTCCCGCGTTTAATCTGGCGGCAAATCTCTAAACCCGATGTTTTGGGCAGCATCCAGTCTAGTAAAATCAGGTCTATTTCAACCTCTTGCAAGATTAATAAACCTTCTTCGCCTGTATCCGCTTTATAAACATCATATCCCTCAACATCGAGGTTATAACTAAGCAATTCCAGCTGTGAAGGTTCATCTTCAATTACCAGTATTTTAGAGCCATTTCCCGACATTTTACCATTTCCAATGTTTTTACATATGGGTTGCGTGGTCTTCTTATGAATTCATTGTAACAATGTTATGACAGTTTATCTTTATTCATACTAACTTTCTGCCGCTAAAAGTGCGGCATTTCCACCTGCTGCAGTTGTATCAATGCAAACATGACGTTCCAGTGTGCAACGTTCAACAACATCATGGGCATCTATAAGGGGTAGTAAAGTACCCTTGCGGTTAGCCATTGCAAAACGTGCTTCGCGCAAAGAACTTTCCCCCGCCCATAAAATTACCGCGTCATAACCTGATAATTGTTCTAAATGCGAAAGTGGCATCGTACCAGATAAACCTTCTTCTGGCTTGGCACCTGGGGCAATAATAACGGTTGTACATCCTGAATTTTGGGCGTCACGTGCTTGATCGCGTGCCTGTGTTAGCGTTGGGCCAAGGCACAACACCAGTCCGCGCGCATATGTGGACAGTTGATTTAACTCGCCAGTTGGCCCAGGAAGTATTACGCTATGCAAAGAGGCGCGGTTTGGACGTTTGCACTTATTTATGTGGTCTTGCACGTCATCTAATGCCAAAGTGGCATTAGGGTAGGGATGACCACTGGCCAATTCGGGTAGGACAAAGCGTTTCAGATAATCTGGCCCACCTGCCTTTGGCCCCGTGCCAGATAACCCTTCACCACCAAAGGGTTGAGAGCCAACAACCGCCCCAATCTGGTTGCGGTTAACATAAAGGTTACCCACATTAAGACGGTTGCAAAGCTTGTTGACCAATGTATCAATCCGCGTATGAACCCCAAATGTCAGGCCATACTGACTTGCATTGATTGCATCTATAACCTTATCCATATCGCGTGCTTTATATGTTGCCACATGAAGAACAGGGCCGAAAATTTCTTCTTTCAAATCTTCGATACCTGAAACTTTAATGACGGTTGGTTTTGCAAATGTACCTGAATTAGGTACTTCAATCTGATGTAAAACCTGCGCTTGTTCTGCGGCTTTATGAATATGTGCATCAATCCCATCTAAGGCAGCTTGTGTAATAACAGGGCCTATGTCGGTCTGTATATCCCATGGGTTCCCAGCTAATTGGGCGTCCATTGCGCCATATAGCATTTCTAGGAATTTGGGTGCTACATCTTCTTGTAAATACAACATTCTAAGGGCTGAGCAACGTTGCCCTGCCGATTGAAATGCAGAGGCCACAATATCTTGCACGGCTTGTTCGGGTAGGGCGGTGCTATCCACGATCATGGCATTTAACCCACCAGTTTCTGCGATTAACGGGGCAGAAGCTTGGCCAGTTTGGGCAACTGATTTATTAATATGGTGGGCAGTAGCCGTTGAACCCGTAAAGCAAACACCGCCAATGGTCGGGTCGGCTACTATTAATGCGCCAACTTCACGCCCTGAACCTATAACAAGTTGTAAAGCGGTACGCGGAACCCCCGCTTGATACAGTAGTTCCACGGCACGGGTTGCAATGATTGGTGTGGGTTCAGCTGGTTTTGCCAATACAGCATTGCCCACAGAAAGGGCCGCAGCAATTTGGCCAGAAAAAATTGCCAAAGGAAAGTTCCAAGGCGACACACATGCTATGATACCCCGTGGGTCACGGGCTACATGATTAGCGGATTGGGCCGCATAGTAACGTAAGAAATCGACAGCTTCACGCAGTTCTGAGATGGCATCTTTTAGGGTTTTTCCTGCTTCACGGGCGAGTATAGCAAAAAGTTCTGCATAGTTTTCTTCATATAGATCAGCCGCGCGGTTTAATACCTGCGCACGTTCGGCTTGCGATGCGTTCCACGGTTTAGCAGCTTTGATCGCTTTATTGGTATCCTCACCGCTTGCAAGTGTCACACTTCCAACAACATCATCTGCATTGGCAGGGTTAACAACTGCATGTGTTGTGCCTATGGCATGACCAGTCGCAAGTTGTGCCGATACATCCCAATTTGTTTTAACAAATTTTTCACGGGCACCTAACATACGATCTAAATCGGTAACGCTGGTTATATCAAACCCCAGTGAATTGAGGCGTTCTGGTTGGTATAGATTTGCAGGCTTTAACACAGATGCGCTTGTTTGGTCTTTCACAGAAATCCATGCATCAAATGGATCGTTAACGACATCAACAGCCGCTATGTTTTTATCAACGATCTGGTTTACAAAAGATGAGTTTGCGCCATTTTCAAGTAAGCGGCGCACAAGGTAAGCAAGTAAATCATCATGTACACCCACAGGGGCATAGATACGGCAACGAATATTATCCTTACCCATAATCTGGTCATATAGCCCGCCGCCCATGCCATGTAAGCGTTGGAATTCATACGAATTATCTGATGTTGCCATATCCATAATGGTTTGCACGGAATGTGCATTATGCGTGGCAAACTGCGGATAGATACGATCGTTCATATTCAACAACAGCCGCGCACAGCCAATATATGAAATGTCAGTCGCGGTTTTCTTAGTGAAAACAGGGAAGTCGGGTAAACCGTCGATTTGTGCCCGTTTTATTTCGGTATCCCAATAGGCGCCTTTCACTAATCTTACCATAATCTTGCGATCCAGTTTTTCAGCCAAAGCATTTAACCACTTTAGTACAATCGGTGCGCGTTTTGAATAGGCCTGCACCACAACGCCAAAACCATCCCAACCTGCCAAGCGCGGATCAGACAAAACCGCCTCAATCACATCAAGCGACAGATCTAAACGGTCTGCTTCTTCGGCATCAATATTTAACCCCATATTGGCATTTTTTGCCTGTAAAGTTAGATCAAGCGTGCGTTTTACCAAAACATCCATCACCTGATCTTTTTGTGCTAATTCATAACGAGGATGCAATGCTGACAACTTAATCGATATGCCAGGGTTTTTGCGCACATCATCACTGTCGCATTGCGTATCGAGATACCCGATTGCATTGGCATAGGACTGAACAAACCCTATTGCATCAGCGTCGGTTAAAGCGGCTTCACCCAACATATCATATGAGTGTGTGTATCCTTTTGCTTCGCGTTTTCCCCCGCGCTTAACCGCTTCTTGAATGGATTGCCCTAAAACAAACTGATTGCCCATTTCTTTCATCGCGGCCTTAACCGCACGCCGGATAACAGGCTCTCCTACCCGTTTTACCAGGCGGCCCATAGATTTATTTATTCCAGCTTCTTCTTTTGCATTCAATACCCTACCCGTTAGCATTAAGGCCCAAGTAGATGCATTAACAAGCGAACTATCCGAATGTCCGATATGGCTGTTCCAACTTTTGGCAGACAGTTTATCTTCGATTAAATCATCCATAGTTTTCGCGTCCGGCACACGTAATAAGGCCTCTGCTAGGCACATTAACGCCACGCCTTCACTGGTGGATAATCCGTATTCAGCTAAAAATACCTCCATTAGACCTGGGCTTTTTTCAGAACGAATAGATTCCACTATTTTTGACGCCCGTAAAACTGTTTGGCGACGCATATCCACAGGCAAATTAGCAGTTTTGATTAAAGTGTTAATGCAATCATGCTCATTGCTTAAATGGCGTTCACGTAAATCATGGCGTAGGTTTGAAAGCGCAGTCATATAATTGCTCCTGAATGGTATTTCTTTATTTATAGCAATTTTAGTAAAAATTTATTCTCTTAAAATGTCTTATATATAGAGAAGATCACTTATATTTTATATCTATTTGTGCCATTAAGCGTAAAACCTTATGGATAATAGTTAAAATGGACAAATTTGATTTACAGATAATTGAAATACTTCAAAAAAATGGCCGCATAACAATATCTGAATTATCAGAGCGGGTAGGGTTATCAAAAACCCCCTGTCAGGCGCGCATAAAGAAGATGGTAGATAATAAGGTTATTCTTGGCTTTAAGGCGATTGTTAGCCATGAAGCTTTAGACCGTAATCACATTGCATTTACCGAAGTACGGCTGAATGATACCCGTGAAGCTGCACTAAATGCTTTCAATGCAGGGGTCATGCAGATACCGGAAATTGAGCAGTGCCATTTGATTGCTGGAAAATTTGATTACTTACTAAAAGTTCGCACCAAGAACATTAAAGATTATCGAAAAGCTTTGGGTGAAAAAATATCGTCCTTACCGTGTGTGGCAAATACGTCAACGCATGTCGTAATGGAAGCAGTGAAAGACTAATTACCTAATTATAAAACCCTATAAGCTTTGGGATTATATCATGACAAAAAAAGTAAATGGTTTACCGCTTTTCATATACGATTGTTTTTCTGACCAAAAGTTTGGTGGAAATGTAGGTGGTATTGTCATGAATGCAGGCGGGCTAGAAACTGACCATATGCAGCGCATTGCACGGGAGATTAATGCACCAGTTACGGGTTTTATTACCAAGCAAAATGGTTCTGATATTTCAGCTAAGTTCTTTATGCCAGGGGCAGAAATTGCCATGTGTGGTCATGTTGTTGTGGGTTTATTCACACATTTATATTCACTAAATCAAACAATTACATGCTATAATTTATGTACTTCAGCCGGAACTGTAAAATTACGCATTGATGCCGACGGTGCTGATTTACCCAATGTGATGATGCAACTTTCATCCCCTACCGTGCCTGATGGGATGATTGATTTAGAAGCCTTATCATTGGCTTTAGGCGTGCCTATATCATCATTGGAAACCAATGCACCTGTTGGCAAAGCCGATGCAGGGCTAAAGCATATATGTGTGCAATTTGACGGATTGTCCGATGTACAATACTTGACGCCCGACTTTGCAAAGCTTGCGGATGTTTGCCGTGATAATGACGTGCACACTGTGGCGTGTTTTTCGATGAATACAGAGGATGCAGGCAATAGTTTGCACGTTCGTGATTTTTGCCCCGCTTTGGGGGTGAATGAGGTTTCGGCATCAGGTACCACGAACGCTGCTTTGGCGGGTTTTTTAGTTCAGCACGGGCTGATTGGCGCACGATCGCAGGCAATTTTAGCAGAACAGGGTAGTGAAATAGGCAGACCTAGTAAGATTTGCAGCCAAATCGTCGTTGAAGACGATAAAATTACGGAATTGTGGGTTGGCGGGCAAGCTGTGGCAAGTATTCAAGGTGAATTGATGATCTAAGGGATAGGCCGAATGTCTGATAACCAACCTATTAAACACCTTCGTATTGGCGTTTTGGTGCCTTTTACCAACACCAACCTAGAAACGGATATGGCCCGCTTATTACCACATGATATTTCAGCGCATTTTACCAGGATAGGCGGTTATAGCCTTACTAAGATACCAGACAGTTCGCAAATGCAGAAAATGGGTGCGGCTAATATTGAAGATGCCTTGCAACTTATTGCGGGCATATCACCGGATTTGGTGCTTTACGGATGTACTTCTGCCACTTTAACGCATGGTTTAGAGTTTGATCATAAACTGACCAGTCAGATTAAAAAACTAACCAATGCAAACGCAATTACCGCGGCAGGCGCATTGGTTTCGTCATTAAAGACTATTGGCGCACATAAAATCGGATTTGCGTCGCCCTATGTGGGGGATGTGAATGAACAAGCAATACAATTTTTATTCCAAGCAGGGTTTGATACAGTAAAATGCGCAGATATAGGATATGCGGTTGATAGCCACGGGCAGGGCGCATTAACACCCGATATGATTTATGATTTAGCACTACGGGCAGATCACCCTGATGTTGATGCGATCGTTATGGCCTGTACAGATTTGCGTGCGGTTGAGGTTATTGAACAGATAGAAAATGAAATTGGAAAGCCTGTTATAACATCTAATCAGGCTATGGTTTTTTGTGCATTAAAAACGTTTGGAATTTCACACTATGCGCCAAAATATGGGCGATTATTTGAGCTTTTATTAACGACCACATGTATATAGAGGCATCACACTAGTCTGTGTTAATTTGATGGGATGAAAACATCCACATTTTTCAGACATCTTAATGCAAAACTTGATCTGGTTTGTCTAATGCCGGGGATTTTACTTAGTTTTTGTGTCAGGAATTTTTCATATCCTTTGGTGCCAGTAACGGCCACTTTTAGAAGATAATCATGTTCTCCTGACGTAAGGAATACTTCAAGTACTTCTTCTAAGTATCTTATTTCTTTGCCAAATTCACGTAAAGCATCTTGGTTGTGCCGTTCAAGTGAAACTTCAACAAATACAATTTCAGTGGCACCTAATTTAAACTGATCTAGCTTTGCCCCATAACCAATAATATATCCATCTGCTTCTAGTTTTTTGACACGTTGCCAACATGGGCTGGTGGAAAGACCGACCGCTTGTGCAAGGTCGGCCGTAGAAATTTTGGCATTATCAATCAAAATTGCTAGAATTTTTATGTCAATTTGGTCAAGTGATTTTGCTGCGGTATGTTCCATGAGTAATATTATATTCTACAAAATGGTAAATATAAAGGTTTATTTTTTACAAATCCTGCATTAATCACAAATTTTGAAACCAAATTTCTTGATAAATACAGTATAATTATTTTTAAAGTTAATAACCAAAGCCCTTAAAATTATAATTGGAATACGTCATGGTGACTGAACCCTTGAAACTACATGTGCCAGAACCCGGTTGTAGGCCGGGTGATGAGCCGGATTTCTCGGACTTTGAAATACCCAAAGCAGGTGAAACGCGTAAACCGGATTTAAAAGATGATGCTGACACCATGCGTGATATGGCGTTTTCCATTGTACGTGTTCTTACAAAAGACGGCGAAGCTGTTGGGCCTTGGCTAGCCGATCTATCACCAGATAAATTAAAGAGCGGTTTAATTGATATGATGAAAATGCGGGCGTTTGATTCCCGTATGTTGGCCGCCCAACGCATGGGGAAAACCAGTTTTTATATACAATGCCTAGGGGAAGAGGCCGTAGCATGTGCGGCTCAAACGGTATTGCAGCAAGGTGACATGAATTTCCCAACTTATCGTCAATCTGGCCTGTTGATTGCAAGCGGATACCCTATGCAAACGATGATGAACCAAATATATTCTAATGCCGCTGACCCAAATAAAGGCCGTCAATTACCCACAATGTACTCCTCTAAAGAGTATGGTTTTTTCTCTATTTCAGGGAACTTAGGCACCCAGTTTATTCAAGCCGTCGGGTGGGCAATGGCATCGGCAATTTCGGGGGACACAAAAATTGCAACTGCCTGGATCGGGGACGGGGCCACGTCAGTTGGTGACTTTCATGCAGCGATGGTTTTTGCATCAACCTATCGTGCGCCTGTGATCTTGAATGTGGTTAATAATCAATGGGCTATATCAACATTCCAAGGCATGGCGCGGGGAAATTCTGCAACGTTTGCTGCACGCGGTCATGGTTTTGGTATTCCAGCCTTGCGTGTTGACGGGAATGATTATCTGGCAGTTTATGCTGTTACCAAATGGGCGGCTGAACGTGCGCGATCAGGGCATGGCCCAACACTGATTGAACATGTCACTTATCGTGCGGGCGGACATTCCACCAGTGATGATCCATCCAGTTATCGTGCAAAAGGTG
Source organism: uncultured Paracoccaceae bacterium (assembly GCA_913061275.1). Taxonomy (GTDB): domain Bacteria; phylum Pseudomonadota; class Alphaproteobacteria; order Rhodobacterales; family Rhodobacteraceae; genus Amylibacter. The sequence continues at coordinate 95,992 of CAJXSR010000005.1, read as the reverse complement.
AAAGTACAGCGTGGCCGTTGGGAGACCCGATCGAACGCTTGAAAAAACATTTGATATTTCTGGGCGTATGGTCAGAGAAACGCCACACACAAGCCAAAGCACAGGTATTAAGCGAAGTACGCGAAGCACAAAAAGCCGCCGAAGCAATAGGGACATTGATTTCAGGCAATGCACCTTCAACACGCGATATATTCGAAGATGTTTTTGAAACAATGCCACCAAATTTGATTAGGCAACGTAAAGAAGCGGGGTATTAACCAATGCGTATGACAATGATTGAAGCGATTCAAAATGCGCATGATCTAGCAATGATGCAAGATGATAAAGTTGTGGTTTTTGGTGAGGATGTAGGCTTTTTTGGCGGTGTATTCAGATGCACCGCAGGTTTACAGGAAAAGTACGGCAAAAGCCGTTGTTTTGATGCGCCCATTAACGAATTGGGTATTGTTGGCGCCGCTGTCGGGATGGCTGCCTATGGTATAAAACCTGTCGTGGAAATTCAATTTGCAGATTACGTTTACCCTGCATACGATCAAATCGTTAGTGAGGCCGCGCGCCTAAGGCACAGATCAGGCGGTGATTTCACATGCCCATTGGTGATACGAATGCCAACAGGGGGCGGTATTTTTGGGGGCCAAACACATTCACAAAGCCCGGAAGCATTATTTACCCATGTTGCAGGTTTAAAAACGGTTATGCCGTCAAACCCAATTGACGCAAAAGGGTTGTTGCTTGCTGCTATAGAAGACCCTGATCCTGTGATATTCTTAGAACCGAAACGTCTTTATAACGGCCCCTTTGATGGCCATTATGACAAACCAATAGTCCCGTGGAAAAAGCATGATTTTGGGGATGTTGATACTGAATATTACACAACACCGTTAGGCAAGGCAAAGTTGGTAGAAGAGGGGCCAGATTTAACAATTATTGCATATGGAACAATGGTATATGTTGCACAAGCCGCCGCTAAAGAAGCCGAGCTGAACGCTGACATTATTGACCTTCGAAGTTTGGTTCCGCTGGATATGGAAACTATAATTGCGTCCGTTAAAAAAACCGGACGATGTGCCATCGTGCATGAAGCCACAAGAACGTCCGGTTTTGGTGCCGAACTTTCCGCCGTGATTCAGGAAAATTGTTTTTATCATCTAGAGACCCCAATAAGACGTATTACAGGTTGGGATACACCTTATCCACATGCGCAAGAATGGGATTATTTCCCGTCACCAGAACGGTTAATTAGTGATTTTAACAAAGTTATGGAGGATTAGACAATGCCAATTCATACAATTCTATTGCCAGATGTGGGTGAAGGTATTGCTGAAGCCGAATTAATGGAATGGCATGTTAAGATCGGTGATTTTGTTAAAGAAGATGATATTTTAGCAGCGGTGATGACCGATAAAGCCGCTATTGAAATACCGTGTGCGTGTGATGGCCAAGTGCAGTGGTTGGCAGGTGAAATTGGCTATATGATTGCCATCGGTGGTCCTTTACTGAAGCTTGAAATAGAAGGGGGTGCGGTAGAGCAAGATACCGGTGAACATCTTGTAGGAAATAATTTGATTGAAAATAACGCACCCATAAAAGCAATAAAACAGGATGATACATCTGCCGTAAACGATAATAACGCACATAAACCCCTTACATCTCCGTCTATTCGCAAACGGGCAAAAAATGCAGGCGTAGATTTACGAAAAGTTACAGGAACTGGCCCCAAAGGCCGCATTACCCTAAGTGATTTCAGTGATTATTCGGCTGAATCACAAAAAGTAGATAATGGTAAAGTTAGCAGGCATAAAACTGGCGTAACAAAAGTTAAATTAGTTGGTATGCGTCGTAAAATTGCGCAGAAAATGACACTGTCAAAATCACGTATTCCACATATCACCATTGTAGAAGAGGTTGATATGACCAATGTGGAAAACCTGCGTAAACAGTTAAATATCAAACACAAAGATACACGCATAAAGCTTACGGTTATTCCCTTTATGATGCGGGCGATTGTCGAAGCGGTTAAAGAACAACCACAAATCAACGCACATTTTGATGATGAAGAAGGTGTTATATATCAATATGGTGGAGTTCATTGTGGGATTGCTACACAAACACCTAATGGTCTAACTGTGCCTGTTGTTAAACATGCTGAAGCGCTAAGTTTGTGGGAAAGTGCGGATGATGTGCATGGCTTGGCATCATTGGCGCGAGAAGGCAAAGCAATACGAGATGCGTTAACCGGCTCAACGATTACCATCACTTCTCTTGGTGCTTTGGGGGCATTGGCCAGCACACCCATTATCAACCACCCAGAGGTTGCGATCATAGGCATAAACAAAATGGCGATACGCCCAATGTGGGACGGGCAACAGTTTCAGCCACGTAACATGATGAACATATCATGTTCTTTTGATCACCGTGTTATTGATGGGTGGGATGCAGCTGTTTTTGTACAAAAAATAAAGGCCTTACTGGAAACCCCAGCGATGTTATTTATAGAGGGGTAGGAGTAGCCTATTATCTAAAAAGGGAGGGCAAAAGCCCCCCCTTTTCTTATACTTATATTAAGCAGTAAAGCTTAGAAGCTAAATTTAGCACCTAAACCAACGACTGTACCTTCGATGTCGTCCGTTGTTGAGCTATCTTCGTCAAAGTCTACGTCTGCGATGAAACCAGACACTTTGAAGTTGCCGTTCACTTTGTAAGTAGCAGCAGCAATGATTTGTTTTAGCTCTTCTTTAGCACCAATACCGATTTCGTTATCAACGTTCTCACCGTTAAAGTAAGTCAATGAATAGCTCCAAGGGCCGTTAGCAAAGCTTACACCAACGTCATAAGAATGACCGTCTCTTAATGCTGTGCCGTCTTGTTCACCGAATGAACCACCGATTTTGAAACCGCCGAAGCCTAGGCTAATACCACCGCCCCATACTTCAGGGTCAGTGCCACCAGGTGCCGCTGATGCTGTACCGTAACGGGCAGATAAACCAAGATCTAAACCACCTAAGCTACCACTATAGCTTGCAGCAACGTCAACAAAATCAGTTGTTGTAAGGTTGTTGTTTACTGGGCCACTGGTTTGGCTGGCATTGCGAGCATATGAAATGCCTACAGAAAAACCACCAAAGCTTGGTGAGAAGTAGCTGATACGCTCTGAGTCATTGTTACGATCATTTTCTAAGAATGTTGTACCCAATGTACCACGGAAAACATCTGCACCAGCTGTACCAGATGAGAATGGTACAAATGCTGTCAATGAACCAGAGTTAACACCGATTAAAGATACGTCAGGTGCACCCAATGACATTTTATAGCCAACTGAGTTTTCTGAACCTACGATAATTTTACCAAATGAGCCTTTAATATATACATAAGATTCATCGATTTGATCGCCTGAAGTGTTACCTTCTAGCTCGATGTCAGCACCAAATGTAAGACCATTGTCTAATGCGATAGACGGCTTAAAGTGTATTTCTGTATTGGTATGTATGTCCAGACCATCAAAGTCTGTACCAGCTTGTGCATCTACTGAAGCAATAGCGATGTTTGTGGTGAAGAACCCACCAATATTCATTGTAACTGGGCCAGCTGTACCAACCTCTATAGCACTTGCAGCACCAGCAAAACCAGTCAAGGCTACTGCTGTTGTTGTTAGTAATGTCTTTTTCATTTTATTGACCTCTATATCCCAAGAACCTGTCAAGATTCTATTAGTTGTTTTGAGTAACGTCTCTAAAGACGAGACATCGCTGCGTATTTGCGCGAATAAAAATGACACTAGTCAGTAGGGTGTTAGCCTCAAATCAAATTAAAATGAACGATCGTGAACACTAAGTTGTTTCGAAAATTAAGAATCAATTTTTGTATACTTGACTACATTACCATCAATGTTTTTAGTTAATCCTATTCGTGGGTATGGATTACTATTAGGTTTAAGTTGTATTTTCTTCACACATAAAACGCATAATGGATATTATGTTAATTTATTAAATGCTATATATATCAGATATTAAGGGTAAATTAGGTAATAAAGATATTAGAGTATTTTAAAACAAAAAAACTGTACAAATATAAATAAACGAATTTGATAATATATGATGACATTAAATAACAAGAAAGTAACGTAAACTTGTAGTTCGTAACGTAACTGTGAATGCACCGTGTTGGATGGACTGATTAACCGCCATTTGAGTGTAAAAATGCAACAAAAAACACCATGCGTGGCAAGTTAAGCTAACACGCAATCACATTAAAAAATTGTTACGATTTTTTCTTGTCATTTACGATATTCATAGAAGCCACGCCACTGTTACCAAGTTCGACACTTGCGAATGGGCCGCCTTGGCACATTTGCCCCTTATCTGTTGGGTCGGCATCTGGCTTGTCAGATAAAACTTGCTGTGCAAACTGTTCAGCATTGTCTTTTGGGCGATACCCCAAATATGAAGCAAGTGAGTTGTCCACGGGTGCACGGTCATTATTTGATACACCATAAACAATCGTAAACCCTGTTACAGGTGCTTCTATTGCACGCGTAACCATTTGGATAAGATCGTCATAGGATAGCCACGATCCTAAGGCGCGGGCATTATTAACCTGTGCACAAGATAGAATGCGCATATGAACGCTTTCTAGCCCCCTCTTCTCCCAATACATCCGCCCTAAATCTTCAGCAAAACATTTGGCCAACCCATAAAACGTATCAGGTCGATGTACCACATCCGTGCCGATAAATTCATTTTTAGGGTACATTCCAACCGCATGAATAGAGCTGGCATAGACCACCCGTTTAACACCATGACGATAAGATGCTTCCCATACATTATAAGCACCGATGAAATTTGGCCCTAGAAGGTCTTCAAATGGCGCCTCATCCCCAATGGCACCAAAGTGTACCACCATATCAGCACCTTGAATAACGGCTTCCATTTCAGCCAAGTTGGCAAGGTCGGCATGCATGAAAACCTCACCATCATACAACTTACCGACTTCTATAATGTCAGTGGAAACTAGCTGATCGGCCATTCTAGCCAAAGGCTCGCGTAAATAAGAACCAAGTCGCCCTGCAGCACCAGTTAATACTATTTTTTTCATCTCAAGTATCCTCTTTTACCTGTGCTAGTAAATTGTCTGCGCCACGTGAAAGAATTGCGGTATCAACACCGCACGCAACAAAGGTAAAGCCTTCATTCAACAGTTTTGCAGCAAACTGTGCATCTAGTACCAATGTACCAACGGGCACGCCGATTGCGATTAATTTATGTGCCGCAGACCAGATTAATTCCCACACTTCAGGTGCCATTGTTTGACCTAACATTCCCATATCCGCCGAAATATCTGCAGGCCCAAAGAAAATACCGCTAACCCCATCTACTGCTGCAATTTCTGTTGCGATTTCAATGGCTGCTTGTGTTTCAAGCTGGATAATAACCGTGGTTTCATCCTCTATACGGTCAAAGTAATCTGTTACCCGCCCGTATTTGTTTGCCCGCGTCACACCAGATACACCCCGGATACCCCGAGGTGGGTAACGTGTAGCTGCAACTGCTTTTTTAGCTTCTTCCACGGTTTGCACCATCGGAAAAACCAAACCGTCGGCACCTAGATCTAACAAGCGTTTTACTTCAACTGAATCGTTCCAATCAGGCCGCACGAGTGCTGTTGTCGGGCTGGATGCAAAAGCTTGCAAATGGCTGCGCACAGACAACATAGTGTTCGGTGCATGTTCCATATCAACCACAACCCAGTCATAGCCAGCACTGGCAATTACTTCGGATGCGCTAACACTGGCAGAGGTCATCCACAGACCTATCTGTTTTTCCCCATTACGAATGGCATGGGTAAATGGGTTGGTTTTAAGTTTCATATTACGGCCTTTTCAGTAAACGGTTTATTGTTGATGATGCGCGAATAATTAAACGGTGACAAATCAAGCGTACGGTATTCACCATATGTTATCCATTCTGATGTACCGCGCCCCATTGCAGGCGATTGTTGAAAGCCATGGCCAGAAAAGCCGTTCACAAAAATGAAATTTTCAACATCTATGTGAGGCCCTAAAATGGCATTTTGGTCAAGTGTATTAAAAGCGTAATGGCCTGCCCATGAATTAACCAGTTTTATAGCCTCAAATTGTGGAATTCTATTTGCAATAATCGGCCAAACCTTTTCTTGCCAAATACTGTGATCTTGGGCGAAGTCATCATAATCAACAGCTAGATCATCGTCAGGCGCGCAGCCCGCTAAATAGTAAGTGCCATCTGTGCGCATGTGTACGCCCGTTGGATCAATGGTTAAGGGTAAATCACGGTCCAGCGGGTTTTCGGCAGAAAAGATAAAGGTATAACGCTTGCGCGGTTCTACAGGGATTTCTATGCCAGCCATACGTGATGTAAGTACAGCACGAGGGCCCGATGCGTTTACCACGGTACCGCATGCAATCGTTTCGCCTGATTTTAGCGTAACATTTTCAACCCGCCTGCCCGCTGCATCTTTGGTCATCGCCACAACTTCATTGAATATATATTCGACACCATTTTCCTGCGCTGATCGTTTCCACCAATCAAACACTGTGTTGCCGTCAAAATAACCTTCATTAGTCAGGTTATGATTGGCGCCAATAATACCGTCTAAGTTATAAAACGGATAATCGCGTTTAATCTCGTCAGGTGTCATAAATTTGGTGCCAGCACCACATGCCTTTTGTAATTTCTGGCTGCTACGTAACACATCTGCAGATGCATCATTGCCGGCCATATACATATAACCATAACTGTGAATTGGAATTTCTGGAACGCGTGGATCATTTCCCATAAAATCTTGGAAGTTATTTACAAATTCGGCCGCAAATTGCGAAACTCGAATGTTAATTTCGTTTGAAAACTGTTGGCGCATACAGCTGTTTGTATGTGCGGTTGAGCTGAATTCATATGACGGATCTTTCTCAACCACCAAAATGGTTCCGTCAAAATCAGGATTATTGGAAAGAAACCAAGCAACAGAAGACCCAAACATCGCACCACCTACAATCACAACATCATAAGATGTTTCTTTTGGGGTGTTTCCAATCACTTTGCATCCTCCGTCAGCTTATCTGAGCATAGTTTTATGTTTTAGCAAGCATGAAGTTTGATGCGCTTCAAAAACAGTATTTGAATGTGCAATAAATCTGTTTTTCACATCTTTGTTAAAGTTTACGTAAATCGACGTGACGTAAACTGTCAAATGGCAATATTATCCTTGTATTTCGTGAAAATCACGGCAATCTGATTTGAAGAAAACGAATTTCTGTCACAAGTTACGTGATAACGAAGGAGATTATTATGCCAAGCTATACCGCCCCTGCCAAAGATATGGCCTTTGTTCTGCATGAAATGTTAAAAGTTCAAGATAGTAATATCCCAGGCTTTAACGAGTTAGAACCAGATTTTACGTCTGCGGTTCTGGACGAAGCAGGCAAGATCGCTACCAACGTTTTACAACCGTTAAATGAAGTTGGCGATAAAGAAGGTTGTAAGCTGGAAAATGGTGTGGTGCGTACGCCTACAGGTTTCAAAGCGGCTTTTGATGAATACGCAGCGGGCGGTTGGAACGGTCTGGATTGCGATCCTGAATACGGTGGCCAAGGCATGCCCTATACACTTGCGACTGCGGTGGGTGAAGTATTCAGCGGCTCTAACATGGCGTTTGTGATGTATCCGGGCCTAACCCACGGTGCTTACTCTGCAATACATGCACATGGCACTGACGCGCAAAAAGCTAAGTTCTTGCCTAACATGGTTGATCTGAAATGGTCAGGTACTATGAACCTGACCGAGCCGCATTGTGGTACAGATCTAGGTTTGATGCGCACGAAGGCCGAGCCGCAGGCAGATGGTTCTTACAAAATTACCGGCCAAAAGATTTTTATATCAGCAGGCGATCAGGATTTAACTGAAAATGTTATCCACCTTGTGTTGGCAAAAATTGTTGGCGGCCCAGACGGCATTAAAGGTGTGTCACTATTTATTGTTCCTAAGATCGAAGTTAATGACGACGGTTCATTAGGTAATACTAACGGCGTTAGCGTAGGTAGTTTAGAAGAAAAAATGGGCATTCACGGCAATGCAACATGTGTGATGAACTATGACAGTGCCACGGGCTATCTATTGGGTGAAGAACACAAAGGTATGCGCGCGATGTTCACAATGATGAACGAAGCCCGCCTTGGTGTGGGCATGCAAGGCCTTTCACAGGCAGAAGCTGCATATCAAAACGCAGTTGTTTACGCCAAAGATCGCCTGCAAGGCCGCGATGTGACGGGTGTGAAAAACCCCGATGGCCCAGCTGACCCATTGATCGTGCATCCTGATATTCGCCGTATGCTGATGAACCAGAAAAGCTTTGTTGAAGGGGCCCGTGCATTCGTTTTGTGGGGTGCGATGATGTTGGATAAATCACACCTGAATGAAGACAAAGATGCCCACGGTCTGATCTCACTTCTTACACCCGTTATCAAAGGTTTCCTGACCGATATTGGCTACGATATGACAGTTCAAGCCCAACAGGTTTATGGCGGGCATGGTTATATAGAAGAATGGGGCATGTCCCAATTCACCCGCGACGCGCGCATTGCAATGATCTACGAAGGGGCAAACGGTGTTCAAGCGCTTGACCTTGTGGGCCGTAAAATGGCGCAAGATGGCGGCAAGCATGTAATGGCTTTCTTTGCTATGATAAAAACCTTCATATCCGAAAACAAAGACAATGAAGCACTGGCCGCAGATTTCCTTGAGCCGCTGAAAAACGCATCAAAAGATTTGCAAGAAGTGATGATGTATTTCATGCAAGAAGGTATGAAAAACCCCAACGCAGCCCTTGCAGGTTCAACAGATGCGCTGCATATGTTTGGGCATGTGTGTTTCGGGCTAATGTGGTCTATGATGGCCAAATCTGCACAAGAGGCATTGGATGCAAACCCAAGTGACCCAGATTTTTATACCACTAAAATAGCAACAGGCCGCTACTACATGGCCCGTATGTTACCTGCTACACTAGCCCACAAAGCCCGCATCCTTTCAGGTGCTGACACAGTTATGGCGCTAGACGCCGACGCGTTTTAAGGAGACTAACAAGATGACCGACGCCTATATATATGACGCCATCCGTACCCCACGTGGTAAAGGTAAAAAAGACGGTAGCCTGCATGAAGTGACAGCGGTGAAATTGTCCGCTGATATGCTGAACGGCATTGCTGCACGCAACAATCTGGAAGAAACATCACAACTGGAAGACGTGATTTGGGGCAATGTGACCCAAGTTGGTGAACAAGGCGCGTGTTTAGCGCGTTCTGCGGTGCTTTATTCTGATTTAGATCAAAGCGTTCCCGGCCTATCTGTAAATCGCTTTTGCGCCTCTGGTTTGGAAGCAGTTAACCTTGCCGCCAACCAAGTTAAAGGTGGTGCTGGTAACGCCTATATCGCAGGTGGTGTTGAAAGTATGAGCCGCGTGCCTATGGGCATGGATGGTGGTGCTATTGCTGTTGATCCATACTTGGCAATGAAATCCTACTTCGTTCCACAAGGTATATCATCCGATATTATCGCCACTAAATACGGCTTTAACCGTGATGACTGTGATGCATATGCGGTTGAAAGCCATAAACGCGCAGTTGCGGCAACAAAAGCGGGTTACTTTGAACGCTCACGTGTTGCTGTGTGCGATCAAAACGGCCTTGAAATCCTATCTGCGGATGAACAAATTCGCGAAGGCACAAATATGCAAGGCCTTGGCGCGTTGAACCCATCGTTTAAAGCTATGGGCGAAGTGATGCCAGGGTTTGATGCGGTAGCACTCATGAAATACCCCGAACTAGAACGTATAAACCACGTACACCATGCTGGTAACTCATCAGGCATCGCCGATGGTGCAGCTGCTGTTCTAATTGGCAACGAAGAGTTTGGTAAAGCCAATGGTTTGAAACCACGCGCACGTATTCGGGCAACCGCTAAAATCGGCACAGACCCCACCATCATGCTAACAGGGCCCGTCCCTGTTACCGAAAAAATCTTGCGTGAAAGCGGTATGAGCATCGGTGATATTGATCTGTTTGAAGTCAATGAAGCTTTTGCATCTGTTGTGTTGCGTTTCATGACCTATTTCAACGTCGATCACGGCAAACTAAACGTCAATGGCGGTGCCATTGCGATGGGCCACCCGCTGGGTGCCACAGGGGCGATGATCTTGGGCACAATGCTGGACGAAATGGAACGCGCAGACAAAGAAACAGGGCTTGCAACACTATGCATTGGCTCTGGCATGGGTGCCGCAACGATTATTGAAAGAGTGTAACAATGGCTGAATTTAACTATGATGTAGACGCCGATGGTATTGCCACAATCAGTTGGGATTTGCCCGGTAAATCAATGAATGTATTGTCACTGGACGGTGCGGCTGAATTGGAAACCCTAGTGGATAAGGTTCTGGCCGATGACGCTGTCAAAGGTGCTGTGATCACATCTGCCAAAGCTGATTTTGCTGGTGGTATGGACTTGAATGTCATCGCAAAGATGAAAGAAATGGCCGGCGACAATCCTGCAAAGGGCTTGTTTGACGGTATCATGTCATTCCACCGCCTGACCCGTAAAATTGAACGTGCAGGTATGGACGCAAAAACCAACAAAGGTGGCAAACCAATCGTCGCCGCCCTGCCCGGCACTGCATTGGGTATCGGTTTTGAAATTCCGCTGGCCTGCCACCGTATTATTGCGGCTGACAATCCAAAGGCCAAAATCGGTCTACCAGAAATTCTGGTTGGGATTTTCCCTGGTGCAGGTGGTACGACCCGCCTATCGCGCAAGCTAGATATGATGACAGGTTCGCCATTCTTGATGAACGGTAAATTATCTGATCCACAAGCTGCAAAGCGCGCAGGTTTAATCGATGATGTTGTGCCTGCAGATGAGCTGCTTTCAACTGCAAAAGAGTGGGTGAAAAACGCAACTGACGCGGACATCGTAAAGCCATGGGATGTTAAAGGCTTTAAAATGCCAGGTGGTGCCCCATACCACCCCGCAGGTTTCATGAATTACGTAGGTGCCAGCGCGATGATCCTTGGTAAAACCCAAGGGGTTTATCCTGCGGCCAAAGCCATGTTGTCGGCTATCTATGAAGGGGCGCAAGTACCGTTCGATACGGCCATTCGCATTGAAGCGCGTTGGTTTACCAATGTTTTGATGAACCCGTCTTCATCCGCGATGATTAAAACCTTGTTCACCAACAAAACTGCCCTAGAAAAAGGTGCTGTGCGCCCAGAAGGTGTCGCAGACATGTCAGTTAAAAAGCTGGGTGTTCTTGGTGCTGGTATGATGGGCGCAGGCGTTGCCTTTGTTTCAGCTCGTGTGGGTATCGAAGTAGTTTTACTTGACCGCGATCAAGCGGCCGCTGACATAGGGATTGCAACGATCACAGGTATCTTAGATCAAGGTGTTAAGCGCAAAAAAGTAACCGCAGACCAAAAAGAAACCATCCTTGGCCGCATTAAAGCCACGGCAGATTATGATGATCTGAAAGGCTGCGATCTAATTGTTGAAGCTGTTTTTGAAGACGTTGGCGTGAAAGCTGGTGTGACCAAAGAAACAGAAGCGCGTCTTGACCCGTCTGCAATCTTTGCCAGCAATACCTCTACGCTACCGATCACTGAACTGGCAAAAGCTAGCCGTGATGATAGTCGTTTCATTGGCATTCACTTCTTTAGCCCGGTTCACTTGATGAACTTGGTTGAGATCATTAAGGGCAAAAACACTGGGCCTGAAGCTGTCGCTAAAGCCCTTGATTTTGTTAAACAAATCAAGAAAACGCCGATTGTTGTTAATGATGAACGTTTCTTCTATGCCAACCGTTGCATCCTGCCGTATGTAAATGAAGGCATCACTATGTTGGCAGAAGGTGTAGAGCCTGCCTTGATTGAAAACGCAGCTAAATTGCTGGGTATGCCACTTGGCCCTTTACAGTTGGCCGATGAGGTTTCCATCGATCTGTCCGTAAAAATTGTTAAAGCCACACAAGCCGCATTGGGCGACGATTACAAAGGTACGCAAGCCGAAGATATCCTGTTCAAACTGTTTGACGAAGGTCGCATGGGACGTAAATCTAAGTCAGGTTTCTATTCTTATGATGAAAAAGGTAAACGCACTGGGCTTTGGCAAGGTTTACGTCAAAACTGGCCAGTGGCAGACGTGCAACCTGATCTGATTACCGTACAACACCGACTTGCAATGCAACAAGTTTTGGAAGCAGTACGTGCATTTGAAGATGGCGTGTTAGAAGACATCCGCGAAGGTGATGTTGGTGCCATCCTTGGTTGGGGCTTTATGCCGTGGTCAGGTGGGCCGTTCAGTTGGTTAGACATCATCGGGGCGGAATTTGCCGTTGAGGTTTGTGATGGGTTGACCGCTGAATATGGCGAACGTTTTGCAACACCTGACTTGCTACGTAAACTGGCGAAAGATGGCGATAGTTTTTACGCCAAATTTGGACCACTTGCAAAAGCAGCAGCATAAAGAAATTTTGAAAGTATAAAATCCCGCCCATAAGCGGGGTTTTATAGTAAGTTTATTTAGATTTGGTGTAGCTGTGAGTATTATCGCTACCACCATTGCCAACGACAACGGCAACGACAATCACGGCAACTAAAAATATAAGAAAACCTGTTCCAACGCCCAAACTGTTGGCACTGTCTGCACTTTGTGCGCTTCCAATAGATCCAGATTGTGTGCTTTTGCTATAGGCAAATGCGTTATTGAAATCCATACCATTGCCACCAGCAAATGCTGAACTTGTTGATAAGGCAAATATAGTAGTTAATGTGATTATTGACTTTTTCAAAATTTCCCCTCCTTTTGATATGTACTTAATACATATCATAAATCGGTACTTTAGGCAAATATGCCTAAACTTTAGGCAAAAACTATACAATTTTCATGCTGTATTATTTACGTGGCCGCAATAAAAAACCCCGCCATTAGGCAGGGCTTTTATATTCAGGCGAGAGGTTCCAATTCCATGCCTAAATTAACTTTTATGCTTTCTTGGTAATGACAGGTACCAATAAGTCACCCCAGTTTCCGGTACCGCTGTGATGGCGTGATGAACGTATAAGTTCCACTGTAACACCAGCTTCTACAGCGCGGCTTACGGATTGGTTCAAACGGTGCAGATCGTTTGCCAGCATGCGAATGGCGCTATCGGCGGCGTCCACTTGATCTTTTGCACTTGGCATCTCTCTAATTTCAGCGGATTTAGTCATTGTATTGCCTCCTAGGGCGAGAGTTGTAAATTTTTGTCATCTTAACCACATGTTTAATAGTTAGTACATAATATTTAACACATTGCCTCGTTGACCTATTACACTATTTACAAAAAAAATCTTCACCGTCACTTAATACCATTAAAATACATGGTTTTTTCGTGTAACCCTGTCAATGATCTGTAAATTTTCACTTGTAAATTTGTAAATTTCAGTAAATATAGGCTTGTCACAAAATACAGTACTTTTGTAAAAATCAGGAACAAACCATGGCAGAGCACAAAATATTCGCAGGCCCACGCATTCGGCGTATCCGTAATGGATTGGGTTTGACGCAATCTGCAATGGCTGCAGAAATTGGTGTTTCTGCCAGTTATCTAAACCTAATTGAACGTAATCAACGCCCTTTAACTGTGCAGCTATTGATAAAGCTTTCTGCAACATATGATGTGGATCTAGAGGCCTTAAAAGGTGAAGCTGCGGGCGACCAAACGGCCCTAAAAGAAGTGTTTGCAGACCCTTTGTTAGCGGGCGAATTACCTGGGAATGAAGAGCTATATGAAATAGCGGAAGCCGCCCCAAATGCAGCCACGGGTATTTTGAAGCTATATAAAGCCTATAGAGAGTCGCAAGATAGACTGTCAGACCTTAGCATGCTTTTGGCACAAGAAGGTGTCGAGACAGGTGTAGCGGCACCACATTTACCCAGCGATGAAGTGCGCCAGATGTTTGAAAACAGGCCTTATTGCTTTCCCTGGATCGAAGATGCCGTTCAGGATTTCATCCCAGATCGCACATATGGGCCAGAATTATGGGTGTTTCTATTAGACTGGCTGCGCAAAACCCACAATATTACGGTACAAAAATTACCGGTACATGTAATGCCGCAACATTTGCGACGGTTTGATAAGCATACATTGCGTTTGTTCATATCTGATAGGTTGTCACCTGTTGAACAATTATATGAATTGGCGGCCGAGGTAACATTACTGGCTATACCACAATCTATACAAGAAGAGTTAAACCTGCTGACTTTATCATCGGATGAAGCGCATCGCTTAGTTCGAAATGAATTAACCCGATATGCAGCTCTTGCAATGTTAATGCCATACAGTTCATTTTTGCGCGCAACTAAAACCCTAAAAAGCGATGTATCCGCACTTGCAGCGCGATTTGGTGTAAGTTTTGAACGTGCAGCAATGCGAATGACAACTTTAAACCGCCCAAATCAATCTGGCCTGCCGTTTTTTTTAATGGAGGTCGATCATGCAGGCAATATTTTGCGTCGCTCTGGCGTTAAAGGTTATCCAAAAGCGCGATTCGGTGGTGCCTGCCCTAAATTACCAGTTTATCAGGCACTAATTCAGCCACGGCAAATTCAACTTGATATGGTTGAAACCACAGACGGCGCCGAGTTTTTTGTACTGACACGGAGTGTAGATGGGCCACAACCCGCCTTAGGTGAACACATACGCAGAACCGCCCTTTTATTGGGTTGTCGGGCAGAACACTTGCCTGAAACCATTTATGGAGAACATCTAGATATAGACAAACACCCAATCCCGACGGGCACATCTTGCCGTTTATGTGAGCGTCAGGGTTGTTTATCCCGCGCCGAAGCACCGGTAACACGCCCTTTGGGATTAGATGAAATGACAACTGGATTAAGTGTTTTCGACTTTAATTAATACCTATAAATCGTTGTTTTACAGGTATTAATGTTGCGTCACAAAAATGCCACATTTATGACAAGGAAGCATTGTAGCCATTCATTATGCTTGAAACTAACAAAAACCCAAGTAATCTTTATGACATGAGTATTTTGTCGTATATCCCGTTGGCGCGCTTATTTAGGCCAACTAAAGAAACCTCCAAAAGTTTGGAGGTTCCTAATAGTGTACGGCGTGCAATGGAGCGTGATAACTCACCAAAGCCTTTTCACATTAACCGTGATGAAAATGGAACGCGTCCTTGGCACAGCTATTCTTCAAAGAAAACCGCATCTAAGAAATAACCAGTTTTTAGGAAAATAGCTCGTGACACAGCTCTAAAGCATTCACTAACTTATCAACTTCTTCTGTTGTGTTGTACAAGCCAAATGAGGCGCGACAGGTTGCTGTCACCCCTAAATGCGCCATCAAAGGTTGCGCACAATGATGCCCTGCCCTTACTGCAATGCCGCGCTGGTCAACAACGGTTGAAATATCATGCGGATGCCCTGCACCTTCTAACGTGAAACTAAAAATCGCCCCTTTAGTAGCTGAATTGCCCTGTATGTTAAGCCAATTAAGCCCTGAAAACTTTTCTTGGGCATAGTCGCGTAAATTGCGTTCGTGGTCGGCAATGTTTTGCATTCCCAAGCCCATCAAATACTCTAGGGCGACGCCCATACCGATGGTCTGTACAATCCCAGGTGTGCCCGCTTCAAATTTGTGAGGTGGATCATTATAAGTCACTACATCCCGCGTTACATCGCGGATCATATCACCCCCACCCATAAAGGGCCGCATCTCTGCCATGCGTTCTTTGCGTATATATAAAGCACCAGAACCTGATGGCCCGTATAGCTTATGGCCTGTAATGGCAAAGAAATCGCACCCGATGTCTTGTACATCAACAGCGGCATGTACGCTTGATTGTGAGCCATCAACAACCACAGGTACACCGCGCGCACGTGCAGCAGAGCATATAGATTTCACATCAACAACAGTCCCTAACACATTGGACATATGTGTAATTGCTATCATTTTGGTCTTTGGCCCAATAGCATCTATTACCGCCTGTGGGTCAAGATCACCGTTCACATCTGTTTCAACCCATTTCAACACAACGCCCTGACGTTCGCGTAAAAAATGCCACGGCACTATATTTGCATGGTGTTCCATCACGCTTAATATAATTTCATCGCCAGCCTGTAATCTGGGTGCCGCCCAAGCATATGAAATCAGATTAAGGGCTTCTGTGGTGCCAGACGTAAATAGTATTTCATCTTCAGATGCGGCATTCAAAAACCGTTGCGCAGTACCGCGCACCGCTTCATATTTATCTGTCGCCAAGTTCGACAAATAATGCAAGCCACGATGTACATTGGCATATTCATGGGCGTAGGCGCGTGTAATCGCATCAATAACCACCTTGGGTTTTTGTGCAGACGCGCCATTATCTAGGTATACCAAAGGCTTACCATTAACTTCGCGTGACAGTATGGGAAAATCTTTGCGTATTTCGGTGACATCATACATTTTGAATAACCTCTGGTGTAATTCCTAAAATGGCTAATAGGATAGATAATATTAATGCAATACCAAAGAACGACCCGAATACACCCGTGGTTACGGCAAAAGCATTGGTAAAACCGTGAATTTCCATGATAAAATTGACTGTTAAATAAACCATCATCATAAGTGAAAATAACAAAACTATGCCATTAAGCTGTGGCGCGATTATACTTAGAACTAATTGTAAAATTTGGATAATTATCAGTATGAATTGCATCCATACCATGGCCGTTAGCATTTCTTTAAAGGTTCCATATCCCTTAAATATTTGGCTAATAAAGTTAATTATAAACGCACTGCCAATAAGAATACCCAGTTGCAGGAAAAATACCGGGATTGGGTTTGTTGAATACGCTTTCATCGCTTCTTGAACCTCTGCAGGCTGAAACATCAATGAAATAATCGGCAACATCATACTTAATGCAACGACAAGTGCCGTTGCTTGGATAAGCTCAGGCATTGTAATGACCAGATCTAAAACAATACGTAAAGATTTTTTAGGGGTACGTAAACTAGCGACTGCAAGCTGAATAAGGCTGCTTATGCTATCAATCTTCATCACACCACCCCAGTAGAATTACAATGCACGACATTTATCATCTTTTAAACTCGATATATTTGAAATTAGCATAAACCTGCCAAAAGAAAATAGCCGCGACAACAAGGTTAAGTACATCTGTTAGTAAGTTGCTTTTAAACACATATACCGCACCCGAACATAAGACAAATGGTATCACGCAAACAGCAGACCAATTAAACGCACGACGCGCCTCGGCCCAGCTTGCTTTGCCGCCAAATTTCATAAGAACCCAGTGTATGACGCCAGCCAAAGCATATAGCATCAAAGGTAAAAGGAATATATATGCAATGAACATCCCAGAAATCATGCCTTTAATCACATCAGGGTCCGTCTGTGTGTTTACAATACGCGGGTAGTTCGCAATCAGATTTATGACACCAAACAACATGCCATAAAACAACGTCTGCGCCTCCGTTATACCACGGTCAATCTGCGCTTGCATTACACTGCGCGGCGCGCGGTAAGCACGCACTATATCATCTACCAGTGACATTAGGCGTGCCTGCGTTCCATCCATTGCTCCAGACGATCACGAATGCCTTGTGCAATGGCATCATCATCAATCTCATCAATGGCTTCACCCAAAAATGCCAAAACCAGCATATCTTGCGCTTGCTTTTTGTGCACGCCACGTGATGTTAGGTAAAATAATGCATCATCATCTATTGCCCCAACAGTAGAACCATGTGAACAAATTACATCATCGGCATAAATTTCAAGTTCTGGTTTTGCTAGAAAATTACTGTTGTCATCCAACAGCAAACCTTGTGAAATTTGATACCCATCGGTTTTTTGCGCATCGGCTTTTACCAGAATTTTCCCTTGAAACACGCCTGTTGCCCCATTACGCAGCACTTTTTTGAAAACCTGACGGCTTTCGCAATCTACTGAATCATGGGTGACAAAAACCGTATCATCATGGTGAAACTCTTTGCCGTCACCAGCGGACGTGCCACCAACGGTTGCTTTTGCATTGTCCCCTGTAAATTCTAAAACAGTTTCATTTCGGGTTAAAATACCATTTACCGTCATCGTGAACGATCTAAAAATGCTTTCCAGCCCTAAACGCCCAAACATATGTGTGGCCGTGCGCCGTTCATGGTCACGCCCCTGGGTGCGTATATGGTGAAATTGGGCTTTATCTGCGACATCCACCTCCATAACAGAGTTAAACCGCGCAGCCCCCGGCCCGCTTTCTAACAAAGTAAAATGTGCCCCTTCATCAACTTTAACAATATGATGCACCATCGCATCTGATGTTTCAGAACTGTGCAGATACCGTATTGCGATAGGTTTTGGCGCATGGCCTGTCGCCCGAATAGCCAACCCTTCTTGTGCTACAGCCGTATTTAGGGCTGCTAATGGCCTATCAACAGGGGTTTGGCCATTATTTTCCAAAACACCAAACAATTCTTTTGCCCAATGAATATCTTTTGATAAAGAATCTGAAAGGGTTTCAATTTGAACGTTTTCTAAGGTTAGATCGTCGGATTGCTCTGCATCGAACACACCATCAACAAAAACCAGCTTCACACGATCAATCGCGTCGAACATCGGCGTTTCATCTGTATGAAACAACGCGGCCGATGGTGCAGGGAAAATCGTAAAACCAGTTGGATTGGTGTATTTCCAATACTCGTGGCGCTTAACAGGCGCACCCATGCGGCGCAGGTTTGCAGCCGCACTCGCACGTTTATCCACAGCCCATTTAGCCCCATCAGGGCTATCAAAACCCGCAAGCAATGCATCACTTGCGTCAAATTTCGGATTGCTAACAGCCATTGTTCAAGCCACCTCTGCCAACAGATCGGCATAACCGTTGTTTTCAACTTCTAATGCCAGTTCAGGGCCGCCAGATTTAATGATTTTGCCATCAGACATGATATGCACAACATCAGGTTTAATATGATCCAACAAACGTTGGTAGTGAGTGATTACAAGGAACGACCGCTTGCCATCGCGCAAAGCGTTTACACCTTCGGCTACCAGCTTCATTGCATCCACATCCAAGCCACTGTCGGTTTCATCCAGCACACACATTTTTGGCTCTAGCATCGCCATTTGCAGAATTTCATTGCGCTTCTTTTCACCACCAGAAAAGCCAACATTCACAGGCCGCTTCAACATATCAGCATCTATTTTCAATGCTTTAGCTTTAGCGCGTACTTCTTTTAAAAATTCACCTGCTGTCAATTCAGGCTCACCGCGTGCTTTGCGTTGCGCGTTCACCGCTGTACGTAAAAAGGTCATGTTGCCCACGCCTGGTATTTCTACTGGGTATTGAAACGCCAAAAACAACCCTGCCGCCGCACGTTCCTCTGGTTCCATATCCAGAAGGTCGTCACCATACAAACTGGCTGTACCACCAGTAACTTCATATCCACCTTTACCGGCCAAAACATATGACATTGTCGATTTACCAGAGCCATTTGGCCCCATAATTGCATGAACTTCACCTGCACCGATGTTAAGATTAACACCTTTCAGGATTTGTTTGTCTTCTTCTTCCAAGCCAACTTGAAGGTTTTTAATTTCTAACATGTTATTATTCTTTCGGTTTTGCGTATTTTTTAATAAAGGCCAGCGACACTGCCGCGCAACCTCCTAAGAAAAGTGAAGATATAAGGTTGGTAATAAACCCGCCGCCCATACCCGTTATCCAGCCGGCAACGAACAGCACTGCTGCGAAGCCCAGACCATAACGTAAGGTTTTGTAGTTAAACATATTCATACCCATCTACCCAACTGAGCCTTCAAGCGAAATTGCCACCAAAGCTTGCGCTTCCATTGCAAACTCCATCGGCAAGGCCTGCAAAACTTCTTTGCAGAACCCGTTCACAACCAGTGCCACGGCTTCTTCTTCATCCATACCGCGCTGACGGCAGTAAAACAGTTGCTCATCATCCACTTTGGATGTTGTCGCTTCATGTTCCACTCGTGCAGTGTTATTTTTCACTTCGATATAAGGCACAGTGTGAGCCCCGCATTTATCGCCAATCAGCAAGCTATCGCACTGTGTATAATTTCGCGCGTTAGCAGCTTTAGGATGCATAGATACCAATCCGCGATAAGTATTTTGTGCTTTGCCCGCAGATATACCTTTGGACACAATGCGCGATTTGGTGCGTTTGCCCAGATGGATCATCTTGGTGCCGGTATCAGCCTGCTGCATATTGTTGGCAATCGCGATAGAGTAAAACTCACCCTGACTATCATCACCGCGTAAAATACAAGATGGGTATTTCCACGTCACAGCGGAACCAGTTTCTACTTGTGTCCACATCACCTTGGCACGGTCCCCACGGCAATCCGCGCGTTTGGTTACAAAGTTATATATTCCACCAACCCCGTTTTCATCACCCGGATACCAGTTTTGCACGGTAGAATACTTAATCTCGGCATCTTCAAGAACAACCAATTCCACTACCGCCGCATGAAGTTGCGCCACATCACGCTGCGGTGCAGTACACCCTTCTAGATAAGACACATAAGCGCCCTTCTCTGCCACGATCAATGTACGTTCAAACTGCCCTGTATTTTCCGCATTAATACGGAAATATGTGCTTAATTCCATCGGGCATTTTGTACCTTCGGGGATGTACACAAATGATCCGTCCGAAAACACGGCGGAATTCAAAGTTGCATAATAATTATCGGTTTGAGGCACCACAGTACCCAGATATTTCTTCACCAAATCAGGGTGATCTTTCACAGCTTCCGAGAAAGAACAGAAAATAACACCCGCCTTAGCCAATTCATCTTTGAACGTAGTCCCAACAGAAACACTATCAAACACAGCGTCCACCGCAACACGGCGCTCTTCTTCGGGTGCTTCTACCCCCGCCAGTAATGCCTGTTCTTTCAAAGGGATACCCAGTTTAGCATATGTTTCCAAAAGTTTCGGATCAACATCATCCAGTGATTTTGGTTTTTCTTCAGCCATAGATTTAGGACGCGCATAGTAGTAAATATCCTGAAAATCAATTTTCGGATAATCCACCATAGCCCAATCAGGCTCTTCCATTTTTTGCCAACGTGCAAAGGCCTCTAAGCGCCAATCCAAAAGCCATTCAGGCTCTTCATTACGCTCAGAAATCAATCGTACAATATCTTCGTTTAATCCAAGTGGCGCGTATTCAATTTCAATATCGGTCTCAAACCCATACTTGTATTTACCGCCCAGTGCCTGCACCGCAATTACTGTATCTTCTTCTACGCCGTCTTTTACGATTACTTCGTTCATCTGTCTTCCTTTACGCCGCTTTTACGCGGAACTTAGTATAGGCTTTGCCCCATGTGGACACAAAACCATCAATTTCTTCTTTTGTATTTGTCGGCCCCAATGAGACCCGAATAGCGGAACTTGCCGTTACATCATCAAATCCCATTGCTTGCAAAACACGCGATGCTTTTACTTTGCCGCTGGAACAAGCTGAGCCAGCTGAAATCGCATAACCCGCTAAATCCATTTGCATCACTTGGGTTTCACCTTTCCAGCCGTGAACACCAAAGCAGCTGGTATTTGTTAGTCTTGGGGCATCCTTGCCATAGAAAACTGCTTCGGGCGCTATTTCGGCAATTTGCCTTTCCATGTAATTTCGCAGATCATACAAAGCATCCCACTTACCGTCCTTGCGTTCTTTCTCAGCCGCCTCAGCGGCGGCACCAAACCCTGCAATTCCAATGATGTTTTCGGTTCCAGAACGACGCCCCTCTTCTTGACCGCCTCCAGATATGGTTGGCTCAACTTCAACACCAAGTTTAATACAAAGTGCGCCTACTCCCTTGGGGCCACCTAGCTTATGGGCAGATAACATTAAAAAGTCGGCACCCAGATCACCCAAGTTGGTTCCAAACTTACCGGCAGATTGAACAGCATCAACCAAAACCATCGCGTTCTGTTCCCATGCTCTTTGTGCCCAACGGATGTTGTTTTGCAAAACTCCAGTCTCAGAATTTGATGCTTGAACCGCAAGTAAATCACCCTCTACGGCTTCTAACAACAACTCTCCATTCTGATCTACTGGAATAGAGGCGTATTGATGGGCAAAAACACAGTCGTGTTCAATGTTTGCACAGGCAAGCTTGCGTCCCTTTGAGGCAAGTGTTGCGGCCTCTGTTGCACCTGATGTGAAAATCACTTCGCTGCGTTCGATACCTACAAGGTTTGCAACCTGTTCACGAGAACGTTCAATTATAGATCGTGCAATACGCCCTTCGGCATGCACGCTAGACGGGTTACCCACGGCATCCATTGCCGCAATCATCGCTGAACGCACTTCAGGCCGCAAAGGTGCGGTCGCATTCCAATCCATGTAAACGCGATCATTCATGCCTCATCCACCACTTGGAACAATGTTGGTACCGCAGGGCATGGCGCCATTTGGTTTTCAATCACATCAGACAGGCGGGTTTGGTGCAAAAAAACGTAAACCTGCGCTGACAGGCTTTCCCACAGGCGGTTATTCAGTGATTGCGCACGGCTGCCCGTTAACGCACCCGTTGCCCCTGCCCCTTTCGAAAGCGCATCCATGCTTTCATCGACGGCCTCTAATACAGCAGACACACGAATGGCATCGGGCATTTTTGCTAATTTATAACCACCACCTGGCCCGCGCAGAGAATCGACAAAACCAGCGCGACGTAATTTAACAAATAGTTGTTCAAGATAGTTTAGCGAAATATCCTGACGTTTCGATATTTCACCCAAAGAAACCGTGCCACCCTTGCCTTCTATAGCAATATCAACCAGCGCAATCATCGCATATCTGCCTTTTGTGCTCAGTTTCACGACTATACCTTACGTCTTTGGTTGACGAGTGAGACCTAAAGCCTTAGTCAGTTGTCTCTGATAAGGGGCGGAAACGCTCTAATTTAGAATGGTTCTAAAGTTTCCGAGTGTTATTGTCAACTTTTACTGAACACTTTGAAGAACACAAGATTTGGAGTGCTCAGACACAATGCCAGAGATTATATTTCCCGGCCCAGAAGGCCGCTTGGAAGGCCGCTATCATCCACAAAAAAACATCAAAGATGCGCCTATAGCAATTATTTTGCACCCGCATCCGCAGTTTGGTGGAACGATGAACAATAAAGTCGTCTACAATCTGCATTATGCCTTTTATAATATGGGCTTTAACGTAATGCGGTTTAACTTTCGCGGTGTTGGGCGTTCTCAAGGCGAATACGATCAAGGTATAGGCGAATTGTCTGATGCGGCATCTGCACTTGATTATTTGCAAGCAATGAACCCGAATGCAAAACATTGTTGGGTTGCTGGTTTCAGCTTTGGGGC
Organism: uncultured Paracoccaceae bacterium; assembly: GCA_913061275.1. Classification (GTDB taxonomy): domain Bacteria; phylum Pseudomonadota; class Alphaproteobacteria; order Rhodobacterales; family Rhodobacteraceae; genus Amylibacter. Next base: position 72,557 of record CAJXSR010000005.1, on the reverse strand, counting down.
TTGGATCGGGATGCAGCTTTTAATGCGCCGCCCTGAAATTTCAGGTTTTATCAGTGCTTCCCCACCAGCAAATATGTATGATTTCAGCTTTTTAGCCCCTTGCCCATCTTCTGGACTTATCATTAACGGTTCTGCTGATCGCGTAGCACCGCCGCCAGATACAGAAGAATTGGTTGCAAAACTTCATGAACAAAAAGGTATTACAGTTACCCATGAAGTTCTAGAAGGTGCCGATCACTTCTTTAAACGCGAAGAACAGATGGATCTGATGCTGCAAACTGTTGATGAATATGTGCGCAGACGTTTAACTGAAACCAGCCGCTAAATCATTTTGCATCTGAAATAATACCACCACAAACTGGGGCTTTGCACCCGGTTGTGGTTGGTGATGATGTTGGCAAGCCGCGTAATACCCGCACTGACAAATAGGCAAATGCTTGGGCTTCTAGCATATCGCCGTCTAACCCAACAGCTTCGACTGCATCAACAGAACCGCCAAGACGTTGTTTCAAACCATTAATCAGTGATATATTTTTGCGCCCACCCCCACAGATTAACCAACGATAGGGATCATGTGAAAAATGCATTTGTGCTGCATAAACGCAAGATGCTGCCAATGCAGTTAATGTGGCTGCTGCATCTTCTACAGACAGCGGTTTAACCAGTGCATCTAACTCACTAAAGCTATTTCTATCTAGTGACTTAGGGGGTGTTGTTAAGAAATATCCATTGGTAAAAAACTGCTCTAATACTGCCGTATTTACAATACCTTTTGCGGCAATATCTCCGTCTTTATCAAAATCAAGCCCCAAGCGTGCAGACAGCAAATCATTGATGGGTGCATTCGCAGGCCCTGTATCAAACGCCAATAAGGAATCTGGCCCTTCGGGTGAATATTTTGACCCATCCACCAACGTCACATTACCGACACCGCCAAGGTTCACAAACGCTACAGGTCGCGCCATTCCTAATTGTCGTGCACAGGCGTGGTGAAAAAATGGGGCAAGCGGTGCACCTTGCCCGCCTGCGGCCATATCATCTGTACGAAAATCCCAAACCACTTGCCTACCCGCATCGCGTGCCAACTTTGCGCCATCCCCAATTTGATGTGTACGCCCGCCTTTGGGATCATGTGCCACTGTTTGGCCATGAAACCCTACAGTTTGCGCATCAGGAAACTGTTCAATCACTTCACAATGTGCATTTCGCACCACTTTTTCTGCTATAGCAATAATCTCAGGGTCATCTTCTGGCCAAAGCCCAAATGCCGCTTCTACAACTTCTCGTTCAGATTTTGAATAGGGTCTGAAATGGCTATCCCCAAAGGCATGTATGGTCTGACCATCCGTCATCAGCATCGCCCCATCGACACCATCAATAGAGGTGCCAGACATCAGCCCCAAAGCCCAAATAGGTTCAAATTGCGCCAATGCTCTTTCCTTTCACGAAATTCGAGGTATACACCGTTTGTATATATCAAAGGACGATAAACACATGACTTACAAGCCCAAATCAGAGTTTCTGACCGTGATGGTCGAGCGGGGCTTCTTGCAGGACTGCACAGACCTGGAGGGGCTAGACACACGTCTGCTCAAAGGTCCATTACGCGCATATATTGGTTTTGATGCCACTGCGACCAGTTTACATATCGGGTCATTGATCCAGATAATGATGCTACGCTGGTTGCAAAAAACTGGCAACGCGCCTGTGGTTTTAATGGGGGGGGGCACTTCTAAAGTTGGTGATCCATCTGGTAAAGATGAAAGCCGCCAATTAATATCGACCGAAACCATTGACGCAAATATTACGGGCATTCGTAAGGTTTTTGATAAATACATTGATTTTGGCAATGGCGATACCGACGCGATAATGGTCAACAATTCCGACTGGTTGGATAAGTTAAACTATGTTGATTTTTTACGCGACTACGGCAAGCATTTCACCATAAATCGCATGATAGCGATGGAAAGCGTGAAGTTGCGTCTTGATCGCGAACAGCCACTTACATTCCTAGAATTTAATTACATGCTGTTGCAAGCATATGATTTTATGGAATTAAACAAGATATACAATGTCGGTTTGCAAATGGGTGGATCAGACCAATGGGGTAATATCGTCAATGGTATTGATCTAACAAGACGCATCAGTCAAAATCAGGTTTTTGGCATTACCACCCCGCTTCTAACCAAGGCAGACGGTAGTAAAATGGGTAAATCTGCCTCTGGTGCGATCTGGTTAAATGAAGACAAGCTAAGCTCTTATGATTTTTGGCAATTCTGGCGTAATACTTTGGATGCGGATGTAGGCAAATTCCTTGCTTTGTTTACAGAAATGCCAATGGAAGAATGCAACCGCTTAGGTGCGTTGGAAGGTGCTGAAATTAACCAAGCTAAAATTACGCTTGCCAATGCGGTAACCGCACTTTGCCACGGCAATGACGCAGCTATTGCAGCTGAAGCGACAGCACGTGAAGTGTTCGAAAAAGGTGGCGTTGGTGATGATCTTCCTACACTAGAACTAAGTGCTACAGACATTGGTGACGGTATCAGCTTTACCCAACTGCTTGTGCGTTCTGGCTTGGTTTCCAGCGGTAAAGACGCCAAAAGGGCGATTGCTGGCGGTGGGGCACGTTTAAACGATGTAATGGTTAATGACGCAGGCATGATGCTGACAACAAAAGATATTGCGGCCACACCCAAAATATCATCCAGCAAAAAGCGCCATGCTTTGGTGAAGTTGGTTTAACCGCCTAACATCCATTTACCTTTTGGAAAAAACGCATGAAACGTAAAGGCGAAGGATACGTCATGCGCTATATCTTTACCTGTTTTTTCATCACGTACACGGATTGATCCAACATCTCTGCCTTGTGCAATGTTTTGTGTATCCAAAGCTGATGCTGTGCCAGACTTCCATGTGATTTTCACACCAGCCTCATTTATTTCTGCGGCTTCTCTGAAGCGGTCCAAAGGCCAAGCACGTTCACCTATTACAACAACCCGCGCTAAAGGGTGTATGTTATGTGGCGGATCTTCACCATTATATAAAAATGGCCGGCTAGTATCATATCCTACATATGGATTGCTACCATAACGGCGTGGAAATTCAGGTTGCCGCATCACTTCGGCTTTTGGGTTTCTGGCTTTATAATCGCCCCAACTTTCCGTCCAGCTGTTTAGCTTTTTCAACTTTACACCTGTCAATTCTCCAACGATCCCTTCGCCCAAAAACTGTTGCCACCAACTTTCGGTTTCGCGATCGTACATTATCATATCCGAATTTCGCAGCTTACCTGTCACACCCATCGTTAGTGTGCGGCCATCTTTTAGGCGTCGATCAAAGGTAATACCAGAATTGCAAAGCGGGCAAAATGTAACCGCAATAGGTGTATCGCCAATCACATCATTTACAATTTCGTGCCACATCAAATACCGAATTGGGTATGCACGCGGGGTTTGCCCCTCTAACTCAACAGTCATTACAGGCTCTTTATTATTCAGACCCGTTTCTAATTTTACGGCATAAAACCGTGGGTTTAGCACAGCAGGAATGCCATCTTTACCTGGCCCACCACTCATTATATCATTGAAATTTAGAGATTTTTTGGCAAAATCCGTGTTCGGCCATTCAAAGTCCCAGCTTTGAAATTGTGCAAAAGCAGTATTTGCCAAGAACAGGTATGCAAATAAAGTTAAAATAAAACGGTTCATGATGCCCTCTCTTCATTTCACATAGACTTGCATGAAAATAATTGTAAAAACACCCCCGCTCACGGCGAGTTTACAAAAGAAAGGCGACCCAATTGATCGCCTATCAAATTAATTAAAGTTTATTCAGCAGGGGTTAATCACCCTTTACCCAGACTTTTTTCATATAATCTGGCTTTGACGCAACTGATCCGCCCGCAGAACGGCTGCCTTTTTTGATCTTATCAACAATCTTTTGACCATCAGATACACGCCCAACGACTGTATACTGATTGTTCAATGACGGATATTCCGTAAACATTATGAAGAATTGAGAATTGGCAGAGTTCGGGCTTTGTGAACGCGCCATGCCAACAATACCTTTTTCAAACGGAATATCGGAAAACTCTGCGGGCAAATCTGGGTATTTAGACCCGCCTGTCCCTGCAAGTCTTGGGTTATAGCCTGCACGCCTTCCGTTTTGCACATCACCCGTTTGGGCCATGAAGCCAGCGATTACACGGTGAAACACCACATCATTATAGGCACCATCACGCACCAGTTGCTTAATGCGTTCCACATGCTTTGGGGCCACATCCGATAACAGTTCTATTTCAATCACACCAGGGTTGTGCCCTGCAACTTCGATCATCAATGTATTTTCGGCACTTGCGGCCCATAAAGAACCCGCAAATGTCATAGCGATAGCGAATGTTGATATAAACCGCATTACAAATCAGCCGCTACTTTTACGGAAATCATTGTGTCTGGGTCCATCGGTGGCTCGCCTTTTTTGATCTTGTCTACATGGTCCATACCTTCAAGCACACGGCCATAAACTGTGTATTGATTGTTCAGAAAATGGTTGTCGTTAAAATTGATGAAAAACTGCGAATTAGCACTGTCAGGGGATGCGGAACGCGCTGCACCGATTGTACCGCGATCATGTGGCAATTTTGAAAACTCCGCAGGAAGATCGCCCAGATCAGAGCCGCCTGTACCTGCACGGCTTAGATTAAAACCCTCGCCCGTGTTGCCATTCGCCACATCACCCGTTTGTGCCATGAAGCCATCGATTACACGGTGAAATACCACGTTGTCGTATTTACCGGCGCGTGCCAGTTCTTTCATCCGTGCGGTATGTTTAGGGGCCACATCGGCCAGCAACTCTATAGTCACTGTACCGTGCTTAAGTTCCATAACAATCGTGTTCTCTGGGTCTTTTATATCAACCATCATTGGTCTCCGTAGATTAAATTTGGCCGCACCTTATTATAGCAATAGCATAAGGAAAAGGCACGTTTTCAGGATTTGTTGAATTTAGCGATTAAAGCTTGCTTAACATCCTTTGTCACAAACTTTGATATATCGCCGTCAAGTCGGGCAATTTCTTTAACCAAACCAGAGGCTATCGCTTGATGTTTTGCCTCTGCCATTAAAAATACAGTTTCAATTTCAGGGTTCATTGCGCGGTTCATCCCCACCAGCGCATATTCATATTCAAAATCGGATACCGCACGCAGGCCACGAATAATAATCTTGGCACCAATTTCATCTGCTTTAGAGATCAGCAAATTTTCAAACGGCTCAACAACAACTTCAGTATCGCCCGTATTCATGCGGCCCAAGTTCTGCTCAATCATTTCAACGCGTTCTTCTAAAGTAAAAAGAGGCCCCTTGTCGCGGTTAATAGCGACGCCAATAACCAAACGGTCAACCAATACACAGGCACGTTGTATAATATCAATATGCCCCAAGGTAATCGGGTCAAAGGTTCCAGGGTATAATCCTACACGCAAATTTGCCTCCTACTTTGCCGATAATGCAGTCGAACAATATAGCATCCCTTAGGTCAAGGGGCTTCTTTGCGTTTCACTACGTCACGCATGCCTGCTGCTAGACGATCAGCAAAGCGGTTCAACCTACCTACACGGCGATCACCTTCATGACGTACCAGATAAAAACTGCGCTTTAATGCAAGTTCATCTTTAAATAAAAACTCTAGTTCAGGGAAATTTGGCATCGCAAAATCATGCACCACACCAATCCCTGCCCCTTGATTAATCATATTAATCTGTACTGACACTGAATTGGATGCCAATCCAACAGTAGATTTCAATCCTATATCCGACAGATAATCCAATTCTTTATCGAAAATTAAATCGGGAATATATCCAATGATCGGGTGATCTTTTATCTGCTCAATATTTTTCAAATCTGAATGTGTGCGAATATATTTGCGCGTGGCAGCTAAATGTAGGTGATAATCGGTTACCTTTTGCACCAACAATCGCCCCGCCGAAGGGGGTGACACCGTAATTGCCATATCCGCTTCACGTTTTGACAGGTTCAACACCCGTGGTACCGCCAGTATCTGGATTTCCAGATCAGGGTTTTCCGCCGATATTTCTGCACATACTTCTGGTAATAGAAAATTTGCACTGCCATCAGGCGCACCAATGCGCACTGTCCCGCTTAACTGGTCGGTTGATCCTTGCACAATTTCCTGCGCTGAAAGCGAAGACAGTTCCATCTCGCTTGCATGTTCCATCAACCGCTGCCCACTTTCGGTCAAATCGTAGCCTTGCGGTGTCTTCACAAACAACCGTGTGCCCATACGGTCTTCTAAACGCGCAATCCTGCGCCCCAGTGTTGAAGGGTCCATTTTCAACAACTTACCAGCAGCCGTCAGGCTATTGCTGCGCCCAACTTGCAAAAATACCCTAATATCATCCCAGTTCATCGCGTCCCGTTCTGCATTTATGCAAAATGAATGTGCTATATTTGCTGTTTAAAAGGTGAAAATGCAAGACTATACTGCACCCAGATATTTTAACGGGAGATAAACCATGCAAGAACTTACCCATTACATCAACGGCGAGCACGTCAAAGGCACATCAGGACGTTTTGCCGATGTTTACAACCCTGCCACAGGCGAGTTGCAAGCCAAAACACCTTTGGCAACCGTCGCCGAAATGGAAAACGCCGTCGCTATTGCAGCCGCTGCACAGCCTGCATGGGCCGCCGTCAACCCGCAACGCCGGGCACGCGTGATGATGAAATTCGTAGACCTTCTGAACCGTGACATGGACAAACTAGCCGAAACCCTATCCCGCGAGCACGGCAAAACCCTGCCCGACGCCGCAGGCGATGTACAACGTGGTCTTGAAGTGGTCGAATACTGCATTGGTGCGCCACAACTGCTGAAAGGTGATTACACAGACAGCGCAGGTCCCGGCATTGACATGTACTCTATGCGCCAAGCCCTAGGTGTAACTGCAGGCATCACACCCTTCAACTTCCCCGCGATGATCCCGATGTGGATGTTTGCACCCGCCATTGTATGTGGCAACTCATTTATCCTGAAACCATCCGAACGTGACCCGTCCGTTTGTATAATGTTGGCCGAATTGATGGAAGAAGCCGGCCTGCCAAAAGGCATCTTGCAAGTGGTAAACGGTGACAAAGAAGCCGTAGACGCGATTATCAACAACGAGACAATCCAATCCATCGGTTTTGTCGGGTCAACCCCGATTGCCGAATATATCTACAGCAGCGGTTGTGCCGCAGGCAAACGCGTACAATGTTTCGGTGGTGCCAAAAACCACATGATCATTATGCCCGACGCCGATCTAGACCAAGCCGCAGACGCGCTTTTGGGTGCTGGTTACGGTGCCGCAGGCGAACGTTGCATGGCTATTTCAGTAGCCCTGCCTGTCGGTGAAGAAACCGCTGACCGCCTAATCGCAAAACTAACCCCACGTGTGGAAGCTTTGAAAGTTGGCCCATATACATCTGGTAACGATGTGGATTTTGGCCCTGTGATCACTGCCGCTGCCAAACAAAACATTCTTGGCCTTGTACAATCTGGTGTTGACGCTGGTGCAAAACTTGTCGTCGATGGCCGTGATTTTAATCTGCAAGGCTACGAAAACGGTTTCTTTGTCGGCGCACACTTGTTTGACAACGTAACAACCGACATGGACATCTACAAAAAAGAGATATTCGGCCCGGTTTTATCCACCGTACGTACAGAATCTTATGAAGAAGCCCTGAAAATTGCGATGGACCACGAATACGGCAACGGCATTGCTATCTACACACGTGACGGTGACACAGCCCGTGATTTTGCCAATCGAATTAATGTTGGCATGGTCGGGATCAACGTGCCAATCCCCGTACCTTTGGCATACCATACTTTTGGCGGCTGGAAAAAATCTGTCTTTGGTGATCTAAACCAACACGGGCCGGATGCGTTTAAATTCTACACCCGCACCAAAACCGTGACCGCCCGTTGGCCGTCAGGTATCAAAGAAGGTGGCGAGTTCAGCATCCCAGTAATGGAGTAAATCCATGAAGATCGGATTTATCGGATTAGGAAACATGGGATCCCCAATGGCGGCCAATCTGGTCGCTGCTGGGCATGACGTTACAGGGTTTGACCTTGTTACTGACTGCCCTACGGGGGTTTTAAAAGCCGCTACTGCGGTTGAAGCTGCTTTAGCCGCCGATGTTGTCATAACCATGCTTCCCAACGGCGCTATTTTACGCGCTGTTGCCGCTGACATCATCCCAGCCATGTCTAAAGGGGCGGCCTTTGTTGATTGCTCTACTGTAGACGTGGAATCCGCCCGTGCCGTGGCCGATGATGCGGTTGGGGCAGGTCTATTAGCAGTAGATGCACCCGTTTCAGGTGGCATCGGCGGCGCATCGGCAGGGACATTGACCTTCATGGCAGGCGGTTCTGACGCTGCCTTTGCCAAAGCCCAACCTTTGTTTGACATCATGGGCCAAAAGGCCGTGCATTGCGGCCCTTCTGGCAATGGGCAAGCCGCCAAGATTTGCAATAACATGATCTTGGGTGCAACTATGATCGCAACATGCGAAGCCTTTGCTTTAGCTGATAAATTAGGTCTTGAGCGCCAATCAATGTTTGACGTGGTTAGCACTTCATCAGGTTACAGCTGGACAATGAACGCCTATTGCCCTGCCCCTGGTATCGGCCCGCAAAGCCCTGCTGATAACGATTACAAGCCAGGGTTTGCATCGGAATTAATGTTAAAAGACCTGCGCCTGTCACAACAAGCAGCCGAAACTGTTGATGCAGATACCCCGATGGGTAAACGTGCAACTGAACTATATACTAGCTTTGTTGAAGATGAAGGCGGATTAGGGTCAGATTTTTCTGCAATGTTACCAAGATTTGAGAAAAAAGGGCGGGGTTAATCCCTGCCCTTTAAGCACGTTACATACCTCTAATCATATCCACCATGGCAGAGTTTTCTTTTGCCATTTCTTCCAGACGCGCTTTTACAACATCGCCAATCGAAATTAGCCCAATCAGTTCGCCTTTTTCTAGAATTGGCATATGTCTAAACCGCCCTTTGGTCATGGTTTCTAAAACCATTTCGGCGCTATCGGATTTTGAACAACAAGAAACCGCGCTGGTCATCATATCACCAACTTTTTCAGCTAAACAAGCCGTGCCGCGTTTACCCATTTCACGTATAATATCACGCTCAGACAAAATACCGTCTATGGTTTTGCCGTCATTGCTGACAATCAAAGCCCCCACACGATGCGTGGAAAGATCAGATACGGCATCATCAATCGTTTTATCTTGTGCAATCGTATAAATCTTATTGATAGATTTTGAGTTAAGTATGTTTTGTACGAGCATAAAAAGTGGCCTCCTGTTTTATTATTTGCACCCAGCATATCACAAAAACTTGATAGCGTCCTTGTTAACCTTAGAAAATTTATTCGGCAGCAACTTCCCGCGATTTCAACATATGTTTCAAGTAATGCCCCGTGTAACTTGCAGTAATCCCTGCCACTTCTTCAGGTGTGCCAGCGGCTACAATCTGGCCACCGCCATCACCACCTTCAGGGCCAATATCGATGATGTGATCTGCAGTCTTCACTACATCCAGATTATGTTCAATAACGATCACAGTATTGCCCTGATCTACCAATTCATGTAACACTTCCAACAACTTACGAACATCTTCAAAATGCAATCCAGTCGTGGGTTCATCCAAAATATACAGCGTTCGACCCGTCGATCTTTTTGCCAGTTCTTTGGATAATTTCACCCGTTGCGCCTCCCCACCTGACAAGGTAGTCGCGGGCTGGCCGACTTTGATATAACCCAAGCCTACACGCATCAATGCGGTCATTTTATCGCGGATACTGGGCACTGCTTTGAAAAATTGTTCGGCATCTTCCACCGTCATACCCAGAATATCCGCAATGCTTTTACCTTTGAACAATACTTCCAAAGTTTCACGGTTATAGCGTTTACCACGACAGGTTTCGCATTCCACATACACATCAGGCAGAAAATGCATCTCAATCTTGATAAGCCCATCGCCTTTACAGGCTTCGCACCGCCCGCCTTTGACGTTGAAACTAAAACGTCCGGGTTTATAACCGCGCGCCTTAGACTCTGGCAGGCCTGCAAACCAATCACGGATAGGTGTAAATGCACCTGTATAAGTCGCAGGGTTTGATCTTGGCGTGCGCCCGATGGCACGTTGGTCGATATCGATTACCTTGTCCAAAACAGTCAACCCGTTGACTGCCTCACAAGGGGCTGGCGTTTGCTTAGCGCCGTTCAACCGCATCGACGCGGTTTTGAACAAAGTCTCGATTGTAAGTGTAGATTTACCGCCACCAGATACCCCAGTAATACAAACGAATTTACCCAAAGGAAATTCCGCAGTGATGTTTTTCAGGTTATTACCGGTTGCCCCTTCAACTGTAACTACTTTGCCATTTCCCTTCCGCCGAACTGATGGAATAGTAATTTCACGTCGCCCTGTAAGGTATTGACCTGTAATGGAATCCTTGGATTTTATAATTTGATTTGGTGTACCACGCGCAATTATTTCGCCGCCGTGCACACCCGCACCTGGACCAATGTCCAGCACATAATCCGCGCTGCGAATTGCCTCTTCATCATGTTCGACAACAATCACAGTATTGCCCTGATCGCGTAGATTTTTTAGCGTCACTAACAACCGCCCGTTATCTCGTTGATGCAAGCCAATGGATGGTTCATCCAGCACATAAAGTACGCCTGTTAGGCCAGACCCAATTTGTGAAGCCAGTCGAATGCGTTGGCTTTCTCCACCAGATAAAGTGCCAGAGGCGCGTGATAATGTCAGGTAATCCAACCCTACATTGACCAAAAACCCCAAACGTTCACGTATTTCCTTTAAAATCGCCACTGCAATGGCGTTTTTCTGCTCTGTCAGGCATTTTGGAACCGCTTCAACCCAATCCAAAGCTTCTTTAATTGACAGTTGCACCACTTTTCCCACATGCAAATCACCGATGCGAACTGCTAATGCCTCTGGACGTAAACGAAACCCATCACAGGTATTACAATGACGGTTGTTCTGATAGCGTTCAAATTCATCGCGTATCCAGTTGCTGTCGGTTTCACGGTAACGACGCTCCATATTCGGAATGACGCCTTCAAAATTGCGCGTGACCTCATAGACCCGCCCAGCTTCGTCATAGCGGAACTTAATCTCATCTTTGCCTGAGCCACGCAACATCACCTGTTGCACTTTTTCAGGCAAATCACGCCAAGGTAAATCTTTGTCAAAACCGTAATGTTTAGCTATAGATTCAATGGTTTGCCTGAAGTATGGCGATTTACCTTTGGCCCAAGGTGCGAGAGCGCCTTCATACAATGACAGCCGTGTGTCAGGCACCACTAAACGTTCATCAAAGAACAGCTCACCCCCTAGCCCGTCACAATCAGGACAAGCCCCAAAAGGCGCGTTAAACGAAAACAATCGTGGTTCAATTTCGGGAATGGTAAAGCCTGAAACAGGACAAGCAAAGTTTTCCGAAAATGTAATGCGTTCAGGGTCGCCGTCTTTAGGTGCTGTTTCCAAAACTGATATTCCGTCCGCCAGATCAAGGGCGGTACGCAGACTGTCAGCCAGCCGTGTTTCCAGGCCAGAACGCACAACAATACGGTCAACAACCACGTCTATATGATGCCTAAACTTCTTATCCAGTATAGGCGGTTCATCCAGTTCATAGAATTCCCCGTCAACCTTGATCCGTTGGAAACCTTGTTTCTTAAGCTCTTGAAATTCTTTACGATATTCGCCTTTACGGTCACGTACAATCGGCGCCAATAGAAAGGCCCGCGTGCCCTCTTCCATCGCCATAATGCGATCAACCATTTCAGACACCTGTTGCGCCTCAATCGGCAGCCCAGTTGCAGGCGAATACGGTGTGCCCACACGGGCAAACAACAGCCGCATATAATCGTAAATCTCGGTCACAGTACCCACAGTTGAACGCGGGTTTTTTGAGGTGGTCTTTTGTTCTATAGAAATCGCAGGTGACAATCCCGCAATATGATCCACATCCGGTTTTTGCATCATATCCAGAAATTGGCGTGCATAGGCCGACAGGCTTTCAACATAACGCCGCTGCCCTTCGGCATAGATCGTATCAAATGCCAATGACGACTTGCCAGAACCCGACAGGCCGGTGATGACAACCAGCTTGTTACGTGGAATGTCCACATCAACATTTTTCAGGTTATGTTCGCGCGCACCGCGAACTTCGATATTTTTCAGCTCAGACATAAAGGCACCTATCAGTATACCAAAGGTATGTAGTCGGACATTGCAAAGATGCCAGCGAAATCAAAAGAACACAAGAAGAACATTAGCGAACTGTTAAGTTTATTTACCCAATATCTTGCGCACATAATTGCGCGTCTCTTTATAGGGTGGCACACCATTGTATTTTGCCACCGCTAGGGGGCCTGCATTATACGCCGCAAGGGCTAAACGCCAAGTGCCAAATTTTCGATGCATTTGTGCCAAGTAACGTGCCCCACCTTCAAGGTTTTGACGCGGATCATGCGGGTTAACTTTCAGCGTTCGCGCCGTTGCAGGCATCAACTGCGCCAACCCTATAGCACCTGCATGTGATTTAGCACGAGGGTTCCACGCGCTTTCCTGCTGGATAAGGCGGTTAAACAAATGTGTTGGAACACCATATTTGCGTGCCGCCGCCTCTGCCATTGGCTTATACTTGCCTTTATATTTACCGCTAGAACGTGGTAAAGTCGCGTAATCGTTGCGGCCATTAGGTGAAAGTTTGGACGAACTTTTATATTGATTGGATAATCGGGCATCAATTAAATTACTGTGAAGGTTCGAAATTTGACGCGTTTTATAGGATTTGGATGATTTTGATAATCCAGCCGCATATGCATTGCCAGACATAACCATGCTTACCACAAGAAATATATTAAAGCCCCGTATCATTTATTGCCTATTAGTTTGTTACTGCTCTATGGCTGTCTACCCGTTTTATTCGGGTTTGAACAGTCTTTGGTTATTTCACTATATTTCACCTTTTCTTCATACCGATCAGGTGTTCTAACAGTCATTAACCAAAATTAAGCCAATAGATTCGATGGGGAGAGCCAAATGGCAGGTAGTTTGAACAAAGTAATGATAATCGGAAACTTGGGTGCAGACCCAGAAATTCGCACTTTCGGCAATGGTGGTAAAGTTTGCAACTTGCGCATTGCTACATCCGAGACGTGGCGCGATAAAAGCACAGGCGAACGCCGTGAAAAAACCGAATGGCACACAGTAGCTATCTTTTCTGAAGGTTTGGTGCGCGTATGTGAACAATACCTTAAAAAAGGTGCCAAAGTTTATGTTGAAGGCGCGTTACAAACCCGTAAATGGCAAGATCAGTCAGGCAATGACCGGTATTCAACCGAAGTAGTTTTACAGGGCTTTAACGGAACATTAACAATGCTGGATGGCCGTTCTGGCGGCGGTGGCGGTGACTATGGTGGTGGCCAGCCAGGTGGTGGTTACGGTAACCAATCTGGTGGCCAATCGGGTAACCAATCAGGTGGTGGACAGCAATCCTCAAACAACGACCTTGATGATGAAATTCCGTTCTAGGGAAATTATTACAATAACTATTTAGAAACAACCTGTTAAGCTGATGCTTGCAGGTTGTTTTCATTTTACTAACATGTCTATTTCATTACTACTAAACATTGCGGTCTGACTTAGGTTCTGCTATATTCTGACACAACATCTAGTGTTTAAACAAAGAATGAGCAGACCGTGAGCGACGAGACCGAAATCCAAGACGAAAACACCCCAGAACGCCCCACATTTGACGGGCCGCAAATAACAATCGAAGAGGAAATGAAAACCTCTTATCTTGATTATGCGATGAGCGTGATTGTCAGCCGTGCAATCCCCGATCTTCGCGATGGCCTAAAACCTGTTCACCGTCGTATTTTATATGCCATGCATGAGGCGGGTAATACACACGATAAATCCTATAAAAAATCTGCGCGTGCTGTTGGCGATGTTATGGGTAAATATCATCCGCACGGGGATGCCGCGATTTATGATGCCTTGGTGCGTATGGCACAAGAATTTTCCATGTCCTTACCCCTATTGGATGGTCAGGGTAACTTTGGCTCAATGGATGGCGATAATCCAGCTGCGATGCGTTATACCGAGGTGCGCATGGATAAACCTTCTGCCTTTTTATTGGCAGATATTGATAAAGACACCGTTAATTTTCAAGACAACTATGACGGTAAAGACCGGGAACCCACAGTTTTACCTGCGCGCTACCCAAATATGTTGGTTAACGGCGCAGGTGGTATTGCGGTTGGCATGGCCACAAACATACCGCCCCATAATCTGGGCGAAGTAATTGACGCCACTCTTGCCTTAATCAAAGACCCTGACCTTGATAGCCTTGCCTTAATGCAATACGTCCCTGCCCCTGACTTTCCCACGGGTGCTTTGATAGTTGGCCGCTCAGGTGCCACCAAAGCCTATACCGAGGGCCGTGGCAGCGTGATTATCCGCTCTAAAACCCGCATAGAGGAAATTCGCAAGGATCGCTGGGCGATCATTATTGATGAAATTCCGTATCAGGTTAATAAATCTACCATGATCGAAAAGATCGCAGAATTGGCCCGCGATAAAAGGATTGAAGGTATCGCCCACGTTCAAGACGAAAGCGATCGCATCGGTGTACGTGTTGTGATTGAATTGAAACGTGACGCCACTGCTGAAGTGGTGCTTAACCAGCTATTCCGCTACACACCTATGCAAACCAGTTTTGGTTGCAACATGTTGGCGCTTAACAACGGCCGCCCAGAACAGTTAAACCTACGTGCCTTCTTAACCAGTTTCATCACCTTCCGCGAAGAGGTCGTAGCACGGCGCACAGCGTTTGAATTGCGCAAAGCACGCGAACGCAGCCATATTTTATGTGGCCTTGCCGTTGCCGTTTCAAACGTAGACGAAATAGTTGCCACCATTCGTGCATCTGCTGATCCTGCGACCGCGCGTGAAAAACTGATGACACGGGCATGGCCTGCGCACGATATTGTTGAATATATCAAACTGATAGATGACCCAAGCCACACAGTTAATGATGATGGTACTTACCATCTGTCCGAGGTACAGGCCCGCGCTATTCTAGAGCTGCGTCTGGCACGTCTAACCGCCATGGGCGTAAAAGAGGTCACCGACGAGTTGCAAGAGCTTGCAGGCAAGATCACTGATTATCTTAGCATATTACGGTCACGTGAACGGATCATGACGATCATTTCAGAAGAATTGCACGAAGTACGTGAAAAATTCACAGTCCCGCGCCGCTCTGAAATAATTGAATACGCGGGCGATATGGATATCGAAGACCTAATCGAGCGTGAAGAAATGGTCGTGACGGTCACCAATTCGGGCTACATTAAACGCACCCAGCTTGCAGAATACCGTGAACAAAAACGCGGCGGTAAAGGCACGCAGGGCATGAACACCAAAGACGAAGATTTCGTCACCAACCTGTTTGTTGCAAACACCCACACTGCCCTATTGTTTTTCACCGATGACGGCATGGTTTATACCCTGAAAACTTGGCGTTTACCACTTGGTGGGCGCAATGCGCGCGGCAAAGCCATCATCAATCTTCTACCAATCCAACAAGGTGTCTCAATCGCGGCAATCATGCCTATCGATGTACCCGAAGAAGATTGGCAAGACCTGCAAATTGTGTTTGCCAATTCAGAGGGCGGCGTACGTCGTAACGCGCTTTCTGACTTCACCAAGGTTAAGTCCAACGGTAAAATCGCGATGAAACTGCCCGAAGGCGTTACCATTGTTGATGTGCGCATCGCGACAGAAGACGAAGATTTTTTCCTGACCACTAGCATGGGTAAAGCTATTCGTTTCCCAACCACAGATGTGCGGGTATTCAAAGGCCGCGATTCGTTAGGTGTGCGTGGCATAAAGCTGGCCAAAGATGACCGCGTTGTTTCAATGGCAGTTATTCGCCATGTTGAAGCAACAGCAGATGAACGAACCGCCTATTTCAAAATGCGCCGCGCTATGACTGGCGAAGAAAACGATGATCTTACAAGCGATGAAACCGCAATTAGTACCGAACGCTTTGATGAACTAGCCGAATTGGAACAATGGATATTAACCATCACCAAAGGTGGTTTTGGTAAACGTTCAAGCGCACATGAATACCGCGTCTCTGGGCGTGGTGGCCAAGGTGTTGCTGCCGCTAATTTAGGGCGCCGCGACGACCAGATTATTGCGTGTTTTACCGTTGAAGACGAAGATCAGATCATGCTTGCAACCTCAACCGGGCAATCCATTCGCTGCCCAGTAAAAGGTATATCACGCCAAGGGCGCACATCATCTGGTGTAACCGTATTTAACCTGTCTAAAAACGAAGATGTTGTTTCTGTAGCCTATATTGCTGAAACATCTGACGACGATGAAAGTGAACAGGAACAAACCGAAGAATAGGGCTTATATCATATGGTGCTGAAGCGAATTTTTCACCCCAGTGCGGCCGATCCAACCATTGTCGCCAACAGTTGGTGGGAAGCCTCGGCAAACCCTATGCGCCACAATCCAACACGGCTGACGCAAGATTATAAATGTGATGTCGCCATTATCGGTGGTGGTTTTACGGGCTTGAATGCGGCAAAAACACTGGCACAATCAGGTGTTAATGTATGCGTAGCAGAGGCAGGCCATTTTGGTTGGGGTGCATCAGGCCGCAATGGCGGCTTTTGTGCCAATACCAGCACAAAAAAATCACTATCAGAAATTCAAAAACTCTATGGCCATGACGGCGTTATCGCGGCGGTTCGTGCCCAAGAAGAGGCTATCGAGCAAGTACGCGAATTTTGTGAAATTGAGGGAATTACATCCGATACACCTGATAAAAACGCAGAACTTGCCGTTGCCCATTCCCCCTATCAATTACAACAAATGCGCAATGAGTCTGAAGAGATAAACCAAATACTGGGTGTAAATACTTCAATAATGGAAAAAGATGCGCTTGGCGCCATAGGGGCGAATAGCCCTTCTTTTTATGGCGGTATGATACTTCCTTGGGGCTTTGGCTTACACCCGTTAAACTACTTGCGTGCTTTAGCCGATGCAACGATAGATGCAGGCGCCACACTTTCCCCAAATACTGAAATTCATCAAGTTTCACGCGAGAACGGCGCGTACATCCTAACTACTAATAACATTACTATCCGCGCAAAGAAGATCATTATAGCCACCAACGGCTATACATCCGAAAACATCCCGACTTGGTGCAAGGGTCGATTATTACCCGCAGTTTCCAGCATTCTTGTTACCCGACCAATCACGCGCAAAGAGCAACAAAAGCAAGGTTGGACAACGCACCATATGACATATGACAGCCGAACTTTGCTGCACTATTTTCGCCTGCTGCCAGATGGGCGGATGATGTTCGGGGGGCGCGGGGCCAATACAGGCGATCAAACTGAACAAAATACTTTTTTCAAAGAGCTTCGCGAACAGTTTGATGATATTTTCCCAGAATGGCATGCAGTAGAAACCGCATATCAATGGTCAGGCTTTATAGGTCTGAACCGCAAGAAAGCCCTGTTTATTGGCCCGATAGACAACGATCAAACCGCATGGGCCAGCCTAGCCTATCACGGCTCTGGTGTTGCAATGGCCAGTTGGGCAGGCAAAAATCTGGCAGAACTGATTTTAGGCCAAAAAACTATGGACCAACTACCAAAACTATATACCAATCCCACCCATAAGTTTCCATTAGACTTTTTACGTCCCCAATATCTAAAATTAGCTTACGCATATTATAGGCTAAAAGATAAACGTTATAATTAACCTATTATCAAGGATATAAGCATGAAGTTTGGATTTATTGGTTTGGGGCAAATGGGGGCACCGATGGCGCTTAATCTGGCAAAACAAACCAGTGTTATTGCCTATGATCGTGATGCACAAATAGTAAGTGATCTAAGGGGCAAAGGCCTGAACACCACAAATAACCAAAGTGATTTGTGCAATGTAGATGTTATTATTCTATGCCTACCCACAGGTCAGATTGTACAATCATGCCTATTTGATCGCCAAACAGGCATCGCATCCACATTAAGAAAAGGCACCACAGTCGTTGATACCAGTACCATTGATCATGCAACTACGCTTCAACTTGCCAGTGATTTGCAAATTCTTGGCATGGATTTCATTGATGCCCCCGTATCTGGTATGCAAACGCGGGCTGAAAACGGCACCCTTACAATGATGTGCGGTGGGGATGCGCAAATAATAGAAAAACTTCACCAATCTCTATCTGCAATGGCAAATAAAATTCTGCACATGGGGCCAGTTGGCAGCGGGCAAACAACTAAATTGGTTAACCAACTGTTATTTGACATTAATGCTGCCGCCATTGCCGAAATTCTTCCACTTGCCGTCAAGCTGGGCCTAAACCCTACCCAGATCAGTGAAGTCATTAACAGCAGTTCTGGACGCAGTTTTGCCTCAGAATTTTTTACCCCCCATATTCTAAACGGTGATTTTAACAACGGCTACCCTATGTCAGCAGCATATAAGGATCTTGTGAATGGCGCACAGATTTCAAAAAACCACAATATCCCTACCCCAGTTTTATCAGCAGCAACTAAAACCTATGAACAAGCCCTAGACCAAGGGCATGGTGATAAAGACAAAGGGGCAATGATTTTGGTATTTGAAAAACTCTTAAACGTGGCATTCCGTAAATCTGCCCCATAGCGCTTGTTGACCTTCAACACGCGCTATCATAGACCCCCTGTTCATGACACATCCCATACATATAATCGGCGGCGGAATGGCAGGCTCAGAAGCAGCTTGGCACATCGCTAATGCGGGCATTCCCGTGATCCTGCATGAAATGCGCCCTACCGTTAAAACATTTGCGCATCAATCTGAAAACTTGGCTGAACTGGTTTGTTCAAACTCGTTCCGTTCAGACGATGATACTGCCAATGCCGTTGGTCTGCTACATTGGGAAATGCGTGAAGCTGGCTCTATAATTATGGAAATGGGCACGCAACACTCCGTACCCGCTGGTAGTGCGCTGGCGGTTGACCGTGATGCGTTCAGCCAAGCCGTGACCGATAAATTGTTA
Source organism: uncultured Paracoccaceae bacterium (assembly GCA_913061275.1). Lineage (GTDB taxonomy): Bacteria > Pseudomonadota > Alphaproteobacteria > Rhodobacterales > Rhodobacteraceae > Amylibacter. Next base: position 53,361 of record CAJXSR010000005.1, on the reverse strand, counting down.
GCACACCCGATGATAACTTTGGAACGCGGTGAAGTCACAGGCTTGCCGCCCACAAGTTGGGGCCAAACAATTATCGCCACAGGGCCGCTAACCTCACACTCTATGGCCGAAGCAGTTTTGGCAGAAACCGACGAAACCGCATTAGCATTTTTTGATGCCATTGCCCCCATAGTCTACGCCGAAAGCGTTGACATGAAACAGGCGTGGTTTCAATCACGTTATGACAAAGGTGAAACGTTTGAAGAACAAACTGCCTACCTGAATTGCCCTATGGATGAAGCACAATATAACGCTTTTATAGACACACTGCTTGCATCTGAAAAAACAGAGTTCAAAGAATGGGAACAAGACACCGCCTATTTTGAGGGTTGCCTACCGATAGAAGTCATGGCCGAGCGCGGCCGAGAAACCCTTCGCTGGGGGCCAATGAAACCTGTCGGCCTTACCAATCCACACCAACCAGATGTCAAAGCACATGCGGTTGTGCAACTACGCCGTGATAATGCACTTGGTACATTGTTTAATATTGTGGGCTTTCAAACTAAAATGAAATACGGCGAACAGGCCCGCGTTTTATCCATGATACCAGGGTTGGAAAATGCCGAGTTTGCCCGTTTGGGTGGCATACATCGCAACACATTCATCAACTCACCACGGTTGTTAGACGATCAAATGCGCCTGAAATCCCGCCCAGACATTCGGTTTGCAGGCCAAATTACTGGTGTTGAAGGTTATGTTGAAAGTGCTGCGATGGGGCTGCTTGCAGGTATATTTGCCGTTGCACAAGTGCGGGGTGAAAACAAACTATCCCCACCAAACACAACGGCTATGGGTGCACTTGTCAGTCACATCACTGGTGGGGCCACTGCAAAAACCTTTCAGCCAATGAATGTAAACTTCGGCCTGTTTCCCCCTGTTGATAATGTCAAAGGCGGGCGTCGCAACCGCAAAGACCGTTATTTAGCCTATACAGATAGGGCCAAAGTCGATTGGATAAGCTGGTTGCGCAATTAGGGGTGCCTTGTTAACTTACCCAAATGAAAGAACATAATAATCACCTTTCGCGCGCTTATGAATTAGAAAAGCCTGAAGATATTCAAAACTTCTACAGCGATTGGGCGAAAACCTATGATGCAGAAGTCTTAGAAAACGGATATATCACGCCCGAACGTTGTGCCGCGGCATTGGCGGAATTCACCCCCACACAAGACCTATCACTACTTGATATCGGATGCGGCACTGGATTGTCAGGCAAACGCTTGGCCGAAGCCGGATTTACCCGCATCGATGGTTGCGATCTAAATCACGACATGCTGGAAGTTGCCAAAACACGTGGAATTTATAACAGGCTTTGGCAAACAACCCTAAAAGACCCCCTACAGTTTCAAGATGGGTTATATGACGCATTTTCCGCAATAGGTGTAATCGGCACGGGTGCAGCCCCTGTCACCTTACTTTATGAACTGTTCAAAAAAATGAAACACGGCGGACTTATCGTGTTTTCATTTAATGACCATACTTTAGAAGACCCCGCATTTGAATGTTGCGTGATGAACCATACTGATTGCGGTGCCTTTGAATTGTTGTTCAAAGAACATGGGCCCCATTTACCCAAAAAGGGCATCAGTGCAAATGTTTATGTGATGCGCAAAAGGTGATACGCGAACGGTTTGCCCCTTCCCCTACCGGGTTGTTACATCTTGGGCATGCTTATTCTGCTTTGCTTACGTGGGATAACGCGACCGTTAATGGTGGTAAATTTCTGTTACGCATCGAAGATATTGATACACCGCGCTGTAAACCAGAGTTTGAGCAAGCTATTTTTCAAGATTTGGAATGGCTGGGGATTAAATGGGAAAAACCCGCTTTACGCCAATCTAACAGGCAGGAATTCTACAAAAAAACCATCCAAAGGTTATGGGGCGACAATAAATTATTCGCCTGCACATGCACCCGCAAAGACATCCAAATTGCCTCTGCCCCACAAGAAGGTGGTACTACAATATTGGGGCCAGATGGCATTGTATATCCAGGAACATGCCACCCGAGCGGCGTAAATTCAAACAATGACCCCATACCACCAAACCATGCGCTTAGGCTTTCCATGTCTAACGTTTTATCCAATTTAAGCACATCAAACACTGACAGGCCTATATTCACTTTCGCTGAAAATGGCTTTGGCCCAAGGGGTGAGACAGGGGAAATTGCGATTACAGCCAAAGATCTGCAAACAAATATCGGTGACATCATCATTGCACGAAAAGACATCGGTATCAGTTACCACTTGGCCGTTGTTTTGGATGACGCCTATCAAGGTATTACCCATATCACACGTGGCCAAGACCTGTTTGAAGCAACAAAGATTCATGTGGTTCTACAAAAATTACTTGGTTTACCGACCCCAATTTATCACCACCATAAACTTATCCGCGATGAAAACGGCAATCGCTTGGCAAAACGTTATGATGCAATGGCCATCCGCAAATACCGCGCAGATGGCGCAAGCCCGCAAGACATTCGAAAGATGGTTGGGCTTTAGCTAATTGGCGATAGGATTTCGACCTCTTCACCACCCTGCACTTCTATATAAAAACAATTATGCCTGTTGGTATGGCATGCAGGCCCGGTTTGATCGACCGTCAACAGCAAGCAGTCACGATCACAATCCACACGCATTGAAACCAGCATTTGTACATGTCCGGACGTTAACCCTTTTTTCCAAAATTCTTGCCGCGACCGCGACCAATAGGTCACATGCCCCGAACGCAAAGTTTCGATCACAGCATCTTTGTTCATCCAGGCCATCATTAAAACTTCACCCGTTCCCTGTTGCTGGGCGATTGCAGGGATTAACCCGTTTGCATCATATTTTAGCGATGCTGCGTCAAATTTTGTCATCTGGGTTACTTTCACTTTGCTTTTTCGTTTCTTAGCCCTAATTAGGCATTTAAGATATGAAATGCAAAGGTCGAAAGACAATGGCAGACGATCAAGACTTAATGAAATTATACTCGCAGCGCATATTAGCGTTAGCGGCCTCTATTTCGCACACAGATCGCCTAAATCAACCAGATGCAACTGTTCGTAAACGCTCGCCTTTATGCGGCTCTACGGTTGAGGTTGATGTGAATTTTTCAGACGGAATTGTTACAGATTTCGGACAAGATGTAAAAGCCTGCGCACTTGGTCAAACATCTGCCTCTGTGTTAGGGGCTAATGTAATAGGTCTGTCAAAAGATCAGATAAGTACTGGGCGCGACCAGCTATTAGCAATGCTTAAGTCCGATGGCGCAATACCCGATGCCCCCTTTCAAGACCTAGAGGTTCTGCTGCCTGCAACCGAATATTCCAACCGTCATGCCTCTATCATGCTTGCGTTTGACGCGGTTTTAGAGGCGATGGAAGACGCCTAAAAAAACGCCGCTACCCAAAGGGTGCGGCGTAAAGTTTTAGCAATCAAATTCTGGCGTTTGTGACGATCAAAATTGGGTCGTCTGTTCCCGTGAGGCGTGGAACCAAAACAGCATTGAGGGTAGTATGCTTATGGCCAGATAGATTACAGGCAAATTAGATGTGAAGACCAATCATGACAATGACACAGATTGCGGCCAGTCCTAGAATATCTTCGATAACAGTCATTGGTTCATGGGTTGCAAGCTTAGTTAAATGTTTCATTATATTCTCCCAGTGCATTTCTAGTTGTTGCCTATTTGTTCTCATATTCAATTCAATATGTAAAGAACTTTATGAGAACATCTGCGAACAAAAAGGAACGTATGTCAGAGATTATTTATTAACCTACTGATAATAAACGAATAGCTTTATCTTGTTCCATCAAAAATAAAAGCGTGCGTATTGCTTTACCACGCGGAGTTTCAAGCTTTGGGTCGGTATGGATAAGCATTCTGGCGTCATCAAACGCGGTTTTCATCAAATCCGTTTGCGTTTCCAAATCGCCAATACGAAACCTTGCTAGCCCAGATTGCGCAGTACCCAACAAATCCCCGGCACCACGTAGTTTAAGGTCTTCCTCAGATATTTCAAAGCCATCATTGGTATTGCGCATGACAGTTAAGCGCCGTTCAGCGGTCACCCCCAAAGGTGCTGCATACATCAACAAGCACGTACTGGCCTGTGTGCCCCGACCAACACGGCCACGTAACTGGTGTAACTGTGCCAAGCCAAAATGCTCTGCCTGTTCAATCACCATAATAGAGGCGTTAGGCACATCTACCCCCACCTCAATCACTGTTGTTGCAACTAAAACAGAAATGTCGCCTGCAACAAACGCAGCCATAGCAGCATCTTTTTGGGCATTCGGCATCTGGCCATGCACTAACCCCACGGCTTCTTCCCCCAAAGTCAGCCGTAATGCACGATACCTATCTTCGGCAGCGGCAAAATCAACCAATTCGCTTTCTTCCACCAATGGACAAACCCAATAGGCTTGCCGCCCATCTTTAATCGCCGCTTTCAGTCGTGCTACCACCTGATCCATTCTGGTATTTGACACCAAAACTGTTTCAATCGGTTTTCGGCCTTTGGGCTTTTCATCTAAAACAGAAATATCCATATCTCCGTAATGTGATAGCTCTAACGAACGCGGAATTGGTGTTGCAGTCATCACTAACACATCAACCGCATCCCCTTTTGCCCCCAAGCTCATACGTTGGCGTACCCCAAAGCGGTGTTGTTCATCAATAATTGCCAGTCGAAGCCGTTGAAATTCAACATCTTTTTGAAAAACGGCGTGCGTTCCCACCAAAATCTGAATATCACCCTTTGCAAGTGCAGCCAGTTTTGCCTGCCGTTCACGCCCTTTGTCACGACCGGTTAATATTTCTAAAACTACCCCTGCATCATTTGCCAATGGCAGTAACGCGGCCAGATGTTGCCTAGCTAAAATCTCTGTCGGGGCCATCATCACACCCTGCCCGCCCGCCTCAATAGCGGCCAGCAAAGCTATAAATGCCACTAGCGTTTTACCCGAACCAACATCGCCTTGCAACAATCGGCTCATACGGGTTTCACCCGCCATATCATCTGTTATTTCCATAATTGATCGGTTTTGTGCCCCAGTCAACCGGTAAGGCAAGCCCGCCAAAACCTTATTGCGCAACTCACCCGTTCCAACAGTTCTATACCCTTTTTCCTTACGGTTATTCAGTCGCGCCAAAGCCAAAGTGGTTTGATGTGCCAGAAACTCATCATATGCCAAACGTTCACGCGGTTTTGCATTTAGGGCAACATCACTTAAACCTTGCGGATTATGCGCCTCAAAAACAGCCTTTTTCCAGCTTGGCCATTGCTTGGCAGACAAGACCGAGGGTTCTATCCATTCGGGCAAATTTGGCACACGATCCATAGCACTTGAAATTGCTTTCGTTATGGTTTTTTGCGTAATACCAGCCGTAAGCGGATACACGGGTTCTATTTGCGGAATTAATGCGGCATCATTCACATTAGTGATAAATTCTGGGTGTACCATTTGGGCCAACCCATCAAAAACTTCTAATTTCCCCGATACCACCCGCCTTTGCCCACTGGGCAGTTGCTGGCGCAACCAGTCACTACGCGCATGAAAAAACACCAACTGAAAAGATGCTTCTGCATCTTCAACCATTATACGTGTGGGCCGACCCTTCACAGTATTCGGTTGATGCACCCCCACCAAAACCTCTACCGTGACAACCGCAGGCAATATAACCCCTTTGATCGTAGTTATAATTTTACGGTCGATTAAATTATGCGGCAGCGTCGTCAATAAATCTCTGGGTTTTTCCACACCCATCTTGGCAAAGTTTTCTGCGGTTCGCGGTCCAACACCATCTAACCCTTTCAAGTCAGAAAACAGCGGAAATAGAATTTCAGGTCGTTGGCTCATACCCCGTATATCACCCTGTCTTGTTGATCAGTTCAAGCCATTCATCCTCACTTAGCAAAGTCACGTTCAGATCACGTGCCTTTTTAGCTTTCGAGCCAGCACCAGGGCCCGCAACAACAAAATCAGTTTTTTTCGAGACCGACCCCGAAACCTTTGCCCCTAAATCTTCGGCCCGCACTTTGGCCTCTGCCCGCGTCATCCGTTCCAACGTGCCTGTAAATACAACGGTTTTTCCAGCAACAGGACTATCGGATGTATCACGTTGTGTCATCGCTTGCACGTCAAGTTGGTCAAGTAATCTATCAATGGCCGCGCGTGTTTCGGGTTTGGAAAATGTTTCCACCAATGCCGTTGCCAAAACACTGCCCACGCCATCAATCGCATTTAAGGCGTCCCAAACATCACCAGTTTGATCTTTTGCCTGGTTCATAGCGTCAATAAATGTCGGCCACGTTCCATAATTATGGGCCAAAAGCGTACTGCTTGTGTCGCCAACATGGCGAATGCCCAATGCATAAATAAGTTTATTCAAGGGAATTTTACGCTTTTCATTTATAGCTGAAAACAGGTTATCTGCAGATCTTTCACCCCAACCATCGCGATTTTTCAGCTTGGTGAAATTATTTTTATCGCGTATTTCCAAGGTAAAAATATCTGCGGGTTCTTTAACTCTCAGATCAGTATCGTCAAAAAACATCTCGATCTGCTTTGATCCAAGACCTTCAATATCAAACGCCCCACGTGCAACGAAATGTTTTAGCTTTTCAACGGCTTGTGCAGGGCAAATGATACCGCCTGTGCACCGCGCAACACTATCGCCCACTTCTCGGATAGCAAGTGAGCCGCATTCGGGGCATATCGTTGGAAACTCATATTTCTTAGAATTATCAGGCCGCTTGGTTATATCTACATCACGGATTTTAGGTATCACATCACCCGCGCGGTAAACTTCAACCCAATCCCCAACACGAATATCGCGCCCTTCCCGTATCAAATTGCCCTTACTGTCGCGCCCAGTAATATAATCTTCATTATGTAACGTCGCATTCGACACCACAACACCACCAACCGTAACAGGCAATAAACGTGCAACAGGTGAAAGTGCGCCGGTCCTGCCTACCTGTATTTCAATAGCCTCAATACGTGTGTGGGCAATTTCCGCAGGAAATTTGTGGGCAATGGCCCAACGCGGTGTTGTCGCCCGAAATCCAAGACGCGCCTGCAAAGTAAGATCATCAACTTTATAGACCACCCCATCAATATCGTAACCAAGAGTGGCACGTGCTTCTTCTATTTTAGCGTAATGTGTTGTTAATGCCTTTGGCCCATTACAAATTTGTGTCAAAGGGTTGGTAACAAACCCCATATCTTGCATCCGTTCAATCGCAAGGCTTTGCGTTGTCGCTAAAGGGGTAGAAGCTACCCCCCAAGCATATGCAAAAAACTTCAATGGCCTTTGTAGGGTAATATTTGCATCTAATTGGCGCAATGAACCCGCCGCAGCATTACGCGGGTTTGCAAAAATTTTACGACCCAGTTTTTCTTGTCGTGCATTTAAAGCCACAAAATCTGCGGTACCCATATATACTTCACCCCGTATTTCAATAATATCAGGGGCATTATTCAACCTTTGGGGAATATCTGCGATTGTACGCGCGTTATTGGTAACATTTTCGCCAACCTCACCATCCCCGCGTGTTACCGCGTGGATGAGTATACTGTTTTCATACCGTAACGATAAAGATAGGCCATCAATTTTAGGCTCTGCCGTATAAAGCAGCATATCTTTTGTAGGAACGCCTAAATATTTACGAATACGTGTATCAAATTCAGCGACATCTTCGCTGGTAAAAGCATTCCCCAATGACAACATTTTAACTTCATGCGTAATCTTTGAAAATGTCTCAGAAACCGGTGCGCCAACCTTATCGCTTGGGCTATCATCCCGTTTCAATTCAGGAAACTTTTGTTCAATTTCAGAATTACGTTGTTTTAACGCATCATATTGTGCATCTGAAATAGTTGGGGCATCTTGTGTGTAATACAATCGATTGGCTTTTAATAACTCTTTGGCAAGGCGGGATAATTCCGCGCTTGCCTGTTCGTTATTCAGCTCCTCCACTGCAATTTTATCCGCCATAACACCTAACCTAATGCTTATATTAGATGTACGATGCGTTACCTAAACCGTCCAGCGATTTCTTATCTTATCCCGCCACAGCCAGTATAGGTTTGGACACAATAATTGGATCACGTAAAACATACCCTCGGCCCCAAACCGTTTCAATATGGTTTTCACCACCAGTTGCTTCGGCTAATTTTTTACGTAATTTACAGATAAACACATCAATTATCTTTAATTCTGGTTCATCCATCCCCCCATAAAGGTGGTTCAAGAACATCTCTTTTGTCAGCGTTGTACCTTTACGAAGCGACAAAAGTTCGAACATTTGATACTCTTTTCCCGTCAAATGAACCTGTTGCCCGCCAACCTCGACTATTTTCTGATCTAAATTGACACAAATACTACCAGTTTCGATTATAGATTCCGCATGTCCCTGCGATCTGCGTACAATAGCATGAATACGCGCAACCAATTCTGCCCGATCAAACGGCTTGGTCAGATAGTCATCTGCCCCAAACCCGAAACCTTTTATCTTATCTTCAACGGTATCATAGCCAGAAAGTATCAAAATAGGGGTCAGCACTTTTGCATTACGTAATTGGCGCAACACCTCATGCCCATCCATATCTGGCAGGTTTAAATCTAATAGAATTAAATCGTAATCATAAAGCTTGGCTAAATCGATGCCCTCTTCGCCTAAATCTGTTGCATAAACGTTAAAATTTGCGTTTTGCAGCATCAACTCAATACTTTTTGAGGTTGTTGGGTCATCTTCGACCAATAATATACGCATGTGTTGCCTCCACGAACTGTCAGTTAATATCTTCCTCACATTGCGCAACAATGGTTAACCACCCGTTACTACCCGGTACACAAGTAACAAAACAACCTAAAGTTGTCTATAGTTTTGTAATTTTGTGGCTTTAAGCGCCCCAACACCATGCACCTTAACCGAAGTTACCCACCCTTCAAACTCTTCCCTAGAAAGTTGATACATTTCGCAAGCTTCATCGTTTGTTATCAACCCAGTAGAAACAGCCAAGACAACCGATGCCTTACGCGAAGCAACCCACCTTGTGGTACTTTTCGGGGGTAAATCAGAACGGCTAAACTTGCGCCCATCTGGCAATTCAACAAAATTCGGGCCTTTGGTCTTTTTTACATACATATTTCACTCACATGTTAGCTATAACTGCTTTTTGCCCTAAATCCCTTAATCACAAATGAAAGCTTCCCTTGTGAATGAAACGCTTTTTATTATAAAGCGAGATATTCATAGGATCGTAACCATGTCTGCTGACGTAAAAACCAAATTGAACTCTATGGGCTTTGCCAAAGCCCCCAAAGATACCCGCGTGCTTGTCGCCATGTCGGGCGGTGTTGATAGTTCCGTGGTGGCAGCCCAGCTGGCAAGCGAAGGCTACGATGTAGTCGGCGTCACCCTACAACTTTACGACCACGGTGCAGCACTCGCCAAAAAAGGCGCCTGTTGCGCAGGCCGCGATATCCACGATGCCCGCCGTGTAGCCGATGAAATGGGCTTTCCGCATTACGTGCTGGACTATGAAAACAAATTCAAAGAAAGCGTCATCGATGAATTTGCCGACGCATACCTTGCGGGCGCCACCCCCGTCCCCTGCATTCGCTGCAATGAACGCGTAAAATTCCGCGACCTTCTGGAAACCGCCAAAGACCTAGATGCCGATTGCATGGCCACAGGCCACTATATCCAACGCGCCCAAGGCCCCGAAAAGGCCGAGCTGCACAAAGCCGCAGACGGCGACCGCGATCAATCATACTTCTTGTTCTCAACCAAACAAGACCAACTTGAATACCTGCGCTTCCCGCTGGGCCACTTAACGTCCAAGGCTGAAACACGCGACCTTGCGCACAAATTCGGCCTGCCCGTAGCAGATAAGCCAGACAGCCAAGACATATGCTTTGTCCCCAACGGCTCCTACGCCGCAGTAATCGAAAAATTACGCCCGGGTGCCGCAGACCCCGGTGATATCGTACATCTTGATGGTTCAGTTCTGGGCCAGCATAAGGGTGTCATTCACTACACCATCGGCCAACGCCGTGGCCTAGGCATCGGCGGGCGTGAGCCGCTTTATGTGGTAAAACTCGACCCAGACCTAAAACAAGTCATCGTCGGCCCGAAAGAGGCCCTAGGCACAACCTTTGTACCCATCCGCGAGATTAACTGGCTGGGCGACGAACCGTTTGAAAATCGCGAAGAATGGCACCTATCCGTGCGCGTCCGATCAACCCGCGCCCCCAAACCCGCCATCATCCGCCCCCTTGGCCCAGACACAGCCACGGTTGAGCTACTAACATCCGAAGAGGGAGTCGCCCCCGGCCAAGCCTGCGTATTCTACGACAGTGAAGGCACAAGGATTTTCGGCGGTGGCTGGATTTGGCGTGGGTATTGATATTCCTATTTAAGATTTATCAACACTATATTTCTTTAGAATAGAATACCCGTCACTTGGCAATTCAAGGATATAACCATCGATATTAGCGAAGGACTTTAGCGGTCGGACACGATTAATCTTAACGTTGTTTTGTGCAAACACTTTTTTTACAGACTCGAATGAATTATTTGAAGCACGACTATGTTTAGGACTGTTAACAGTAAATACACTTGTAAGGCTGTTAGCAAATAATTTGGCATCCATTACGAGTACAGTATTTCCGTTTGCTGTGGCGCCAACTTTGATTTCAAATCCATCAATAATGATTTTACGACTAGCACCAGCCCAATTATTACAATCCTGAGTAAATTCATATGGCTTTTGACATGATAAAGCCACAGTGTTTATCGCGTCGGATGTATCCGAACTCGTCACCTCAGGGACAGCTACGCACCCCATCAAAGTTAAATATAGACCAATAGTTACCAAACGTTTCATATTTATTCCCTGTATAAAATCACTTTATACAATAGATATATTATGTGCTTGAATTATTATTTTATAAGCCTCCAGAAACTTGTGTAGTTAGTCAAGAGCATTATAGAATGAATGGCGTTTTTCCACCAAAATCATTTCTATAACGGAGTTCGTCCTTCTAGTGAGTGTAAGGGGTACTAATACTAACACTCCAGAGATATGTGACATCAAAACACATGCCCTTTCACATTCCAATTGCACTGGGGCTAAAAGTGGTTAACTGAATGAATTAACCTCTTTTATGCCAACACGGTGATAGCTATTCCGTGGTTGCTATGAGTGTCTCAGCATCCACAACCACCCCATCGCGCAGAACCTCTGCCTGCACAGTATACCCCCCCGCAGGCCAGCCACCAGAGGGGCGCTTTTTACCTGTAAAATACATCTGATGCGCTTTGGCCCTAGGAACAGGTTTATACAATTTAGTAGTAATCCGCCCCTTCGGCCCCTTCAAAGTCAGCCGCACCCGATCGCCCTTAATCAAATTGATAGCCCGCATATAAGCCACTACAGCAGCGGATGTTTTATTTGGGGTGAAACCTTCGAATTTACCTCTCAAAATATCCGCCATCTTAACCGCCCCATCAGCAAAGCCGATGTTTATTATCCGCGTAGGCCGATAAGCTATCGCAGGCCGCAAAGCCTTGGCCCAAAGATTGGCATCTGGATCAAACGGATCAACTTTCTGCCCATCTTTACGCACCGCGATATGAACATGCGGGAACTGGGTTTTACCAGACAACCCCACCTGCCCCAGCACCTCACCCACCTGAACCTGCTGGCCCTTCACAACAACAATGCTACCCCGTTTCATATGGCAATATTGCGTCTCCCAACCGTTACCGTGGTCAATAACCACACCGTTGCCGCACTCTTTACCCTTAATACGCGCGCGGTCAGCGTCAGTTCGTATCATGCGATCAGCCATCCCATCGCGTACGCGTTTAACACTACCCGCCGCCGCCGCCGCAACTGCCACGCCCGCATGCATGGCTTTTTGGGATGTCAGCCGAAAATCTGTACCTTTATGCCCGTCATAGGTGACAGTACCACCGCCAAAATCACGTGCACCTTTTGTGGGATCAATATCCATGTATTGCTGAACAAAACACGTTTCCCCTAAATCGCAATCAATCGGCAGGTTCAAGACCAAGGGTTCGGCACAAATCGGAGTGGCTAATAGAAATGTAAAAAAGAATGCGCGTAAAAACATAGTTTCCTCTTTAACTCATTGGTAAAAACCTGTGTAGTTTATCAAACACTTCCTTGAAAGGTTATTAAAATGTCCCTTGATAAAGTTCTAGCCCATATTGATGCCGATCAAGATGCAGCACTTAACCGTTTGATTGATCTATTACGGATTGAAAGCATCTCAACCGATCCAGCCTATGCCACTGATTGCGATAAAGCTGCCGATTGGCTTGTGGATGATCTGAAATCTATTGGTTTTGACGCTACAAAACGCCCAACACCCGGCCATCCAATGGTGATGGCACATGGGGATCAGCAAAGTGGTACCCATGTGCTTTTCTACGGTCACTACGATGTACAACCCGTCGATCCGCTTGATCTGTGGGACAACCCGCCGTTCGATCCGCAAATTGAAGATACGCCAAACGGCAAAGTTCTGCGCGGGCGTGGCTCATCCGACGACAAAGGCCAGTTGATGACCTTTGTTGAGGCATGTCGTGCTTGGAAAGAAGTCACAGGCGAATTACCCACAAAAATCTCAATCTTCTTTGAAGGCGAAGAAGAAAGCGGCTCCCCTTCATTAGTTCCCTATATGGAGGCCAATAAGGATGAGTTAAAAGCTGACGTTGCCCTGATCTGTGACACAGGCATGGTGGAACGCGACACACCTTCTATCGTTACCATGCTGCGTGGTTTAGTAGGCGAACAGATCACCATTACTGGCCCGTCAAAAGATTTGCACAGTGGCATGTACGGTGGCCCGTCGATCAACCCCATTCGGGTACTGACAAAAGCACTGGCCAGCTTGCATGATGATAAGGGGGCTGTAACGCTAGATGGGTTTTATGACGGCGTTCCAGAACTGCCTGCAAATGTTGCAGCCCAATGGAAATCCTTGGCATTTGACCCTGAAAACTTCCTGAAAGAGGTCGGATTATCTGTGCCCGCAGGCGAACAGGGCCGTTCCGTGCTGGAACAAATCTGGTCACGCCCAACGGCAGATGTAAACGGTATATGGGGTGGCTACACTGGGGATGGTTTCAAAACCGTGTTACCGTCGCAAGCCCACGCCAAGGTTAGTTTTCGGCTTGTCGGGCTTCAAGACCCGGTTAAAATTCGCACTGCATTTCGCAACCATGTAAACAACCATCTACCCTCAGACTGCACTGTGGAATTTCATGAACATGGTGGTTCAGGTGCATCCAACATGGCGATAGATCACCCCGCATTTGAAGCTGCACGCGGTGCATTGTCACAAGAATGGGCCAATCAAGGTGTTTTTGTCGGCTGTGGTGGCTCTATCCCGATTGCGGGCCATTTTCAGGATGTGGTTGGCATAGAAAGCATGTTGATCGGCTTTGCCCAAGATGATGACAGCATCCATTCCCCCAATGAAAAATACGACATCCGCAGCTTTCATAAAGGCGTGCGCAGTTGGGCACGTATTTTAGCGGCTTTGGCATAGCTTGTGCCATAATGCTGCCACAATTTTAACGCTATATAAGCACAGTTAGGGCGGAATCGCCTTTTTTGTGTATTTTTTGTTAACCTGCCTGTGTTTTGGGCAGATCGTAGTGAGTATAAGGTGTAAAAATGAAAAACAACTACCCGAGTTATAAACTGTCGCCAGAGGATTTTGTAAACTGGCCTGCAGGTTTAAAGCCACGTTGTGATAAGACTTTATTTGAAGAAGTCATGGCAGAATTAAAAATCTTGGATAACGCGCAAAAGTAAGGCTTATAGCTGCCTTGCACGTCCCCCGCGCCTTTTGCCACCCTCTTTCGATGTGATTAAACCTTCTTTAATCACTTGCGTCATTGGGTGGTTTTCATTGCCTTGCTCATATTCAACCAATAATTCGTGCAAATAGCTTTTCATATCACCTTGCGGTGTGTGCATAGCCCAATCCAGAAATATCATTCGGCATTCTTCCAAACTGATACCCTCAATACGATAAGCTTCAAAAATCATACCGCGTGGGTCAATCTTTAGATTCCCCTTAAAAACAGCCATGATTTGCCCCTTGCATCAGTTCTTTGACAGATACTTCAAAATCAACGTCTCTGCATCTGTTGTTTTCGACATCATTGCGGCCTCTAACGTCACTTTATCTTTAAAGCCAGTTACAGTCAGGATATGAGACAAGCCTGCATTGCCTAGTGTCTCTATATTAAACGCACCTGTAACCAACAACCGGCTGATATGCTGGATCTGGCTAAGCAGACTATGGGTTTCAATAAGTTGAAGTGCATCTATAGATGTAATAATTCCCTGTTCAGCGGCCAGAGTTAATTGCCCTTTAGGATCATTCTCCAAAATATTACCGATCAGGGCACAAGCCTGTGCCAGCAGTTCAATATCCAGCAGCCCCCCTGCTATTTCTTTTACTTCCCAAATCGTTTTATGCTTTGATTTAGCCAAAGCAAGACGTGTACGCATCTCTGTCACTTCTGACATAACCTTCGCTGGTGCATGTTGTATGCAAATTACACTTGCCCGAATTTTTTCGACCTGTGCCATCACAGCTGGTTCACCCGCAACGGTACAGGCGCGCGACAAAGCAAGATGTTCCCAAACCCAGGCTTTGGTTCTTTGATAACTCTCAAAGCCTGAAATGCTGGTGGCCACTGGGCCAGAACGGCCAGAGGGGCGTAGGCGCATATCAACCTCATACAGCTTACCTTCGGCAGTTGGTGTCGACATTGCTGTTACCAAAGATTGTGTTAATCGTGCATAATATTGTACAGTTGCCAGTGGGCGTTTGCCGTTCGATCCCTCCTGCCCTGCAGGATCATAAATCATAATCAAATCAAGATCAGAGGTTGCAGTCATTTCATTAGAGCCAAGCTTGCCCATTGCCAGAATTGCCAACCCGCTACCAACTATTACCCCGTGTTTGCGGGCAAACTCATTTTCCACCACAGGTAGTAAACAAATCAAACAAGCTTGCGCCAGCTCAGAATATCCCAATGATGCTTCAAACGCATCGGCAATATTGCGCAGTTGCAACACCCCAAGACGAAAATGGTGTTCTTTTTGCCAGCGACGCGTGATGTTTAACTTATCTTCATAATCATCTGCCGCGCTTAATGCTTTTTGCAATTCTTTAACCAGAATTGCTTTTTCTGGCAGCGGTTGAAAGAATGCCCCCGACAAAACCGCGTCCAAAACAGTGGCATTACGCGACAGGTAAGTCGCCAAAGAAGGGGCAGTGGCTACTATATCCAGTACCAAATCCAATATCTGTGAATTGCTGTCAAACAGTGAAAACAGCTGAACGCTTGATGGTAACCCGCGCAAAAATGTCTCAAAATGAGTTAAAGCTTCATCTGGGTTTTGGGAACCAGCAATGCCTTTGGCAATCTTTGGCTTTAGGCGTTGGAAAATATCCAATGCACGGCTACTGCGAAAAGCGGGCAATCTTTCCCAAGCTTGAAAAGCGCTATCATAATCTGTTTCTTGGCTTGCATCATTTTGATCTGGCGTAAAAAAATCCTCAATAACCCTATGGACTGATTGCAAGCGTAGCTTGATTTCTTGCTTCAAACTACCAGTATCTTCATAACCGCAGAGCCGCGCAAAACGGTTCATTTCCGCCTCTGTATTTGGCAGGTTATGGGTTTGCAAATCACCTATCATCTGAATGCGGTGTTCATGGGTGCGGTGCATGGTATATGCCGCTACCAACTGATCGGCCACATCCTGACTTAACCAGTCTTTTTTTGCAAGATTATGTAATGTTTGCATTGTACGCCTGTCGCGCAGCCCCGCATCACGCCCACCTGCAATCATCTGGCGGGTTTGTGCAAAAAACTCTATTTCACGTATGCCGCCCCTGCCCAGTTTCATATTGTGGCCTGACAGATTTATTTCCCCTGCCAGCCCTTTATGGGCGCGGATGCGCAGGCGCATATCATGGGCTTCTTCAATCGCGGCAAAATCCAACTGCCTACGCCACACAAACGGGGTTAGGTTAGCTAAAAACCGTTTTCCTGCAGCGACATCACCCGCACAGCTTCGTGCCTTTATAAAAGCCGCACGTTCCCATGTGCGCCCTTCGGTTTCATAATAGCGCATCGCGGCAGTATCCGAAATGCAAACAGGTGTGACAGAAGGGTTAGGTCGTAACCGCAAATCAGTACGAAATACATAACCGTCCGCAGTGACATCAGACAGTACCTTACACATGCGTTGAATAATACGGATCAGATGCGGGCGGATTTCGGCTAAGTCATCCAGCTTGTAGCGGCTATCATCAAAAAAACAGATCAGATCAATATCAGACGAATAGTTTAGCTCATAAGCCCCCATTTTACCCATTGCCAAAACAAATATACCCGCACAGTCATCCGCAATAACTGTTGCTTCAGCTGGTAACTTACCGCGTGTTATTTCTGCGTTTACCAAAGATTTAAGGGCAGTATGAACCGCGAAATCCGCAAAATCAGTCAGGGCATTTGTGACTTGTTCTAATGTCCAAACTCCGCCCAGATCACATAGTGCAGTTAGCAAAGCGACACGGCGCTTGGCACAGCGCAAACTGCTGACAAGCTTTTCTGTGCTTACGTCACCCAATATAGCCTTGAACACTGTATCAGGATCTTGATCCCATATTCCTGCCAACCAGTTGGTCTCTTTTTGCATCAAACCACGTAAATATGGGCTGCACCCTGCTGTGCCAACAATCAAATCAAAAATCAAACCTTCCTTAATGCCACAAACCGCTGCGGTTTCCACACCCAAATCCGTTTCATACGGGATTGGGGCCTGTGTTATTTGATCTTTTAATACCATAGGCATTTGTGGGCAGTGCTGTTAGCAAGGTCAAGCTATATAGGATGATAATGATGAGTAAAAGTTTGAAAAGGGTCGCAAAACATGCCGCCGATCTAGGGCTTGATATTGAAGTTATAGAAATGGTCGTCCCTACTAAAACCGCGCAACAAGCGGCCGATGCGGTGCAGTGCCATTTAGATCAAATCGTCAAATCTATAATATTTTTGGGCGAAACCAGTAATACCCCTGTTTTATTTCTAACAGCAGGCGGTAATCGCGTTTGCCCAGATAAAGCCTCGAAAATTGCGAAAGAGCCTTTGGGCAAGGCTGATGCCAACCTGATACGCGCCAAAACCGGTTTTGCCATTGGCGGCGTATCCCCAATAGGTCACTTGAACCAGATCAGGTGTTATATTGACCCAAGATTATTAGAGTTCGAAACCGTTTGGGCCGCAGCTGGTACACCAAATCATCTGTTTTCAACTAGCGCACAAAAGCTGGTATCAGCTACTAAAGGGGTTATTTCTGATTTTTGCGAATAGCACTCAATACAGATTTTGCAGCCCGTAAACCAGTAGCTTCATGCCCTTCACCCAGCTGCTGCATTACAGTGTCACAAGCCTTAACTTGCGCCACTCTTTTGGCTTTATTACTTAATATATCCAAAACCGCATCAGCAACGGCAGATGGCGTACATTTTTCAAACATAAGTTCCGGTACAACATAGCTGTCGGTTACAATATTTATAAGATTTGCGCGATCCGTTAAAGCAAGCCGTTTTACCGCACGTTCCGTTAACCAACTTGCCTTATATGCCACAACCATCGGGCAGCGTTGCTTTGCCAAATCCAGTGCAATCGTACCCGAAGTGGCAATGGCCAGTTGACTGCTTGCATATAGTGCGCGTTTTCGTTTTTCCGCTTCCAAAGGATCAAACTCCGTTGGGTCTAAAACCTGTATAGGTACAGAGCCAGAAGCCAGTATAGCGGTTAACGCATCCAACACAGGCCTTGCTGCCGGTAATACAAATTTAATATCCGGGCGTTGTTTGCGTATTTCAGAAACTGCCTGCATATAAACAGGCAGTAAACGTTTAATCTCTGCACGCCGTGACCCTGGCAATACGGAAATGATTTTATCCGTTGGCTCTAGGTTTAAATCGGCCAGAACAGATTTAATATAGTCTTGGCTTGGAATTTCTTCTGCAGCAGCTGGATGGCCGACGAAATCACAACTCATGCCCACGGCTTCCATATAAGGCGGCTCAAACGGTAGCAGTGCCAATACATGATCTACCGATTTTGCCATTTTTGCTGCCCGTTCAGGGCGCCATGCCCAAACAGATGGTGCGACGTAGTGGATAAAATAAGGCGGCTCTTCTTGATTGCGAAGCTGTTTAGCCACGCGCAAACAAAAATCAGGGCTGTCTATTGTTATGAATACATCGACGTTTGTTTCTTTCGCCGCTTTAACGGTTTCATTAATACGTTTTTTGATTTTTGGAATTGACGGGATCACTTCCAACAAGCCCATAAGCGATAAATCTGACATATCAAAAAGTGATGTTAGGCCAGCGGCCTGCATCATTTCACCGCCAACGCCATAAAATTCCACCTGACCTTTGGTTAAATCACTTAAACCCTGCATCAAGTTACCGCCCAGTTTATCGCCCGAAGGCTCACCAGCTATAATAAATACCTTTAAAGGGGGCACCATTACTGTAGTGCCTGTGTGTCAGCTACGTCTTCAACTTCAAACGCGTGAATAAACAAGCCAAGTTTATTGGCCCGTTCCACGGTTTTTTCTATGCCTAGTATCAACACGCTTTTACTTTGTACTGCGATACCGCTTAATCCTGCTTTAGAAGCATTTTCCACTGTTTCTGGCCCAATAGCAGGCAGATCAATGCGCCAATCTTGGCCTGGTTTTGGGGCTTTTAATAATATACCTTGCCCCCCTTTCGCATCAGGGCGGTAATTGCTGGCAGTATTTGCAACAAAATCCAACATTACATCTGTGCCTTGAACCGTTTCCAACCCCAAACATAGCCCTTGGGCAACAACGGCACCTTGGCCAGTATCAGCGTGCCCAAGATGCTTTACAATAGATTTAGCCCGTTCAATATCCGCAAAATCATTCTGTGTTGGGGTTGATTTTGTGAGCGTGCCTGCGGGTGAAAGCAATTCTTCTAGATACTCATGTGCACCAACTATTGTCAGACCTTCTGCTTCAAAGACTTCACTTATAACTTTTAATGCACCGTTATCCCCGCCTTTAAGAGCAGGCAATACCTTAAACGCTATCGAGACCATTTTTGCGTCAAACTTCAAAGGGTTAAGGCGTGGCCTTACCATGGACCCCGCAAAGATCAGCTCTTTACACCCCGCCTTTGATAGGGCTTCAAACACACGGCCTGGTTTTTCAAAAGCGGCTTCGAATGAAGTGTAACCAGCGGCCCAATCTGGGTAAATCCCGCCCATAAGAACCAGAAAAACCTCACGGCCAGAACGCGTGATAGAGCCTGCCAACAATTCCGGCAAGCTACCAGTGCCTGCGACTATTGCAACAGGGCCATCAGACATGATTTATGCCCCTTTAGGGGTGCAGATATGGCGGCTGGTATCAGATTGGATGAAGTCAACCATATCCAAAACAAGCCCACTTTCAGGATATGTAAACAGTGCTTGTTTAGCGCGGTCCTGCAAGGTGCCGTCATCCCCCATGAACACATCCTTAAAAGCGGCGCGCAGACTATTAATATCGCTTTTGGCGTAGCCCCGCCTTTTCAACCCAATCAGGTTCAAAGCTTCTAAATTTGCGCGGTTCCCATGAACCGTTCCATAAGGAATCACATCTTCTACAACAGCGGCAAAAGCTGCCAACATAGCGCCCGTGCCTATACGGCAGAACTGGTGAATGCCTGAATGTGCGCCAAGTAAAGCATTGTCACCGATTAATACATGCCCGGCAATGCCACAATAATTGGCAATAACATTGCCGTTTCCGATGATACAATCATGCCCGATATGGCAATGCATCATCAAAAGGTTATTATCACCTATTTTGGTCAAATCACCGCCACCCTTTGTGCCAGGGCTAATGGTAACGCCTTCGCGGATACGGTTTTTTGCACCAATTTCCAGTTTTGTACGCTCGCCAGCATACTTCAAATCTTGGGGGATATGCCCAATGGACGCAAATGGAAAAACAACCGTTTCTGGGCCAATATCTGTCCAGCCAGCAATCACAGCGTGGGATTTTAGCTCTACGTTATTTGCCAGAGTAACTTCTGGCCCAACAACAGCATAAGGCCCGATTACGCAGTTTTTCCCAATAGTAGCACCGTCTTCGATGATCGCAGTGGGGTGAATTGATGCGGTTGAATGGATGCCCATATCAAGAATTTTCCGGCGGCACCATCATTGCCGCAAAATCTGCTTCTGTCACAACTGTACCTTCAACAATTCCTTGTCCAGAGAATTTCCAAAGCTTGCCGCGCCCACGCACAACTTTGATATGTAATTCCAACACATCGCCCGGACTAACTACATGGCGGAATTTGCAATTATCAATCGTCAAAAAATACACCAACGTATTTTGATCTTGCATATTCAGCGATTTACCAACCAAGATAGCGGCTGTT
This sequence comes from uncultured Paracoccaceae bacterium, assembly GCA_913061275.1. Lineage (GTDB taxonomy): Bacteria > Pseudomonadota > Alphaproteobacteria > Rhodobacterales > Rhodobacteraceae > Amylibacter. The sequence goes on along the minus strand of CAJXSR010000005.1, from coordinate 32,791 downwards.
TGCGCCATCGCTTCTACGATTGTAACGCCAGGCATAACAGGCTGTGACGGGAAGTGACCTTGGAAATGAGGTTCATTAAATGTGACGTTTTTAATGCCAACCGCACTGATATTAGGTACAATATCACGTACTTTATCTACCAACAGAAACGGATACCGATGTGGTATTAGCCGTTTGATTTCTTGAATATCAACAGTTGTGGAATTAGTATCGCTCATGCGTCCTGCCCTTTGTCTTTTATTATTACTGACTAGCAACCAAAGCCGCATTTATCAAGAGTTTGGATTAATTCTGATTATTGAAATCAGGGACTTGTAACACTTGGTCGATACGCTCAACAGCAGCCTGTGTAATATCGCCAGAATTAGCAGACATGAAAATCGATTGCTCATTAAGTATAAACTGAATGCCACGTTCCTGCATTAACTGAACAATGATCGGCTGGGCTTGTTTGAAAAACCGTTTTCTTATCTGTGTGTTTGCAGCGTTTAATTCAGCAGCTTTTTGGGATTGATCGCGGCGGATGTTTTCTACTTTCTTATTAAAAATATCTGCCAGCTTTCGAAAATCTTCATTCGGCAATTCTTTGCGCTTTTGTGTTAGTGATACTTCTTCATCCGATAACTCTTTTTCAATGCGCCTGTTTTCTTGCGACAGGATATTCGCATCATCTTGAAGCTTTTCGTTGAAACTTTTGCCATAAAGACTATTTGAAAACAGCTTTTCCTGATTGATTGTAGCAACAGGCAGAAACTGCTCTGAAACTGGGTATTCCAAACCTGTTGTGCTTTGCGCAGATAACATAGATGGCAATAAAAAGCCTAAGCAAATAACGAGATATACAAAGTTGCTTTGATACCTGCGCATGGAACTTTAAAAACGTGTGGCGATTGAAAAGCGGAAACTTTCGGTTTCATCAAAAGTTTCTTTTTGTATTGGTGATGCAAAATCAAACCGTAACGGACCAAGTGGCGTTTTCCAAAACAGTGAAAAACCAATAGATGTACGTAGACTTGAACTGTCCGAAAACCCGCCAGTGAAATCAAGATCCCACAAAGAACCTGCATCAAAGAACACACCACCATGAATGCCATATTCCTCTGGTAGTCCTAAAGGAAAGCTTGCTTCGGCACGTATGGCAAAAAACTTATTACCACCCAAGCCTTGATCTACCACAGTATCGCGTGGGCCAACGCCAGCTTGCTCAAAACCACGCAAGCTTTTACCACCCAATTGGAAACGCTCAGTGATCAATGTTGCGCTGTCAGAAGAAGCTAGTATGCCCCCTTCTACTTCGGCAGATAAGATAACCTCTTCATTAAACAAAGACTTAAAGAACTTTGCCTTTGCTGTTGTGCGAGAGTAAGTTCTATCACCCGTAAGCCCTGCAAATTCCTGATTAATCGAGAAATTATAACCACCCGTTGGTGCAATAATGGAATTACGTTTGTCAAAACTATAGCCTATACCTATCAAGCCTGTTGATGTTTTACCAAAATCAGGTTGCATTACTGCAGATGCTTCACCCAGATCATTATTCCCAACACCTGTGTCTGAATTGGTTAAAATTTCATCATTTGAAAAACGTGTGAATAATCTTAAACGACCATTCTGGCTTATTGGAAACGCAATGCTGGGTGCAAAAAACGCGCTGGATGTATCATAAGGTGTGTTATCCGTTTCAGTTTCGCCAAAACCCAAATTCAATGCGAATTCCAAATCCCGGCCCAAAAAGGCTGGCTCTACGAACTGTAGCTTTAATGCACTGTCCACTGCAGACGCAACAATGGATGCACCAATAGTTTGACCGCGTCCCAAAAAGTTTCGTTCTACAATATCAACACTGAAACCAACGCCGCTATCGGTACTTGCGGTTACCCCAAACCCGAAAGAGCCTGTTGGTTTTTCTTCAACATCAACATCCAGAATAATCTGTTCAGGGCTAGAACCTTCACGTGTGTTTACATCAACATTATTGAAAAAGTCCGTTTTACGAATTTTGTTTGTGGCTTTACGAATTTTACGACGGTTAAATGTATCCCCTTCAACCGTTTCAAATTTTCTACGTATTACTTTATCTAAAGTCGTAGAGTTGCCTTCAATATCAATACGCTCAACAAAAACGCGTGGGCCACGAACAATACTTACCTCTATATCCAATGTACGGGTTGCATCGTTGCGAATAAGGCGTGCTGAAGCTTGTACGAAATTTTTACCTTCAGAACTAGCCTGATGGTCAATACGTTCAAGCAATGTATCAACCTGAGAAGCAATATAAACAGAACCCTTACGGATTGTATCTAGCCCTGCATATTCTTCCGCATCAATATCATCTTCTAGGCTAACGATAGAAACGTCACCAAAACTGTACTGCTGACCTTCTTGGATGTTAAAAGTAACTTGGAAAGAATTGCGTTGTTTTGCAAACTCTGCAGTTGTTGATTGCACTTGAAAATCAATGTAACCCCGTTTGGAATAAAAAGCGCGCAAACGTTGTTTATCAACTTCAATTCGATCTTCAATAAAAGTGTCACCTTTTACAAGGCTACGGAAAAAGCCAGCTTGTTTGGTAGCCAAAGCCCGCCTCAAGCGGCGATCTGAAAACGTACGATTGCCAAGAAGCGTGACGCGACCGATCTCAGTAATATTGCCTTCTTTTACTTCAAACACCAAATCAACGCGGTTGTCAGAGCGGCGGATAATTTTGGGTGTGACACGCGCGGCCAACCTACCAGAAATGGCATAGGCGTCAGCAATAGATTGTGCATCTGTTTCTGCAAGTGATGGTGAAAATGCGCGGCGTGATTTTGAACGGATCAAAGCAAGCAATGCTTCATCTTTCAATCTTTTATTACCTTCAACCCGAATAAGATTAATGGTTGGATGTTCAACAACTTCAATCACCAGACGCCCACGTTCGGGGTTTAAGCTGACTTTTTCAAACAGCCCTGCATCATACAGGTTTTGGATAGCCGCATTGATTTCACCAGGTGTTACACGTTTACCAGGTGTAATACCGGAAATTGATCTGATTGTATCAGATGCAATACGTTCATTACCTGCAACATCAATTCTGCTAAAGACGGCTGACGCTTGGGCAGCTACTGTCAGCAACTGCGGTGTTGCATGAAGTGTAACGGCCCCCATCACCACCACGATTGCAGTAGATTTTAAGGTAACTTTTAGGCTTTGCTTGGCAGCAGCAATAAATTTCATCAGATTGGCTCTTGTCTGTCTTACTCACAATTTGGTGTTGCTATAACATGTGATATTCAGTTTAACCATCCCATATTAGCAAGCTTTAAAATAACCTGACAAGATCATTAAAGGTCGCAAAGGCCATAAGAGATAATAATAAAGTCATTCCCGTAGTCATCGCTATTTGAATAGCCTTCATACTAGGTGGGCGGCGAAAAATTGCTTCATATGCATATAATACTAAATGCCCGCCATCCAAAACAGGAATTGGTAGTAGATTAAGAAACCCGATCGCAGAAGAAATGAATGCAATCAGAGTGATAAGAGACAATAGACCTGTAGATGCAGTATCACCTGACATTTGTGCAATACCCAAAGGCCCTTGCAGGTTTTCTGCGCCTACTTTACCCGTGATAATTTGTGAAATTCCTGTTAAAGAACTGGAGATCACAAAGTACGTACGGTCTACACCACTGCGAATCGCATCAAATATACCGATGTCGTTTATAGGTGCCAGAAAAACCAACCCGCTGGATACACCAATCATCATACGCTTTTCGAACTTGTCTTCCGCAACCTGAATATCACGAAATGAAGGTGTAATAACCACAGTTCTTTCTGCGTTATCGCGCCAAACTTTCAAATCAATCGACCCTTTGTCAGAATTAGAGATAACCGAAATAAGCTGCGCAAATGAATGCAATTCAACGCCATCCGCAGCCAAAAGCACATCGCCCTCTTTTAGGCCCGCTTTGCTGGCAGGTGAAACAGGCATAACAGACCCAACCAAAGCCGGGGCTAAAAACGGGCCGATTATGGTTTTTTGCACGCCATCACGTTCGATTGAATACATAGCGGGTTTCAGGGCATCCATTGTGGGTGCAAGCTTAATAATATCGGTAAATGTTTCGACCTGTGTGCCATTAACGGCAAGAACACGGTCACCTATGCGCAACTCACTTTGTGAGTTTGGTATTTCGATTATGCTGCCAACAACTGGCTCTTTGGAAAGTGACCCTACAGTATAGGCGATGCCCGCAAATAATACGGCTGATAGAATAAAGTTGGCTACTGGGCCTGCAATCACGGTTAAGACACGTTTATATAGTTTTGCACCATTCAGTGTTTTGTGACGCATGCTTTCATCAACTGGCGCCGAATTTGGCCCGCTTGCAGCATCACCATCGCCCAAGAAGCGCACATAACCGCCTAAAGGAATTGCCGAGACTTGCCATTTTGTACCGTGTTTATCAAAACGTGATATTAAAACTGGGCCAAAACCCAATGAAAATACCTCTGGATGAATTCCGCACCATTTCCCGACAATGTAATGGCCGTATTCATGTATTGCCACGACAATACTTAAAACTATTACAAAGGGAACAACGGTTGACATAAAACCGCCGATTATCGGGATATAGTTTAAAAAATCAAACATACTTACTTACTCATTTCTACCAAATTTAATACAAAGTCACGAGACCATTTATCAGCTTTTGATATTTTGTCCATTGATGAGGCCTCACAGTTGCCAAAAGCGGCGGTTGCTTGCACAGTTTTAGCGACCATATCGGCCATATCTAAAAATTTAATCTTATTTTCTAGGAATAAATCAAGTGATTGTTCCTTTGCTGCATTAAATACAGCCCCCGCAATACCGCCCTGTTTCATTGCCGAATGTGCAATGGAAATTGCAGGAAAACGGCTATTATCAACGGCACTAAATTCCAAATTTGAAAGCGTTGCAAAATCCAGACGTTCCACACCCGCATCCGTGCGATTTGGCCAATATAACGCATATCCGATTGCACCGCACATATCCGCAGGGCCCATTTGTGCTATGATCGCGCCGTCCTTATACCCAACCATGCTGTGAACGATGGATTGTGGATGAATAATTACTTCAATTTTATCGCTCGGTATATTGAATAATTCTTTTGTTTCAATAACTTCCATCGCCTTGTTAAACATAGACGCACTATCAATCGAAATACGCTTACCCATTGACCAGTTTGGATGGTCGGCTGCTTGTTTTGGGGTGGCATCCGACATTTCGGCAAGAGAACTATGTAAAAATGGCCCCCCTGATGCAGTCAAAATAATGCGTTCAACATCCGATAGTTTTTCCCCGTTCAAGGCCTGAAATATTGCCGAGTGCTCACTATCCACGGGGAACAACTTTGTACCTGCCCGATCACAAGTTTCACGCAACAATGCCCCACCGCAAACAAGGCTTTCTTTATTGGCTAAAGCAAGGGTTTGGCCGTGTTTGGCCATCTCAAGACTTAATTCCAAGCCTGCAAAGCCAACAACCGCCGACATAGAGACATCAACGGGGTTTGCCGCGACTTCCAACATGGAATGTCGGCCAGATTTCGCTGATATTCCAGTGCCTTTCAGGCGTTCCTTAAGGTGATTTAGTAAATTTGATTCGGATGTAACCGCTATTTTGGCATTTATGTCTTTCGCAGTTTGGGCAAGAAGTTCAATATTAAGCGCCCCTGTTACAGCATGAACATCAAAGGCAGAGGGGTTTCTTTTTACAATCGATACCGTGTTTTGCCCGACGGAACCTGTTGCCCCAAATATAGAGATGCGGCGCATTATAAAATACCCGTTATACCTGCAATAAATATCAGTAAACAGACACCTAATACCCCGTCAAATCGGTCTAATAATCCCCCATGCCCAGGGATTAGATTGCTACTATCCTTAATCCCCGCATGTCGCTTTAACGCAGACTCTGCCAAATCACCTGATTGCGCAGCAATAGCAACCAAAATAGATATAGGTGCTATCCAAAACGTCTGATCTGCTATCAATACAAATAAAAGACCTACAATAAAGGCTAACGCCCAACCGCCGATCGTACCCGACCACGTTTTTTTAGGACTTATTCGCACCCATAATTTAGGCCCACCAATCATTTTACCCGCAAAATACCCGCCCATATCACTGGCAATAACGCAAAATAACAACCATAGCGTCAGCGTTAACCCTTCAAATTGGCGAAAACCAGCAAGCGCCGTCGTTGCCATAATAACAACAAGTACGGCGCTAAAAACGATAAGCATTTTTGCGTTATGCGCTACTGAAACAAGCATCGCGATCATTAGTTGAACGCTTAGTAGTGCCAAAGGTGGCAGACCAATGGGAAAAACCGTTACAAAAACAACAATGCTAACAATTACACCAGATAAAACACTTAGACCTTTGGTGTCGTCGTGCATACGGCTAACTTCCCAAGTCATAAGCCCTGCAGCAACAGTTATAAGTGCGTTAAAAATCGCACCACCCTGAATAGTTGCGTAACCTGCGACAATCGACATAACAACCGCCGAAATAGCGCGTGTTGTCAGGTCAGAAAAGTCGGCTTTTGTTTTCATTTTCCAATCACTGACCCAAAGCGGCGTTCACGGCGTCTAAAATCACTGATTGATTGTTCATAAAGTGCCGCACTAAAATCTGGCCATGACTGTTCTATAAAACAGTATTCTGCATAAGATGCCTGCCATGGCAGGAAATTCGATGTGCGGTACTCGCCAGATGTTCTTATTACCAGATCAGGATCCGGAAGGCCTGCGGTATCAAGATACTGCTCGACGGTTTGCTCATCAATCTCTTCAGGGCATAAATCGCCTGATTGAACCGCCAATGCCATTTTTTGGCTTGCGCGCACCAATTCATCACGTCCGCCATAGTTCAAAGCTATAGTAAGGTTTACCGTTGTATTATCAACGGTTTGTTCCTCTACCCAGTCCATCAGTTTAACCAGTTTCTTATCCAGGCGCTTTCTACATCCAATAAACCGAAGCCGAACCCCTTCAGCTACCATATCAGCGGATTCTGCTAATATATAACGGCGAAATATGTTCATAAGGCCGGAAACTTCTTTTTCAGAGCGTTTCCAGTTTTCTGTGGAAAACGCATAAAGCGTCAAATGATTTACACCTAAAGTTTTTGATGCACGAACAATTTTCTTGACCATACGCGCACCACGCATATGCCCATCCAACCGTTCTAATCCGCGTGCCTCAGCCCAACGGCCATTGCCATCCATAATGATAGCAACGTGATTAATCTCTCGTTGAATGGCTTGTGTCATAATAAGTTTGTAAAGGTATGACCCTTACACCTGCATAATTTCTGTTTGTTTGGTTTCCAGTGCGCTATCAATGTTTGCAATGGCTGTATCAGTAATAGTTTGAATTTCGTCTGACCATATTTTTTGATCGTCCTCGCCCATACCGTCAGCCTTAGCTTTCTTGATTTGATCCATACCATCACGGCGTACATTGCGCACAGCGATTTTGGCATTTTCAGCGTATTGACCAGCAACTTTAGCCAGCTCGGCGCGGCGTTCCTCATTTAGCTCGGGAATGGGCAGTCGTAAAATAGTGCCATCAACAACTGGGTTCATACCCAATCCGCTATTTCGAATGGCTTTTTCAACCGCTCCTAATAACCCTTTATCCCAGACATTCACCGTTATCATACGCGCGTCTGGTACATTCACTGTACTACATTGGTTCAAGGGCATAGATGCGCCATAAGCGTCAACCATCACGGGTTCCAATATTGTGGCAGATGCACGCCCCGTACGTAGACTGGAAAATTCTACTTTAAGTGCGGTCATTGTACCCGTCATGCGACGTTCAATATCATCTATATCAATTTCTAATTCAGACACTTTAGCCCCCTTTTAGGTCGATGTTTAACTGCCTACGGTAGTATATGTACCTTCGCCACATAAAATACCAGCCAAGCCACCCGGTGTATCCAAAGAAAAAACTATGATTGGTAGATTATTGTCACGCGCAAGCGCTATGGCAGAAGCATCCATGACACGTAAGTTCTTTTGTAGAACTTCATCATAAGATACATTTTCATACCGTATTGCATCATCAAATTTATTCGGGTCTTTATCATAAATCCCGTCAACTTGTGTGCCTTTGAAAATCGCTTCGCAATTCATTTCAGATGCCCGCAAAGTGGCCGCAGTATCTGTTGTAAAATATGGATTGCCCGTACCAGCCGCAAAGATGCATACCCGTTTTTTTTCTAAGTGACGCACAGCACGGCGGCGGATATAAGGCTCACAAACCTGATCCATTGGAATGGCAGAAATAACACGGGTATGAATTTTCAGTGATTCCAAAGCCCCTTGCATTGCAAGTGCGTTCATAACAGTTGCCAGCATACCCATATAATCAGCAGTGGTACGTTCCATTCCTTGGGCAGAGCCTTGCAACCCGCGAAAAATGTTGCCGCCACCAATAACCAGACATATCTCTACACCTAAATCGTGCAGTGTTTTTACCTCTGCAGCAATACGTTCAACGGTAGGTGGATGTAACCCAAATCCCTGGTCGCCCATTAGGGCCTCTCCAGAAATTTTTAAAAGAACTCGCTTATACGTTGGTTTTCCGCTCGTTTGCGATCCATCGGGCATTATCGACTCCTTTTATTTAATCTAGCTAATACTCGGAAAATCACATTTGTTGCAATGACAAACTGCCCCAAACTGGGTTAAATACAGATTAGAAAATATCAAAGAGTGTAATCGTGCCTGCAATATTATCCGATACAAAGCCTATATTAATTGCAGGCCCCACCGCATCAGGTAAATCTACGCTTGCGCTTGAATTAGCCAAACTAACCGGTGGCGCTATTATTAATGCAGACGCCCTACAAGTATATGAAGGGTGGCAAATCCTATCTGCACGCCCTGACACCGAAGATCTAACAAAATGCCCCCACTATATGTACGGGCATATAACAATGAAGCAGTCATATTCTGTAGGGCATTGGTTGCGCGATGTGACTACTCAGTTGCTTCGGTGTGCAGATAATGCTGAACGTGCGATAATTGTTGGCGGTACAGGGTTGTATTTCACGGCCCTGACCAAAGGTTTGGCAGATATTCCTGATGTACCAAAAGAAATTCGGATAATGGCAGATCAAATGTGCCTTGATGAAGGGCGCGATGTCTTTGCAGGCCTTTTAAAAAAAGACGACCCAAAAACTTACGCCCGAATTGATGTTCAAAACCCTGTACGCACCCAACGTGCGTGGGAGGTTCTTCAGGCAACGGGTATCGGCTTGTCTAAATGGCAAGACACCACCCAACCTGCCATCCTACCTGAAGCAGATGCGCATTTAATTTCATTGGTAAACGAGCCAGATTGGATAAACAAACGGATCGACACCCGCTTTGACCAAATGATTAATGAAGGTGCGCTTGATGAATGTCAAAATGCCCTGAATACTTGGTGGGATGAACGCTTGCCGTCGTGCAAAGCAATCGGCGCAAAAGAGCTTATTTCGTACCTGAACAGGGAAACTGATTTGACCAGTGCAACCGAAGCTGCAAAAATGCAAAGCAGGCGATACGCCAAGCGGCAACGCACTTGGTTTCGTGCGCGTATGAAAAATTGGCTAAACTTGCATTATTCCAATAGCACGTACGACATAGGCCCTATTTTATAAGCTATTTATTGCCTATTACCAACATCCCTAAAATCACATACTTTTGATTACGGAACGAATCTGTTATGGAAACACATCCGTATATGTAGGAACACTTTGTGGCGCATTCGCATTTAACACGAAATAAAAAGACTGTTTTTATCGGATCTTTAGCGTCTAATGTTCGCAGTACGGAACCTCAGCTGCGTTTTGACGGGCAAAATGGTATGCACAAAATCATGTGGCAATCCAAAGGTAATGCCCGCGTGATGATCAATGGCCAAACCAGAGGTATCGGACCAAATACATTTATATTTGTGCCCTGTAACACACCCCATGTTTTTGAAGTGGGCATGAGTTCTTATGGGTCATTTATTTCAATAGATCCGTCCGCTGCCATTACCATGCCGGATCAAGCCTTTATTTTTCCCATTCTCAATATAATGCAGCAATCAGAGACTACAAAATATGTAGATTGTATAATAAGTGAAGCCACGTCTGAATTAGACGGCAGATTTATGGCACTAGAGGCATTTGTAACATTGTTATTGGTACATATCTTGCGTTTGACAGGCGACAAGTTTGAATCACAAAAAGAAACTGCATCACAAAAACTGATGCGTAAATTTACCCGCGTCTTGGAAAGCCAATATCATACTGGCAGATCATTAAGCGAATATGCAGAGGTTTTGGGCGTTACAACCACACATCTGTCACGGGTTTCTCGCGCAATTAATAATAAATCGGCTGGGCAATTAATTCAGGATCGGGTGTTATGTGAAGCAACACATATGTTGTTGCACAGTGATATGAAAGTACAGGATATATCAAAGCAGCTTGGGTTCAGCTCTCCTGCGTATTTCACCAGATTGTTCAATTCTAAAATGAAACAAACACCCAAAGATTACCGCAAAGCACAGGCACGTGGCCCAGTGGAAAATCAACGCATCAGGGCACGCGGCCTTTAATTAAGATCAATATAAACGCCTTTTGTAATCGTACCGCTATCTGATATGAAACGCAGCATCAGCCCCCGTTCGTGCTGTTCCAAGTCATAACATGTCCACTCAGTTGATGGCGGCCAAACAGAACAATACCGATCACCAGAAACCAACCAACGTCCCCAACTTGGTTGCCTCTCTTCGTATAAGGTACGTCCGTCAGTAAAAAAATCCTGGGTAGCACTAGAATATTGCAATACACGTGATGCCAATGCCTGTTGAATTTCTTCATTATTCAACTTTTGCCATTCAGCTGCCGATGCTGGTACTGCCAGCACTGTTAAAATCAAGATCATCCGTATCATCTGCGACACCCCTATCCTTGCCACTTTGCATGCATCAGTTTAAGAGGCCCATGAAACCCCAGCAACCCAAAAAGGTCAGCCTATGATCCCTCGTTATTCCCGCCCTGAAATGGTCGCCATCTGGTCACCAGAAACCAAATTTCGCATCTGGTATGAGATTGAAGCCCATGCATGCGATGCAATGGCAGACTTGGGTGTTATTCCGCGTGAAAATGCGGATGCAGTATGGAAAGCCAAGGATGTAACTTTTGATGTTGCACGCATCGATGAAATTGAAGCAGTCACTAAGCACGATGTAATCGCATTTTTAACCCATCTAGCAGAACATGTAGGCAGTGATGAAGCCCGCTTTGTGCATCAGGGCATGACCTCATCCGATGTGCTGGATACGTGTTTTAACGTACAACTGGTTAAAGCCAGCGACATATTGATCGCAGATGTTGAAAAACTACTGGCAGCGTTAAAAACCCGCGCGATGGAACATAAAATGACCGTTCGCATTGGCCGCAGCCACGGTATTCATGCAGAACCCACCACTATGGGGCTTACTTTTGCGCGGTTTTATGCGGAAATGGATCGTAACCTGAACCGTTTGAAAAAAGCACGAATGGAAATTGCCACAGGTGCAATTTCTGGTGCTGTTGGTACATTTGCAAATATCGATCCAGCCGTAGAAGAACATGTTTGTGCAAAACTTGGGCTAGAAGCAGAGCCTATTAGCACGCAAGTTATACCGCGCGACCGTCATGCAGCATTCTTTGCGGCATTGGGTGTGGTTGGGTCATCTATTGAAAATATAGCGATTGAAATTCGTCACATGCAGCGCACCGAAGTTCTGGAAGCCGAAGAATTTTTCTCTAAGGGGCAAAAAGGTTCTTCAGCGATGCCGCATAAGCGCAACCCAATTTTGTCAGAAAACCTGACAGGGCTTGCGCGATTAGTGCGTATGGCTGTTGTGCCTGCAATGGAAAATGTAGCCCTATGGCATGAGCGCGATATTTCGCATTCATCCGTTGAACGTAATATCGGGCCAGACACATGCATTACACTTGATTTTGCATTGGCACGGTTAACTGGTTTGGTAGAAAAACTTGTAATTTACCCTGATAACATGCTGGCAAATATGAATAAGTTCCGTGGTCTAGTTATGTCACAGCGGGTTCTTCTGGCGTTAACACAAGCAGGTGTTAGCCGTGAAGACAGTTATAAACTGGTACAGCGCAATGCAATGAAGGTTTGGGAAGAAGGCAAAGATTTCAAAACCGAGCTGTTGTCAGATGAAGATGTATTAAAAGCCTTAAGTGCGGAAGAGATCGAAGATAAATTTGATATAGGTTATCACACCAAGCATGTAGATACGATCTTTAAACGTGTATTTAAATAACCAATAAAACTTTAACTAAGGCAAATAATAGTGATATTCGTCACTCTTATTCTTGTGATAACCAGTAAAGATACACATACTATTTCATTAATACTTAGAGATAGTCTGTGTATCTAAGATAGTTTTACCTCGCGGTTACTATTTTAGTAGGGAATTTTACCCTTACAGGAATGCGTGTACTGTTTATGCAGACTTTTTATAATAAAGGCCCTGAATTAGTTCAGGGCCTTTATTCGTTCCTAGGGTGTATATAGTCCTTAAAAGTTACCATATATCCAGTAATTTCAATGTATTAACTACGTGTCCCAACTGGGACATTAGCTCAGATACACCTATTCAAATTTAAACTTCGTCAAAAACCTGCGACTTTGCTGATGCCAGTAGTTCTGCCATTTTAGCACGAATCGTAGCCTCATCCGCTTTGTCACCTAGGTCACCGGAAAGTTTGCGATAAACATCTTCAGAGCCTGCCTCTTCGAAATCAGATTTAATAACTTCTTTGGCATAAGCATCAGCTTCTTCATCTGACTTACCCATCAGATCAGCGGCCCAAAGCCCCAATAATTTATTACACCGCGCCTCTGCCTTGAATTGCATTTCGGCATCATGTGCGTATTTTTTTTCAAATGCGTCCTCGCGTTCGTCAAATGTGCTCATCTAGGTTCTCCTTTTTTGAATCTCTATAGTTATAATATGGTCATAAATCAAAGCGGCTACAAGGTGTGGCATGAATGAACTTGCTGCGACTTTTAGGACAGCTTATAGAGTGCGCAAGGAATGGGGCAGTTGAGTCCCTAATATCCATTTGGAGATGATGATGGCCAAGGGAAAAAAAATTTACGAAGGTAAAGCCAAAACGCTGTATGAAGGCCCGGAACCTGGCACCATCGTTCAATATTTCAAAGATGATGCCACCGCTTTCAATGCCGTTAAAAAAGATGTCATTGATGGTAAGGGGGCCCTAAACAATCGTTTTTCCGAGCATTTCATGCTGGGATTGGAAAGTATCGGCATCCCTACGCATTTCATCAAACGTCTAAACATGCGTGAACAACTGGTTAAGCATGTAGAAATCATCCCCCTAGAAGTTATTGTGCGTAACGTAATTGCCGGCTCTATGTCTAAAAGACTTGGCATAGAGGAAGGTACGGTTTTGAACCGACCGATCGTAGAATTTAGCTATAAAGACGACAGTCTAGGTGATCCATTGGTGGCCGAAGAACATATTTTGGCACTAGAATGGGCTACACAACGTGAATTAGACGATATAATTACGATGGCATTACGTGTGAACGATTATTTATCAGGCGTCATGTATGGTGTTGGAATTAAGCTTGTTGATTTCAAAATCGAAATAGGCCGATTGACAACAGATGACTACCAACAGTTGGTCGTGGCAGATGAAATTAGCCCTGATAGTTGCCGTCTATGGGATATTAAAACCAACGAAAAGTTGGACAAAGATGTGTTTCGCCGTGATCTAGGATCCCTGACAGACGCCTATTCAGAGGTGGCAAAACGTTTGGGTTTACTGCCGCAAAATGTAGCACAAAATACCCCCAAATTGGTTAAATAAAGGACAAAGCTATGAAAGCACGTGTACATGTGACCCTTAAAAACGGTGTTCTTGACCCACAAGGCGCCGCTGTTCGCCATTCGCTTGGTGCGCTGGGATTTGAAGGGGTTGAACGGGTTCGCCAAGGTAAGATCATCGAGATTGAATTGGCTGAAACGGACGCAGATAAAGCCAAAGCACAGATCAAAGACATGTGCGAAAGACTGCTGGCAAACACTGTGATCGAAGATTATTCGGTGGAAATTCTATAATGCGCGCAGCTGTCATCCAATTTCCTGGTTCAAACTGTGACCGAGACATGGCCGTCGCTTTTGACAGGGCCTCTGGTGATAACAACAAAGCCCAGATGGTTTGGCACAAAGAAACTGGCCTGCCTGAGGGGCTTGATGTTATTGGCATTCCAGGCGGGTTTTCATTTGGTGATTACCTGCGGTGCGGTGCCATTGCAGCACGTTCCCCTATTATGCGTTCCGTGGTTGAATTTGCAAATAAAGGCGGCTTTGTAATTGGCATTTGCAATGGCTTTCAAGTTTTAACAGAAAGTGGCCTACTACCAGGTGTATTAATGCGCAATGCGCAGTTAAAATTCATCTGTAAAGATGTTGAATTAAAAGTAGAAACTACAAATTCTGTATATACCACCACGCAGAATAAAGGTGATATTGTTACATACCCCGTCGCCCACCACGAAGGCAATTATACAGCAGATGCAGAAACTCTAAAGCTGCTTCACGGTGATGACCGCATTGCCTATACATATGTAAACAACCCAAATGGTGCTACCGATGATATTGCAGGTATCTTATCAGACAACCGGCGTGTTTTAGGCATGATGCCGCATCCTGAACGGCTGAACGACCCGCAATTAGGTGGTACAGACGGCAGCAAACTATTTGAAAGTATCACAGCCGCGCTGGTTTCCGCTTAATCTTGATTAACATACCGTATTTTACTTGAGCGTATCACACACAACACCTAGTATTCCAACTATGGCCCAAGGTACCTCTATACCGCTTGAAACTTCGGATCGAGCAAACACGTTCTTGCGCATCGGTGTGCTGTTTTTGATAATCACAGCAGTTGCGGTTATTTGGCTTAGCAATCTTTATTTCACTCAGTTTTTCACGCAATCCACACGGGGGCATGCGGAACGGCAATTATCACTATACAGCGGCCGAATTATCAGTGATTTGCAACGCAGTGCCGTTGTGCCTTTGCTATTGTCGCGTGACACCACCCTAATTTCTGCCCTGAATTCTGATGATTTTGTAGCGACTTCTCAGCGTTTAATTCGGTATCATGAAGACATCGGTTCAAAAGAAATATTTCTGCTAAACTCTGAAGGTCGAATTGTTGCGACAAGCAACAGAACAGAGTTGGGGCAATTTTTAAGTTATAAACCAGTTTATGTTGCCGCAATTAGGTCAAATGATACGGTTTTTACCAGTTTTGAAAATGAAAGCGGTGGACGCTCTTATTATTTTTCACGACGGTTAAAAAGCGATCAAGAATTTATCGGTGTGATTGTGGTTGAAGTTGACTTGGACGGTCTTTTTGATACATGGTCTAAGAATGACGCAACAATCATAGTCAGAAACTCTGAAGGTACCATATTACTGTCCACAGAACGTCAGTTTGAAAACCAAACTTTAAAAGAAGCTTTCTCAAATCAGCCCGTATTATCAACAATGGAACGTGCATTACGCGCAACTGGTGAATGGAGTGGCTCTGTTGCAGATGCGTATATCCGAGGACAACCATTATTTAGGGTAGATGAAAAAGTACCGTTTCAAGGCTGGAATATCGTATATTTAGCATCTTTCGAAAACATCCGCACGCGTGTTAATGCAATTTTATCTATTGAAATAATGGGTTATGCGATGATCTTCGCGTTATTATTTTACATCCTATCAAAACGCGCCCTTAGAAAATCATTCATATTTCAAGCTGAAACGGCAAGTTTACGGACTTTGAACGAACAATTAACGATGGAAATTGCCCAACGCCAAGAGGCAGAACGCAACTTGCAAGTTGCTGAACAAAGCCTTGCGCAAAGCTCAAAACTAGCAGCTTTAGGTGAGATGTCTGCGGCTGTAAGTCACGAATTGAACCAACCACTGGCTGCGATGCGCACATATCTGGCGGGCGCCAAACTGCTATTAAAAAGAAGACGCCCGGATGAAGCAATGGGAAGTTTTCAGCGCATTGATGACTTGATTGACCGTATGGGGGCAATTACTCGGCAGCTTAAATCTTATGCGCGCAAGGGCGGTGATGAACTATACCCTGTAGACCTGCGAAGTTCCGTTCAGGGCAGCCTGTCGATGATGTCACCACAGCTTAACCAGTTAGAAATAGAAATATCAGAAACCATGCCTAAATCACCAGTGATGGTTTTGGGTGATCCTGTGCGCATTGAACAGGTTATCGTAAACTTATTACGAAATGCTATAGATGCGATGAAAGTTCAAAGTGATCGCCATCTGGATATCCTGTTGGTAGCGGGCGAAATGGCTAAATTAAGCATCAAAGATAACGGGCCTGGAATTGAAAACCTGGATAATCTGTTCGAGCCCTTTTACACCACAAAACAACCAGGCGACGGTGTTGGTTTAGGTCTTGCTATTTCATCGGGAATTGCGACAGACCTAGGCGGACGTCTTATTGCCAGAAACGTTAAGCCGCATGGGGCGGTGTTTGAGTTTCAAATCCCCTTAATTCAAGACGAAAACATAAAAGCGGCGGAGTAGCCAAATGGTCGAGCAAATAAAAATAGCGATAGTAGATGATGAGCAGGACATGCGTGAAAGTATATCGCAATGGCTGACATTATCGGGTTATCGCACAATTACCTATCCGAGTGCGGTTCATGCACTAAAAGAAATTGATGCGGACTTCCCTGGGATTATTATTTCAGATGTGCGTATGCCTGAAATAGACGGCATTCAGTTTTTGAAGAAGTTGCAAAGCATCGACAATACCATCCCCGTTATAATGATAACGGGGCATGGCGATGTTTCTATGGCAGTTGATGCCATGCGCATTGGGGCTTATGATTTTCTTGAAAAACCGTTTGACCCTGAACGCATGGCCGAATTGGCCAAGCGTGCGGTGCAAACCCGCCGCCTGACGCTGGATAACCGCACTTTGCGCCGTGAGCTGTCTGATGGTACAACGTTGTTGCGTAAATTGGTTGGCTCTAGCCCCGTAATGGAACGCCTGCGCGAGGATATTCTGGATTTGGCACAGGCCGACGGGCATATTCTAATCTCTGGTGAAACGGGAACTGGTAAAAGCCTGATAGCACATGCCTTGCATGCTTGTGGATCGCGCCAAGGTAAGAAGTTTATCACTGTAAATTGTGCAGCTTACACCGAAGATGAATTATCTAAACGGCTGTTTGGCCCAAATGAACATGCTACACCCTATTTGGAAGCGTCCCTTGGCGGTACTTTGTGTTTGGAAGATATAGAATCCCTGCCCGCTTCTGTTCAGGCTAAATTGCTAAGTGCAATCGCTGAACATGATCGTGGTGAAATATCGCAATTACGGATTATTGCCATATCAAATGAGCCTGATCCAAACAATTCAATGGAAGCATTAATGCGCCAAGACTTGTTTTTTCGCCTTGCAGCAATGCAATTAACACCGCCACCTTTGCGTCAGCGTGGGCAGGATATTTTGACGTTATTTACCCGCTATGCCGAAACTTTTGCTGATGAATATGGGTGCGACCAGCCAGAGGTATCTGCCGAAGATGCAGCCAAGCTGTTGCAGGCCCCTTGGCCCGGGAATATTCGACAGCTTATCAATCTGGCAGAACGAACAGTTTTGCAAAGCCGTCGGGGTAGCTATTCAATTTCTGGTCTGTTGATGGCCGATGGCGAGGATGATGCGCCTGAAGTTATGGAAGATGGCAAACCCCTAAAAGAGCATGTGGAAGCGTTTGAGCGGATGCTGATAGACAACACAATGCGCCGTCATAAAGGATCTATTCAGTCGGTGATGGAAGAGTTGAAACTGCCGCGCAGGACATTGAATGAGAAGATGGCGAAGTATAGCCTGACCCGTTCGGATTATGTGGGGTAAGGGTTGGAATATGAGATGTCCCAGTTGGGACATGGGGGTAAGGTATTGTTATTTATATTTATTCACAAATAATAACTGCCCATTCACATCCCAAGTGCACCATTCATGGCATCACAATGATCCACACTCAACAATCCCATCAATACCCTACAGTTATTGGCCAAGTATATTGGATGGAAACAGCTATTCAGTGTCTGATTGGATCAGAATCAAGTATTTATTGACTGGTAGCATTATTTGTGACCAATTTTCATAAAGGCGGAGAAAAATTGTGGTTTGTAAAGTAAAGAGTGCTATTATCATTGTAACATTAGTGATGACAGGATGTGGGGAACCACTAAATAAATCCGATGTAAAATCAAAATATTCCAACCATACTGTTTCGAAACTGACGAGAGAACAACGTTATCTTCACTTAGGGCCTAATGATCGATCTTTGGGCACGCGTTACATTTACCATTCTAGCAATGGACGGGCTTATTACTTTAAGGAAACGCCGAAAGGCTATCGGAGAAGAGAATCTGGCCGATGGTGGGCTGGCGAAGACAAAATTTGTTATTCAATGCGTATTACGCGTGCGGAAGATGTCGAAAAGGATCAATGCGCACCAGCTGGCACAGATGTGATGTGGAGTTCATTTGTACGCGGGGACACAAAAGGTCTTGCACCAAGACATGTTGCGACCTCAAACCCTAAACGCACTGCTGGAGGGAACAAAAGGCGATGTGTGACAGGGCTAGAAGATGGGTGTAGCTACGGTTGGTTAAAGCCAATTGCTGGAGCCGCTATTGCGACAGGTGCAGTCATTGGTAAGGTTTGTTCTGAAGGTGCTTGTGATGGCCTATCGGCAGCTGGATCTAATGGCACAAACAATTCTAGTTCAAATATTCGCAATACATCGTCTCAAACCACCAATGGATGGAAAATAACTGGAAGCACGGCTATTGCTGGTTGGTCAGGTAGAAAAAAGTATTATCTTTAATGTGGAAATGGAAGTAAATATACAGTTCTGCCATGTTCAGACGGAAAATGGGGAACTGCTTGTACATTTGGTGGAACACACAAATCGTTAAATTCTGCTGGGGATCATCTTTGCTGAAGTATGTTTATACACGTTATTGCAATATACTAAATCTTAAATGACACCACACCCACCTAAACAGCCTTTAGTGCCACTTCTAAGTCCCCGTACCCCGTAAAACGTCGCTCTAACGGCAAACCTAGTTTATCGGCACATTCTTGAGCCTTAGCGTCCAACACAGGATCGTTAATCTGGGCTTGATAAACCACCTTAGTATAATTGCCGAAATACATATCGCGCAGTTCTGGGTGGCGGTCTAAGCCCATCGGTTTCATGATGAAAGCATCAAATTGTTTGACTAGAAAGTCGGTCAGATAAAACGCAGTGATTTCATCTTCGGAAGTTTTGGCAAACACATCATTGCCTTCGAAAAAGCTGTAGCAATGCGGGCCTGCGACCATTTCCACACCCAGTTCGGCGCATTTAGCCTGTAACAGGCCACCAGTGCCACAGTCGGCGTAGACCACGAAGATGGTTTCGTAATCGTTACGGTGTTTATGAACCGCCTCTTCCACCACTTTGGGGATTTTATCGGGATAAAGATGGTACTTGGCAGGCAGGCATTTCAAATCCATATGATCCCAGTTGTTCAGTCGTTTAAGGGCGAGAATTTCATGGGCCAATGCACCACATGCCAAAAGCAAAACGCGCCCGATTTTTACATCAGGCGCGTTCAAACCTTTTTCAGTCAATGTTGTATCATCGACAGATAAAGCCATTTAAGCACTCATTTGATTGTGTTTTTTGGCCATATATTCTTTTGCGGTTTCCACTGCTACTGCGGCATCGCGGCAATATGCGTCTGCGCCAATGGCTTTGCCGAACTCTTCGTTCAACGGTGCGCCACCGACAAGGACAACATAATCGTCGCGCATGCCTTTTTCGACCATCGTATCAATAACGACCTTCATGTAAGGCATTGTTGTGGTCAGCAGGGCAGACATACCAAGAATATCGTATTCGTTGCTGTCCAACTCATCTAGATAGTTTTCAACCGGGTTGTTGATGCCAAGGTCTTTGACCTCAAAGCCAGCCCCTTCCATCATCATGGTCACTAGGTTTTTGCCGATGTCGTGAATATCACCCTTCACAGTACCGATCAGCATATTGCCCAAACGCGGTGCACCTGTTTCAGCCAGTAGCGGCTTAAGAATAAACATACCGCCCTTCATCGCATTCGCGGCCAGCAGCACTTCGGGCACAAACAGTATACCATCACGAAAATCAATACCGACGATGCGCATGCCTTCAACCAAAGCTTTGGTTAGTACGTCATAAGGCATCCAGCCACGATCCAATAGGATGTTTACTGATTCTTCGATTTCCTCTTTCATACCGTCATAAAGGTCATCGTGCATTTGCAGCACCAGCTCATCATCTGACAGCTCGGATAGGATGATATCATCTTCTTCGTCGGACATCTTTAATTCCCTTTATTCGTTTAAGTGGTTCATACTTATGTATTTCACGGATTTTACTGTATTTATCTTTACAGTTTACGACAAAACACAACGGTGGTGCGACCAACAACGTTAAATTTAGCCACGGCGACGGTTTCGACGGGGTTTTTGCACAGGTGCATCACCGGTTCCATCATTGTCGGATGAGAATGCGCCCAAGACAGATGTTATTTGCTCATGGCTGGGTTTTTCACCTTTTGGTGTGCTATCAAGTGCTTTGCGCATGGCACGTAAATGCTCTGGCATTGTGCCACAACAGCCCCCGATTATCGTAGCACCTGAATTGCGTGCAAGAATTGCATATTCCGCCATTAAATCCGGCGTGCCATCGTAATGAATATGTCCATCAACATATTTTGGTATGCCTGCATTGCCCTTAGCAATGATTGGGCGGCTATTATCTGTTTCAGAAAAACCTAAAACTGTGCGCAACAGGTCAGATGCCCCTACCCCACAGTTTGCACCAAATGCATATGGCGCATAATCAAGATCATCTACCATTTTAACCATATTGGCAGAGGTTAGCCCCATCATTGTGCGCCCTGCGGTATCAAAGCTCATAGTACCGCACCAATCCGCACCTACGTTTTGCATTGCTTGGGCGGCGGCAGCATATTCTTCGGGTGCTGAAAACGTTTCAATCCATAGAACATCTGCGCCGCCTTCTAGTAAGCCGTGCGCCTGTTCTTCGAACACTTCAACTGCCGCTTCATGGGTTAATGTGCCGATCTTGCCCATAATTTCGCCTGTGGGGCCGATTGAACCTGCAACCACAATATCGCGGCCGGACTTATCTGCAACTTCGCGGCCAATTTCTGCGGACATACGGGATAACTCGCGTGCGCGATGCTGGGCGTTGTGCAACTTCAACCGAGAGGCATTTCCGCCAAAGCTGTTTGTCAAAAACAGATCAGAGCCCGCGTCTACAGCCCCTTGATATAGTTTTGCAATGCGATCAGGATGTTCTTCATTCCACATTTCAGGTGCGTCACCCGACATAAGACCCATGTTGAACAAATTGGTGCCAGTCGCACCGTCAGCCAAAACAAACCCTTGTTTATCGATGATTTTTTGCATAATTTGTGACATATAGCTTATCCTTAGCAGCTGTATTTCGCATAGTGTTTATCTGCCTGTGACAGGTTTCTTAATATGATTCAAACGCATATTAATCATAATAATCATGCAAACTATTCATAACCGTTTTCAGGCGTTAGAAGCCGATAATGAAACACTTCTTAATCGCTCTATCATCGCGCGCAAACCGTTTGAACGTTGTGCGGATAAATGTTGATCCAGTCCAAGGCGCCCAAATGCGGTCAAGGCATCTATTTTCAGGGCCTCTTCCAAAGTATTACCAGCATATAAAACCTTAAGGATTGCAATCAGGCCATTGACGATCATTGCATCACTTGCCCCTTCAAATTCCAGAACCGCCTGCGACCCTACACCTTTGATTTGCGGAATAATCCAGACTTGTGACGCACAGCCATCAACCTTGGTTGCAGCTACTTTATAGACATCATCAAGCGGCTTCATGGCGCGGCCCATTTCAATCACGTGGCGATAACGATCTTCCCAATCATCCAAAAACTCAAATGTTTCCACAATATCTTCAAAAGTTTCCGACATGATTACGCCTCGTTTTTTTACTCAATTATGAGTGTATGGGCAAAACGTCCAGTGTTTTTCTTGCATAATAGCTATAGAAGGCTTTTCTTTGAGCCAGAGTTTGGGTATCGGTAATAGCAGAGCAGTTAAGGCAACGTTATGAAAAAGATTATTATCACCATGATCGCATTTGGTTTTGTCACAGGATGTTCTGCCGTTGGCAGCATGACAGGATCATCCGGTAACAGCTCTACTGGGTCTAGTGGCGGAAGTTCTGTGGGATCCTTTGGCGCTAAACGCGTTAAAGAAGTTGTGTTGGAACAAAAAAAGAAAGTTGTTGATACACGCACACTGATACCTGTTGTGGTCGAAGTTAAGGTAGATCCGTATCGGGGTGGGGTTTTGATTACTGCGCGCGGAACGGCAAGCCAACCTGGCTATGGTGATGTGAACCTTGTTGCGTTAAATAATGGTTTGCCTGACGAAAACGGTATTGTCAGTTACGAATTCAAAGGGGATGCACCCTATACTGACGCTTTGATTACGACAAAACGATCAAAAGAAATTTATGCAGGTGCTGCAATTAACTTGGTCAAGTTACCATCTGTAAAGAAAATTCGCGTTATCGCAGAACAAAACGAAATTACAGTTTCAAAGTAAGGTTAAAGCTTAACAATTTTAACCGAATCCTTATGAGCGGATAAGGCAATTTCACCATCACACAGCTTAAGTGCATTCCCGCCAAACACTTGTTTGCGCCAGCCACTAAAAGCTGGCAGTGATCTTTCACCATTTGCGATAGCATCTAAATCAGAGGCACTACAGATTAATTTACTTGCGACACCAGCCTGTTCAGCACTTGCTTTTAGTAGAACACGCAACAAATCTGCCAAACCGTCATTGCCTTGCTTTTTCACACGTACAATGGGTGCTTTGGGATAATCATTTGGTTCAACCATAGATGCCGCCTTAACCGCGGCAATAATACCCTCAGCAATCGCCCCGCCACGGGCATCCCGCAGTAACAAACGCGATTTCTTTAATTTATCGTGTGCATTAGGTTTTGTTGCAGCAAGTTCCAGCAAGGCATCATCTTTATACACTCTGTTACGCGGAATATTTTTGGTTTGCGCATATACTTCCCTAAACCGGGCTAATTCACGTACATATGCAAGCATTTTGCCTGAACCGTTTCGGGTTTTAACCCGTTTCCATGCATCATCGGGATGAACAACATAGGTATTAGGGTTGGTTAAAATACCAAGTTCTTCTTGAACCCATGGTGCGCGATCTGCTTTTTCAAGGTGATGTTTTAAATGTTCATAAATTACCCGCAAATGGGTTACATCACCCAAAGCATAGGTCTTTTGTCTGTCTGAAAGCGGCCGTGTGCTCCAGTCTGTAAAACGTGAAGATTTATCAAGCGGTAGATTAACAATTTTACGCACTAATGTTTCATAACCCACTTGTTCACCAAAGCCACAAACCATCGCGGCAATCTGCGTATCAAATAACGGATTAGGGATAATGCCCTTATCGACAAAGAATATTTCCAAATCTTGGCGTGCGGCGTGAAACACTTTAACAACGCTTTCATCTTCAAAAAGCTTATATAGCGGCTCAAGGGACAGCTCGTTTGACAACGGGTCTATTAAAGCGGCGTTTTCATCGCCCATGCCTGGATAGGCCATTTGGATAAGGCACAGTTTTGAGTAATACGTACGTTCACGCAAAAACTCGGTATCAACGGTGACATAATCATAATTCGCACATTCTGCGCAAAATGCTTCTAATTCGAGTGTCGTGGTAATAATTTTCATAGTTACGGCAGTAGAAGGGAAATTGGACCAAAGCAAGGTAGACTATCTGGTTATTTGCCATTTTCCCGAATATTTTTGGGGAAATTGGCTCCGACGGTAGGAGATATCCATCTCTGCAAGCTGTTTTTATTATGAGTTTATTTAAGGAAGTGTTTCAAAAAATGGTGCGTAAGCGGTGCGCAAGTCGTGGCAACATATCGACTAGTTTTGCCAATCTGCTTGTTGTGACTGCCAGTGCTAACTTACCTAAACCAGATTAGTTACATGCACGCCAATAGAACAGTTCGAATATCACTTTATGAGCTTATGGCCTACAATTCATGGGCATAATGCGTAACCGAGGCGAATAACATCAATGGAAATCATTGGCGGGGCTATGGTATTACTAGCAGTCGTTACCCTTACGCTTTTCCAACAAAAAACGCCTCATGACCGTGTGCTGGCACCCGTAGATAATCGTTAATTACCTCTGCTATCCGAGTCCGATTCAGGGTAATTCGCATTAACAGCGGTGGCAATGGCGTGCCGCCTTCTCAAGTCTACTAGGTGTATTATCCACTTTGGCTGGTGCATTACTTTTATTCTGTGTGCCGCATTTATCTTTGGTTTTATCTGTTGTTGAATTATCGATGGTTTTCACGCCTGTTTTTGCACTACAGGAATCTAAATCCAGTTTCACGCCGCCGACATCAGCTTGTACTTTTGGCAGCTTTGTCACGGTATAGGCAGTTTTTTCTATACTCTTCAGCTTGTTCAAAAAACCACCCACCTGTGCCTGTGCTGGTGACATCATTATTAAAACCGCCGTGATCGACATAATACATATTTTTGATTGGAATTGATGAACCACATTCACCTCCTTTGTTGCATTCCTTTTATAAGATAACACCAAAGCTTGCAGCTAAACTGCTGTGAAAGCAATGATTGAAAAATATCACGCACAAGAAATCTTATAAACGAGAGTCAGTGAGGCCCTTAATATGGTAGCCGCCAAGATGACTTCAGAAGGCATCTCGAAAGCGCAGTCTATGGCGAGAGAGTGTATGGCCAGTGACTATAAGAACTGCGGGTTTTAGAAGCGCGCTATGTATTTTATCTGGTCTTTATCCGGTATGCATAAACCACATTACGGAAATGCAGTAACTGCGTTTGTGGAACAACATTATCAACACTATACGAGCCTTATAAAACACGGTCACAATGACCACATCCAAGGATTAGGCTCATGGCAACTACATACTCTACACCTGTCGCATCTTTTGGTGCTATTGCAACATTTCGCGCAATCCACGCTGTTGAGACTACTTTAAACAACCTTGCGACTTGGAATGCTAACCGTAAAACATTCAACATGCTGAACGCATTATCTGCTCGCGAACTGAATGACATCGGATTGTCTCACGGTGATATTAAAAACCTAAGCAATGGCCGTTTCCACTAAATCAACTAAGCACATATATATGTATTTAACGAAAGTACTACTGGGCTGTTTCGATTGCT
This sequence comes from uncultured Paracoccaceae bacterium, assembly GCA_913061275.1. Lineage (GTDB taxonomy): Bacteria > Pseudomonadota > Alphaproteobacteria > Rhodobacterales > Rhodobacteraceae > Amylibacter. The sequence goes on along the minus strand of CAJXSR010000005.1, from coordinate 7,298 downwards.
GCGACTCCTCTAAGAGAAGAGCTAGCCCCATATATTACGACCGATCAAGATACCGTCATATACGAAAGTTTCACTCTCACCTCTAACTATTCTACTATTTAAGGGCATCATCACTGATATAGAAAAGGATGATTGTGATATGATGAATCGACGAACAATGTTTAAGACTGCCGGCGTACTTGGCTTGGCTACAATCGCAGGGATCAGTGCTTTGCCATTGTCTGCACAAGAGATGATGACAACTGCATCAGGCGCATTCGAAGGCCGCAGCAATCACGAAACAACTGGATCAGTGAAAGTCATTAAAGAAGGAGACCGCACATTCGTTGAACTTGGTGACGATTTCATGCTTGATGGTGGGCCAGATCCACGCGTAGCATTTGGTAAAGATGGTGTTTATGATCCAGAGACAAAATTGGGCGCTCTTTTGAGTTTGACTGGAAAGCAACGCTATGCACTTCCGCCTACAATGTCTTCGGATAAATACAATGAAGTTTACATCTGGTGTGAAGTTGCTGGTGTTCCATTAGGCGTTGCCTCTTTAAACTAAAATAGACTAGTAAGCGGCGTCACAACACGGTAGCCGCCGCTCACACCCCAGCCCACATCCTTATTTATCATACTGCCCACCTCATTTAGCTGTTCTTGCCTTAATCCTTGGCTCTCTATCTTGAGAGCCTTGAAGAACGCTAGACAGAGCATCGGCCCTTTAGCGAAGAGGATAGTTGAACTTTGTAATTGCTGACAAAGCTTTAGAAATAAGTTAATCATAAGCACGACTCATGCTGGAGGAATGTCGAATGGTAAATTTCAGGATCAAATATACGCGCTGAATAGCTGACAAATAGTCAGCAACTTTATCATTACATTTCTTTTTAGGCCCTAAGGAGGGCACACATGTTTCGGTTATTCGAAAATCTTATCAACCCATTTGCAAAATTTCCGACACAGACCCCACCTGTTGACCTATGGGCCTATCTAAAAACGCAGATGATGCCATTTCGTCGTTGGTTGCCTTGGATCGCCTTTATGGGCTTTCTTACGGCAATAATGGAAAGCGGACTTATTTTTTATTCTGGACGCATCATTGATTTGATGGGGCAATCAGGGCCAACAACCTTCTGGCAAGACCATTCGGTTGAGTTAGGTTTGGCGGTGGTATTTATAATATTGTTGCGGCCGTTGGTTTTTACATTGAACCACTTTTTCTTAGAACAAACACTTGCCGGGAATATGCAAGAACAAGTCAGATGGCAGGCGCATAAGCATATGTTGGGGCAATCGGTTGGGTTTTTCCAAAATGATTTTGCGGGGCGCCTGTCAAACCGCGTTATGCAAATGGGCCCTGCTGTTGAAGACAGTGTTTACATGGCATTTGAAGGTATTTGGTATGCGGCGACGTATGTGGTTGGTGCCATTCTGATCCTAAGCCAAATTGATTATAGACTGGGTTTGCCATTGGCCATCTGGTTGATGCTCTATGTGCTATATGTGCGTAAAATAGCTGTCAGGGTAGCTGTTGCATCAGAAAAATGGTCGGACGCTCGATCACTTGTTACAGGGCGTGTTGTGGACGCCTATTCTAATATAGAAACGGTGAAATTATTTGCGCACAGCACAAGTGAAGAAGTATATGCTTTGTCAGCAATGCGTAGGCTGCGGTTACGGTTTCAGCGGTTTTTAAGATTGATGACAGAAATGTCGTTTGGACTGAACAGCCTTAATAGTTTGCTGATTATTGGTGTCGTAGGGCCCGCGATCTGGTTATGGTCAAACGGCAGTGTCACTGTAGGCGAAGTGGCGGCAGCATCCGCACTGACATTGCGGCTAAACGGGATGAGTGGCTGGATTATGTGGGTCACTATTCGGCTGTTTGAACATGCGGGTGTAATTCGGGAAGGATTGCGTTCAATTGCGAAACCACAAGAAGTTGTGGATAAGGACGGGGCACTGCCGCTTGAAATAAAAAATGCTGAAATTCAGTTTGAAAATTTAACACATCATTACGGCAAAGACCAAGGCGGGCTAGATCGTGTAAATCTAACGATCCCAAGCGGTCAACGTGTCGGATTGATTGGGCGCTCTGGTGCAGGAAAATCAAGCCTTGTTAATCTTCTGTTGCGGTTTCGGGACGTTGAAAATGGTCGTATCCTGATTGATGGGCAATCAGTTGCCGATGTGACCCAAAACAGTTTGCGACAGCAGATTGGCATGGTGACGCAAGACAGTTCACTTTTACACAGATCGGTGCGGGCAAATATTCTTTATGGCAGCCCAAATTCTTCAGACGAACAGATGTTAGCTGCGGCAATGCGGGCCGAAGCGCATGACTTTATATTGGATCTAGAAGATCCTGAAGGGCGACGTAGCTATGATGCGCAAGTTGGGGAGCGTGGTGTGAAATTATCAGGTGGCCAACGCCAGAGGATAGCGATTGCACGGGTAATATTAAAAGACGCACCAATCTTGATATTGGATGAGGCAACATCTGCGTTAGACAGTGAGGTTGAAGCAGCAATCCAGAAAACCCTATACGGGTTGATGGATGGTAAAACCGTAATTGCAATTGCACATCGCTTATCAACGATTGCACAAATGGATCGTATTGTCGTGCTTGATTTAGGGCGTGTTGTAGAAGACGGCACACATGATGAGCTGTTGGCCAAGGATGGTGTTTACGCCAGCTTATGGTCGCGGCAATCTGGTGGATTTTTAGGCACCGAGAGATGAATAAATTACGGTGAAACCCCGGATGAAGGGACTGGACAGTTTGGCTCTGGTACTGTGAAGTATGGTATCAACAAGCCGCATTTGGGGTTCTTTGATATAGAGTGACAATATTAGGGGTAATACAAAACACTTTTTTAATCGCAACAAATGTCTGTTAGAGTTTCACAATGTGCCAGCAGGTTTTTTACAGTAGTTGGGTGCCATTTCGCACCACGTGCAGTAGGTACCCCCGTTGAATTGAGATGATCTGCAATTCCCCTTAATGTCATCTGCTTTCCCTTCAAATTCATTACTATTGGTAAGAGTTTTGTGGCATATGTATTCGACTTAGTAATATTTGCCTTCGCACCCTTCAGAGACGCTAAAAGCTGCTCAGAGCGGCGCTTAGGGTTTGCCCAACCCAACTTAACACCACGTGCCTTTGCGGCCTTCAGTGCGGCTCTGGTGCGCTCTGAGATAGCCTTACCTTCCTGCTCAGAAACTGCTGCCATAATGTGAAACATAAACCTATTTGCCTCAGGCATATCTGCGGCTACAACCTCTACATTGCTTTCCAATAGGTTTGCGATAAACGCAACATTACGAGCTAAGCGATCTAACTTTGCAATGATCAATATTGCACCGCACTCTTTAGCTTGCTTCAGCGCAGAACTTAGTTCGGTTCGATCACTTCTTTTGCCACTTTCAATTTCAACATATTCGGCAACAATTTTGCCTCTGGCACCAACGTAATCCAAAACTGAATTGCGCTGGGCTTCCAAGCCAAGACCGCTTTTACCCTGCTTGTCAGTCGAAACTCTAAGATAGCTAATATATTTCATTGAAACCCTCTCGTGTATAATCTCCTTACCTTCGTAGGGTGTTTATACACATGCCGCCAAGGGTTATTCCTTGGGAATATAAAATGCCTTTCGTAACGAATACATATGTGGCTATTAAGCCAATAATTCGTAGTATTAGTCAAAATATATGATAAGTTTCAGCGGTTTAAGTTATTTCAACGGTTTTGCCTCAACGGGGTGGTGTACTACCCCTAGTTATATTACACACTTCACTAACTACAAAGGCACTATCCCAATGAATACCACAGCTAGAAGCCTAGATCAGAGGCATCAAAGACGGATCAAAAAGGTTACACCTAAAGCTCGCTTTAAGTCTCTTACACCTCAAGACCAATATACCGTGACAGCGAGAGCCCTGTCAGCACTTGGGGATGAAGCACGAAAGAAAATGCCATATAATAAAAGTAAGTTGTTTCATTCGTATCATATTACTATTGGATCAATTGCAAGTGGGCACACTTCAATCGACCCAAGTAGTGGATTGTTAACAAATGGCTCAATCAAAAAGATAAAAAGAGCAGTAGCAACGGCCGCAAAGTTAGCAATCGGAAAAGATGCTATTTTTATGTTCTCGATTGAACAACAAGACAAAAATGGAAATCCTTGCGAACCACATATCCATATGCTCGCAAACCTCTATACTGTACCAGACATATCTAAATTACGTTCTAAATTTTATCGAATAGCTGGAAAGATTGAAAGAAATACAGTGAAGTTTCAAAGAACAACTTCGCTGAAAAAGTCTAACGAAACTTCGAAAGGCGAAGCCGCTGCAAGAAGAGTTGCATTATATGGTGTAAAGAATGCAGATTCACGAACCTATAGAACAAGCGCATTAATGAAGCATGTTCATGGTGTATTCGAAGATATTAAATTAATATCTTAGACGGGCGGGGACTGGCCATTCATTGTTAGTCCATTAAAGTCTTCTATGCGGACAAAGCTGCCGTTTACAGCAAGGCGACCCAATAGTATTCATGCAACGAACGTAGGCTGCAATTTCTATGGGTCATTCCACCGTCATGACGATGTAACTTCATGGATAAGGTCGCATATAGATCACACGAACATTAACTCCCCTAGCAAGACACCTTCATTATGTTTTAAACCTTGGCGGGCCATAGGGCCATGACTGTCAAATTCGCTATCTGCGAATTGTGGAAACAACTCCAAAATTTCATCGCGGGCGGCTTGATCCATGGCTGCCCAACCTTGCTGTGCTGGATAAAAACTTTCTGTAAGGGCACCTTCCGCGAAGATAATTTCATGGGCATAAAACATCATGTGGAAGTATTCAACAGTGCCGCCTTCGACACGTATAATAGAATTATCATTGATTAGACTTTTGGCAGCTACAAGCACTTGTGCTTCTCCAAACAACAATTCGGCATTGCTGCCTTGTATCAACATTCGGTGTTGTGGCGACACACGTAAATCGCGGGTATTGCCCAGAGTATCTTTGCGTATCAATATGGGAGCCAAGTCGCCCATTGCTATGCGTTTACTTGATCCAATCCAGCGGATTGGTTGATAACCATGGTCCATCGTCAACACCATATCGCCCGCAGAAAGTTTTTCTATTGCTACCTCGCCAGACTGGGTTGTGATCAGGGTTCCAGATGTAAAGCAAACAATTGAATTGACGTTAAAATTACCGTTACCAGCCTCTAACGGTACAGTGTCATTTGAATCGCCATCGTTGTTTAAATCCAAGTTCTCAACATGAACCATCGTTGTAGTTGAATTGGATGTGAAAGTGTTATTCGCTGCAAATGCAACTGTCCCTGAAGATAAGCCAGAAAATGGGCCTGAAGAAGGTGGTCCAATACTATCAGTAGTCGTGAAAAAGTCATCACCCTGTTCCTTGGCTCCAGAAGATGACGAATCTGAAGCACCAGACTCTTTGATCTTAACTCCGCTGCCTACGTTGAATACATACTCTACACCCGCGCGTTCCACCGCGAAACGGGTGATATAAACCTCACTGTAGTCAAATTCACCATTTGCTTGGATATCACCGTCTGGAATGGTCACTGTAATAATGTCGGTGGATAAAAAGGCAAAGGTCGCATCAATAGATACGTCACTACCGCTGTCATTAATTCCATCAAAGAATGCAACGTTATTCCCAGAAAATGTCAAAATTGCCAAAATAATCACCATAATTAAGAATGGCTTAAATTTTTTACCTATCTTCAAGATGCCATTCTGTAAGTGATTACAGCAGTAAAATTGGGTATTATGATGACGGTACTTGGACAAAACTTAGGCTATTCTTACGGTAATTTCCGATGAGTAATATTAAAATAATTCACTCAAACTACTTCACATAAGCCGAAAACAATGCTCATGATCTGGGCCCAAATTTGGCTTCCCACGTATAAAGCTATAAACAGTTTAGCTGGGCTTTTACCAACGTTATCTACTTACATAGTGTTGTCACTTTGGGCTTATTCTGTTGAAAAACTCTACTTGATTTAAGTGTGTTGGGCTGATTCAATTTCCTTATTGATACGGGAGATTACTAACGATGATGGGGCCAAAGCAAGAAGCACAGAGCGCGTTATTTTATGACTTTTCAATTGAAGATCATGTTCCGTCCGATCACATCCTACGCGCAATTGACGGTGTCATTGATTTGTCTGGCGTTCGCAAACATCTGACAGAGTTTTACAGCTCAACAGGCCGACCATCGATTGATCCAGAACTGATGATGCGTATGTTGCTGGTAGGTTATATTATGGGCATTCGATCTGAACGGCGGTTGTGTGATGAGGTTCATTTAAATCTTGCTTATCGTTGGTTTTGCAAACTTGATCTAAACGATCCAATCCCTGACCACTCTACTTTTTCAAAGAACCGTCACGGCCGCTTTCGTGACAGTGATATATTGCGGCATGTGTTCGAGACTGTCGTCGCACAATGTATCGAAACAGGGCTGGCAAGTGGTCAACGTTACGCGGCGGATGCGAGTATTATTGCCGCTGATGCGAACCGTCAGCAATCAACACCGAAGGCAGATTGGAACCCAGAGATCATTGATCCGAAAGAAGCACCACGCGCCGTTCGAGAGTATTTAGAAACACTGGATGACGCAGCTTTTGGCGCAGCCAGTCCCGTTACGCCTAAGTTTATCTCACATTCAGATCCAGCGTCCCAATGGACTGGCGCTCGCGGTGGCCCTGCATATTTTGCGTATTCAACGAACTATCTAATCGATACAGATAATGCGGTGATCATGGATGTGGAGGCCACACGCTCTATTCGCCAAGCTGAGGTTGGCGCGGTTAGAACGATGATTGATCGCGTGCAAAAGGTACATGATCTTATGCCTGAACGCCTCATTGCAGACACAGCTTATGGTTCGGGTCCGATGTTGGATTGGCTAGTTGAGAAACGCGGGATTGCACCGCATATTCCCGTCATAGATAAGTCTGGTCGCAAAGATGGCACCTTTGAGCGGGCCGACTTTACCTTTGATGCCGAAAACGATCTCTACATCTGTCCAAGCGGCAAAGAACTCAAGCAATATCGACGTGCATATAAAACGCCGAGAACGGGTGCGAACAAAGATGAAACAATACGCTACCGCGCCCGTAAGCCAGGTTGTGATGGCTGTGCATTGAAACCACGCTGTTGCCCTAAAGAGCCGCAACGCAAAGTGACTAGATTGTCCGTCGTCAGATAAATTGGAACACATGAGCTTATAAATTAGTGGAGGCTCTG
>CAJXSR010000004.1 GCA_913061275.1 uncultured Paracoccaceae bacterium | reverse complement strand
CGCTTGATTTGTCTATTCAAGCGCAGGTATTGAATATTCTGGCCGAATTGCAATCAGACCTTGGTCTGGCGTATCTATTCATCAGCCACGACTTATCTGTGGTTAAACATATCGCGGATGATGTGATGGTGATGTATTTGGGCAAAGTGATTGAAGCAGGGCCTGCTGAAGTTGTTTTCAACAAGCCAAGGCACCCATATACTGAAGCTTTGCTTTCCGCCACACCAATTGCAGACCCAGGTAACAAGAAAGAGCGTATTATGTTGTCGGGAGAGTTGCCGTCACCGATGAACCCACCTGATGGCTGCTATTTCAGCCCTAGATGCCAGTTTGCCGACGATAAATGCAGAGCAACTGCACCTAATCTGGAACAGACAGGTAGAGTGCAAGTTGCATGTTATCATCACCGTTAATCATCATGATAAGCTAATAAATTGGTGCTGCCATATGTGTCTGGCAGGTATTTCCAGATAAACTCGAACTGAACTCAATTACCCAAATTGCGCGAACTTCTACGCCACACAAGTTGGCGCTACTCAACCAAAGCAGCGCTACGGGTTTGTTTTAGAATCTGATGGGTATTTAGAGATCTCTGGTTAATACAGTGGTTGTAATATTGGCTATAAAGTCCGCAAAGCAGCCGAACCTAAGATAATTACTAGCTCCAATCATCAATGCCCGCTTTGCTGACCTCCAGCCAGTAAAAATGCTTCGCAACGGACGAATGGCCGGTCTGGGGAAGCTGCGCCGCAGCATTAGATCGACCGGTGAAAGGCAGCAATGGGCCGGAAGCAGGCTTAGTCAGAAAGGGCGGGAAGCGGTCGTTCGCAGTAGGTGCAAACTTTTAGACCCAATTTTCGAAAAGCAGTTATTCGACCACCAATTGAGGAAAACTTACTGGCAATGGCCGCAAAGAGCCCACTTCTACCAACTCTCTGTGCTGCGGCGAACGTCTGCTTCTCGCTCTTCTGACATTTGTCCGCATTCCTAGAAAAAGACAATAAAACGAGCCTTGCGCTGATGCGAAGGCTGATAAGGTCCATTACGGCCCATTGCATTGCCTTCAACTGTTTCCTACAATGTGTTTCGAAGACTATCTTTGAATTGGCGTCGATCAACAGAGACCCTACAATGTCATATCGTGGGCTTTGGACGGAAACAGAATGGAGTACAATGCCGAAAACTCGTCTCATTGTTTATCCTGATGCAGAGGATAACCTGGCGCCACTTTTCACGGGTGAACGGCTCAGGCGGCTAGAGAGGTTAGGTAAATTCACCGCATATTATGGTGGCCCACCCTCGAGCGAGGAATACATCAAGCGTATAAGCGGCGCGGATGCCATTATTTCTGGATGGGGTTTGACTAACGAGGTTCTTGAGGCGGCTGTTGATCTTGATTGCATGTCTTTTATCGGCCTCGGAGCAGCCTCGGTGGTTGATATCAACGAAGCAACGCGCTTGGGTGTCACAGTAACCCACACATTATCTGCAGCAGACACAATCGCTGAACATACCCTTGCCCTTATGCTGGCTGCATCTCGAAACATCGCTCGTCTGGACCGGGATATGCGTGAGGGTTTGTTCAATGTTGAGATTCAGGGGTTTGATCTAAGAGGTAAGACACTGGGACTGATTGGCTTTGGTCGTATCGCGCGGGCGGTAGTGCCGCTTGCCAAGGCTTTAGGGATGCAAGTCATTGCATGGACTCGCAATCCAAATTCAGAAGACGCTACCCGACTTGGCATCGAATTTCGCAATCTGGATGATCTACTCGCTGAGAGCGACGTGCTGTCACTTCATCTGCTCTTGTCACCGGAAACCGATAGCTTGATTGATGCTGCGAGACTACGCACGACGAAACCGGGCGTCGTGATCGTGAATACCGCGCGATCCCAAATCCTGGACGAAGCCGCGATGATCGAGTTGCTCGCTTCCGGGCACATCGCGGCTGCGGGCCTCGACGTATTTGACGAGGAACCCTTGCCACAAGGACATCCTCTTACAAAACTCGATAGTGTTGTCTTGACGCCACACGTTGCCTACAACACACCCGAGGCTGTTGCCGCGATGGTCGACATTGCTATCGAAAACCTCGAGGCATTTTTTTGCGGAAGTCCAAAAAATGTGGCTGTTTCATCCTAGTGCAAACAGCCCTCTCCGGTCCAATCTTGGCGGATGCGCCCACAATATATTGCCACTTCCAGTTGCTTTCAGCAACAAACTTGCTTTATGGTAAGAGGATCAGCTTGCCAGCGCTATTTTTCAACTGAAAATCCGCCTGAGCCTGGGCAATGTCGCGCAAAGGGTATGTTCTGGCGATAGTCGGCTTCACCCGCCCTTCAATTATCAAGTTCATCAAGCCCGAAAAAACATCGCGCGACATGAATGAACAACCGTGAATGGTGATGTCGGTCAGATAAATTTCCCGCAAATCCGCCTCAACAATAGGACCGGCGATTGCACCAGACACTGCGTAATGCCCCCCTGGCTTCAAGGCCCGGATCAGATCTGGCCAAACTTTACCGGCCACGACATCAATGACGATGTCAAACTGTTGTGTTGGGAGTGTCGCAGAACGCGGCAGGACATCTTTGGCACCGGCCTGGCGAACGGCTTTCGCCTTTTCATCAGCGGCAATACCGGTGACCTGAGCGCCGAACTGCGAGGCGAGTTGCACTGCTGCCAGCCCCACGACGCCTGACGCCCCAGTAATCAGGACATTCTGTCCCTTGGAAACTCCAGACCGGTTCAGCAAATTGTAGGCGGTACCAAAGCCACACGGGATGGCAGCGATTTCTTCGTTGGAAAGCGGTGACGCGCTCACGTCAAAAATCTCGTTTTCCTGCAATAGGCAATATTGGGCGAAGGCGCCATCCAATTCTGATCCGAGCGCAACGTAGGAAAAGGGATTTTCAGGCGTAGGCCTGGGAATGTTGATCTGGCTGGTCACCCGCGCGCCAATCTTTACAGAATTGACGCCGTCGCCCACAGCAATAACGGCACCACAAATGTCTCCGCCTTGAATGCGGGGAAACTTGAGGGCGCCGCCCCAGCCGCCTGCCTCGATATCAGCGTCCTCGCCGACATCTTCGGTGGCGTCGGATACATCAGAGGAATACCAACCGACGCGGGTGTTGATATCAGTGTTGTTTACTCCAGCCGCCAACACCCTGACCAGGAGCTGCCCGGCAGCGGGTTCTGGCACCGGGATATCGTCCCTCCATTCCAACGCATCAGAACCACCATGGCGGGTCAGATAGACACCTGACATAACTGCGGGAATCATCAATCGCCTCTTTTCTGTCCGATACCTAGCGTGTTGGAGAGTATTGAAGCGAGGTTAGGTAAGTTATCACGTTTTGGCAATAGCTCCGAAACCAGTTGATGAGCCTCGTTTAGCGGACATTAGATCGGAAGTAGCGAACGGCAGGAAGGTCCGCTTAGCAGAAGTTGAGGCAATACAGACACACGATTGTTGAGCAATGTCTGCTTTCGGGAAATTACAACCTTGCAATTTAACTGCACTCGAAAGGCAGGTTTGGGCCTATTCTGTTGAAAAACTCTAATATTTGGATTTTGAGAATTTCTGTTAAAAGCACACCTTTGCCAAAAGTAAGTGAGGATTGTCGCGAAAGGTTCGAAGGAACCGCAACAGCGCTTGAAGCACATTTTAGCCGAACCCCTCGCAAAAAATATTCAATTGAGCTGTGTGGGTAAATATTTTCAGGTTTTGCTAGAAAACGGAGTTTTTCAACAGAATAGGCCGTAAGCAGAAGTAGCGCGGGAGCATTCGAACGGCAGCTTTGCCCCCCACTTACTGGCATACGATAAGCTGCCTAATGTTCCAATTTTTGCAAGCTCACCAAGTCTTGGCTATCCAATCACGCAGAACTTCGACAGAGTACCCTCTCCCATTCCTAGAAGCGGCTTCTTGGTTACTGTGACCAAACAGAACTTTAGAAATTTCTTCGGGACAGCTGACACTCCTGAGTTGGTCTTTTTTCCTGTGTCGTAAACTGTGAAGTGTCTTCTTTGGGTCATCAATGACCTTCCTGAGCCGCTTGAGCATGGCCGCAGAAGCAGAACCTGCACCCCCTTCTCTTGCGTAACGTGTGAAGATAGCCTCGTCATCAGACTTACCAATACGATGCCCCTGCAGGCACTCTAGGGCCCTCTGTGATAGAGGAATCTTTCTGGCACTACTGTTGGTTTTAATTCTTCGAAAGCAGTTCTCGCGTATCTCTACAAACTGCTCCTGAAGGTTAACATCGCTAACCTGTAGGCCAGTTATTTCAGAGAGCCTACAGCCTGTATCTGTAAGTACTGTGTAAATAGCATGGAAGGTTGGATCATCCAGGAAGACTGTTGCTGCTGTCTGTGTCTCTATGTCTGTCAGAGGAAGTCTGGCGTTCTTTACATGTCCAGCCCCCTTTACGCGTAGGTTCTGAAAGGGGTTGTCCATTTTGAAGCCCCGTTCATTAATTGCATGATTTATAACCGCACGCACAACGTTGATGTAACGCGTGACGCTATTTGGGGCCACTCGCTCAAGCAGGTAGTCCCTGTAGTTGATCGCGTCGCGACGTGTCAGGGAGTTCATTGGGACTTCGTCTACCTTGTAGTCACCAATAGACAACCGCAAATCCTTTGTGAGCTTAGCAAGTTGGTTGGATAATTTTTTGTTGTCGCCTGCATCCTTGTAGTCACCATACAACTCGATTGCCTTGGTCAACGAAAAGGCCGTTACTGGCAGGCTTCCACCAATGAGATGACCAACAACCATCGGATCAACCTGCTCATCATACTCTAACTTATGCCCTAAGCCCCACAGCGCCATGTCCAAATGTTCATCGACATCACCTGCGTCGAGCATCTGAGCCGCCCGTTTACCATAGTTTGCTTCAACCAAAGCAAGCGTACGACCCCTGACCGTTTCCCCATCCAGCTTACTAAACTGTGCCTCTATCTCCTTGTGAACAACAGGGAGGGAAACAATCATTTCATCATACGATTTACCAAGAAAACGATAGAGGTTGGCCTTCCCTATAAGCGTCTTAAGCCTGTTGGGTACGTTGCGTTTGTATTGGTACGAGCCCCACTTACGTTGAAAGACATATTTGGGCAGTTTTTTAGTCACCATTTGCCAACCTCTTTTTCTCTAACAATTATGGAACCAAATGATTCTAGGTAGTTTGTCTAACTATGACGATCTAGAGTTGGATTGCGACCTAAATGGTGCAAAAGTGGTGCGCAAAATGATGCGAAAGCCCAGTGGGCTTAGGCATTATTATAAAAGGGGGAGGTATTGGCTCCGACGGTAGGGATCGAACCTACGACCAATTGATTAACAGTCAACTGCTCTACCGCTGAGCTACGTCGGAATACCATTGCAACATGCGCTGCGAGGCTGCGTATAGCAAAGCGATATTAATGCGTCTATAGGGATTTTGCCTTGCAGTAAAAATAAATGTATCATTTCTTTCCCTTGCGTCGAACCTATCATCGGAATATCCCTAATCCCTATGATACGGGCTTGGATAAAATCGAAACTACCACGCAGTTTATTTGGCCGTGCCATGCTTATTCTTGCGGTGCCGATCATTGTGATACAAATCGTTGTGGCAACTTATTTTGCGGAACGGCTTTTTCGGGATGTGTCAGAACAAATGTCAGGGAATGTAGCCCTAGAGGTTAATTATCTTGTATCCCTTGCCAATCAATCACCAGACAGGGCCACGGCCCTATTGGTTGTGGCCAAGGCCGCGCGGCCTTTAAGTATGAATGCAGGTTTTCAAAATCATATAACACACCAAAATAACGGATGGCTGTGGTTTGATTTATCTGGGCGGTATGTAAGCGGCGCGTTGAAGAGCCACGTTAATGGCCTTGTCTATGTGGACCTAAGATCAAATAAAGATTTAGTAAACCTTGGGATAAATTCAAACAAAGGCCCAATACAGCTTTCTTTTTCCAGAACCCGTGCATCGGCTACCAATCCACACCAGCTATTAGTCGCAATGTTAATTACTGGTTTAATTTTTACGGGTATTTCGGTGTTATTTTTAAACAATCAGATTAAACCGATCAAACGCTTATCAGATGCAGCCGAGGCTTTTGGGCGCGGTTGGGCCATTCCGTTCACCCCAAGGGGTGCGCGTGAAGTACGAAGTGCAGGCCATTCATTTCTTGCCATGCGGGCACGCATAATCAGGCAAATAGAACAACGCACGCTGATGTTGTCGGGTGTCAGTCACGATTTACGCACCCCTTTGACACGGATGAAATTATCGTTGGGTTTGCTTGATCCGTCAGAGGAAATTGAACATCTAAAACGCGATGTTGAAGAAATGGAAGCGATGTTAAACGAGTTTCTTGAATTTGCGCGTGGTGACAGTGAGGAAAAATCCGAAACTGTTGGCATTAAAGCATTATCCAAACGTATTGCACGTAATTTTAAACGCGCAGGACATAATGTGGATTTACGTTTTATTGGCGATAACACCACGGATGATACATTGAAATGTCGTGAACAAGGCGTGCAGCGTGCAATAGAAAATCTGTTAGGGAATGCAGTACGTTACGGCGAAACAGCCCAACTTACTGTCGATATAGCTCCTGCAAAAGTACAATTTATTATCGAAGATGATGGCCCCGGCATTCCAAAAAACAAACGCGAAGCTGCAACCGAACCATTTTCTAGGTTAGACAGTGCACGCAATCAGAACAAAGGTGTCGGATCTGGGTTGGGGCTTGCTATTACAACAGATATTGCGCGCAGCCACGGTGGTAAATTGGAACTTTTCCAAAGTGATGATTTAGGCGGGTTGAAAGCCATATTGGTGCTGCCTAGGTAGCGGGATAATCAGCCAAGCGTGTGGTGAATAAATACAGTGTTTGGCCCTTGTAAAACACATCTGATAGGCGCCTCTATGGTTGGCCCATCGCCTTCTTCTGCATCAATATATGCTGCCAGCTTTTCTGGCCCAGAGATTAAAACATGTGTGTTTTGTGCATTAGTCAACACAGGTGCTGTCAAACTTATGCGTGCCTCTGGTTGGGTGGGACTGTTCATCACCATAAGGGGTGGTGCGTCTGGTGAAAGGGCTGCGACAAGTTCTGGTGCGTCGGGGAAAAGCGATGCTGTGTGCATGTCTGCCCCCATTCCTAATACCAGAACATCTATTGGCAAACATGGCGTATACAGGTCAGTGCCCGCATCTAATGCTTCTTGTGGTGTCTGTTCTATTGATGCCATTGGCAGCAGTTGCGCCTTGGATGACGCGTTCTGAGATAAATAATGCTCTACCATTCGGAAATTCGACCTAAACGGGTCATCAGGTTGTAAACGCTCGTCAGTCATCAACACACGCACATTTTTCCAATCCATTTCCATCAGGCTTAAGCGTTCTAAAAATGGTGCAGGTGTTGTGCCGCCTGGCACAGCAAGTGTTGCCGTCCCTTTTTGCGCCAAAGTTTCAACCAGTTGTTTAGCCACAATTTTAGCAATGCCCATCATAAGAGTTTCATAATCTGGGTAATCTAGAAATATGCTCATTATGTAATCTCCCGCCAGCGACGACCATCTTTATGTAACAACATCAAACTGTCGTCAGGGCCGTTACTGCCTGGATCATATTGGGCAGGTTTTGCACCTGATTTTTCCCACGCCTTAATGATAGGATCAACCCATGCCCATGCCGCTTCAACTTCATCGCCACGCATAAATAAAGTCTGATTGCCGCGAATGACATCCATGATAAGTCGCTCATATGCATCAGGCATGTCTGCCTCATCTTCGCCCAAAGCATCGGCAAAGCTCATATCAAGGGGTACCTCGGTTAGACGCATCCCGCCCGGCCCAGGTTCCTTGATCGTCATGCTTAAATTTATGCCTTCATCGGGTTGTAAGCGAATTGTTAACACGTTACCTTTTAGGTCTTGGCTATCTTCAAAAATCGAATGCGGCGGGTCTTTGAAAACAATGGCGATTTCAGACATGCGGTTGCGTAGTTTTTTACCAGTGCGTAAATAAAACGGTGTGCCAACCCACCGCCAATTTGACAGGTTTGCCTTTAGCGCAATGTAGCTTTCGGTGGTACTGGCAGGGTTACCGCTTTCATTTTGATAACTGTCGCCATTTTCATCCGAACGGTATTGTCCCCGCACCATATCACCTTCAAGTATCGGATCTAGTGCTTTGATAACTTTCAGTTTTTCATCACGAACTGAGGCCGCATCAAAAACCGCAGGTGGCTCCATTGCGGTTAGGCAAAATAGTTGCATCAGATGATTTTGCATCATATCACGCATCGCACCTGATTTATCATAATAGGCCCCGCGCCCCTCTACCCCTAACGATTCTGAAACTGTTATTTGCACATGATCGATATGTTGTGAGTTCCACAAAGGTTCAAATAATGCATTGGCAAAACGCAATGCCATTAGGTTTTGAACGGTTTCCTTACCCAAATAATGGTCAATACGGAAAATCTGATCCTCTCGAAAACACCGCGCCAATACCGCGTTTAAACTCTGTGCCGATGCCAGATCACGCCCAAAGGGTTTTTCGACAACAATACGCGTATTTTCGTCCGTAATTTTGTGTTTCATTAGCCTTTCGGCCAAAGGGGCAAACAGGCTGGGGCCTACCGAAAAATAAAAAGCATGAACAGCCCCTGCCCGCAATGATTGTGATAACTCTTTCCAACCCTCAATTCCTGTTGCATCAAGTTTTATGTAGGTTAGGCGCTCTAAAAAGGTTTCAATCTTCTTTTTGTTACGTTTTTTTGATTTAACAAAATCCTCTAATGCTTGGCGAATAAAATCTTTATAATCCTGTTGTGAAAAATCTGATCTGGCAGCGGCAATTATGCGTGCATTTTCTGGCATTTGACCGGCACATACGCGGCGGTAAAGACTAGGTAGGATTTTTCGTTTAGCCAGATCGCCCGTCCCACCTATTATAACCAAGTCAAAATCGTCTACGGGGATAGTTTGCGCAACCATAATCCAGCCTTTGTTTAATTTTATCGGATTATTACAATTACGCGGCCTATTCGCAAGATAAACACAGTTGCATTGCAAATAATCACGATTCTGTGGGCTAATTTCATAAGGCTTTTCACCAGCAGTTAAAAAGTATATCCACAAAGAAATCTAATATTCAGGCAGAACAATGAATGAACAAACTTTTGATGCTAAAAACGTAACCCCTTTGGGTAAGTTTGAACATCCCGACATCACTGCAAAAGGTGAAGCCCGCGCGACTGTGCCACTTATTAAACCTACAACCCTTTGGTTTAACACTGGAACTTTGTGTAATATTGAATGTTTAAATTGCTATATTGAAAGCTCACCCAAAAATGATGCCTTGGTTTATATCACCACAGATGAGGTTGTAAGCTACCTAGATCAGCTTGCATCACGCGCGTGGCCCGTTACCGAAATTGGCTTTACCGGTGGTGAACCGTTCATGAACCCCGATATTATTGATATGATACGTGCCTGTCTTACGCGTGGTTTTGAGGTGCTAGTATTAACCAATGCAATGCGTCCGATGATGCGAAAGTCTGTAAAAGCAGGTTTATTGGCCCTGAATGAAGAATTTAGTGGGAAGTTGACTTTGCGCATTTCACTGGATCATTTCAAACGCGAATACCACGATGAAGAACGTGGCAAAGGCAGTTATGACATTACACTTATAGGCATGGAATGGTTACGCGATAACGGCATTCGAATGGCTGTTGCTGGCCGTACCGTATGGGGTGATACTGATGCCCAAAGCAGAGCTGGCTATAAAGCTTTATTTGACGCCAATGATTTTACGATAGATACTGAGGACCCAGCAATTACAATGTTGTTTCCTGAAATGGATGAAACAGTGGATGTTCCTGAAATTACAACGGCTTGTTGGGGTATCTTAAACAAACCCAAATCGGATGTAATGTGTTCATCGTCTCGTATGGTTGTGAAACGAAAAGGCGCTGATAAACTTGCGGTTTTAGCCTGTACATTACTGCCCTACAGCCCGGAATTTGAGTTGGGCGAAACGCTGGAACAGGCCGAGGGTGACGTTAAACTAAACCATCCCCATTGCGCAAAGTTCTGTGTTTTGGGTGGCGCCAGCTGTTCGGGTTAAATTAAACCCGTATTAACGAAGACTTAATGCGTCTTCTAATACGGATTTAACCACTGTCAAATCTACATCCCGATCCACATAACTGTCGCCGATACTGCGTGCCATTATGAATGCTAGCTTACCATCTTGAACTTTTTTATCTTGTGCCATAAAGTTAATTAACGCATCTGCATTAGGTAATTTACCTTCTATATCAGATAGATCAACCTTCATCTTCATGTTTTTTAAGTGCGCCCTAACCCGACTAGGGGCTTCTTGCGCACATAAACCCAAACGCATAGAAGTTTCAAACGCCAAGGCGCATCCAATGGCCACACCTTCACCGTGTAATAGACGATCAGAATACCCAGTTGCTGCCTCAAGTGCGTGGCAAAATGTGTGCCCCAGATTTAACAAAGCCCTGTCCCCATGTTCTTTTTCATCGCGCGCAACAATATCGGCTTTCATTTGGCATGACCGTTTCACGGCATAGATACGTTTTTTCATATCACCCGCAGCCATAGCAGGGCCATTTTCCTCTAACCAGGTAAAAAACTTAATATCCCCCAACATACCATATTTTATAACTTCACCATATCCCGCCAAGAAATCACGAGATGTTAGCGTTCCCAACACCTCGACATCGGCCAAAACCAGTTGGGGTTGGTAAAAAGCCCCTACCAGATTTTTGCCATGAGGTGAGTTAATGCCCGTTTTCCCACCAACCGAACTATCGACCTGCGCCAGCAAAGATGTTGGAATTTGTACAAATCGAACACCCCTTCGCATTATAGCGGCTGCAAAACCTGCCAAATCGCCGATAACGCCGCCGCCAAAAGCAACTACAATATCATCGCGTTCTACTTTTTCTGATAGCAGCCATTCGGTTGTTTCTTGTAGCATTTCCCAAGATTTTGTAGTTTCGCCTGCGGGTAACTTTAACGCGGATGAACTAATACCTTGGTCTGCTAAACCTTTTTCCAGTGTGGCTAAATGTAGCCTGGCGACATTTTCATCGGTGATAATAACAACATGATTGCGTT
This sequence comes from uncultured Paracoccaceae bacterium, assembly GCA_913061275.1. Classification (GTDB taxonomy): domain Bacteria; phylum Pseudomonadota; class Alphaproteobacteria; order Rhodobacterales; family Rhodobacteraceae; genus Amylibacter. Next base: position 155,186 of record CAJXSR010000004.1, on the reverse strand, counting down.
TTAAAAACGGTTTGATTAACGCCCCTGCGTTTGGCACTAAATTAGGGCCTATTAGAATATCATAAGACCGGTCACCTAAATCAACATTTACAACTTCACGTTCCATTATTCTTCCTTAGATACACCGCTTAGTGGGTTGTTTAGTAATGAATTTATACATTTTTCAGTCATATCATCCAAAGATATATTTATTTCAGAATCCACGATCAGATCTGCTTTGGCATAATATGGTGTACGCTCAGTATGAAGTTCTGTTAGCTTAGCTTTTGGGTCTGCTACTTGCAAAAGCGGCCTTGTATTTTTATTCTTAACACGTTTCCACAGTAAATTTAAATCAACGCGCAACCATAATGCCATGCCTTTTTTAGAAATTAATGCGCGGTTTTCTTCCTTCATATAAACGCCACCACCCGTTGATAAAATGCACGGCGGGCCATCTAACAAGCGATCGAGTATTTGCGATTCTTTTTGGCGAAAAAAGGCCTCTCCGTCGCGTTGAAAAATTTCTGTGATAGACATATTAGCAGCTTTTACAATTTCTTCGTCAGAATCCACAAAAGCAACACCAAGTTCCTGAGCAACCAAACGCCCAACAGCCGTTTTACCTGCGCCCATAAGGCCAACAAAGACGATGGTTTTGCTTAATGTATACCGCACGTTGCCCCCGTTTTAATTATGTCATCACATTTTGGCAAAGTTTTGCCTGTACATCAGTCGTATGGATGACTTTTTCTATATTCGTGATAACATCCCTATCATACAAGACAAGATCGAACAGGCCACTATGGGGCAGATAGGAATAAATGATGGGGCGTTTGATTAAATTTTTACTTTTTTTAATCATTTTATGTGTGATTGTCCTAATCGGGTACGCATATTTAGGGGATTTATCGTCTCCGAATATGGAAATAACGCAACCAGTGACGATAAATGAATAGCAAAGCGGCCCTGCTAGTCACTTTGATAACAGTTGGGTTCCCAACGTATGCCGATCCGTTGTCTGCTGTTGATTGGCTATCAGACATACTTGAAACACCGCAGGCATCTGATGGCATTAATGACCTTACGGGTGTTGTGATTGAACCAGTTGAAACAACACGGTTATCAGATGTTCAAAAAGATACGGTTGGGTTATTTCCTGAACAAATTTCTGGCATACCCGCAGACTTTTGGGGCAATAGCGACCCTGCAAGACTAGCCAGTTTGATCCGCAACGCCCCTACTGGCCAGTTACCTGAGATTACCGCTTTATGGCGCAGAATAATATTAGCAGAAATCAATCCACCCGCATTTGGCAACACAAATGACGTGTTGCTTTTGGCCAGATTAGATAACCTATTAACGGCAGGTGATCTTGACCCAGCTGAAGCATTGTTAAAAGCAGCAGACGCTAGCAACCCGCAGCTTTTCCGCCGCTGGTTTGATGTAAGCATTTTAACCCAGCGTGCCGATAACGCTTGTAAACGTATGGTTTCAACACCAAATTTCGCCCCTACGCTACATGCGCGCGTTTTTTGCCTTGCCCGTTCAGGTGATTGGGGGGCTGCATCAGTTACCTTGTCAACGGGCAAAGCATTAGGGGAAATTTCACCCCAAGATGCGCTTTTGTTGGGGATGTTTCTTGACCCTGAAGCATTCGACAGTGATACCACCCCGCCTATACCAAGCAAATTAACGCCCCTTACATTTGTAATGCGTGAAGCATTGGCATTACCGCGCCCAAGCCAAAGCCTGCCTGTGGCTTTTTTACATATGGACCTACAAAACAAAGCAGGATGGAAACAACGCATTATTTCATCAGAAAGATTGGTAGCAGAGCAGGCCTTATCGCCAATAGCCCTGTTGGATTTATACCTAGAAGGGTCTCCGTCTGCATCAGGTGGGGTTTGGGAAAGGGTATCGGCGATACAGAACTTAAATGAAGCATTAGGCAGTGGAAGCGACGATATACTTTCAAAGGCATTAACCGATGCATATAATTTAATGGCACCTTTGAGCTTACAATCGGTATTGGCAGAATGGTTCGCACAAGCTTTATCAGATCATACTTTATCGACTGAGGCCAAATCTATTGGGTTTATATTAGCCGCCCTAAATCCAAACACACTAAATACCGCCCAGTTATTTGCGTCTACCAATCAATCCGAGCAATTTATTGTATCCTGTGTGACGGAAAGTTATACCGTTCCCCCAAAAGATAATTTGCAAGTAGCTGTTTTTAACGCGTTAACGGGCTTATCGCCAAAAACAATATTACATCAAGATATTGAAGATGGTCGATTAGGTCAGGCAGTTTTATCAGCCCTTACCATTCTAAAAGACGGGCCAGAAACAGATATTGGCGATATTGAAATAGCCCTATCAGTATTGTCATATGGTGGCTTTAAAGAAGAAGCAGAAAGGATAGCAATTCAGCTATTAACTTACGGTAAGGGCGCATGACAAGTCATTGGATAAAAACGTTTTTAGAGGCAATTCAGGCAGAAAAAAATGCGTCTGACAACACACTTCTAGCTTATGCACGTGATTTACAAGAGTTTGAAAGTTTTTTGACAAAATCCAAGTGCGAATTTAACACAGCAACCAGATCAAATGTAGAGGATTACATTGTAGCACTGGAATACCGTGGAATGGCATCGTCTACACGCGCGCGGCGTTTATCGGCAGTACGTCAACTATTTAGGTTTGCCTTTGAAGAAGGTTGGCGTGACGATGACCCTTCAATGATGATTAAAGGCCCGCGCACGGCAAAAAGCCTACCAAATACATTAAGTTACGATGAAGTTAGCCGTATGTTAGAGGCTGCTACACAAACTGGCCGCAGTCAATTTGATCGTAATAGAAACAGCTGTTTGATGCAGCTTTTATATGCAACAGGCATGCGTGTTTCTGAACTGGTATCCCTTCCTGTAGCGGCAGTGCGTGGTGATCCTGAAATGCTTTTTATAAAGGGCAAAGGCGGCAAGGAACGCATGGTGCCTTTGTCAGCCCCAGCGAAAATGGCAACTGCGGTATATTTACAAAGCTTTGATGAAAAACAGGAATTGGCACTAAGTAAGGGTGTACCGCTGTCAAAATTTTTATTTGCGTCAAATGGAAATCTGGGCCACCTGACAAGAATAAGGTTTTACACCCTCGTCAAAGAATATGCCCAAAACGCTGGTATTAACCCCGATAAAGTAACTCCGCACACGCTACGACACGCGTTTGCGACACATCTTTTAGCAGGCGGTGCAGATTTGCGCGTGATCCAAATGCTACTAGGGCATGCCGATGTGGCAACTACGGAAATTTACACCCATGTTCTAGATGAAAAACTGAAAGAATTGGTGTTGGAACATCATCCGTTAGCACAAGATTAACGGTGTAATTCAACAGGTAAATTATCTTGGCTTGGCCAATACCCTGTAGATAATGTTTTTTCATATCCTTGGGTTAAACCTGCTTGCTCCATTGCTTGTACGCTTGCATTAATATCATATGGCAAATCTATGATTTTAATGCTGTTTTCATTCAAATATCCATAACCAGTTAAGGATCTACCGTTATTACTGGGCATCCCTATTGCCCCTGTGTTTATCCATGACTTCGTGCCAATATTGCGGCTCATTGGAATACCTGTATGACCTGCAATTACGACATCCACCTTACCAATTTGGGCTTCCAGTAAAGCTATTTCGGATAAAATCACTTCATCAGTGACAACAGGCCAAATAAACCGCGATATATCGCTAGCTGCACCATGAACAACCCCGTAACGTTTCGCATTATGAACGAATGTTATGCGGTCAGGCAGGTTAGACATCCACTGTTTATGCGTATCATTGATTTGGCGTATTGCGTGCGAATACCAACCATCTGAAAGTATTGAACATTCAGATCCTTCAGAATAACCACACCCGCAATCTTGCGCATCGTTTGCAAGTTGCACTTCACAGTTACCCGCTATGACAGGGCAAGCGAAGTCGCACATTTTGTCAACACATGCGGCTGCATCGGCGCAAAATGCCACAATATCACCTGTACAAATACAGTTTTCAGGCGGTATAGAGTATTCTTGTGCAGCCATAATAAAGGCATTTAACGCCGCTAAATTGGAATAAATGCCGCCAAACAACAACATATCACCCTGAATTTTACCTAAATCACAGATATTCATCGCTATCCAACCCTTGATGTGACATTTGCTAAGCCCCATAACTAAGACAATGCATAGAATTAAGGAAATCCATAAGAATGGAAACCATTATCTTGACTGTAACTGCTTTAGATGCCGATTTCTGGATCACATCCGCTTGTATTGCGGCGCTTTTGGTGTTGTCAGCATTTTTCTCTGGCTCTGAAACTGCCCTTACGGCGGCCAGCCGTGGTAAGTTGCATGGGTTGGCAGAGCAAGGATCACGCGGTGCAAAACGTGCACTAAGCTTAACAGACAACAATGAACGGCTTATCGGGTCGGTTTTGTTGGGTAATAATCTTGTTAATATCCTAGCAACAGCCCTTGCGACCAGCCTGTTCACACGACTTTTTGGGGTTAATGGTGTAGCTTATGCCACTTTGGTCATGACTTTATTAGTGCTGATTTTCGCAGAGGTATTACCAAAAACCTATGCCATAACCAAGGCAGAGTCTGCGGCAATACTTGTGGCCGCACCCATTCGCATAGTTGTCATTTTACTGTCACCGATTGTGGCGGCAGTTCAATTTTTTGTCCGCATTATATTGACTGCATTTGGGGTTAATATGGCGGCTGATGACGAGATGGACGCCGCACAAGAAGAAATAGCAGGGGCTATTTCACTTGGTCATATTGAAGGTAACTTCAAAAAAGACGACCGCGACCGTCTGTTAGGGGCGCTTGATTTGAAAGACCGTGAAGTCGAAGAAATAATGTTGCACCGTTCTGACATTGAGATGATTAATGCAGATGACGACCCGCAAGATATTGTTCGCAATTGCCTAGAGTCTGCCTATACACGCATACCTGTTTATAAAGATGATACAGAAAATATTGTTGGTGTATTACATTCAAAAGATCTGCTGCGTGCCGTTGAAAAACTTTTGCGTAACGCTGATAACCGTCAAACTGCGATGTCTAAGTTGAAAATCATGGACATTGCGATGAAGCCATATTTTGTTCCTGAAACAACAACGCTGAACGATCAGATGCACCAGTTTTTACGACGTCGTTCCCATTTTGCATTGGTTGTCGATGAATATGGCGCCCTGCAAGGTTTGATAACCTTGGAAGACATTCTTGAAGAGATCGTGGGTGAGATTACGGATGAGCACGATCAGGAAGAAACATCCGACATACAAGCGGATGCAAGCGGTAACTTTGAGGTTGATGGGGCTGCAACTATTCGGGATTTAAACCGTTCTTACGATTGGGATTTACCCGATGATGAGGCCAATACAGTTGCAGGCTTAGTAATACATGAAGCACAAATGATCCCTATTGCGGGGCAAGTGTTTAGTTTTCATGGTTACAGGTTTCAAATTGTGCAGCGGGAACAAAACCGTATTATAAAATTGAAGGTGCGCCCGCTTTAACGCCCTTTAAACAAACTGCCCAGAATTCCGCGCACCAACTTTTGCCCCGCTTTACTGCCTAATTGCCGGGCAAATGATTTGGCAAAGGTTTTGCCGATACTATCACTGCGAGACGTGCTTTTGCGTGTGGATCGTGTAGTGCCGCCATCATAACGACGGGCATATTTACGTTCTTTTTCTTTCTCTTCAATTTCGTTTTCTTGCGCCTCAACACGTGCAGCTTCTTTTGCGGCTTCTTCAGCCCTTTTCGTCAAAACCTCAAATGCTGAATCGCGATCAATTCCAGTCTCATAAAGACCTGCAAGATGTGAGTTCCTCACAATAGCATTACGCTCTTCTTTCGTAAGTGGGCCAAGCTGTGACGATGGCGGGCGTATCAAGGTTTGCTCTACCATGCTGGGCATGCCCTTTTTTTCCAACGTAGACACAAGCGCTTCGCCTGTACCCAACTCAAGTATGGTATCAGCAGTGTCAAACCGTGGATTGGTCCGGAATGTATCCGCGGCCATAAGCAACGCTTTTCGATCACGCGGCGTAAAGGCACGCAATGCATGTTGTACACGGTTGCCCAACTGACCCAAAATATCATTGGGAACGTCTGTTGGGCTTTGGGTAACGAAGTAAACCCCAACACCTTTGGATCGGATCAGACGCGCCACTTGTTCAACCTTATCAATAAGCGCTTTGGGCGCGTCATCGAACAACAGGTGGGCTTCGTCAAAGAAAAACACGAATTTTGGTTTATCTGGGTCGCCAATTTCTGGCAAATCTTCAAATAGCTCGGATAAAATCCATAAAAGAAACGTGGCGTATAGCCTTGGCGATTGCATCAGTTTATCTGCGGCAAGAATGTTAATACGGCCTTGCCCGTTGGGTGTAGTAGAAATCATGTCTGATAGATTTAGGGCCGGTTCCCCAAAGAAGTTTGCCGCACCTTGATTTTCAAGCACCAATAAGCTGCGTTGAATGGCACCAATGGAAGAAGTTGAAACATTACCATAGCGCAAAGATACCTCTTTCGAATTTTCCCCTAAAGACACAAGCATTGCCCGTAAGTCTTTCAAATCAAGCAATAACAAACCCTGTTCATCCGCGACCCTGAATGCAATGTTCAAAACCCCTTCTTGAACATCCGACAGTTCTAATAAACGCGATAATAACAATGGCCCCATTTCAGTTATTGTTGTGCGAACTGGGTGGCCTTGATCGCCGAACAAATCCCAAAATGTTACGGGAAAACTATCATAGCCATAATCATCAAATTCAATGGTTTGCGCGCGGCTGGTGAATGCACCGTGCAGCTTAAAGTCTGGGCTGCCCGCTTTGGCCATCCCTGATAAATCGCCTTTAACATCTGACATGAAAACAGGAACACCCGCTTTAGAAAAACTTTCTGCTAAAATCTGAAGCGTTACCGTTTTACCTGTACCAGTTGCACCCGCAATTAACCCATGTCTGTTAGCATATTTCAAGATCAGGTTTTGCGCAGTTGTATACCCTTCGCCGCCGCCGCCAACAAATATACGATCTATATCAGACATGAATTCACTTCCTTAAATATTTACATTCGTAACATACTATATGAAGTGGAAATTTTGAATACTCAAGTTTCTTAAATACACACGTAAACTGACCTGTTCTAAAAGCCAGTATATTGCAAACTGCTAAAGTTTCACTGTTGACTGGTACGCATTAAAATCATAACTTTCCACTACATTTCGGCCAGTCCGATGGGGAGAATGCCAAAAGGCACAAAAAGGCGCATCATCGGATGTGTCTTTTTTTATGGCAAAACCCCGCCGATCATTATTACAATATATATATAGATCAATTTTAACCTGACAAATGCGTTTTAGATCAGTATTAAGCACTGACATGAATCGTATGGATGAGATTTTATATGCAAAAGATATTCTTTACCTGCCTAATAGCACTAGGCATGAGCTTAAGTTCACAAGGGTTTGCCCAAGACACAACGCAAACAACACCTGAAGCGCAAGAGGCGCCGAAACCAACAACCACAGATGATGAAACGTTTCCAGTTGCACAAGATCCCAAGGATGTCCCAGGTGCTGAATATGTTACCGAAGAACACGGTGATTGGAAAATTATTTGCACAAGCAAAGGTAAAGACATCAAACCTAATTGCCGTTTGTATCAACTTCTTAAAGATGACACAGGCTCACCCGTTGCTGAGTTTGGTATAATTGCATTGGCAAAAAACGCACAAGCAGCCGCTGGTGTTAACTTTGTGACACCTTTGGGCACATTGTTAACAGCACAGGCAAGTATGCGCATTGATGCAGGGCAGACAAAACGCTACCCTTTTAGCTGGTGTGAGCAAGCAGGATGTATCACACGGTTTGGCTTAACCAAACCCGAACTTGATAACCTTAAAAAGGGTAACAAGGCGGTAATGACAATCACTGCTGTTGCATTACCGAATGACCCTATCCCCCTAAATGTGTCGCTTACTGGCTTCACATCTGCTTGGGACTCCCTAAATAAAGAATAGTGGTAGTAGATAGTCGTTACGCATTTTGAAACCCCGCTTTTAGCGGGGTTTTTATATGGCTTTTATAGCCAAAACCGCATTCATCCCGCCAAAGGCAAATGCATTGCTAATAGCCACTTTAACACGTTTCTGACGCGCGACATTTGGCACCACATCCAAATTGCATTCAGGGTCTGTTTTTACGTGATTAATCGTAGGTGCGATCATATTGTCTTTTACAGCCGCAATCACTGCCAACAATTCCACCCCTCCTGTACCGCCGATTATATGCCCGTGCATAGCCTTGGTTGAGGATACCATAACTTTATCGGCTGCAACCCCTAGCGCATCACGGATAGCAGCACATTCAGTTTTGTCATTCGCAGCCGTAGCAGTGCCATGGGCATTGATATAGCCCACATCTTCTGGAGTTACATTTGCGTCCTTTAGGGCTAGGCGAATGGTATTTGCAGCACCCGTTCGGCTGGGCATCACAATGTCAGAGGCATCTGATGTCATTGCAAAGCCAATCATTTCTGCCAAAATATTCGCGCCGCGCGCTTTTGCATGTTCATACTCTTCAAAAACAAACACTGCGGCACCTTCACCTTGCACCATGCCATTACGTGTAGCGCAAAATGGCCTGCATCCGTCTTTTGACATCACGCGCAGACCTTCCCACGCTTTCATTCCACCAAAACACAGCATGGCTTCACTGCCGCCTGTCACCATCACTTTTGCCATACCGGAACGGATCATATGATACGCCTGCCCCATCCCATGGTTAGAAGAGGCACACGCACTGGCAACGGTAAAACTTGGGCCACGCAGCCCGTGGATCATCGAAACATGGCTGGCGGCCGCGTTATTCATTAAACGGGGCACAACAAACGGATGTACTCGGTTTTTTCCATCCTCATAAACGGATCTATAATTTTGATCTTGTGTCACCAACCCGCCACCTGCAGTGCCAAGAACTACGCCTGTATTTAAGGATAGCTCATCTGAAAAATCCAAACCACTTTGGGAAATTGCTTCATTCGCTGCAATGACGGCGTATTGGGTAAAAGGATCGTACAGGCTAAGCTCTTGCCGGCCAAACCAATCTTGCGCTTTATATTTTTGTATTTGACCACCAATTTGAACAGATAAACGATCAACATTCGGGAAATCCAACGGGCCAATGCCACAGGTAGAATTTGACATAGCCGTCAACGTTTCGGCAACGTTTTTACCTAATGCGTTAATTGTTCCCTGACCTGTAATGACGACACGGTTCATCCGTAAATCACTGTTTTTGCTCTAGTATTAATACTTCAACAGCCGCAACAATAGATTTTACAGAGGATATATCAAAACCAGAAGCATTTGGTTGATTTGCATTAAATGGCACCTGAACCTCAAACTGTTCTTCAATGGCAAAAATACATTCTACAAGGGCCATAGAATCCACCCCCAACTCTTCTAATGTCGCCGTAGGTGGTACTTCACCAGGTTCAAGAAAAACCTGTTCTGCAATAATTGCAATGATCTTATTTTCAACAGACATACCTGCCCTATCCTTATGATACCTTTGGGCAAGGATTAGCCTTTTCCTTTGTTTTTGAAAACAACCTTTTCCAGTGCTGCTACTTTTGCAACCAAGCGCGGTAATCGTCTAACGGCTTTGTAAGACTCAATACTAGTGGCCATTTTTACAGCTGGGTCCCCCATAATAACCCGTTTGGGGGGTACGTTTGAGGAAATTCCTGATTTTCCAGCGGCAATCACATCAGAGCCAATGGTAACATGATCTGCCACACCACACTTTCCGCCTAAAATCACACGATCACCGATTATTGAGCTGCCTGCGATACCAACTTGCCCGCATAATAAACAGTTTTCACCAACGATTACATTATGGCCAATATGTACAAGATTATCCACCTTTGTGCCATTTCCAATGCGTGTGCTGGAAATGGTTCCACGATCAATCGCCGTATTTGCCCCTACCTCTACAGTGTTACCAATAATTACTGACCCCATCGAATTAATACGCACAAAACTCTCTGCTTGTGTCCCTTTTACAATGGTACCTGTATTACGTGCTTCTTCTATGGCACCTGGTTTTGGTGTTACAAATGAAAACCCATCACTGCCGATCACAGCATTTGGCTGGCAAATAAAATCATCCCCAATTTCAACCCGCGCCCCTATGCGTACGCCTTGGTATATGAAAGCATTTTTACCGATAACCGAATTTTCAGCTATTGAGCTATGTGACGCAATACATGCATTGTCGCCGATAATAACATCAGCGCCTATAACTACAAATGGGCCAAACGACGGATTTTTACCTATCTTCGCAGTTGGGTCAATTATACAAGTTGGATGAATTCCCGAATTTATTTGGGCTTTCTTTTCAAATAAATAACTAACACCAGATAGTATATAGCGTGAACGCGGGGCGAATATTGCGGCCTTAAGCCCCAAAGCTTCCCAATCGGCACCATCCCAAATGATTGCAGCCCTTGCATTACCTTTTTGTAAGGCTTCCGCATAACTTGGATCCATTGCCAAGGCCAACTCAGACGAAGATGCCGACTGGGGCTCATTCACAGTAGTTATTTTTAGCGATAAGTCCCCTTGGGCTTTCGCGCCCAAGGCATCTGCAATGTGCTTAATCGTATAGCCGGTCATATAATATCCTGTCCAAATGGAATGACCTTTATATCATCCCAAGCACTTAATCATATAAGCTATTTAACTTCGAACAGCACCCAAGGAAACACCTGCATTCGATAAAGCCTTAAATATTTTTTTATCGCGACCATAAATATCAGGAAAATATGAAGGTTTTGATGCATTACCAAAATATGCAGTACGATATGTAAGGTATACAGGAATTGGTTTAGCCAGATTTACATATTGTTCTTTGCCCGTTTCTAGCAATGCGGAAAATGCCGTGATTGGGTTAGAGGTTTGTTTTTCCAGTAATTTATAAGCAAATTCTAATGGTTTTTGCAAGCGAACACATCCATGGCTAAAGGCGCGAACATCTTTTAGAAACAAACTTTTGCTGGGCGTATCATGCAAATATATGTTGAACCTATTCGGGAACATAAACTTTACACGGCCCAAGGCATTTCCGGGGTCAGGTCTTTGTTTAATACTGAAAGGAAAGTTCTTTTCGCTATATTGCGATAAATCAACACTGGTTGGATGTATATTCTCACCAGTTTTGGAAATCATCACCATATTTTTATTATCAAAAAAACCAGGATTTTTACGCAATATAGGCAAGTATTCTTTACCAGCGATAGAACTTGGAACATGCCATGTGGGGTTAATCACCATATGGGTCATCTCATCATAAAACTCTGGTGTGCGCCTGTCTTTGTCACGCGTGCCAATAACAGCACGGGTTTCAAAACTGGCTTTACCATTATCTTTAACATATACCGTAAAAGAGGCCTGATTAACAAAAATATGGCGCTTGCCACGCGGGAAATTCATCCAACGTTCGCGTTCTAGATTAACCAAAACCTTAATCAGTCGCTGTTTTGGCCCTTGGTTTAAGTACCCGATTGTACCAGAGCCAGCGACACCGTCCGTATTTAACCCGTTTGCTTTTTGAAAACTGATAACACTGGCTTTTAACTGTTCATCAAACTTGGTTGAATTACCAAGATTGGCATAGCCTAAAGATTTTAACCGTTTACGAAGCAAAACCACCGATTTGCCTGACATGCCAATCCTCAAGGTGCGCGATGGAATTTCTTTATTCGAGGCGCTAGAACTAACTTCGCGTATCAATTTTTTCTTTTCAACCAGTAAACGCTGATATTCTTTAGTTCTGGGTGCCAAGGACTTCATAAAAGCAGTAGCATCGCTTTTTTCCAATGATGTTAAAAGCTTATGGTCACTTCTTCGGGGCCTTTTGATAGCAATATCTTTGTCAATTCGGCGTGGATTAACAGCACCAGAACTAATGTCATGCGCATATTGCAAAAACGTTTTAGTTGCCATTATTTCAGCTGTTCCTAGTTTTTCCCCGCTACGCGCATTATTTAATGCTTTTTTAAGAGCGGATAATTTATACCGTGCAACAGGCAGGCCATGATCCCCAGATGTATTTAACGCGGAATATAACGCACGGCGCCTGTTTTTATTTTTTGGGCCAGCCCAAATAGGCTTATAATCAACAGAGGCGTAAAAGGCTTTTATACCTTTACCGCTTTTCCCAATCTGTTGCACCGAATTATAAACGTTTTTGTCTGCGACAATAACTTGCGCAGCAACAGACCCTACAAAGACTGGCACGAACACTGCCAAAGCCATACAAATGATGGCACATTTAATTTTGTTGCTTAATAAATACATAGTGTCTCCCAAAAAACACACTCAACTCATGAGGATTAATTCATACCATTCTCTACCTTTTGAGTGAACTGTCCAATCAAATTTTCGGCAATTATTCGCTCAATATGCATCATATATATACTAGATTTTAAGAACAAAGAGGGATCATGATAAATAACGTTGCGACAACACGTAACCTACAGTGATTCCAGTATATTTTTTTGTGCTGCAAACTTAACACTTGGAAAACGAATCACTTTATGGCATATAGACAAGGCTTGGAATTGAGGGATTTTCAAGAAAAGCTCAGATAATGGGCTAATGGAATAAAAAGTGGACAGGCAAAATATGATAAATACTACTGAAAATGCGTTAACGCGCCGTAAACTTCTTGGTGCTTTTGCAAGCATTTCAATGATTTCTGCGGCACCAGTTTACGCAAAAGCCCCTGGTTTTTTAAAGGGTGCTGGTAATATACGTCGTGTTTCACTGCGTTCTGGTAGAACAGGTGAAAGCGTTGACACAATCTATTGGATTGAAGGCAAGTATATTAAACCTGCTTTAGACGAAGTTAACTATTTCATGCGCGATTGGCGTGAAGATTCAGTTAAGAAAATTGAGCGTCAACAAATTGATATTATTGCAGCCACACATCACATGCTGGATACAAACGAACCGTTTCAAATGCTATCAGGTTATCGCTCTGCACGTACAAATGCGATGTTGCGCCGCCGCAGCCGCCGTGTTGCAAAAGACAGCTACCACATGAAGGGCATGGCCACTGATTTACGCCTAAGTTCCAGATCGGTTAGTCAAATGGCGCGTGCCGCTGTTGCCTGCCGTGGGGGTGGTGTTGGCCGCTATTCACGTAATAACTTTGTTCATATGGATTGCGGCCCGTTACGGACTTGGGGACGCTAAACGCGATCTAAATAGGATAACAATATTACCCGCCCTATTAAAGGCGGGTTTTTTTATGACCGTGTGGTGCCATCGCCGACAACAATATACTTAAAGCTGGTTAATTGCGCCGCCCCTACTGGCCCGCGTGCGTGCATTTTTCCTGTGGCAATACCAATTTCTGCACCCATGCCAAATTCACCACCATCTGCGAATTGTGTGGATGCGTTACGCATTAGAATGGCACTGTCCACACGTTGGAAAAACCTGTCTGCAACCGCATCATTTTCCGTCATTATGCAATCCGTGTGGTTAGAGCCAAATTCCGCAATATGCGAAATTGCACCATACACCCCATCCACAATCTTTGCGGCTATTATCATATCTAAGTATTCCTGCCCCCAATCACTTTTGGCAGCAGTTGTTACACCCTTGATTTGCGATATTATATCATCGCCGCGTACTTCCACACCCGCATTCAACAAATCTGTTATAAACGGCGCCCCATGTGCCTGATAAAAGCTGTGGTCAATCAACAGACATTCGGCTGATCCGCAAATGCCGGTACGCCGTGTTTTAGCGTTCAGAATAACTTGCCTAGTTTTTTCCATATCAGCATCGGCATCAACATAAATATGGCAAATACCTTCAAGATGGGCAAATACAGGTACACGTGCATCTGATTGAACACGGCCTACTAAGCCTTTGCCACCACGCGGCACAATCACATCTATGTAATCCGTCATCGTCAGCATTTCGCCCACGGCAACACGATCACGTGTGGGCACAAGTTGAATTGCTGTTTCTGGCAGCCCTGCGGCTTTTAATCCGTCAACCAAGCACTGATGGATAACACTAGACGAATGGAAACTCTCAGAACCACCGCGTAAAATAACCGCATTACCAGCTTTTAAACAAAGCGCACCTGCATCAGCCGTTACATTTGGGCGGCTTTCATAAATCACCCCGATCACCCCCAATGGGGTGGAAACACGTTTGATATGCAGGCCCGATGGTTGATCCCATTCTGCCAAAACCACCCCAACAGGGTCATCTTGTTTTGCAACGGCACGCAATCCGTCAACAATCCCTAAAATTCTTACCTCATCCAACATCAAACGGTCCATCATTGCGTTTGTAAGGCCTTTGGCGTGGCCATATTCCAAATCTTTTTCATTTGCAGAAATAATATCCGCCCTTTTTTCCCAAACAGTATCGGCTGCAAACATCAAAGCTTGCTGTTTTACATTTGAAGATGCGTAGGCGAGTTTTTGGCTTGCTAATTTTGCATTTTGACCCATCTCGGTCATAACCGTTTTAATATCCATAATCCTTACACCACCATGTTATCTCGATGTACCAAGCTTGCTCGGCCTGGGTATCCTAATATTTCTTTAATCTTTGCCGTTTTATGTCCGGAAATAGCGGCAACTTCATCCGCATCATAATTTACCAGACCTTTGGCCAATTCAGTACCTTCAGTGTCACAAATAGAGACTATATCACCACGCATAAAACCACCCTTTGCGTTGGTTACTCCTGCAGGTAATAATGATTTTCCTCGGCGCAATGCATCCGCCGCACCCTTATCTACAATCAACGTACCTTTTGGCTTTAGCGCTGAAATCCATAGTTTTCGTGCGGCCTGCGGATCACCTTCTGCCTGAAACCAACTACACCTCGCCCCGTTCATCAAAGCCGTTATCGGGCGATCAACATCACCCAGCATTATAGCCATAGCGCAACCCGCCTGCATGGCGGTTTTGGCAGCGATCACTTTAGTTTTCATACCACCCTTGGAGGTAGCAGAGCCTACGCCGCCTGCCATTGCTTCTATTTCAGGTGTGATCTTATCTATCAATGCAATGTGTATAGCATCGGCATCCACTCTGGGGTTGCCCGTATACAAACCATCTACGTCGGACAGTAGAATAAGCACATCTGCCCCTGCCATTGCGGCAACTTGGGCTGCGAGACGATCATTATCGCCAAACCGGATTTCGTCAGTGGCAACAGTATCATTTTCGTTGATGATGGGCACAACATCAAAACCCATAAGTGTTGTCATTGTTGCGCGTGAATTCAGGTAGCGGCGGCGATCTGTGCTGTCTTCCAATGTCAGCAAAATTTGTGCAGTTTTGATATTAAGCGGTGTTAGAACTTGCTCATATGCGCGGGCCAAACGAATTTGCCCAACAGCTGCAGCGGCCTGACTTTGCTCTAATGTTAATAAACCTTCTGGCAGATCTAATACCCTGCGCCCCAATGCGATAGAGCCAGACGACACCAGCAATACATCTTTACCGGCTTTTTTTAGCGCATCCACATCCTGTGCCAGCCCTTTTAACCAATCCAGCCGCAATTCACCTGTTACCGTATCCACCAGTAAAGCGGACCCGATCTTGATAACAATGCGCTTAGATGTGTCTAAGGACGCCATCCTTTTGCCTCCGGCGTTTCTTTAGGCGCGTTTTCTAATTTATTACGGGTATCAATGGCCGCGCGTATTGCACGCAAAACTTCGGTTAAACCAAGATGTGCAACCCCAGAGATTTGAAACACTTTACCCCCAACAGCCTGTTCCAATTCATTGTGCAACTGGGCTTGTTCAACATCATCAATGGCATCACATTTATTTAATGCAGTGATCCTAGGGCGATTGGTAAGATCGCCGCCATACATCGTTAACTCATTGATAATCGTGTGGTAGTCTTCGATAGCAGTTTCCGAAGTGCCATCAACCAGATGCAGTAAAACCGCACAGCGTTCAACATGGCCCAAGAAACGATCACCAATACCTTTACCTTCATGCGCGCCCGCAATAAGACCTGGAATATCAGCCATCACAAATTCAGTGCCATCAATCCCCACAACACCAAGGTTGGGAACTAATGTTGTGAAAGGGTAATCGGCAATTTTAGGGCGTGCATTTGATGTTGCAGCCAAAAACGTAGATTTTCCCGCATTAGGTAAACCTAACAGGCCTGCATCTGCGATCAGTTTCAGGCGTAACCAAACCACGCGTTCGACTTCTGGTTGGCCCGGATTGGCGCGGCGTGGTGCCTGATTACGTGACGATTTGAAGTGCAGGTTACCAAAGCCGCCATTACCGCCTTCGGCAAGTAAAAAACGTTGCCCAACTTCTGTCAGATCAACAATTATAGTTTCCTGATCTTCTTCCAGAATTTCGGTGCCCACGGGTACTTGTAAAACAATATCATCACCCGTTTTACCCGTGCGTTGCTTGCCCATGCCCGGTCGCCCGTTTTGGGCAAAGAAGTGTTGTTGATACCTAAAATCAATTAGCGTGTTCAGCCCTTCGATGGTTTCAACCCACACATCGCCGCCGCCGCCGCCATTGCCACCGTCTGGCCCACCATATTCGTTATGCGCCTCGCGCAGGAACGAAACGCAGCCATTGCCACCCGCACCAGAGCGTAAGTTGACTTTTGCCAGATCTAGGAATTTCATAAGCTTAGGCTTTCATAATATTTGTTAGTTATGCGATATAGAAAGACGGTCATAGGCTCAACCACCGTTCACGGGTTAGCACAGTATAAACGTGATTAACCCCTTTCAACAGAAGCGTATCGACCTCATCTTCACGGACAGTTTCAAAGCCGAACTTTTCTTGAATTTTTGCAGACCCATGATTTCCGACGATATACCCCGAACGAATTTCATCTGCATCTGTTTCATTGAAATACCAGCCAAGCACCGCTTTTACAGCTTCGCTTGCAAAACCGTTTCCCCATGCATCTTGTGCTAACCAAAAACCCAAACCAGTATGACCTTCAGTGCCGATTCCACCTACAAATTTATTGCGGTGAAAGATACCAAAAGAAGTTACAGGTTTCTTGTTAGATTTCAGGATAAAAACATTTGCGTCATTTATAGTATAGGGATGAGGCAAGACCGCAAGCCAGCGCGCAACGTCGTAGTTATTTGCAGCATTAACCATTGCTTGTGCATCACTATCACGCAAACTTCGCAGCAGCAGTCTTTCTGTTACAATCTTAGTCATATCTACCCCAAAATGAAAAAGGGCCGGCGCATCACGCCGACCCTATTCAAAACTTATGTCTCAATCAAATCAGCTTATTCTGCAGCCTCGGCTGCCGGCAAAACGGATACGAATGTACGGCCTTTGAAACCCTTGTGGAATTTCACGTTGCCTTCAACTGTTGCAAACAATGTATGGTCTTTACCTTGACCAACATTTTCACCCGGCCACCACTTATTGCCGCGTTGGCGTGCAATGATGTTACCAGGGATAACAAGTTCACCGCCGTACTTTTTAACGCCTAAACGACGTCCTGCGCTATCGCGACCGTTGCGGGATGAACCGCCTGCTTTTTTATGTGCCATATCGCTTGTCCTTACTTATCTGCAGCTTTTTTAGCGGGCGCTTTTTTCTTTGGCGCTGCTTTTTTAGCTGCTGGTTTCGCTTCAGCTTTGGTTTCCATTTTAGGAGCCGCTTTTTTAGCTGCTGGTTTTTCAGCCGCTGCTGCTTTTTTAGGAGCCGCTTTTTTCTTTGCTGCTGGCTTCGTAGCATCTTCTACGCTTGGAATAAAGCCTGCACCGTTAAGAGCTGCTGCAACACCAGATTTTTCGCCGCCTTTGGCAAGAATATCAGTTATGCGCAAAACAGTAATCTGCTGGCGATGACCTTTTTTACGTTGTGAAGAGTGCTTACGACGACGTTTAACGTAGTGGATAAGCTTAGGGCCTTTGCCCTGCTCAAGAATTTCAGCTTGTACAGCCGCACCCGCTACCGCAGGCGCACCGATCACTGGCTTATCGCCACCAACCATTAGAATTTCATTAAATTGAACTGTGTCACCGGCGTTGCCAGTAACTTTTTCAATGCGAAGAATGTCTCCGCTGGCAACTTTATACTGCTTACCACCAGTTTTCATAACCGCAAACATTTGCGTTTCCTTTGATATCCGCGTTCTTTGGCCCGACAAAATCTTAAAAGATTTCATATGTTTAGCGGATAATCCGCGCCTCGAACAGCGCGCACCCTTTGGTGCGATATTACAATGCTCTGAACAAAAGAGTCATTCAGATGGCGGCTTATCGTCAAATACCCCTTTAAAGTCAAGCGGTTTACTGGTGATTTAACCCTTATTTCACATTGGCACGCAGCACCATGCATGCCAGATTGTCGGTGACAATTCAAAGGACAAACCCATGCCAGATAAATTAATACTTTCCGCCTATGAAGCACAACAAGGACAGGTTATCGGCCATTCCGACTGGATAACCGTTGGCCAAGATATGATCGACGGGTTTTGCGATGTCACCGGCGACTATCAGTTTATTCACAATGATCCAAAACGTGCGAAAGATGACACGCCATTTGGCGGTACCATCGCACATGGGTTTTTAACCCTGTCATTGATAACCCAGATGTACAAAGATCATGTGCCGCGCCTGAATGGGCATGAATTAATCATTAATTATGGGCTGGAAAGCATCCGTTTTCTTTGCCCCGTCCCTAGTGGCAGCGACATTCGTGGGCAATTCACCCTAAAAGGCCTAACCAAACGCCGCGAAGGACAATATTTGGCTGAAAACGAGGTGCAGGTTGAAATTAAAGGCAGTGAAAAGCCTGCAATGATTGGCACATGGTTGACGTTACTGGTAGCGGGAGATTTGTGATTTTACACTTTGCGCTGCAACGCACGGCGGGCAGCCATAGTGGCCTCAATAACAGCCAACACGGTTACAACAACTAGCAGCATCATTGTACCCACCTCAACAATCAACCATCCCGCAATTAGAGGAAACCCGAACACACCGATAAAGTAGGTCAGAGCAAATAATTGCAACGTTTGCGGCACTAAATCAGTGTCGGCATCATTGGCCGCCATTGCCACCAAGATAGGGTAGGAAACCCCGTAACCGATCCCGAACAATACCGCGACCGCAATATATAGCATTTGATTACCACCGATAACCATGAACAAAACCACACTGCCAAACATGATGTATTGTAGCACCGCGATGGTTCTGTAAGGGGATTTACCGCCTTTAAAACGGCTAAGAACCACGCGAAAGACGATAACTGTAACAGTATAGGCCAGAAAGTAGGCGGCATAATCCAAGCCCCTGTTTTCTGCAAAGACAGTCTGAAAATTGGTCATGCCTGCAAATACAGATGCGCCTAAGCACACCATAATGACAGGTGTCAGTGCGCGGGATTTCAAGATAAGCTTGATCGAAGACACCGTCAAACTGGAGCCGGGTTCTACACCTGATACAAGCGAATGTGCGCGTATGGGTTTGATAAGAAGTAAGAATAACAAACCGCTAACCGCACATAAAGCGGCGGTAATATAAAATGCATCCGCAACTGAAAACCCTGCCGCCAGCATTTGCGATGACATGACAGGTGACAGGCCAAATCCGGCCATAACGAATACGCTGAGTAAAGCAAAATACTGAACCCGTTCATCGGCGTTTATCAATCTTGTTAATGTCACAGGTGCCAATGAATAGGTTAACCCCCAACCCGACCCCAGAAAAATGCTAGCAAAGATTAAACTGATACCAACAGATTTTGACCACCCATATAAAAACAATGCCAGTGCAATCGAAAAACAAGCAATGCCCAGTGTTGCTACCCTGCCGAACCGATCAGATAAATGGCCCGAAAAATAGACGGTTATCAGAGTAGCAATAGTGGTAATCGCCAACATATTGCCTACATCTTTCTCATTCGCGCCAAAGCCTGTGAAAAGCTTTGGTAACATAAAGGTCAATCCGTAAGCGCCTGCTTGCAGGAATACTGCCAAAAAAAATAAAGTAAAAACGATTGAACGCGGCATTCTGTTTCCTGTTTATGAACGCTATATGGATCATTCATGGTGTGCTTGCGTGATTTTGCAAGCTCAAACAGGAAATTCCGAAAAAAGGAAAATCTATTATGCTTTCCCGAATTAAACTGATGTGTTTGAAGTGAAGGGAAAGTGGCGCGGTTGACGGGGCTCGAACCCGCGACCTCCGGCGTGACAGGCCGGCACTCTAACCAGCTGAGCTACAACCGCGCATTTCCTACACCAAACTATAAGCGTGGTGTGAGGTGGCTTTTAGGGTCTATGGGGTGATGCGTCAAGCGCGTTTGTATGACAAAAATTTATTTTTCGTAAAATTCTAGATTAGGGGAATTTGAACCTTTTAATTAGCCATCCAACCTTATGTGTGGACATGTATATAAATGCCTGATTAGGGTTCTGAAAAGTTATTTTTAGGTATTCAATGACTAAACGAAACGCATCCTTTTTGATACTAATCGGCGGCACATGCATGAGTTTTGTCGGATTACTGATGCGGTTAATAGATACAGCAGATGGCTATCAAATACTTATGTACAGATCCGTTTCACTTACACTGGTGGTAGCTTTAATTGTCTGTTTAAAACGTAAAGTTAACTTGTTCGTATTTCTTCGCAGTATCAACAAGATCGATTTTTACATGGGTGTAAGCCTTGCTATTGCATTTACGTTTTATGTGTTTGCGATGATTAACACCTCTGTTGCATCTACGTTGTTGATATTAACTACCACACCATTTTTTACGGCTTTACTTGCAATGGTTTTCTTAGGCGAAACCCCTGCCCGCATAACATGGGTTTGTATGATCGGTGCCGTGTTCGGTGTTGGTCTTATGGTTAGTGACGGTGTTGAGCTTGGTCGCACCACTGGGAATATATACGCAATCATTTCCTCTATCAGTTTTGCTATCATGCTGGTTTTTGCTAGAAAGAATACCCAAGTTGATCCGTTGGGCGGTACATTTATGGCAGGTGTCATATCTGCTGTAGCGGGGTTGGTTTTATCATATATATTCGGCTCTGGCATTACTGTATCGAACTACGATTTATATCTGATACTGTTTATGGGTGCATTCACGATAGGATTGGGGATAGCCCTGATGACATGGGGTACCGCTTATGTGCCTGCGGCCGAAGCAAGCCTATTGTTACTTATTGAAAGCTTGCTTGGGCCAGTTTGGGTATGGGTATTCTTAAGTGAAGCCATGACTATCATTGAAATAATCGGCGGTAGTTTTGTTTTACTATCTGTCACCGCCCAAGCATTACTGCAAAACCGGCATGCTTAGAACTAACCTTTCGGCGTAAAATTTATCTATCTGATGAACCTTCGTCTTCTTCATAGGGTTGCAGTTTTTGTGCAGAAACTTTTTGTGTTTCTTTTTTATCATCGCCACATTTACCATCAGTTTTCTTTTTACTGGCATCATCAGCGGCTTTGATACCCGTTTTTGCACTACATTTTGTAAGGTCAATTTTAACGCCGCCTACATCAGCCTGTGCTTTTGGTTTTTTTTGTACAGTAGAGATACCTTTCTCAATAATTTTTATCTTATCAAGAAACCCTGCTGAATATGCAGCTTGTGTACTTAAAGTACAAATAGCAGCGGCTATAACGCACTGTTTTATTTTTGTTTTAATATATGTAGTCATAATAAGTGGCTCCTTATGCATTCTCATGGGCAAGAGAATTATCGCCCTTTTTCCAGACTTAATGCCAACAGAATGCAGCTAAATGAGTTTAAAATCAATCAATCAATGTTAATAAATCATTTATTAGCTATTGAAAACACCATGCGGATAAGAAAAGAATAAGGCAAATTTAGAAAGACATAAAGCTATGGAAAATCACCTAACTGTCGTTAATCATCCGTTAATCCAACACAAACTGACCATCATGCGTGATAAAAACACGCCGTCCAATCAGTTTCGCCAGTTGTTGCGCGAAATCAGCCATTTGCTTGCCTATGAGGTGACGCGGGACTTGCCGATGACTACCAAAACCATTGAAACACCTATGACCACAATAGATGCGCCAAAACTGGATGGTAAAAAACTTGCCCTGGTATCTATTTTGCGCGCTGGTAACGGGTTGTTGGACGGTATGCTTGATCTGATCCCGTCAGCGCGAGTTGGCTTTGTAGGGCTTTATCGTGATGAGGAAACTTTAAAGCCGGTGAAATACTACTTTAAAGTTCCGTCAGAAATTGACAAACGTTTGGTTATCGCGGTTGACCCGATGTTGGCCACAGGCAATTCATCAGCAGCGGCCATTGATATGTTGAAAGAAGCAGGCGCTAAAAACATAGTATTCCTGTGCCTGCTCGCCGCCCCTGAAGGCGTTGCACGTATGAAAGAGGCCCACCCAGATGTACCTATCATCACAGCATCTTTAGATAAAAAACTAAACGAGGTTGGTTATATCGTACCTGGTTTGGGTGATGCGGGTGACCGCATTTTTGGAACACAGTAGATTACAACGTAAGTATGGTTTCTTTGCCCTCAACTAGGGCGAAGATACAGCCTTGGGTAAACTGTAATTGCGCAATTTCATCAAAACTTAATCCGCATATCAACCCCCTTAATACCATGCTGGTAATACCGTGGGTAAATAAAACTGTCGGGCCAGTAACTGTTTTCAAGAAGTCCTGACAGCGGGTCTGTAATGCTTCATACCCTTCACCTTCGACCGCGTTTAATGAGGCCTCAAATATCGTTAAATCATCATTAAACAATAAGGGCCATTTTGCACCTATCTGAACATGGGGCAGCCCAGACCAGACACCTGCCCCCAGCTCTGCGATCCGCGGATCATAACTGACAGGATGATCAAATTTAGCTAGGGCGATTTTTGCGGTTTCACGTGCCCTGCCTTGTGGGCTGCAAACAACCCTTGCATTTGGGTTTTGCAAAAACACATTTTGCAACAACACGCCCTGATCTACGGCTTGCGAACGGCCTAATGCTGTAAGGTTAGAATTCAGCTGTCCCTGACATCTGGGCTGTAAGTTCCATTCAGTTTGTCCATGACGCAGAATGAAAACAGGTGGAAAGCAGTTCATTCAGACAATAAAGATTCTTGGCCGTTTTCAATCACGTAAATACTGCCTTGTTGGTTGTCCAACTGACTTAATTCTTCGTATGAAAGCCCTTGTGCAATTTTACGCAAAAAACGAATGGTTACACCATGTGAAAACACCACGCTTGGCCCTGATAAATTGCTTAAAAAGCGGTGACAGCGGTTATACATATCATCATAGGTTTCACCCTTTGGTGCCGCCAGAAATAGATCTAATGAGGTTTGGCTTTCATTGTAAATACTGGGCCAGCCTTCTTCTATGTCTAGCTTTGTGCAGCCTTCCCAATCCCCTACAGAAATTTCTTTCAGATCATCACATAAAACGGGTTCACGCCCGTGTTCCGACAAAGCAATGGTATAAGTTTCACACACGCGCCCCAAAGGGCTGGCATAAAGATCAATGTCGGGGGATTGTTCAAATATAGGTGCCAGCAAGCGCCCTTGCGCAGCCGCATGGCCCTTACCTGTTTCGGTTAAATTAGAATTCAACTGACCTTGGAACCGCCCCAATGCATTCCATTCAGTTTGACCGTGGCGTAAAAAATATAACAAGGGAAGTTTCATAACAAACCTGTTTTTTGGGGGATAAGTGGTGGGTGATGAGAGGCTCGAACTCCCGACATCTTCGGTGTAAACGAAGCGCTCTACCAACTGAGCTAATCACCCACTGACGCGGCTTTTAGACAGAGTTGTCAGCCGCATCAAGAGGTAGTTTCACATCAAGCGTCTTTTTTTTCACTATCGTCAGTTTTCTTCAATGTAAGTTTATAGTGCACCTTCGCATTTTCGCCAGAACCACGCTCTACTGGTTTAATTTTACCCAATGGCGGGACCTGCAACGTCTTTCCAGACGACAAACTTTTATGAAAATATTCCAACAAACTATCAACTGCTTCACGCACATCGCGTTTGCGTAACCCAGTGGATACGGAAACATGATCGTAAATATCTTTTTTCTTAATCATATTTGGATCTATGATTTTTTCTTCCGCTGCTGGCGCAATTGTAGCGGTTTCAACGGCTACTTTACTAGCCGCTGTTGCTTTGGCAGCTGCGGTTGTTGTTTTTTTTGTAGCTGTTGTTTTTTTTGCTGTCGTAACCATTTGTTCGCCCGAACCTCCGTTGTTTATATGCAATATACTATAGCAAAATTAAAAACAGCGCCACCTGCTTTATCTACAGGTAGCGCTGTTTATTCAATTTTATCTATATTTAGTGGGAAAGCGTTGGATTGTTATCACTTTTTTCACGTGCCAAACTGGCCGCAGCAGCTTCTTCGGCAGCTTCATCCCAAATAATTGGTACAGGTTTGGAAACCAAAGCATGTTCAAGAACTTCAGACACCTTACTTACAGGGATAATTTCCAGTCCGTTTTTGACGTTATCAGGTAAATCACGTAGGTCTTTTTCATTATCTTTCGGGATTAGAACGGTTTTCACACCACCCCGTAACGCCGCCAAAAGCTTTTCTTTTAGCCCGCCGATTGGCAAAACGTGACCCCTAAGTGTGACTTCACCCGTCATTGCAATATCTTTGCGTACTGCAATACCCGTCAAAACTGATACGATAGAAGTTACCATACCAACACCTGCGGATGGCCCGTCTTTGGGGGTAGCACCTTCTGGTACGTGAACATGAATGTCGATTTTTTCAAAGACAGGGGGCTTTACCCCAATCTTAGGACTAATGGACCGTACATATGAAGATGCAGCATCAATGCTTTCTTTCATCACATCGCCAAGTTTACCAGTGGTTTTCATACGCCCTTTACCGGGTAATTTCAAAGCCTCGATAGACAGTAATTCACCGCCAACAGATGTGTACGCCAACCCAGTAACCACGCCGATTTGATTGTCTTCCTCAGCCAACCCGTATTTAAAGCGCTTAACACCTAAAAATTCTTCTATGTTATCCGATGTGATTTCAACGGTTTTTTGCATGCCTTTCACGATTTTTGTTACGGCTTTTCTGCATAGCTTAGCAAGTTCCCGTTCAAGGTTACGCACCCCAGCTTCACGTGTGTAAAGACGCACAATATCTAGCAGGGCCGTGTCATTCAGTGAAAATTCACCTTTGCGCAACCCATGATTCTTTAATTGCTTATCCATCAAATGACGTTTGGCAATTTGTTGTTTTTCGTCTTCTGTATAACCAGAAAGCGCAATCACTTCCATCCGATCAAGCAAGGGGCCAGGAATGTTATATGAATTAGATGTGGTCACAAACATGACGTTCGATAAGTCATATTCGACTTCCATATAATGATCTACAAATGTGCCATTTTGTTCAGGATCCAAAACTTCTAATAAAGCAGAGGCTGGATCGCCACGCATATCCGTACCCATTTTATCGATTTCATCAAGCAAAATCAAAGGGTTCGTGGTTTTAGCTTTTTTCATAGATTGAATGATTTTACCCGGCATAGAGCCGATATAAGTCCGTCTATGCCCGCGAATTTCACTTTCATCACGCACGCCACCCAAAGATATACGAATAAATTCGCGCCCTGTGGCCCGTGCCATAGATTGACCCAAACTTGTTTTACCAACGCCTGGAGGCCCGACAAGACACAGAATTGGGCCTTTCAATTTGGCAGAACGTTTTTGCACTGCCAAATACTCAATAATACGTTCTTTAACTTTTTCTAAACCGTAATGATCCGCATCAAGAATTTCCTCGGCGCGGTTCAGATCTTTTTTCACGCGTGTTTTCTTACCCCATGGAATAGACAGCATCCAATCAAGATAATTACGCACGACTGTAGCTTCTGCCGACATTGGCGACATTTGGCGTAGTTTTTTCAACTCGGCTTCAGCTTTTTCTTGAGCTTCTTTTGAAAACTTGGTGTTCCCAATTTTTTGTTCAAGCTCAGTAAGCTCATCGCCGCCACTTTGATCACTATCACCCAGCTCTTGCTGAATAGCTTTCATCTGTTCGTTCAGATAATATTCACGCTGGGTGCGTTCCATCTGGTTTTTAACGCGGCTTTTTATTTTTTTCTCAACTTTAAGCACAGACATTTCGCCTTGCATCAAACCAAAGATTTTTTCCAACCGTTCAGACAGATCAAGCGTTTCAAGAAGCTCTTGCTTTTGATCTACACGGATAGACAAATGCCCCGCGACTGTATCTGCAAGTTTATCCGCACCATCTGATTTTGCGACAGAAGATAGTGCTTCTTCTGGGATAGATTTATTTATCTTCGCATAGCGTTCAAATTCGTCAGAAACCGAGCGGCTAAGTGCTTCTATCACAGTAGGGTCGTTTTCAGTTTCGATCAAAATTTCGGAAGTTGCTTCGAAATAATCGGGATTATCAATATACTCGGTAATCCGAACCCTGCGCAAACCTTCAACTAAAACTTTTACCGTACCATCAGGTAACTTCAGCAACTGCAAAACGCTTGCCAAAACGCCCGTTTGGTAAATTGTTTCTTCAGTAGGTTCGTCTTCTGATGGGTCAATTTGTGAAGATAATAGTATTTCTTTATTGTCATCCATTACCGCCTCTAACGCGCGGACTGATTTCTCACGACCGACAAAAAGTGGTACAATCATATGTGGAAAAACCACAATATCACGTAGGGGTAAGACTGGATAAGATACGCTGCTCGCGTCTGACATATTAATTCCTTTGTTTTAGCAAGAAACTTTGCGCCCCAGTTTTCCCAGCAACGCGGCATTTCTCCAATTTATGTAAGCTTATAGGTGTGCTTGATCGTAAAAGAGTCAAGACTTCAATAGCTCATCTAGTTAATTTTATTGTGGCGGTTTTACGCATTGGGTGCAAGGGTTGTTAAGGAAACACTTCGTTTCAAACCAGATTAAATCGGCTCTATATCTCCCTCGATACGCAGTGAATGAAAGCCTTTTACAAATGCGTCCAAATTTTGTGATGCGATTGCACCACGCAAACCTGCCATAAGCTCTTGATAATAATGTAAGTTATGCCACGTTAGCAACATAGACCCAATAATTTCATTGCATTTAATCGTATGATGCAAATATGCGCGCGAATATTTCTGACAGCAAGGACAGGTGCATTTTTCGTCTAAAGGCCGTGGATCACTCTTGTGGCGCGCATTTCGTAGGTTAACCGCACCAAAGCGGGTTAACCCCTGCCCTGTACGCCCTGAACGCGAGGGCAAAACGCAATCAAACATATCAATCCCGCGCTGCACTGCCCCCACCAAATCATCAGGCTTTCCCACACCCATCAGATACCGTGGCTTATCTATAGGCAGTTGTTGTGGCGCATAATCCAGCACCTCAAACATCATATCTTGGCCCTCACCTACGGCCAAACCGCCCACGGCATAGCCATCAAATTCTATACCTTGCAAGGCTTGTGCACTTTCTTCGCGCATATCTTTAAATGTGCTGCCTTGCTGAATGCCAAAAAGTGCATATCCGGGCCTGTCGCCAAACGCATCACGTGACCTTTGCGCCCACCGCATCGACAATTCCATACTGGTACGCGCCTGTTTTTCAGTCGCTGGATAAGGCGTACATTCGTCGAAACTCATCACAATGTCCGACCCAAGCAATTTTTGTATTTCCATCGATCGCTCTGGTGTCAAATTATGTTCAGACCCATCAATATGACTGCGAAATTTAACACCTTCTTCGGTCAGTTTGCGCAAATCAGTCAGGCTCATAACTTGGTAGCCACCAGAATCGGTTAGGATTGGTTTGTCCCAATTCATAAACTTGTGAAGACCGCCCAGATTATGAACCCTTTCAGCCCCCGGGCGCAGCATCAAATGATAGGTATTGCCCAATAAAATCTCTGCCCCAGTGGCAGCAACGCTTTCTGGCATCATCGCTTTTACAGTCGCCGCAGTGCCCACTGGCATAAACGCTGGTGTTTGAATATCACCCCTTGGGGTTTTCACGATTCCCCTACGCGCAAGCCCATCTGTATTATGCAATTCAAATTCAAAGCGTTTCATCATATTTAATCCTACTGGACGTTTCCCAAATCATTTCTTATATGTTTAGTCAGGAATTCCAAGAGAGAACACGCTCATGCCCGCAGATACCGCCCCAATGGAAGGCACACCGTTGATTAAACCGTCAACGACTGACCATCCTTTATATGACACCATATGCGAAGCAATTCGCACGGTTCATGACCCTGAAATCCCTGTGAACATCTTTGATTTGGGCCTTATCTATACAATCGAGATTGATAATGATGGCGTCGTCAGCATTCTAATGAGCCTGACCGCCCCTGGCTGCCCAGTGGCTGGTGAAATGCCGGGATGGGTCGAAGATGCTGTAACACCTTTACCAGGTGTTCAATCAGTATCCGTAGAACTGATATGGGAGCCGCAATGGGGAATGGATATGATGACCGATGAAGCGCGGCTAGAACTGGGGTTTATGTGATGTTTGGTGTTCCTGGAAAAGCTGCTGTAACCATGACCGATAAAGCTGCGATGCAAATTGCCAAGTTAATGGCTGACGGCAATACAAAAGGCCTGCGTATTGGCGTTAAAAAAGGCGGCTGTGCTGGTATGGAATACACCATGGACTACGTGGAAGCAGTAGACCCCAATGACGAAGTTGTTGAACAAGATGGTGCCGTAGTCATGATTGCACCCATGGCGCAGATGTTTCTGTTTGGCACCGAAATCGATTATGAGGTGTCTTTGCTGGAAGCTGGTTTCAAATTCAAAAACCCTAACGTTTCTGAGGCATGCGGATGCGGCGAGTCAATTAAATTCGAAGGCATGTAATAAAGATGCGTAGAAAAATGGCCGCAGGCAACTGGAAGATGAATGGATTGCAAGAAAACTTGCATGAAATCAAAATACTATCAGACACAGCTAAAGTGTCAAATTGCGAAGTGATCATCTGCCCGCCCGCAACTTTACTACGTAATATGAACGACATTTCTGACCATATTACTGTCGGTGGGCAAACCTGTCATAGTAATGCAGCAGGCGCACATACTGGCGATATTTCGGCCCAAATGATTGCAGATTGTGGTGCTACTTACGTCATTCTTGGTCACTCTGAACGTAGGTCTGACCATGATGAAACCGATGCGGATGTACATGCTACGACATTGGCTGCATGGTATGCAGGGCTAAGTGCTATTGTCTGCATTGGTGAAAGCTTGACAGAGCGCAAAGCAGTTGAAACACTTAATGTCATAAGTGCGCAATTATCAGCGTCTATTCCTGATAAGGCTACAGGCGAAAATCTAGTGATTGCCTATGAACCCATTTGGGCGATTGGTACAGGATTGACCCCTACCTTGGATCAAATCGCCGAAGTTCATAATTTTATCCGTACATACCTAGAAAACCGCTTTGGGTATGACATAGGGAATTCTATTCGCATTTTATATGGCGGCTCTATGAATGCGAAAAACGCCGCCGACATTGCAAACGTATCCAATGTAGACGGCGGGCTTGTGGGGGGTGCTAGCTTAAAAGCTGCAGATTTTTCCCAAATAATCCAAACACTCGGTTAACCTATCCGATCAGAGACACCGCCATAAGCTTCATCATAGTGCATCCGTAAACGTTGCAAGGCTATGCGCAGAACTATTTTACCTGACCTGGCTGACCAGCCCATTCGTTTTTCTGCAGCTTCCATTCCTTCTAAAAAACAACAACACCGCAAAGCAATATCGCCTAGCCTTGGCCCAAGTGCTTTCAAAGCTTTGTGTAATCGGTTTTGGGCTTGTGATGATCCACCACCTTCATTTGAGCCAAAGTTACCACGATCAGACCCCACTAAAAAACGATCCCAGTTCTGGGTTACGCGCGGGCCTAGCTGTGCCAATTCAAAGTCTTCACGCAGACGCTCTACCTGCATGTAACAGCTCGTTTTGTAGAAATGGTTTACCATCTTTACCTTTTTTTGCGGCCCAACATATTTATCGGACTTTCGCGTAAGTTAACTTTTATCTTTTGACTACGCGCATCACCTTCGGATGTTACATATCGTTCACCCCATTCACGATGTTGTTCCTGAAATGCGTTAGGTGCTTCTGCAAATCCTGTCGCTTTTTGGGTTTCAAGCTGCTCATAAATCATTCGTTTCAAACTTGCCCGCCCAGCACTTGTAACCTCATAGCGATTTAATTTTCCACCACCTGTACGCTCTATCCAGCCTTTAATCAGTAAACTTTGCCCCAACTCACGTGATAAAACCGCAGATCGAACCTGTGATTTACCAGTGCCACGCATCACAACCGCCTTGGGCAAAGATAAGGCCATCACCAAGAAAGCATTCTTTTCACATAACCGTCGTAGTATTCGTATTACATCTTTCTTTTCGGTTATTTCATTTTGGCATGTTGTTGGGGTTATATAGGTATTCATACAGACCTCATTTTTATTGGAATTGGTTTTTGATTTTATGCTGATACGTGTCAGAATTTCGTCTAATAACGGATCGTCACGTTTTGCTTCTATTTTGCGAATACGTCGTAAAACTGTAGATGGATGCACCCCATCTCTTTTTGCAATGATGCGTAATGGGATACCATTTTCAACATGGTCAATGTATTCGCTTCAACATGGTCAATGTATTCGCGTATATCGATTTTTTTACTGGTGGCGGTCGTATTAAAACCAGATTTATAGGCTTCAGGCGTATTTTGTTGTGGTACTTCTTGCACTATTCCCTCCTGTTCATCTTTCATTAATACAATTTAAAGTTGCACATTTGAAAGATTCATTAAAAATTTTATTGTTAAGGGATCAGTGCTTTTGAAAGTAACCAAATGATAACGCTCAGTTCGCACTTAGAAAAAATGCGCAACACAGCATAACTTTGGGTAATACTGTCCTCAATAAGGAGATATATAATACAATCTAAAGATGTATTTGAAAAATTACGCCGACCGCTAATTTTAATAAAGACTGCAAAGATAGGGTTAAAATCATATATCAGAGATCGTGATTTGAAACGCATACTAGGTTTGCAAAGCCTACCTAAAACCAAACCCACTATAAAGCAATTATTGATAAAAGAAAAAGAATTGGAAACGGCTCGTATTATCGGCAGTGCAGCCTATGATTTAAAATTACACATTCTAACCATGACTGCACTGCTTCAAGAAGTTAATTTAGTGCCAAAAACATCCCGAAGAAATTAACCAAACGCGTCTGGTTCGCTTTCCTTACGCTTCGCTATATAGGCCAACAATGCTTCATCGATGGCAGGATCAAGTGCCGGTTGTTGATAGTCATTAATCAACTTTTTGACCCGCTCATTAGCCAAAGTCATGGTGTCTTTTTCACCATCTTCCGCCCATGTTTCATAAGGCTTGTAATCCAGCACTTGAGTGCGCCAGAACGCATTCTTGAAATTGGCTTGCGTATGTTCGCAACCCAGATAATGCCCGCCCGGCCCCACTTCACGGATAGCACCCATCGCTTGACCATTTTCCGAAATATCAATGCCTTGAGCCACAGAGTGCAAAATGCCCAACTGGTCCGCATCCATCACGAATTTTTCAAAAGACGCAACCAATCCACCCTCTAACCAGCCTGCCGCGTGCAGGCAAAAGTTTACGCCGCCCAACAATGCCGCATTCAGTGTATTGGCAGTTTCATACGCCGCCTGCGCATCAGGTAACTTAGACCCGCATAAACCGCCACCAGAACGATACGGTAAGTTCAAACGTCGCACCAGTTGCCCCATACCATAAAGAATTTTACTGGCCTCAGGTGTGCCAAACGTCGGCGCACCCGAATTCATATCAATCGAGGTAACAAACGCGCCCATAATCACCGGAGCACCAGGGTTACACAACTGGTTATAGGCCACACCGGCCAATCCTTCAGCCAAGGCTTGCGTTAAAGTTCCCGCAACAGAAACAGGTGCCATCGCACCGCCCACGATGAACGGTGATACGATACAGGCCTGATTGCTCTTGGCATAAACCTCCATCGCACCCATCATGATGTCATCAAATGTCATCGGTGAATTGACGTTTATCAATGATGTCATCACAGTTTTATTAGCAACACTTTCGCCGAATAAAATCTCTGACATTGCAACCGAGTCTTCTGCCCGTTCTGGTGCCGTTACCGACCCCATATAAGGTTTATCACTTAACGTCATATGGGCATAAAGCATATCCAGATGACGTTTATTTACAGCAATATCAGTAGGTTCACATACCGTACCACCAGAATGGTGCAACCATTTTGACATGTAGGCTAATTTCACAAACTTCTGAAAATCTGCGATTGTGGCGTACCGTCTGCCACCCTCCATGTCCCGTACAAACGGCGGGCCGTAAACTGGGGCTAGCACCATTGAATTGCCACCTACACGCACATTGCGTTCTGGATTACGCGCATATTGCACATATTCGCTGGGTGCTGTTTTAATCAGCTCGCGGGCCAAACCTTTAGGGATACGCACCCGTTCACCATCAATATCCGCACCAGCATTGCGCCAGCGATCAAGGGCTGCAGGGTTATCGAGAAAATTAACACCTATTTCTTCCAGTAAGGTTTCCGCGTTGGCTTCTATAACTTGCAAGGCTTCTTCGTTCAGAATTTCAAAATTCGGAATATTGCGTTCGATATATTTTGCGGTTTCGATAACAACAGCAGTACGTTCGGCGCGGCGTGCAGCCCCCCCGCCACCGCGTGCGCGACGACGACCAGGGTTTTCGGATGTGGCAGCTTCTGACATTCTAGGAATCCTTGAGAGTGTGTTTCTTTTATTTTTAATCGGATTTGCAAAATATCGCACAGCAAATTCGCCTAAATCGGGCGACAAACGACATCCAGTGTCGTAATTTGTATGCGTATCGCTGCCAAAGCCCTTGCGCTTAAACACATTGCAAAATAAACCGCGCACATGAGCACACAAACACATGACCGCCTTCTTATCATCGACTTTGGCAGCCAAGTTACGCAGCTTATCGCGCGTCGCCTGCGCGAATTGCATGTCTATTGCGAAATTCACCCGTTTCAAAATGTCGATGAAGCTTTTATCAAAGACTTTGCGCCAAAGGCCGTGATCCTTTCGGGGGGGCCCGCTAGCGTATTCGATGAAAACGCCCCACGCGCACCGCAAACCCTGTTTGATATGGGCCTGCCTATTTTGGGCATCTGTTACGGCCAACAAGTAATGATGCACCAACTTGGCGGTAAAGTGGAACGTGGTCACGGCACAGCCGAATTTGGCCGCGCCTTTGTGACACCCGAAAACGACAAGCTAAACATTCTTGACGGCTGGTTTTCAGAAGGCAAAGAACAAGTCTGGATGAGCCACGGCGATCACGTCTCTAAACTTGCCGGCGGGTTCAATGTATATGGCACCTCGCCCAACGCGCCTTTCGCCATTACAGCCGATCTTTCACGCAATTTCTTTGCCGTGCAATTTCATCCTGAAGTGCATCACACACCGAATGGCGCAAAACTGTATGAAAATTTCGTTAAATTAGCTGGCTTCACCGGCGATTGGACGATGGGTGCTTACCGCGAACAAGCCATCGCAGAAATTCGCGCCCAAGTTGGCGACGAAAAAGTCATCTGCGGTCTGTCTGGTGGCGTTGATAGTTCAGTTGCAGCCGTCTTGATACATGAGGCGATCGGTGATCAGTTAACCTGCGTTTTCGTAGACCACGGATTACTGCGCCAAGGTGAGGCAGAAGAAGTCGTCACCATGTTCCGCGATCACTATAATATGCCGCTGATCCACGCCGCAGAACAAGAACTTTTCTTAGGCGAGTTAGATGGACAATCAGACCCCGAAACCAAACGCAAAATCATTGGACGTCTGTTTATTGATGTCTTTGACAAACATGCGAAATCTGTGGGCGGGGCCAAGTTTTTAGCCCAAGGAACTCTATACCCCGATGTGATCGAAAGCGTTAGCTTTTCAGGTGGCCCGTCGGTGACAATCAAATCACACCATAATGTTGGCGGATTGCCTGAAAAAATGGGCCTGAAACTGGTTGAGCCGTTACGCGAGTTATTCAAAGACGAAGTACGCGCTTTGGGACGCGAATTAGGTTTACCTGCCAGCTTCGTTGGCCGCCATCCCTTCCCTGGCCCGGGCCTTGCCATTCGTTGCCCTGGCAAAATAACCCGCACCAAGCTAGAGATATTACGCAAGGCTGATGCTGTTTATATCGATCAGATCCGCAAACACGGGCTTTATGACGAAATTTGGCAAGCCTTTGTTGCCATTCTGCCCGTTCGCACCGTGGGCGTGATGGGCGATGGGCGCACCTATGATTATGCCTGTGCTTTGCGCGCAGTGAACTCTGTCGATGGTATGACTGCGGATTATTATCCGTTCACCCACGAATTTTTGGGTGAAACCGCAACACGCATCATAAATGAAATCGAAGGCATTAACCGTGTCACCTATGACATAACATCCAAACCTCCAGGTACGATCGAGTGGGAATAATTATAATATAACCATTTGATTTCATAGTTACTTAAATAAAAAGCTTAGTTTGTAACTGTGTTGGGTTTTTCCTTTGCATATTTTATATATGCTATGATACTAAACCAACACATATAAGTGGTGGCATTTATAGAAATGAATAATTTGCATAAGGATTACAAATCAGGTTGGCTTTACGCCTAGGGCGCTGAAAATTCGTTAATTGAAGGACGTAAACCCAAAACCAAATTAACCTGATCGCTTTTTCTAAGCCTATCTAACTAAGGATTACTATTTTTGAAATACCGTGCCGAAATTGATGGTTTACGTGCCCTTGCTGTCGTCCCAGTCATCTTATTCCACGCAGGATTTGAGGTGTTTAGTGGGGGTTTTGTTGGTGTTGATGTATTCTTTGTAATCAGTGGCTATCTGATTACAACAATCCTTATTGAAGATATGGAAAACGACCGGTTTAGTATAATTAACTTCTACGAGCGGCGTGCCCGAAGAATTTTACCAGCGCTTTTCTTTGTTATGCTTGTGTGTCTCCCATTTGCTTGGATGTGGATGCTACCAGATCGGATGAAGGATTTTTCGCAAAGCATTGTAGCGGTCAACTTGTTTGCATCTAACATTCTGTTTTGGCTGGAAAGTGGCTATTTTGGCGCAGCATCTGAAAATAAACCATTGCTGCATACGTGGAGCTTAGCCGTTGAAGAACAGTACTACGTACTTTTTCCAATATTCCTATTCGTAGCATGGAGATTTGGTAAGAACAGGGTGTTTTGGATGATTATTGTGTTTGCAGCAATCAGCTTAGCATTAAGTGAATGGGCTTGGCGAAATGAACCATCAGCTAATTTCTATTTGGCACCAACACGCGCTTGGGAACTGCTTGCAGGCTCGATTGCTGCATTTGTAGCGCACAAAAGTGGAGTGAAAGCTAACAATGCTTTATCTCTGCTAGGATTAGCGGCAATCTTGTTTGCTATCTTCGCTTACGATAAAAATACACCGTTTCCCAGTGTTTATGCTTTAGTTCCAGTAGTCGGTGTCGTCTTATTGGTTCTATTTTCTGGAAAAGAAACGCTAACCGCTAAACTGTTAAGCACGAAGCTGTTTGTAGGTATTGGGTTGATTAGCTACTCTGCCTACTTATGGCATCAACCTATATTCGCGTTTATTAGAGTTTATTAGAGTTTATTTTTTTGAACCCACTGACTCAACCTTCCTTTTCGCTTCAGTGATGACATTGTTAGTCGCATTTTTAAGCTGGAAATTTGTCGAGTCGCCTTTTCGAAATCGGGGTTTCATTGGCAAAAAAGCCATGTTTAGCTTCAGCGTTTCTGGTTTGATTTTATTATCAGTAATTGGCGTCTTAGGGTGGAAGTTCAGTAAAGAAATAAATCCAGGGATATTTCATCCTGCGAATGCTTCTATAACCTTTGGAGAGTATGTACGTGATAATAAGCTTCTACAAAAAAAATCATGGGGCATATTAAGAGAGCTTTCTGACAATCAAAGCTATGGCGTAAAAAATAATGACTTTGATGAAAAAAAATGGTTTGTGCAACCAGATAAACGTCGCAATATACTTGTCGTTGGAAACTCACATTCAAAAGATGTATTTAATATTCTTTTCAACTCTGAGACCGTACAAAGTAAATACCAAGTTGCACGATACGGCGCACAAATAAGTGACTTGTCTTCAAGCTATTCTCTATGGAATAGCCCGAATTATCATGCCTCTGACTACGTTATTATTGCTTCTAGAATCAATGTAAATGATGTTGAAAAGTTAAAATATGTACTCGACAGAATAATTCAAGAAAACAAAACGCCAATCGTAGTTAAAAATATATTTGAATTTTCAGGTGAAGCAAGTGGCTTTAGTTTAATTGATGTAGTGGTGCAAAATTCATTTAAGAGTTCAATGACACTAAGTGGCACTGTTTTACGCGTTAACCGAGCCTATTTTGAATACTACCTTGAGGAACGAGATGCTGACAAAGGATCCGATATCAATAAAATGGTTGAGCGAATTTCAGAAGCGGCAGGTGCAAAAACCCTTAACAGAATGGATTACGTTTGTAATAATGAAACAAAGATATGTTCTGCAGTTGAACAAAATCTTAGTAAAAATTATTATGATAGAGGACACCATACTCTATCTGGTGCAAAATTCTTTTCTCAAAGAGTTGATGAGATAGATTGGTTAAAGTTAGGTGAATGAGAAAGAATTCGGCGCGTAAATGTCTACCTCAATTAGCGAATAATCTAAACGCTTTCGATAAATAGATGACACAACTATTACAATCTCTATGCAGATAAATAACTTTTAAGTATAGAACAAAGTTCTACCAATTATTAAATGGGGATAGGTTATAGTTATACATAAAATCCAACTTTCAGGCTATATGGACGTAACACCTGACCGTATTGAAGCTGTGGCCAAAGCCTTGATTGACCATATAGCGCTTACGCGCGCTGAAGCTGGATGCCTGTCATTTGAAGTAACCCCTTGCCCTGATATTCAAGGGCGTTTTTTGGTGGCAGAAACTTTTGTTGATCGCGCGGCCTTTGACCAACACCAAACCCGTGCAAGCACCTCGCCTTGGGCAGAAATCACCGCAGGCTTACCACGTAATTATACAATTACAGAAGTTGCATAAACTCTGATCTATATCAAAGCACGTTATAGCAGAATGTGCTATTTTACATGGGTTCACACCGAAAGGAAATGACCCATGTTTAAAAACCCATCTATAATCATGCGCATCACTTATGGCAAAACACTTGGCCTTATATTCGCGGGTGGCGGGATACTGCTCTTCCCGTATTTTTTCCCCGATATCGGTTGGGTCATGCAGTTGGCCTTTGTTCTATACTACATTATGATCGGTGCCTTTGTTGGGCTTATGGGGGTGTTAGACTACCATCCGCTGATTAAAATGCCTTTACCATGGTGGCTACGCGGGCTTTGGATTGGCGGTTGGATGAACCTAATTCTGACACTGTTTATCTATGATGACTTATCAGCGATGCAAATTACAGCCTTTGGTGAA
Organism: uncultured Paracoccaceae bacterium; assembly: GCA_913061275.1. GTDB lineage: Bacteria > Pseudomonadota > Alphaproteobacteria > Rhodobacterales > Rhodobacteraceae > Amylibacter. Next base: position 117,531 of record CAJXSR010000004.1, on the reverse strand, counting down.
GGGGCATTGTTATCTTCGCCTTGGTGGTTTGTGGTTGAAGGGGCGTTGTTCGGTTTATTTGTTGATTTCATCTGCACCAAATTCGCAGGCGAAGGTGTGGAATGTGTAACCAACGCAGACTTGGAACAACCCGTAGAATAACGTATTTTCTTTTGCTTAGGTAAGCGTTAGCGTCTGGCTTTTAATTCAAAGGTCAGATCTATGGCAGCCCCTTTATCAAATACCATAAAAGCCGCAATGTGGATGATGGGTGCTGTTGTGTCATTTTCGGCCATGGCAGTTGCCGGCCGTGAGATGAGCTTTCAATTAGATACCTTTGAAATCATGTTGTACCGCTCTCTTATCGGGTTTATTATCGTGGGCAGCTTTGGAGTGGCAACGCGTAAAATTCCGCAAATCAAAACAGCCCGAATAGGCTTGCACTTTTGGCGTAATTTATTTCACTTCATAGGTCAAAATCTGTGGTTTTTTGCCGTCACAGTTATCCCATTGGCCCATCTGTTTGCCTTTGAATTTTCAGTACCAATTTGGGTCACATTGGCGGCACCATTTTTGTTATCTGAAAAGCTTAGCACACTACGGGTTACAGCAGTTTTTATCGGCTTTACTGGCATATTAATGGTTACGCGGCCTTGGGCGGCAGGTTTAAGTATTGGCATCATTGCCGCCGCTTTCAGTGCTATATGTTTTGCTGCCACGTCAATCGCCACCAAAAACTTGACCCGCACGGAACCAATTCTAAGCATCCTTTTCTGGATGACCTTGCTTCAGCTGATATTTGGGTTGATCGGTGCAGGCTACGATTTTGATATAGCCTTACCCACCTTTGATACCATCCATTGGGTTATTATCGTTGGCTTAGGTGGCTTGCTTGCACATTCGTGTATCACCAAGGCCCTAACACTGGCCCCTGCAACCGTGGTTTTGCCTGTAGATTTCACCCGCCTACCTATTATAGCAACCATCGGCATGTTGTTTTATAACGAGCCGCTGGATATTTGGGTTATCCTTGGGGCCATCATCATCTTTGGGTCGAACTATATCAATATTTGGGCGGAAACCCGCAAGAAACGGGTTGAAACAGCCCGAAAATAAACCACAAATAATGATGTAGTAGATCACGAATAATCGTTTGTTATTCATCCTTATATCAAGGCAATAAACACCATATGAAACCACAAAAATCCTTATCACTGGCAGCATGGGTCAGTCTTATATCGCTTGCCCTTATTTGGGGTGCAAGCTTTTTAAGTTTTGCCATAGGCCTGCGTGAATTACCCGTTTTTACCCTTGTGGCGCACCGCGTTTTTTGGGGCGGTTTGGTTCTGTGGGCAGTGGTTTTTGCATTGAAAATTCCGTTGCCTTCCAGTTTGAAAGCATGGGGCGCACTTTTGGTCATGGGCTTTTTAAACAACGCCATCCCTTTTTCCCTAATCGCATGGGGGCAAACCCATATTGAAAGTGGGCTAGCATCAATCATCAACGGCTCTACCGCCATATTCGGTATCTTGATTGCCGCTATTGCCTTTGCCGACGAACGCCTAACGGGAGTTAAGTTAATCGGTGCTTCTATTGCCTTTATCGGTGTATGCATCACCATTGGATATGACGCATTACAAAGCTTTGATATACGGTCTTTGGCGCAAATAGCCCTTCTTTGTGCAAGTTTCGCTTATGGGCTTGCTGCAAGCTGGGGACGGCACACATTGCAAGGATTACACCCAATCATGGCTGCAACAGGCATGTTAACGGGGGCAAGTTTAATTATGGTGCCCTTGGCGTTATTCATCGACGGCACCCCAAATTTTACATTGCTACCTAATACCTATGCAGCCATGTTTTTCTTAGCAATACCAGCTACTTCCGTTGCGTACTTTCTGTATTACCGCGCTTTAAACCTTGCTGGTAGTGGCAACTTAAGCCTAGTCACATTACTTGTCCCGCCTACTGCCGTATTCTGGGGTTCTGTGGTCTTAGGTGAAAATTTACCCACTTCTGCCTATCTGGGTTTTGCCACCATCGCCCTAGGCATGGTTATAATAGATGGACGTATCATAAGACGTTAGTAATTGAACTTCTCTCGCTTTTTTGCTTTAGGATATGCTTAAAGTAAAAAAGAGGCCGCAATGCTGTATAATTCTGCAAAAGACTGGCGTAATGCCAAAGCCAAAAAGGTAATGCTATTTGGCATGTCGGGCCTTGGAAAAACCTATATCAGTGAGATACTTCGCGATCACGGCGACTGGTTTCACTATAGCGTCGATTACCGCATTGGCACCCGTTATATGGGCGAACATATCGCTGATAACTTCAAAATTGAGGCCATGCGCAACCCGTTTCTGGCTGATTTACTAAGGGCGGATGCAATCTATATTGCGTCTAACCTAAAATTTTCAGACCTTTCGCCCCTATCCACCTATTTAGGCAAACCAGGCGACCCAACCAAAGGTGGCATTGCGTTTGATGAATACTTGCGTCGTCAACGACTGCACCGCGATGCGGAAATCAATTCTATGAAAGATACCGTGCATTTCATTCAACGCGCCAAAGATCTATATAACTATGACAACTTCATCTGTGATACATCTGGTTCTGTTGTCGAAGTGGTAGATGCAAATGATGATGATGACACCGTTATGTCACTGGTATCGCAACATCTTTTACCAGTATGGATAGAAGGCAATGATGATCATATAGATGTACTTGTGGAACGGTTTAATAAATCCCCAAAGCCGATGTATTACCCAGAAAGTTTTCTAGTCACCTGTTGGGATCAATATTTAACTGAAAAGTCAGTGGCACCAAATGAGGTTGATCCAGATGATTTCATACGTTTTGGATACAAACAATTACTGGCAGACCGTCTGCCCCGCTATAAAGCGATTGCGCAAAAATGGGGTGTTACCGTGGAAGCCACTGATATTCATAATGTGCGAACCACTGCCGATTTCGATAAAGTGATAGAAGATACTCTTGAGAAAACCAAATAACCAGCCTATTTGACCGCTTATAGGTGAAAGAAAATCAATGCCCATTAGAATACCCACAAAATTACCTGCCCATAACATTCTGAAATCAGAAGGCGTTATGGTTATGTCAGAAGGTGCTGCAAACAAGCAAGACATACGCCCATTGCAAATCGGCCTATTAAATCTGATGCCTAAAAAAATTCAGACCGAAACGCAGTTCGCGCGTTTAATCGGGTCAACACCTTTGCAAATTGATCTGACCTTGATCCGCATGTCAGAACATATTTCAAAAACCACATCGCATGACCATATGGAGTCTTTTTATACAAGTTTCCAAGACATCAAGCACCGAAAATTTGACGGGCTTATCATCACGGGTGCGCCGATTGAGCATTTACCATTTGAAGATGTTACCTATTGGGATGAGTTGCGCGAAGTGATGGATTGGACACAAACCAATGTACATTCCACCTTTGGCGTGTGCTGGGGCGGCATGGCGATGATCTATTATTTCCACGGGGTGCAAAAGCACATGCTGGATACTAAATCTTTTGGCTGTTTTCGCCATCAGGTGCAGGATCATTCTTCACCCTACTTGCGTGGTTTTTCAGATGATTTGGTAATCCCCGTTAGTCGTTGGACGGAAAATAAGATGTCTGAAATAGAGGCCGCAGAAGGCCTCGACGTATTAATCAGCAGTGAAGAAACTGGCCCTTGTTTGGTAAAAGACGATAGCCACCGTGCAATCTATATCTTCAATCACTTTGAATATGATAGCGGCACTTTAAAGGAAGAATATGACCGTGACATTGCAAATGGTACACCCATAAATGTTCCGTGTAATTACTATCCGAATGATGATCCGTCTTTACATCCCTTTAACCGTTGGCGCGGACACGGGCACTTGATGTATGGCAACTGGATAAATGAAATATACCAGACCACACATTTTGATATATCAAAAATCGGGTCTTAAATATGGTTATCAGTCTTTTTTTGATTGGCATTATCTGCTTAGCACTTCTTACAATTTATCTATCAAGTAAATTCACCAAGCATGCTGAACAAATCACACCGCCTGTCGGTGAATTTATAGAGATTGATGGCATTAACATTCATTATGTCAAAAAAGGTACTGGCCCACATTTAATAATGTTTCATGGTGCTGGCGGTCATTTGAAAGACTTCACATTCGATTTGGTCGACCGTTTTGCCAAAGACTATACGGTAATCGCATTTGATCGCCCGGGACATGGTTATACCTCTCTTCCTAATAAAAAAGGTGCGACTTTAGCCGATCAATCTGAATTATTACGAAAAGCGGCGCATGAACTTGGGGTGAAAAACGCATATTTACTGGGGTATTCATTTGGGGGCGCTCTAAGCTTGCACATAGCCACGCATACGCCTGAGTTTGTGCGTGGGCTTATTTTGGTATCAGCAGTGTCTATGCCCACACCCTACCCCATTCATATTAATTACAGGGTGATGGCAAAGCCAATAATCGGCCCGATTTTGATGGCTATCGCGACCTCGTTCTATAGGCACACTTATTTCCGGGATAGTTATGAAACTATATTCGCCCCACAAGGATCACCAAAAGGGTATTTGGATCATGTTGGGGTAAATATCTCTGTTCGTTTTAAAAACTTTGTAGAAAACTCTCGGCAATTAAACATTTTGCTGCCACAGGTTTTAGCACAATCGAAGTTTTATCCTAACCTAAAAATGCCCATTGAATTAATACATGGGACGACTGATGTATCTGTTCCAGCATCCGAACACGCGGATAAATTTATTAAGGTAGTTCCACATGCAAATCTGGTAACGGTTAAGGGTATGGGGCATGGCACACATCAGTTGGCGACCCAACAAATAGAAGCAGCGGTAAAGGCCGTTGCGGATGCGGCCTAGTTGCTAAATGCAGCCTGCCACTCCATATTAATATAATACAGGGAGGCAATAATGAAAAAACCACACTACCCAAAACCATTTGAAGGGGCGATTAGCAGTTTTTTTCAAAATGACGCGCCAAATGAAATTCGCGAACAAATCAAAAACGGAAAAAAGAACGCAATTCTTGACCCGACATATCCTTATAAAGAACGTAAGGATCGCGAAGAGTACGAAGAGTCATTGGAACTTCTTCAAATAGAGTTGGTTAAAATGCAATCATGGGCCAAAGAAACTGGCGCCCGTATTGCTATTGTATTTGAAGGCCGCGATGCCGCTGGTAAAGGCGGTACAATCAAACGGTTCCGCGAAAATATGAACCCGCGCATCACACGTGTTGTTGCATTATCAAAACCAACAGAAACTGAACAATCTCAATGGTACTTTCAACGCTATATCAAGCATATGCCAAGTGCAGGGCAAATCGTATTCTTTGACCGCTCTTGGTATAACCGTGGTGTGGTTGAACATGTATTCGGGTTTTGTACAGACGATCAACGAAAGCATTTTTTCAATCAAGTAAATGATTTTGAAAACATGCTGGCAGATGATGGCATCATCCTTATTAAGCTTTGGTTAAATGTTGGGCGGGCAGAACAGCTGCGCCGTTTTCTAGACCGTGAAAGTGATCGGTTAAAGCAATGGAAACTGTCAGGTATTGACGTAAAAGGCCTATATAAATGGGATGCCTATACATCTGCTATTACCGAAACCATGGCAAAATCCAATTCGGGTCACACGCCTTGGCATGTGATTAGAACAGACGATAAAAGACGTGCACGCATAGCAGCTATTCGAACCGTTCTGGAAAAAATCCCATATCCAATGAAGGACACTGATATTGCCTGCCTCGCCGACGCTAAAATTAGCGGAGGCCCCAAAATTTTAAATGACTAAACGTGCCTATCACCACGGAAACCTGAAGCAAACCCTTATTGAAGCCACAATAAAACTGATTGAACAAAAAGGCCCAACAGGTTTTACCATTTCACAGGCCGCTAAACTGGCTGGTGTTTCTGGCGCCGCCCCCTATCGGCATTTTAAGGGCCGAGAAGATTTGATTGCAGAGGTTGCAAAGCAAGGGTTTTCCATGTTCGGCGATTTGTTAGAGTATGCTTATGCCAAAGGCGGCGGCTCAGCGGTTACCTCAGTAGAAGCAACAGGGCGCGCATATCTAGCATTCGCCCGAAAACACCCAGGGCATTATATAGCAATGTTCGAAAGCGGCGTTTCTATCAATAGCGATCCAGAACTTGCCACGGTCGCAAACAGGGCAATAAATGTATTGGTCAAAGCCGCCGATAATCTAGCGTTGGATATACCCGAAGGCAAACGGCCACCCTCTACAATGGTCAGTCAACACATATGGGCCATGAGCCACGGTATTGTAGAACTTTATGCACGCGGAGAACCCGGTACACGATCCCCATTTTCACCAGAGGATTTATTGGAAACAGGAATTGGTATTTATTTACGGGGTCTGGGTGTTTTGGCAAAAGATCACTGAACTACATACCTTATAGGGTTATCCCAAGGTAATATTTAACAATGCATTTGTTATAATTGATGCCAATCCTGATGTCGTTGCAAAACTAATGATGATGACAGCCGCCATTAGCGTTACAAAATCAACTGTAACGGCGCCCTTCTTATCAACCGAAAAATCTATCAGTTGTTGTTTTATTACTTTAAAGTTAATCATCACACACCATTATACATTTACTACTTCACAGGACTATCCTGTATGAATACGGCGTTTTTTCGCCTTTTTAATGGTAATAAAAAAATATCTCTAAAATATCTTGTATTTGAGTTTCACAGCATTATATATGTTAATGTAAGTAACATTTACATTATAAAGTTGGAAAGGAAAATTAAATGACGACACCAATCACTTGGTTTGAAACCTCAGTTGCATGGCTGGATGAACACGGAAAAGGTGCGTGGCTAATGGCAATGATCTTAGGGTTTATTTTTATATGGCCACTTGGTTTGGCCATCCTCTTTTATATGATATGGAGTAATCGTATGTCTCGTTCTTTCTTTGGCTGTTCGCGTTCAAGAAAATCACACCGCAATACAGGAAACACCGCTTTTGATGCCTATAAAGACGACACAATAAAACGTTTAGAAGATGAACAAACGGCGTTTCAAAGTTTTTTACATCGTTTGCGTGAAGCGAAGGATAAAACCGAATTTGACGCCTTCATGGATGATCGGGCTAAAGATATAAAAGCATAGGTTTAGTTCATCTACCACTTGAGCCTAAATCGCTTCGCGCACATACTGTGCGAAGCGAAAACAATGAGAAAACAATGCTTGCAATAAATCATGACTTAAGCGGGTTACCCGACCCAGATACAGATAGCCAATTCTATGACGGGGTGCCGTTCAAACGATTATTAGCTTGGTTTATTGATTTTATCATAATCCTGCTAATCTCTATGGCCCTAGTCGTTGGTACATTCGGCTTAGGTGCTTTTATGTACCCATTCTTGTTACTTATCTCTAATCTTGGATACAGAATTTTCACGCTAAAACGTAACTCTGCCACCTTAGGTATGATTGTAGCTGGAATTGAAATCAGAAATGGGCGTGGCGAAAAATTAACCCTATCCGAAGCTGCATGGCATACCTCTATTTATACAGTAGTTGTGGTGTTTATGTTTGGGCTTATTATTTCAATGGTAATGATGCTGGTTAATAAGCGTGGTCAGGGCATACATGACTATTTCGTGGGTACCACTGCAATAAACCGTCCAAAAATATAGATACAATTTGCCTCAATTTTGCCACCTTGCCCGAATAACAATCTGCTGGTACGCTTTTGAGTAAATAGTAAATTGGTAGTGTAATGCGACATTCCTTGCCTTTGGCAACACAATTCTATGTAACTGCACCTCAGCCCTGTCCATATCTGGAGGGTAAGCTTGAGCGCAAACTATTTGCAGGCCTACAAGGCGAGCATGCAGACCTTTTAAATAATGCCCTATCAAAACAAGGGTTTCGCAGGTCACAAAATGTTTTGTATCGGCCAAGTTGCTCTGAATGTAATGCCTGCATGTCTGCCCGCATCCGTGTTGCTGACTTTACACCTTCCAAAGCCCAAAAACGAATACTAAGAAAGAACGCACATTTACATCGTGATGCATCCGCACCTTGGGCGACAGAACATCAATATGAACTTTTCAAACGCTACCTAGATGCCCGTCACGCAGATGGCGGGATGGCAGACATGGATATGTTTGAGTTTTCTTCTATGGTGGAAGAAACCCCGGTGCGCAGTCGCATTGTGGAATATTCAATGGCGTATGAAAAATATGAACGCACCGAACTAAGTGCGGTTTGTCTAACTGATTTAATGGATGATGGGTTGTCTTTGGTATATTCATTTTTCGATCCAGATTTACACAAGAGCAGCCTAGGAACTTATATGATATTAGACCACATCAAAATAGCGCAAGAAGCGGGCCTTCCTTATGTATATCTAGGGTATTGGGTGCCTGGCAGCCCAAAAATGGATTACAAATCTAAGTTTAATGCGGTGGAAATTTACCATAATGGTGCCTGGACAAATTTGAATAAACCCAATGAATTCAATTTAGAAAACACCCCCATCGGATCAGACCCTATTCCAAATCAGGTGGCTGCAATCGACCTGCCAGATATTTTAAGCACCAATAGGTCATAAGTCACATAGTTACGTCATGTGATAATATAATTACAAAATACCCCAAAATCAGTATTTAAATTACAAAACTTAACCCCTTAACGGAATATAAATACCTGTTTATGGGTTGACCTTAACTAATTCCCATATAAAAATGCCTTTATGGAAAATACAGTTCACATTGTGGTTCTATCTGGGCCTTACACGGAACGAAAACGATAATTATCGTTTTTCACCACCGTGTAACCCCCAACAATCGGGGGTTTTTTTGTGACTAAAAAGGAGAAAAATATGAGCCGTCAAATGACAGGTGCCGACATCGTAGTACAAGCCTTAAAAGATCAAGGTGTGGATACCGTCTTTGGGTATCCAGGTGGTGCCGTGCTTCCTATTTATGATGCCATATTTCAACAAAACGACATTCGCCACATTCTGGTGCGCCATGAACAAGGTGCTACACATGCGGCCGAAGGTTATGCACGTTCAACTGGTAAACCCGGTGTTGTTATCGTTACATCTGGTCCCGGTGCTACAAACGCCGTTACTGGCCTGACAGATGCCCTAATGGACAGCATCCCGATGATCGTACTTTCGGGGCAAGTTCCCAGTTTTATGATTGGTTCTGACGCGTTTCAAGAGGCTGATACGGTTGGCATTACACGGCCTTGCACCAAGCATAACTGGCTGGTTAAAGATACCGAAATGCTGGCGGAAACAATCCATGAAGCATTTCATGTTGCAACAAATGGCCGTCCTGGCCCTGTTTTGGTTGATATTCCAAAAGACGTGCAATTTGCATCAGGGAATTACATTTCCCCAGCCAAGGCAGATTTAGGACATTACCAACCGCGCGTTAAAGGTGATAAAGATGCTATAACTGCCCTTGTAGAGTTGATTGAAAAGGCAAAGAAACCAGTGTTTTACACAGGTGGCGGCGTCATAAATTCGGGTAAGGGTGCCAGTCAATTATTGCGTGAATTGGTGAAAGCCACCAACTTCCCAATCACATCAACTTTGATGGGTTTAGGGGCATATCCTGCCTCTGGCGATAATTGGTTGGGTATGTTGGGCATGCACGGCACATATGAAGCAAATCTTGCGATGCATGATTGTGATCTTATGATCTGTGTCGGCGCACGGTTTGACGACCGTATTACAGGGCGCATAGACGCATTCAGCCCTAAATCTAAAAAGGCACACATTGATATTGACCCGTCCTCTATCAACAAAGTCATCCACGTAGACGTGCCAATTATTGGCGATGTAGGCCATGTATTGGAAGATTTGCTTAAAATATGGAAATCGCGCGGACGTAAAACCAAAACCGCTGATGTTAAAAAATGGCACGCGCAAATTGACCAGTGGCGGGCAGTAGATTGTCTGGCTTTCAAAAATTCCGATAAGATCATTAAGCCGCAATATGCTTTGCAACGGTTGGAAGCATTAACCAAAGGTATGGACCGTTATATCACTACTGAAGTGGGCCAGCATCAAATGTGGGCCGCGCAATATCTAGGCTTTGAAGAACCAAATCGCTGGATGACATCAGGCGGGCTGGGTACAATGGGTTATGGGTTGCCTGCATCTGTTGGCACCCAAATTGCCCACCCTGACAGTCTGGTGATTAATATTGCGGGTGAGGCAAGCTGGTTAATGAATATGCAGGAAATGGGCACTGCCATTCAATACCGCGCACCTGTAAAGCAGTTTATCTTAAACAATGAACGTTTGGGCATGGTACGCCAATGGCAAGAATTATTGCATGGCGAACGTTATTCACATTCATGGTCAGAAGCCCTGCCCGATTTTGTGAAATTAGCCGAAGCATTTGGCGGCAAAGGTATTCGCTGCACAGATCCCGCTGATCTGGATGATGCAATCATGGAAATGCTTAACTACGATGGGCCAGTTATATTTGATTGTCGGGTGGAAAAGCATGAAAACTGTTTCCCGATGATCCCGTCTGGTAAGGCCCATAATGAAATGCTTATGGGTGAAGAAGATACCCAAGGTGTGATTGATAGCGGCGGTGCCGTTCTGGTTTAAGCCCACCCTGTTTAAATTAAAAACCCGCCTTATGTGGCGGGTTTTTAAATTTTCGTGTTGCATTTAATCAAATTTTAAATTTACCACGCCACAGTGCGGGTATGGTACATCTTAAACATAACTTTCAGGGCATCTCACACCCTTTAGGCGCTAAAATCATATTCTCATATGGTATGACAAAATGCGGATCCACACTTGCCTTTGAACTGGCCCGCACTTCACTTGAACTTTCAGGTTTCCCCCAACCTGTATTACCAGTGGACGCTTTAGGGCAAAATAAGCGCATTAACTTCACAAGGCACCTTACTGAAAAACAAATAAATAATTTAGAAACAGCCGTGCAAGACGTAGGCTACCCGATCGTTATTAAAACGCATACGCGCCCAGACCCAGCAGTTATCGATATGATTAAAAGAGGCAAAGCCATAGTGCACGCCACGTACCGCGACCCTAGAGAAATGGCATTATCAATGCTTGACCATGGTCGCATGGCACGCCTTATGGGGCGCAGTGCTTTTGCGGAAATAGAAACAATCGACGATGCGCTTGGCAATATACGCGGCCAAATAGACAGTCTTACACAATGGTTATACCGCCCAAATTGCCTACCCCTATTCTATCATGATCTTGCTTTCAGAATGCCCCTTGTTACAAAACGTATCATGACTAATTTGCACATTGAAGGTTCGGAACGCATTGTGAAACGTCACGTTTTGAAAAAACGCTTTATCCAATTCAACAAAGGCGTGAGAAAACGCTACAAGCTTGAAATGTCTGTGAACGATCAATATCGCATTCGCCAGGAATTTTTACCGTTTTATCGAACCTTGATAAGAAATCGGATGTTTTTACCAACAGATGGCGCACCTATTTTAAAAGAAGGTACCGTATTAACAAAATCGCGCGGTGACACTGGGCAGGCTTTATCTTAAGCTTCGTTAATGATTCACGAAGGGAATAAGATATGAACGCGGTCAAATTGAAAAAAGGGGCATCAAGCTTTAGTGCTTATGACCTTAAAAACTTTTCTGGCGATACCGAAGAAACCCATACACTGGCAGTTCTGGTAGATAATGAGGCAGGTGTACTGGCGCGTGTTATCGGATTATTTTCTGGCCGGGGATATAATATCGAAAGCCTAACCGTTGCCGAAGTAGACCACGAAAGCAACCGTTCGCGTATTACTATTGTCACAACAGGAACACCGTCTGTTATTGAGCAGATAAAGGCGCAACTATCGCGCATGGTACCTGTATATGATGTGCATGACCTAACTGTAGAAGGCCCATCTGTTGAACGTGAGTTGGCTTTGTTTAAAGTTTTAGGCAAAGGCGACAAGCGACTGGAAGCATTACGAACTGCCGAAATTTTCAGGGCGCGTGTTGTCGATAGCACTTTAGAAAGCTTTGTGTTTGAACTGACAGGTACACCTGAAAAGATAGACGCTTTTGCAGAAATGATGCAGCCTTTGGGCCTAGAGGAAGTCGCTAGAACGGGTGTTGCAGCCATCGCACGCGGACATTAATTAACCTGCTAAATGATCTATAAATGCGCGCAGTACCGCGCGCATATTTTTCTTTTCAGGATAAACCACCTGAATATCTATGTTTTTTTGATCGTAATCTTCCAAAATACGTATCAAATTACCCCTATTAACCTGATTATCAGCAAGGAAATTAGGTAAATACGCTATTCCATGACCATTCATAGCAAGCGTCATTTGGTAAAGCCCGTTATTCACACTAAACCGCCCACGCACTCTTTTACGTATTTCTTTCCCGTCTTTATAAAAAATCCAATCACTACCCGTTGATGAATTAGAATATAATATGCACTGGTGTTGTGATAAATCATCAACTGTTTCAGGTGTACCGTTCTTTGAAAGATAGCTAGGGGACGCACAACATATTATATATATTTGGCCAATTTTACGCGCATAAAGCGTTGAATCTATAAGCGTTCCAATTCGAACCGCCGCATCATAACCACCTGAAATTAAATCTACTGTGCTGTCAGTCATTTCAATCGTCAAAGATACATCAGGGAATTTTTGCGCAAAACTTTCAAGTTTAGGCGCTAAAACTGCACCACAATAATCGACGGGTAAAGATAACTTTAAGTGACCATAAACAACAGATGTACCAGACTTAGCTTTATGATTAGCATCCTCAAAACTACCTATAACCTCAAGACAATCTTGATAATAATCCATGCCAGCTTGCGTTGGCACCACTGCACGCGTAGTCCGATGAACCAGTTGTGTAGATAAATCAGTTTCTAATTCAGAAATACGCCTAGAACACACCGATTTGGCAACCCTCAAACGGGCTGCTGCCGCTGTAAAGCTTTTTTCTTCCACAACAGCTATGAAAGATCTTAGATGAACAATATCCATTGTGTACCCCTGTAGTTTACGAAACCTAAAACCATACGAATTAATGGTACAATATCTAAGTTGTGTTTCCAGCGCATTCATATTCTATTCAGGTGGAATCACTTAAGGAATGTATTAAATGTCAGAGTTTCAACTTTATTGTTTTGCCGAGTCTGGGAATGCCTACAAAGCAGCACTTGCTTTGGAATTAGCAAAATGTGACTGGCAGCCTATATTTGTCGATTTTTTCAAAGGTGAAGCCCGAACTGATGCATTCAAAAAAATCAACGCAATGGGCGAAGTTCCAGTTTTAATTCACGGCGATGTAAAAATCAGCCAATCAGGCGTTATTCAAAATTATATTGCTGATCTAACTGGTAAATTCAGCGGGTCGACAGATGAAGAATGTCGCGAAATTCAACGTTGGGTACTATGGGATAATCATAAACTGTCATCCCAAGCAGGTTTATTGCGGTTTTTAATGAATTTTTTACCCGCCGATAAGCGCCCCGAGGCCGTATTTCCATTCATGCAGGGCCGGTTGAAAGCCGCATACACTGTATTAAATACCCATTTGGAAAACCGTGAATGGGTTGCCACAGACAACCCGACCATGGCGGATATTTCTTGTTGCGGTTATCTATATTATCCAGAACCTTTTGGCTTTGAGCGTACAGAGTGGCCCAATATAGACGCATGGTTAGATCGCATTTCCCAACTTGATGGCTGGAAACACCCGTATGACCTTATGCAACGTGGCCTGCCTGGCGCTTAACCGCGAATGGCTTCTAACATCAAAGATACATTTTCTGGTGGCGCATCGGGTGTAATGCCGTGCCCCAAATTAAAGATATGCGCACCACCTTTGAAAGCCTCAACCACACGTTTGGTTTCAGACACCAATTTATCCCCACCTGATACTAACAAAGTCTGGTCAAGGTTGCCTTGAACACAGGTTTTGGGTTGCAGGTTTTCTGCCGCCCAAGCAGAGCTAACGGCGGTATCGACGGCCACACAATCAACATCAACCTGCACGGTGTAATCTATATATTTACCAGCGGCACCGCGCGGGAAACCAATGATTTTCACATCTGGGAATTGTGCTTTTAAAACCGTAACAATCTCTATGTGTGGCGCAATGCAATACCGGTCAAATGCTTGCGCACTTAACGACCCTGCCCAACTGTCAAATATTTTAACAACTTCAGCACCCGCTTTAATCTGTTCTGCCAGATATAGAATTGTGGCTTTTGTAATACGATCCATCAAAGCATCAAACACAACAACATTTTCACGCATTAGCGCATGTGCAGGTGCCTGATCGGGTGTTCCACGCCCCGCGATCATATATGTTGCAACTGTCCAAGGTGCGCCTGCAAACCCGATTAATGTAGTTTCAGCAGGCAAAGCAGACGTTAAATTTCTAACTGTTTGATAAATCGGGGCAAGCGTTTCATGTATATCTTCTGCTGGGCCAAGTTTACCCATATCTTGCTCAGTTGTTATCGTTGATAACCGTGGCCCCTCACCTGTTACAAACCACAGATCAGCACCCAATGCCTGTGGCACAAGTAATATATCGGCAAATAGAATTGCCGCGTCAAATCCGTACCGTCGAATTGGTTGTAAAGTTACCTCTGTTGCCAAATCAGGATTATAACACAGCGATAAAAAATCACCTGCCTGTGCCCGTGTTGCCATATATTCTGGTAAATACCGCCCCGCTTGGCGCATCATCCAAACAGGTGGCGTTGGCAAGGTTTCGCCATTTAAGGCCCGCATTATTGTTTTGGTGCATTGTGTCACAGTCATCATCCCATTATTCCCACTCGCAATACCAAGTTTGGAATGATAAGTGGAGTTTAAATAATAGATTTCACATAAAAGAGAACTTATGACGCAACCAGTATACAAAATCGGCACCCGTGGATCCCCTTTGGCACTGGCCCAAGCCTATGAAACCCGTGATCGTCTAATGGCAGCACATGGGCTGACAGAACATAATTTTGAAATTGTTGTAATAAAAACAACGGGGGATCGTATTCAAGATCGCCCATTAGGTGAAATAGGCGGCAAAGGCCTGTTTACCAAAGAAATAGAAGACGCTTTACTAGACGGTAGTATTGATATGGCCGTACATTCAATGAAAGACATGCCTGTTAAGCAACCCGCGGGTTTACTGCTTAATTGTTACTTGCCCCGCGAAGATGTACGAGATGCCTTTGTATCCTTAAAGTATAAATCCATCGCCGATTTGCCAATCGGTGCAAAATTAGGTTCAAGTAGCTTACGAAGACGCGCCCAAATCCTTAATCGTCGCCCAGATATAAATGTGGTTGAGTTTAGGGGGAATGTGCAAACCCGTTTACGTAAACTATCCGAAGGCGTTGCCGATGCAACGTTTCTGGCAATGGCAGGCTTGATCCGCTTGGATAATACACATGTTGCGCAATCAGCCATCGATACAGACGAGTTATTACCAGCAGTTGCCCAAGGCGCCATCGGAATTGAACGGCGCGCCACAGATGAAAACATGAAATATATGCTGGCAACCATTGCCGATACTGAAACCTTCAACAGATTAGTCGCAGAGCGCGCTTTTTTGAAAGCCCTTGATGGTTCCTGCCAAACACCTATTGCGGGGTTGGCAACATTGAATAATGACCACTTAACGCTACAGGGTCAAATTTTGCGCATTGATGGATCAGATCAGGTCAGTGGTCAGATTTCCGGCCCCATATCAGACGGGCCTGCATTAGGCGAAAAATTGGCCAAAGAGCTATTGGAAAAATCAAGTGGGAACTTTTTCTAAGGCCAGTAGGTACTTGGAAACGTTTAAATTTAATCTTTGGCTGTCATAACTTGATTTTTTGGTCATTATAAATCGTCGTATTCAGTATATTTATCAAATCCTGCATCGCATTCAAATTATGACAAGCCAGAAAACGATCAACGAATGGCAACATGGTTGTAATACCAGCGGCTTTCGCTTCAAATTCGTCAAAACGCAACAATGGGTTTAGCCAAATTAAATGACGGCAAGATAAACTTAGTCGTTTCATTTGCATTTCCAAATTATCAATCGCATCGCGTTCTAACCCATCCGTAATCAGCAAAACACAGGCATCAGATGATAATACGCGCCGTGACCAATCTTTATTGAAATGCATCAGGCTTTCCCCGATTAATGTGCCCCCATCCCAATCTTGCACTTGCTTACCGATAGTTTCCAAAGCCTTATCAGGATCTTTTTGGTTAAGTGATCTGGTGATATTCGATAGTCTGGTACCAAAAGTAAAAGCATGAATTTTTGCCCACGCATTCCCGCTATTCAAAGACATCGAATGAACGAAATGCATCATCATACGAGAGTATGTGGACATTGACCCTGAAATATCTATTAAAACGATCAGGTTCAATGGCTTATGGCGTTGCTTTTGACGTGGAAGTTTTAAAACTTCACCGCCTGTGCGACGCGCTTCACGCATAACTGCGCGTGCATTGATTTTTGGCCCATAGGCAGCAGTTCTAAATCGTCTGGATGGCACTTTTGGCGTTTTCAGATGTAAATCTGCAATCGCATTTTCCGCCTCTCTAATCTCAAGGTTTGTCATTTTATCAAAGTCCATAGCGCTCATCCGCTCATTTTTAGAAACAGTCAGTTGGGCATCTAACGTTATTTGTTCTTCGATAGGTTGAGGGTTTAGAGGGTCTTTTGATCCTAGAACAGCTTCGGCTGCGCGGTTTTCTGCGGCTTTTGGTTTATTTACTTCTTCTGCTACTTGCATCATCGGCAGTAAGTTCTGGATCATGCTTTCTAAAACTTCGGGATCACGCCAGAAAATATCAAAAACACGTTGAAAAACAATAAGGTGCTGTGCTCTTGTGATTAAACAAGCCCGCAGTGTCATGAAAAAATCAACCCGCTTGGTAAACCCAACTGTTTGCACTGCACGGATCACATCATTTACTTGTGCAGTCCCTACTGGCACTTCAGCGCGCCGCAATGCATGACAAAAATAGATGATATTCTGTGCCAACCGCCCTTCTACATTCAAGGGGGTATTGGTCATCCCGTGGCTCGCAAATCGCTGCGGGTAGCCTCCAATATACGGGTCACTTCTGATCCTTGTATTTTTGAAATATCATCTTGGTATTTCAAGACCGCCCCAATGGTATTTGAAACCACTTCGGGGGACAAAGATATTACATCCAAAGCCACCAAACATTTAGCCCAATCTAGGGTTTCGGCTAATCCAGGTGCTTTAAACAAATCCTCATTACGCAATCTTTGAACAAAACCCACAACTTCATTGCTAAGCGTTTGGGCTGCTTCCGGTACGCGTGCATTCAAAATCTCTAACTCACGATCGAAATCGGGGTAATCAACCCAATGATATAAACACCTGCGTTTTAGGGCGTCATGCACTTCACGCGTGCGGTTTGACGTTAAAATAACGATCGGTGGCAGGGACGCTTTTATCGTGCCAATCTCTGGTATCGTGACCTGATAATCCGATAAGGCTTCTAATAAAAATGCTTCAAACGGGGCATCTGTTCGGTCAACTTCATCGATTAGCAATACAGGTGGGCCGTTCTTATGTTCTTCCATTGCTTGTAATAAAGGGCGTTTAAACAAGAACTTATCGGCGTAGATGTCAATCTTTTCGCCTTCTGTACGCATCGCCAACATTTGGGCGGCAAAGTTCCATTCATACACGGCAGTTGATGCATCCATGCCTTCATAACATTGCAATCGAATAAGATCTCGCCCCAAACCAGACGCAATGGTTTTCGCAAGTTCGGTTTTCCCAACGCCTGCTTCACCTTCCAAGAAAATTGGACGGTTTAAAGTTAATGCAAGATAAGCCAATGTCGCAAGGCTGCGATCACAAACATAATCTTGTTTGCGCAGCATATCTAGCGTTTCATCGATGGATGTCGGTAAATTTGATGTCATAGAGTAACTATAGATATTCCAGCCCTATTGAACAGGGCTGGAGTAATTAAGTTATGCACAGCCAGCCACAGCGCGGCCCGCCATGACTTTTACCAAATTGGCGCGGTAGACTGCATCAGCGTGCATATCAGATAACAGGCCTTCTGACCCAACCTGTACGCCTGCTAGTGCGCTTGCAGCCCAATCACTATCCAATGCCGCTTCCATGTCAGATTGACGGTAAACACCATCTGATCCAGCACCAGTAACTGCCACACGTGCGCCATTTGCAGTTTGGGCTGCAAATACACCAACCATTGCATATCGGGATGCAGGATTGGGGAACTTGGCATAAGCGGCCTTACTTGGCGCATCAAAGCTAACACTGACAATGACCTCATCATCGCTCAAAGCCGTTTCAAACAGCCCGACAAAGAAATCACCCGCAGCTATTTCACGTGTATTTGTTGTGATAGTTGCCCCTAAAGCTAACAATGCGGCAGGGTAATCAGCTGCAGGATCGTTATTAGCAACCGACCCCCCTATTGTGCCTAAGTGTCGTACGGCCGCATCACCAATGCCAGCCGCCAAACAGGCAACGCTGCCACAAGCTGCTTGCAAATCAGCATTTCTGGCAACCTCTGCATGGGTCGTCGCTGCACCAATCGTAACAGTTGAGCCGCTAACTTTAATCCCGTGCATATTGGCAATACCGCTGATATCCACCAGATCAGAAGGGGCCGCTAGGCGTGCCTTCATCGTTGGTAATAATGTTTGACCGCCTGATAGCAGTTTACCGTCATCCGATTCACCGATTAAGGAAACCGCATCGGCTACACTTGAAGCTTTATGATATTTTGTCTCATACATGATCGCTCTCCTTATTCTGCTGCTTGTTTGGCACTTGCTGCTTGTATAGCCGCCCAAACTTTTGCTGATGTTGCTGGCATAGACAGGTCGTTATTTCCTATCGCATCCGTTATCGCGTTAATCACAGCTGGCGGTGACCCAATAGCCCCCGCTTCGCCGCAACCTTTCATACCCAATGGGTTTCCAGGGCATTCTGTTGATGCATGATGCACCGAGTAGTTAGGCAAATCATCCGCACGTGGCATTGCGTAATCCATGTAGGATGCTGATAATTGCTGAGCATCGTCATCATAAACAACGTTTTCCAACATCGCTTGACCAATACCCTGCGCAATCCCGCCATGAACCTGACCTTCTACAATCATCGGGTTGATGATTGTGCCAAAGTCATCAGAGGCCACAAACTGCACAATGTCAGTCACACCCGTTTCTGGATCCACTTCAACCTCGCAAATATAGCACCCTGCTGGGAATGTGAAGTTTGTCGGATCATAGAATGAGGTTTCCTTTAACCCTGGCTCCATACCTTCTGGCAAGTTATGGCCTGTGTAAGCTGCTAATCCAACTTCATGCCAACCCATTAACTTATCCGTACCGGCCACTTTGACCTCGCCACCTTCAATGACAATGTCATCTTCAGAGGCTTCCAGAACATGTGCTGCAATTTTCTTGACCTTGGCCTCCACCTTATCAAGTGCTTTAAAGATAGCAGACATACCCACCGCACCAGAGCGCGATCCATATGTTCCCATACCAAACTGCACTTTATCGGTGTCGCCATGTACGATCTGAATGTTTTCAGTCGGCAAACCAAACCGTTCTGCAACTATTTGCGTAAACGTCGTTTCATGCCCTTGGCCGTGACTGTGTGAGCCTGTCAAAACTTCAATCGTTCCAACTGGATTAACACGCACTTCGGCACTTTCCCACAAACCAACACCAGCGCCTAAGCTGCCAACAGCGGCAGATGGTGCGATACCACATGCCTCAATATAGTTGGAAAAGCCGATACCACGTAGTTTACCACGCGATGCAGCTTCCGTTCTGCGGGCTTCGAACCCATCATAATCAGCTGCTTTCAAGGCTTGATCTTGGTTGGTTGCAAAGTCACCTGAATCATAAGCCATAATTACAGGCGTTTGATGCGGGAATGACGTTACAAAATTCTTGCGGCGTAACTCTACAGGGCTGACACCCATTTCACGTGCTGCCGTTTCCATGATCCGTTCCACAAGAAAGCACGCTTCGGGGCGGCCAGCACCACGATATGCATCAACTGGCACAGTGTTGGTATAAACCGCCTGCACATCGCAATAGATATTCGCTATATTATATTGGCCAGACAGAAGAGTTGCATATAAATATGTTGGCACAGCAGAACTGAACAATGACATATACGCACCGATGTTAGCTTTGGTATTCACCTTTAAGCCAACAATTTTATGGTCCTTATCAAACCCGATCTTCGCCGTAGACACATGATCGCGACCATGCGCATCTGTTAGAAACGCTTCTGTACGGTCAGAAGTCCATTTTACAGAACGATTGGTCTTCATAGAGGCCCAGAGGCATGTGATTTCTTCTGGATAGATATAAATCTTCGATCCAAAACCACCACCTACATCAGGGGCAATCACCCGTAATTTGTGTTCTGGAGCTACCTGATAAAACGCAGACAACACCAAACGTGCAACATGCGGATTTTGGCTGGTTGTATAAAGTGTATAATGCTCTTCGGCATCATTATACGTTGCAACCGCAGAGCGCGGTTCCATCGGATTTGGCGCCAAACGGTTGTTGGTGATGTCCATTTCCGTGATATAAGCAGCACCAGCAAGGGCCGCATCTGTCGGGGCCAAATCACCAATTTCCCAATCAAACACAACATTGCCAGGGGCATTGTCATGTATTTCAGGAGCATCATTTGTTAAAGCCTTCATGGATTGTGCAACAGCTGGCAAAATCTTATAATCCACTTCAACCGCTTCAGCCGCATTACGCGCCTGCTCAATACTATCTGCAATCACAACTGCAACAGCATCACCTACATAACGTACTTTGCTTGTCGCCAAAGCAGACCATGCACCCATGTTCATGCCGCTTCCGTCTTTTTGCGTCACACCCCAACCACATATAATATTGCCAATACCATCACCAGTTAGCTGTTCTCCGTTTAAAACAGCAACAACACCGTCCATCGCTTCTGCGGCAGAGGCATCAATGCCCTTCACTTCCGCATGAGCATGGGGTGAACGTACAAATGCGGCATAAGCTTGGTTTGGCTCTACTATATCATCGGTATAGCGACCTTTACCCATTAAAAACCGTTTGTCCTCTTTGCGCAGGACACGTGCGCCTATTCCTTCGGTCATAGTCGTTCCTCCCTATGCGTTTGTCATCTTGGACGCACCGTCCGTGATGGCTTTGACAATGTTATGATATCCCGTGCAGCGGCAAATATTACCCTCTAACTCGTGGCGAATGGCATCTTCGGTCAATTCTTTACCGTCGGCCTGATAGCGTTTGACCATGTCGGTTGCTGTCATAATCATACCAGGTGTACAAAACCCGCATTGCAACCCGTGATTTTCCTTAAAGGCTGTTTGCATCGGGTGTAGACCACCATCTGCAATACCTTCTATTGTTGTCACGTCAGCACCATCAGCGGAAGCGGCTAGCATTGTGCAAGACTTCATGGCTTTGCCATCAACATGCACGACACAAGCACCACATTGGCTGGTATCACAACCCACATGCGTTCCTGTTAGTCGAAGATGTTCGCGGATATATTCGACCAGTAAAGTGTTATCGGGAACGTCTGCCTTTACGGCCTTTCCGTTCACAGTCATTGATATTTCAGTCATCGGTATCCTCCCTAATTCATTAGTATTTCGCGTTGATTAATCTTTAACGTCCCCTTCTTGGGGTTCCAAAGCATCGCGGAAATTTGCAAAAAACTTATCGGCCAATTTAGCCGCAGTAGATTGTATTAGTCTTGATCCAAGTTGGGCAATTTTCCCGCCCACTTGTGCATTCGCTTGGTATGACAGGATGGTTTCATCCCCATCTTCAGATAATTGCACATCGGCCCCACCTTTGGCAAAGCCTGCCACCCCACCCTGACCTTCGCCAACAATGGAATAGGCGTTTGGTGGGTCTAGGTTTTCTAAAGTCACATTGCCTTTAAAACGTGCCTTCACAGGGCCTATTTTCAATGCAACTTTGGCTGACATTTCCGTATCCGAAGATTTATCCAATTCTTCGCAACCAGGAATACAGCCTTCTAGGGTTTCTGCATCGTTTAAAGCTGCCCAAACTTTGGCCTTGGATGCAGCAATGCGATACTCGCCCTTTAGTTCCATGAAACTTTATCCTCCAATAAAAAGTAGACGCAGAAGGTGCCAGTGTGTCAAGTATTGGTCGATCAAAGATTAACAAATGCCAAAAATAAGCACCATAGATTGTCTCAAAAGTGAGACTTTCAGCTGCTTAGCCCATGTTTTTTCAACATTCTGTAGAGCGTCGCACGACTAACATCTAACTCTTTAGCAGCCAAAGTCATGTTGCCTTTGGTTCTGGAAATTGCTTTTCGCAATGCCGCGCGTTCTGCACTTTGCAAACCCGTTGATCGCGCGGAACCCGTTATAAGATCGTCATGTGGAATAGGAATGGCAAAGGTTTCACGCTGCAAATTTAGCATTCTACGCGCAGCCCGATTTGCCCCTATAATCAGATCATCACGATCAGACGCTAAAAGTGGTGTACCTAATGCGCAATATCCTTCGGCAACAACAATTTGTGCTTCATTAAAAGAAGCCCTGAAATGTTCCGTTTCAATACGATTGGCCGTATTTGATACAAGCGACGTCAGAACTTTCGCAAATTCTTTTTGCAAATCATTGCGCGCGCTAGAAACATCTAGAACTGCCATAATTGCACCATCGGTATCAAAAATTGGGGCTCCCATACATGTCATACCAATATTCTTGGATCTATAATGTTGGTCTTTATGAATTAAAACTGCGCGTTCTTCTATTGCACAAGTTCCAATGCCATTCGTTCCTTGGCGGTCTTCACTCCAAATACTACCCGAATTTAACCCCCAAGCATTGAAACTTGCCTCATCTGCGTCATTGATTAAGCGGTGTAAGATCACACCATCTTTGTCTGTTAAGACAACACAACACCCCGTTTGACCCACAGTTAAAAACAGCTCTTCCATAATCGGTTTTGCAAGATGTAGTAAAAACTCTAGTTTCTGTTTAGCCAGCAGAAGTTCACGGCCACTTAACCTGCGTGCCAAGTTTTTTTCGCTTGGTGTGATACCATGATGCAGCATCGAACGCCGCCAAGATGCTGCAATAACAGAATGCGCAGGCGATGTTATAGCAATTTCCTTATGTACCTTATGCGCATGTTTTTGAAACGCGCTAAGCAGATCAACCATTCTATTCTCCCAAGTAAATGTAATCACGAGTTACACAGAAAATCAAATACTATAGGGTTGGCGTTTTTATGCTAAGCGTACTCAAAGGTACTTAGCTGTTTCTTCTGCCGCATCCATTCCATACAGATCTGCAATCACCACACTGGACAATGCCGCGCCCCAAAGCAATATTGATGCATCAGCCAAGGGGGCCATAATGATCGATAAATACAAACATCTGCTTTCGCCAATCGATGTTGGCCCTTTTACACTGCGTAATCGGGTGCTGGTTACCGCCCATGTACCTGGGATAGAGACAGGGGGCCACGCCAACGACGCCTACATTGCTTATCAACAGGCCAAAGCACGTGGCGGGGCGGCCCTGCAAATCAGCGGCTCTACTGCAGTGCATCGTACTGGTGCGGTTGGCGCGGGCCGTGGTTTGAATGCCAGCGATGACAGTTGCATCGACGGCTACCAAAGGCTGGCCGATGCAATTCACAGTCATGAGGGGCGTTTTCTGATACAGCTCGGTCATGCTGGGGCAAATGTCGCCGACACTGGCGCGGGCCGCCCGCTAATCGCCCCATCGCCTATTATGTCGCGTCTTTCACGCGAAATGCCCAAACAGATGACAATCGGTGAGATTGATGAGTTGGTCGAAGCCCACGGCACCGCCGCTGCCCGCGTACGCGCGGGCGGTCTTGACGGGGTCGAACTGCTTTCCGCCTTCGGGTATCTGCCCGCTGCGTTCCTTTCACCCTATTCCAACATCCGCACAGACGATTATGGCGGATCGTTGGAAAATCGCATGCGCTTCCTGCTACGCACCATAGACGCCGTGCGCACTGGTATAGGTCGCGACCGTATCCTTGGTGTGCGCCTGCCCGGCGATGAACGGGTCCAAGGTGGGTTGACCCAATCTGACCTTCAAGACATCGCGGCCCTGATCGCACAAACTGGTCAGGTCGATTATCTTAACATCATTGTTGGCACAAATTACGATCGAGCTGGCCGCATGGACCACTGGCCGCCTACCCCCGCGCCGCATGGCCTGTTCGTGTCACTGGCCGCTGGCGTCAAATCCCATGTGGCCGCGCCAGTATTCACCACTGGGCGGATTACTGACCCGATGATGGCCAACGCCATAATCGAACGAGGTGATGCCGATATGGTTGGCATGACCCGCGCCCAAATTTCTGACCCCGACCTCGTGCGTAAACTGGTTGAGGGACGCCCACAGGACATCCGCCCCTGTGTTGGGGCCAATATATGCGTAGCGCAGGCGATGGCGGGAAAACAGATCAGATGCATCCACAATCCGATGACTGGTCGCGATGCTACGTGGGGCGATACGGCCCCGACAGACACACCCAAAAACGTCACAGTTATCGGGGGTGGTCCCGCTGGTTTGGAAGCCGCGCGCGTTGCCGCCGAACGGGGCCACAGGGTAACGCTTTTTGAGGCATCAGAAAATCTTGGTGGTCAGCTGGCACTCTGGGCACAGGCCCCGATGACCCGTGAGTTTAGTAAGACTTTGAGATGGTATCACACCCAACTGACCCAACTTCAGGTCCGGGTTCACACTGGCCAACGCCTTACCCCCGAAGATGTAGCTACGCTGGACGCAGATGTCTTGATCCTTGCTACTGGTGCCATCGCCGCAGCACCGTTGCCCACCGCGACTGGCCCCGATGCGATCCCCGTAATTGATCCTTGGCAGGCCATTACCGATGGCCCTACGGGGCAGCATATCTTGATTAATGACGAAGGCGGGGGCCGCACTGCCCTCTCAGCCGCCGACGCGTTGCTTGACCAGAACCGCATCACACTGGTTACCGCCGAGTACACGATAGGTGAACTTGTCACCCCCACGGTGCGCGCACCGATCTATAAACGCTTTCTTGCAGGTGGCGCCGAGATGCACCCTTCACAAGAAATACACGCCATCGATAGGCGCAACGTCACGTTGCGGTCTGTACATACAGGCGAAGATATCCACATCAAAGATGTAGACATCGTGGTCGACTGGCGTGGTGGTGTGGTAGAGACAACCCTGCAATCAGCTATCGAGGCACGCGGCCTGCCGTATCACATCATCGGTGATTGCGTCGCCCCACGCCAAGTTCATATAGCGATTGCAGAAGGTGCGATGGCGGCCCGTGCTATCTAAATAATTCAAGTTGGGCTTATTAAGCTTTTCGTTTCCCGCCAATAATCGCGATAATACTTCCACAAACTATTATAAGCGCTATCCCAAATACAGCATCTATTCCAATCCCTTTGTTCCAAAGTAGGAATGTCCAGATGGCTGCAAATATCAGGAATGAGTATTCAAAAACCGCAACGTATGTTGGATCACCAATGCGGTAGGCCTGTGATATCAGTGACACTGCAATCACCGCACCGACTGCTTGCAGCAAAGTTAACCAATAAAATGTCGCAGAAACGGGTTGATAACCGCGCATTATAAACAACGAAACCTCACTATTCGAAGGCCAGATTGTGAAATAGGTTAGCGGCAGAATACTAAAAATACCCATAGTTATGAATATACCGAAAGCAAGTGAGGCAAGGTTTTCTGAGGCACACCAATGGCGCGTAACCATCATACCTAACCCATAAAATGCACCAGCTATTAGCGGTAAGGAGGTAAGCAAAGTAATGGATCTGGGGTCGATTTTTAGCAATATTAAGACACCTGCGAAGCCGCCAAGAGTGGCAAGTATTTGCAAAACCCCAAGGCGTTGGGAAAATAGTGTTGCGGAAAATATAAGAACCCAAATTGGGGCACTGAATAGGCCAGCGGCAGCTTGGGTAACAGGTAAAAAACCCAATGTCGCAAAATACATCAGTAACCCTGCAGAAACTATAACACTACGGACTACCAACAATTTAATGTTGGAAGGTAAGATTTTAGCTTTGAAAACCCGTACCCCTAGATAGAGCAATGGCAAGGCCATTAACGTTCTTGTTATTTGGAATTGCCAAAGCCCAGCTTCCTCAGAGATTTCTCCTACAAAATTATCGATGAAGCTCAAAATGGCTGAGGCACCAATAGCGAGTAATGCAGCACTAATGTTTTGATTGTATTTCACGGTAAATTCCAAACGAGGTAATAATGCTTCATAACGTAGGTAGCGGAATGATGTTGTCAGATAAAGCCTTACCAACTTCGAAGCTGCCAACAAGTGCATTTCTATGCCGCTCAAACTTGAGTTTCCTAGAACAATACCTGAAATACTTCTTGCCTTAACTGGAACATCCTCACATGTTTCATAATTGTTGATGTAAAGCAGCAAGCAACGGAAAAGGTACATAATGTTTTCAAACGGTATGGGGAACAGTTACTTTACTATTAGATGGTCTGAAGTGCTTATATGAGGCAGTTTCATTCGCCAGTATGGTTAAGTGCTGTAACGACCACGGGAAGTTATTCTTTTGCTGTGTTGTTCGTACTTGAGACATTCTCTCGGGGTGTGCTGATTGCCGTGGTGCCTTTATTGGCGCTTGAACTGTTTAGCAATGCGCAGGGTGTAAGTGTATTCTATTTCGCAGTAAGTATCGCAGCGGTACTGGGTACTCTTGCTGTACCTTGGCTAGTCCAGCGTTTGCAGCGACGATGGGTGATGTGCCTCGCAGTATTTCTTCTATGCATTTCGGCCCCTTTTTTTGCAAGTCAAACCGTGGTTGGTTTGGTTGTTGGCATGGTGCTACATGTGTCAGGTGCAGCAACGCTTTCCATATGTCTAAATCTATATGTGTTGGATCATATCCAGCCTAAGGTGCTAACCCGATTTGAGCCACTGCGTATGCTGTTCACCGGAACTGCCTGGGTAATAGCGCCCGTGTTGGGAATATACCTTGGTAAATATGGCGCATCATGGCTGCCTTTTTTTGCAAGTGGTGGGTTCGCGCTTACCTTGTTAGGGTATTTCTGGTTTTTGCGCATGACTGAAAACCCAATTTTGGCGCCGCTTACGTCATCTACTACCAATCCGCTGTACTTTGTTCGGCGCTATTTTGCTCAGCCTCGACTTGTACTTGCTTGGTTTCTTGCAGTCGGGCGTTCTGGTTGGTGGACGATGTTTTTCGTTTATGCGCCAATCTATGCGGTGACCGCTGGAATGGATGCTGAGGCTGGCGGCTGGATTGTTTCGGCGGGATCAGCTTCGTTGTTTATAGTTACATTCTGGGGCTGGATCGGGCGGCGGTTCGGATTGCGCCGCCTGTTGGTTTGGGGATATTTGGCTGTTGGGATATTTACGATCGCAGTAGGTATGGCAGCAGATACACCGTGGTTGGGTATCACCATACTGCTTTGTGCCTGTCTGGCGGCCAGCGCAATCGATGGGGCTGGTAATGTACCCTTTCTGCGTGCGGTTCGTTCCCGCGAAAGATCCGGAATGACCGCAGTTTTTTCATCCAATCGAGACATCGCACGGCTTATTATTCCCGGTATTTTCGCTTTAGTGCTTAATCTTTATACCTTACCCGCAGTGTTTATCACTTCTGGTATAATCATGTTAACAATGGCGATCTACGCTCGCTACATTCCGCGCCGTTTATAAAAGGCAAAACTGTCAAAGCAGGGGTTTTGTCAAATTAATATCAACTTACCAAAATGCGAAAACCTAGGAAGCATCGAGGCATGCCCACTTTAAATGATGACCGCAGTATTCGGTAATAAGGGTGGAGCGTAGCTTTCAGAAAGCGGACATTTACCATAAGCCTAGAAGGATCCCTGAGCTTTCAAACCTATAGCAGGTTAAACAAGAACTTGGATCAGCACTAATGCACTGCAGGCCAATATTGCAAAAAAATAGATTGGCGGTGCTGTCAGACGAATTCGAACTAGTCTCAGTTTCCCGCATAAATCGTGAACTTATGCGGAACAAAGCTGGCGCCACTCAGCAAGAGCAGCGGTACGGCTGAGCTTGAAATAATTTCGTTTTGTAAGACTGCGTTCCTTATTGAAGTGGTTGTAAACTGAAGAATGGACGGAAACGAATTTCTGTAAACTTCGCATTCGGCGAAAACGCAACATCGCCCTTTCTCGCCGTCGAAAAGGCAAGTGTGAATTCTCCGCCCGATTGTTCTTCCAACGACCCGTTTCCTGCTTTCCAGCGTTGCCAACAACTTTCATTGCGGCGCCGTACGAACGCAATTTGTCCGTCACAATGATGCTTGGCTTACCATAGCGTTTCATTATTTTTCTTAGAAATTCCAATGCGGCCTTGCGATCACGGCGCTTTGTAACAAAGGTTTCAAGCACCTCGCCTTCGTGATCAACCGCCCGCCACAGGTAATGTAACTCGCCGTTGATTTTCACGAATACTTCGTCCAAATGCCATTGCCAATTTGAATACGAACGCATCCGTCTGACTCGGTTTCTGCGGATTTCAGCCGCAAATAGCGGTCCAAATCTGTTCCACCAGAACCGTATCGTTTCATGGCTAATATCGATACCTCGCTCGTGCAGAAGATCTTCCACATTTCTCAGAGAAAGTGGAAATCGGACGTACAACATCACCGCCAGGCGGATGATCTCTGGACTGGTTTTGAAATAGCGAAATGGGTTGTTTTTTGTCATGCAAAAACGCTACTTCGCCACCCTGCCCGTTTCAACTAGGTTTCCTCTGACAGTGCCGTAGCGAGCTTTGCTTGCTCTGGCGATCCTGGTATAAAAACGACCCTCCCTCGATGATTAGTCAGCCTGTAATGAGGCGCATGCTTGCATATGATCTTCAAGCCCGCTCTCAAGGCGGATTGGATCGAAAGACAAAAGCCCACATTGCCCGATTGAAAAAACAAGTTACCAGCAACGCGCGCGACTCAACATGTAAAAGCGCTCAAGATGCCAGACCAAAACACCGCCTTAAACCTGGTGGGCGGCTTTTGAGGGAATGGAACGGAACCACCCATGTGGTGGAAGTCACCCAAAGTGGTTTCGAATGGCAGGCCAAACCTTACAAATCACTCTCTGCCATTGCCAGAGCCATCACCGGTGCACATTGGTCAGGCCCTCGTTTTTTTGGCTTAACCCGAGGTCGAAATGCGTAAGGTAAAAATTCGCTGCGCAATTTATACCCGCAAATCTTCCGATGAGGGGCTGGAACAGGAGTTCAACTCACTGGATGCACAATACGAAGCTTGTGAAGCATATGTCACCAGTCAGAAACATGAAGGGTGGGCATTGCTCAGTAAGCGCTATGATGACGGCGGAGTGTCTGGGGGAACGCTCAACCGCCCTGCTCTTTCAGCCCTTCTGGCTGACATCGATGCCGGTCTTGTTGACAGGATCATCGTGTACAAGATCGACAGATTAACCCGAGCTCTGTCAGATTTTGCCAAGATCGTCGATCATCTTGATGGGGCTGGCGCATCTTTTGTCTCTGTTACCCAAAGTTTCAACACAGCCACATCTATGGGGCGCCTCACCCTCAACATGTTGTTGTCTTTTGCGCAATTCGAGCGGGAGGTCACCGCGGAACGCATCCGCGACAAAATTGCCGCATCAAAAAAGAAGGGCCTTTGGATGGGTGGTACCATCCCTCTGGGTTACGACCCACATCCGGACAAAACAATTCGCGGATTGATTGTGGTGCCCAAAGAAGCCAAAACGATCAAAGCCCTATTTCAGCTTTATGAGCAGATGGGCTGCTTGAGAAAAACAGAAATTGAAGCACAGACGCAAGGTTTACAGTCAAAACCCCGCAATGGATGCTCTGGTAAAACCTTCAGTCGGGGCGCCATACACAAATTGTTGACCAACCGGCTATATCTGGGGCAGATCACACATAAAGATAAATTCTATCCAGGTCAGCACAAAGCTATCGTCGATCAAAACCTTTGGGATCGCGTTCAGCAAAAACTGCAAGCTGCCAGTGGCAAACGCAGAGGCCATGTACAGCACGCCGACAGTCCAGCATGGCTGAAAGGCCGCCTCTTTGATGATACCGGTGATCGGATGACGCCATCGCATACCAAAAAGAACGGTCGTATCTTACGCTATTATATCTCAAACCGGCTCATCCGTGGTAAAGATCCAGCTGCCTTGCGCTTGCCCGCACTACAAATAGAACAATCGGTGGAAGAGTTGATTATCTGTCATCTGGAAGGGCTGTCATACAGCCACAAAATGTTCAGAAGTGTCGACATTCATGAAACGGCAAATTGGCAAGCTCGTATCACACAAGGCTTGAACGCTGCTCGCGAAGGCAATCTTATCGCCATCTCTCGTGTTCGCAGAGCCATGCAACAGGCCAATATCGGCAAAGGGGTCATAACAATCTTGCTTGACTGCATCGTTCTGGCCGAGTTTTGTACCGCTCGACAGGATGACATCAGAACCGCAGCATTAACAATCAGCGCGCCCTTTCAATTGAAACGTCGCGGTGTTGAAACCAAAATTCTCTGCGCGGATCGATTACCTGAACCAGATGCCACCCTTCTTGCTATGCTTATTAAAGCACATTTATGGGCGGATTCGATCCGGCATGGAAACTCAATCGCCGATATTTCCCGCACAGAAGAAAAATCCGAAAGCTATATCCGCACACGATTGCCGTTGGCCTTTCTATCACCTAGGATTCAGAGTGCGATAGTTCATGGTAGCCAGCCAACTGAGATGACATTGAAACGGATTACCTCAAAACCGATCCCGCTTAACTGGCAGGGTCAAGAGGTGCATCTCGGATTCTGAAGCTGCTCGCTGAATGGGTTTCCACAATCCCTGTTCCAGCTCATCCCATTCCCAGTTTGCAAATCATCAAATCCCTGTTCAATGTACATGAATTCCTTGTTTCGGAGTTTTAGGGAATTGCCCGGATTATCCATATAAAAACAGGGCTGTAACAGAAGGTTACAATAAAGTTATTTAGTAAAAACAGCATAACTCCCTGTTAATTCCCTGTTAATTTTTCCAGCGCCAAAAATAATTGGCAAACCGAACCCCGGAACTTGGCCAAGTGAGACGTAAGGAGATAATCAACACATAACTGTGAATATGATGTGCCTACAGATGGACGGAGGGGTTGTAAGGCGCGGAATACACGCATTAATATCAAGTTATATACAACAATAACAATAATTTAAGGGTTAGTGGCGGAGAGACAGGGATTCGAACCCTGGGAGGCTCTCACCTCAACGGTTTTCAAGACCGCCGCATTCGACCACTCTGCCACCTCTCCGCGCATAAGTTAAAAGGTCGATGCTTTTAACAAGTGTCTGACTAATTCTGGTTGCGCCAAACATCAACCCCAAAACCAAGCAAAACATCGCTGATTGGTAAAAAAGATGAAAACTTGGTGCTTCCAAAAAGAACGGTTCTTGGCTAATGTACGCACAACGTAACCCGCTGGGCCTTATAAACCCATCATAAAAATAAAAATGCGGGTACAGGAGGCATGGGCATGCATAATAAAGTATCAAGTAAAAACACCCTTAAAATAGGGCTTATAGCAGCTATTTCTATCAGTTTGGCGGCATGTGAAGAGGGCAAAACACCTAGTCTTTTCAAAGGCAAAAGTGAAGGTGGTGGTCTTTTCAGCAAAAATAAAACTGGTGGTGGATTGTTTGGTAAAAAAGCACCCGCATCATCAGAAACATCGGAAAATGGGTCTATTAAACTCGTGGAACGAGATGTTGAGTCGCCAGAGATATTTCAAACAACCGAAAAAGCCCTTTGGGATGGTCGCCCCTCTTTGGGGGGCGTTTGGGTAGCACACCCAAACAGCAAACAGCCGGAACGTGTGATTATCCGCAATAAGACCAACGGTAAATTTGTTATCGGGGCCTTATTCAAACGCGAACGCGACAACCCTGGGCCCAAATTGCAATTATCTTCAGATGCGGCTTCGGCATTGGGCGTACTTGCAGGGGCACCGACAACATTGAATGTCACGGTTTTACGCCGCGAAACCGTAAACGTTAATGAAGGAAATACCCAACCAGCAACACCTGAAACGGTTGTGACCGAGGTTTTGGCGCCTACTTCAACAGAAGAAATTGAAGATAAGGTTTTAAAGTCTGTTGCTAAAGCGGAAGCTGCAAAAACAACACCGTCAACAACTACGCCAAAGAAAACCGTAGCCATAAATGCCCCTACGCCAGCACCAACACCTGTCTCAAGCAGTTCGGCGTTAAGTCAACCATACATTCAACTTGGCTTCTTTAGCGTTGAAAAGAATGCGCAAAACACCCTAAAAGCCCTTGAAACACGGAAAATCCCCGGAACTATTGTAAAAGCTACGGCAAAAGGTAAAACTTTTTGGCGTGTTCTTGCAGGGCCTGCACAAACCAAGGGTGAACGTGTAGCATACCAAAATGAGATCAAAAAAATGGGCTTTTCGGATGCCTATCTAACTAAGAAATAAAGGGAGAATATGACTATTCTCAAGATAATTCTATGTGCGGTAGTTCTGGTAGCAACCACAGTTTCTGCATGGGCCTTTGAAACCTTAGCGCGCTCTGCTTTGGTATTGGATGTTAATACAGGCACCGTTCTATTTTCAAAAAACGCCGAAATCGCACTTCCACCCGCATCAATGTCAAAATTAATGACTTTAAACATGCTTTTCGAAGCATTACGCGATGGCCGCGTTGCAATGGATACACATTTTGTTGTTTCTCAAAAAGCCCATAAAATGGGTGGTTCGAAGATGTTTTTACGCCAAGGTGAACGGGTTTCTGTTGAAAACCTAATTCATGGGATCATTGTACAGTCTGGCAATGATGCGTGTGTTGTTGTTGCAGAAGCACTTGAAGGATCAGAGGCTGAATTTGC
Organism: uncultured Paracoccaceae bacterium; assembly: GCA_913061275.1. GTDB lineage: Bacteria > Pseudomonadota > Alphaproteobacteria > Rhodobacterales > Rhodobacteraceae > Amylibacter. Next base: position 84,497 of record CAJXSR010000004.1, on the reverse strand, counting down.
CCGTAAAATGACCAAACACGCAAAAAAATTGGGCATGAACAACTCAACCTTTGCCAATGCAACAGGGTGGCCAGACCCTGGGCAACGCATGAGCGCACAAGACTTAGTGTTTCTTGCAAACAGATTAATTACTGAGTTTCCTGAATATTACACGTTCTTCAAACAAAAATCTTTTACATGGGCAAAAATCACACAAGAAAACCGTAACCCATTGTTAAAATTAGGTATTGGTGCAGATGGTTTAAAAACTGGCCACACCCAAGAAGCCGGATATGGCTTAGTTGGTTCAGCAGTTCAGGGTAATCGTCGCATTACATTTATGTTAACAGGTCTTCAATCCGCTAGGGATCGCGCGACAGAGGCTGAACGGTTGGCAGGTTGGGCGTTTCGAAACTTTGTTACCAAAACCATTTTAGAAAAAGATGTGATAATTGGCTCTGCAGATGTCTGGCTTGGCCGAGAAAAGACTGTAGAACTCTATTCGCCAACGTCAATAACAGCACTATTACCTTATGATGAAGTTGATGGTTATAAAGCCTCTATTCAATACAAAGGCCCCATTGAGGCCCCTATTGAAAAAGACGCACAGATAGCAACACTTGTAATTGAAGCCAAAGGAACTGCTAAAATGCAGTACCCGCTATACGCAAAAAACGCGGTTCGTAAAGGTGGGTTGTTTTCACGTATGAAAACAACTGTAGGCAAATTAAAAGACGAGGTGTTTGGCCCCTCTGAAGAACGATAGACCGTATATGTTTATTACATTTGAAGGCATCGACGGTTCTGGGAAATCAACACAAGCCAAAAAACTTGCCCAAACCCTAAACACCACAGGTACACCCTGCATATGGACACGCGAACCAGGTGGATCAACAGGTGCTGAAACCATTAGAAAGTTACTGGTAGAAGGCGATCCAGATCGTTGGTCGGCAGAAACCGAAATATTATTATTTAATGCAGCAAGGCGCGATCATCTAGAAAAAACCATTGAACCTGCACTTGCACGGGGCGACACCGTAGTATGTGATCGGTATGTAGACAGCACACGGATATACCAAGGTGTGGCACGTGCAGATTTACGCAATACTGTTGATATAATTCATAAAACTGTCATAGGACGGGAAGCGAATATTACATTTATTATAGATGTTGATCCAAAAGCTGCTCTTTCAAGGGGTTTGGCACGCAACACAGGCGAAGACCGGTTCGAAGATATGGGGCTGGAATTTCAAATTGCGTTACGCAAAGGGTTTCTTGAGCTTGCAAATGAAAACCCAAATCGTTGTATCGTCATCGATGGAAGCCACGATATTGATACTGTCGCGCAGTTAATCATGGACGCATACACTACGGCCGTATCGTGATTACTGAAGCCATCCCACAATCTGATTGCGTTGAAGGCGCACCTCACCCACGTGAAACACAACAGTTAATTGGACAGGATAAGGCACAAAGTAACTTCCTAACCGCTTTTAATTCAGGCAGGTTACATCACGCGTGGCTAATTACAGGCCCGCGTGGCGTTGGAAAGGCGACACTGGCATGGAAATTGGCACGCTTTCTGTTGGCCCAAGAAAATGATACTGGCGGTATGTTCGCATCAGACCCCCTGCCAGCAGAAACGCTTGATATTGCACAAGATAACCCGATTATGCGGCGTGTTTCTTCATTAGGTGAGCCACGTTTATTTCTTTGCCGCCGCCCTTGGGACGAAAAACTTAAACGCATTAAACGCGATATTACTGTCGAAGAAACCCGTGCGCTGAAAACGTTCTTTCAAATGTCGGCAGCGGACGGTGGATGGCGGGTGGCCATCGTAGATGCAGCTGACGAAATGAACAATTCAGCGGCAAACGCATTGTTAAAAATCCTAGAAGAACCCCCTGCAAAAACCATCATCCTTATGATTAGCCATCAACCTGCCCTGTTGCTGCCAACAATCAGATCCCGTTGCGGGGAATTACGGTGTGATAAATTATCTTCCACAGATCTTTCAACGGCTTTACAAAATGCTGGATACAATGCAGATCAGAACCCCGAATATTTAGCTGAACTTTCAGACGGCTCTGTTGGCGAGGCCATCCGAATATTGGCCGAAGATGGGTTAAAACGTTATGGCAGGCTAATTAACCTTGCAAGCAACGCCCCAAACATGGATAGGCCTGCCGCAATTCAACTGGCAAATGGCTGCACTGGTAAAGGCAATGAGCACACTTATGATCTGACACTGCGCCTGCTTCGGCAAATGTTGACCCGCATTGCACGTTTTGCAGCCCTTCAACCTGCGCAATTTGTTGAGGCCGCGCTGGGAGAAGCACAAGTATTGGCAAAACTTGGGCCAAATAAACAGACTGCCAGAAAATGGGCCGACCTTTCTGCGGAATTAATCGCGCGATCTAATCATGCACGGGCAGTCAACCTTGACCCTTCCAGCGTGATCCTAGATATGTTGCTTAAGATTAATGAAACCGCGCGGAACTAGCCCGCATTAGGCGAACATATTATGACCACACCTGCCCCCATCGTAGACAGCCATTGCCATCTGGATTTCCCAGATTTTGAAGGCAACATTCCTGAAATTGTAACAAACGCGAAAAACGCTGGCGTGATGCGTATGGTCACTATTTGCACCAAACTAATCAATGAGCCATCGGTTAGGGCCATTTCCGAGGCCCATGACCCTGTGTTTTATGCGGCTGGAACCCACCCGATGAGTGTAGCAACTGAACCATTGGCAACTGTGGATCAACTAACAGAAATAGCCCAGCACCCAAAAATGGTTGGCATTGGTGAAACGGGACTAGACTATCATTACACGTCTGAAAGTGCTGAAATTCAACAACAATCTTTACGCACTCACATCACAGCCGCCCGTGAAACTGGCCTGCCCTTAATCATTCATGCACGTGCAGCAGATGAAGATATGGCACGCATATTGACCGAAGAATATAATCAAGGCAGCTATGAATGCGTTATGCATTGCTTTTCATCCTCTGCCAAATTGGGCAAAGCAGCACTAGACTTAGGGTTTTACCTTTCTATGTCAGGTATAACTACTTTCAAAAAATCCCAAGATTTACGCGATATTTTTGCAAGTGCACCCGTTGACCGCATTTTAGTCGAAACCGATAGCCCGTATTTGGCACCTACCCCCTATCGGGGCAAAAGAAATGAGCCTGCTTATAGCGTTCACACGGCACAAACTGGTGCCGATATATTCAATGTAAGTTATGAAGAATTCGCAAAAATAACCACCGCAAACTTTGATCGCCTTTTCACAAAAGCAGCCACATGGAGTGCCAAATAATGGCTGAGTTAAAATTCACGATCCTTGGATGTGGTTCATCAGGTGGGGTACCTCGGTTAGGCGGTAACTGGGGGGAATGCGACCCAAAAAACCCAAAAAACAACAGACGCCGCTGTTCTATGCTGGTTCAACGCATTACCGATGCTGGAACAACCACTGTATTAATCGACACATCACCTGACATGCGAAACCAGTTATTGGATGCAAATGTTGGGCATATTGATGCGGTCATTTATACCCACGCCCATGCCGACCATACAAACGGTTTGGATGATTTGCGCCAATATGTATTAATGCAAGGTGCACAAATCCCAGTTTATGCAGACCCAATGACCAAAGACGCTTTGATGGATCGGTTCAATTACGCCTTCGTTCAAGTCAAAGGCAGCATATACCCTGCAATTTTGCAAATAAACACCATCCAAGACGACTTAATACGTATCAATGGGGCTGGTGGTGAAGTTGAGTTTATGGCTTTTGATGTAGATCACGGGGCCATGACAACCAAAGGTTTTCGTATAGAGGATTTAGCCTATATTCCTGATGTCGTGCGCATACCAGACCAGACATGGCCAAAGCTAGCAGGCTTGGATTGTTGGATAATAGATGCGTTACGGCGCAAACCGCATAAAACCCACACGCATCTTTCAAATACCATCGAATGGATAAAACAGGTGAAACCTAAGCGGGCCATTATTACAAATATGCATGTTGATCTGGATTATGAAAGCGTCATGGCCGAAACGGCGGATAATACTGTTCCAGCATATGATGGGATGACCATAAGTTATCATTTGTAATGCTGGGTAATCTACAAATAATCCTACCTGTGTTTATCTTAATCGGCGCAGGATATTTGGCGACTAGGCAAAAAATGTTTTCGGCGGAACAGGTTGACGCTGTTATGAAGTTTGCACAGGGATTTGCATTGCCCTGCCTGTTGTTTTCGGCGGTCGCAAAGCTGGATATTGAAGCATCATTCCAACCACAGCTATTAATCAGTTTCTATACTGGTAACACCACTGTATTTATTCTGGGTGCACTCATCGCCCGCTTTATATTCAAACGCCCACCTGGGGCCTCTGTCGCGGTTGGGTTTTCGGGTATGTTTGCAAACACAGTGTTACTTGGCTTGCCAATTATAGAGCGTGCATATGGCCCTGAAGCGCTACAACCTGTCTATGCAATAATCGCCGTACACGTTCCCTATTGTTATCTGATTGGTATTACCACGATGGAGGTAGCGCGTGCAGGTGGGCAATCATTTGGCCAAACCCTGATGCGTATCTTCAAGGAGATATTCAGAAATTCTTTAACCATTGGCCTATTGCTTGGTTTTATTGTGAACCTTGGTGGCATCACCCTGCCTTCCTTTATCTGGTCGCCTATTCAGATGATGGTAAGTGCTGCTATCCCAATCGCTTTATTCTCACTTGGGGGTGTTTTGGTCAGGTACAAACTTGCTGATCGGATAGGTGAGACGATTGTGGTTTTGGGGTTAAAATTGTTTATACACCCTGGCATTGCCTATGTTCTGGCTGTCCACGTATTTGACATGTCGTTTGATCTAACGCGTGCCGCTGTTTTGGCCGCTGCAATGGCGCCGGGTGTGAATGTTTATCTATTTGCAAACATATATGACCGCGCCAAAGGTACCGCTGCGAACGCCGTTTTATTAGGGACTATAACATCACTTTTCTCGGTTAGTCTGTGGCTTTATGTGCTGGAAATATCTTTCTAAAGGGCCAACGGAAAACTAATGTCCCAGATAGGACACATAGCAACATATTGATATAAATATAAAAACACAAAATTTGTGTGGGTAGATGCCTAGCTTACCCTGCAATCATAACCAGTTTAATATTAGACGCCTGTAGATTTTTAGCACCAGCAATACTTGTTACCAATTTGCCATTTAAATAAACATCACCTGATGACCCGTCATAAGAAGATTCTACGCTAATTTTTGGGGTAACAACTTGACCTGTAACAGGATCAGGAACAACCATATATTCTAGTTCCACGTAATCACTTTGTTCATCAAATCCCAATAACAATGGCTTTTCATACGGTGTAATACTATCGAATTCATCCTCGGTAAGGGCTTCATAGTAATCGGATGTTGGGCCATTTTCGCCCTGTACTTCCCATTTAGCCAGAATTTTATCTTTAATACGGTTGTTCAAAAATATAGTGCGCTCTTCTATTTCTATCTCAGATGATAATGCATCACTATTTTCGTCATATAATTTTTGTTGTGTGTCATTGTCTGCAGGAACATCCCTTAGAACTACTTTTGCAAACTCAAAGTCCGTTTCATCTGGTTGATTAAAAATTGCAGATTTAACGGCGTTAAACTTATCAGTCCACGCGTTAAGTTTTTCGGCATTGCCGTGAATTTTTTGGATGCTTGCTAACATACCACATACTCCTAATACTCGTTATACACTGGCCTACATTGACCTATGTTTAAGTATTTAGAGGGCGAATACGGCAAATATTTGATGGAAATGTGGAAAATTAGCGATAAATCGCTAACTTTCAATTCAACTTAAATTAACCTGGGCTTAAACCGCGCATCCGTTCAGAGCGACGGCGCAGCATTTCAACCACGATCAGTAGACAGATTGAGATAAAAACCAGAACTGTTGCAACCGCTAGAATTGTCGGGCTAATTTGCTCGCGGATACCGCTAAACATTTGGCGCGGGATGGTGCGTTGTTTAACATCGGCCAACTGTAGCACGACAACCACCTCATCAAAGCTGGTGATAAAGGCGAAAAGTGCGCCTGAAATCACACCGGGCAAGATCAGTGGCATCTGGATTTTAAAGAAGGTGGTGATCGGGTTTGCACCCATGTTGGCCGCCGCACGTGCAAGGCTTTGGTCAAAGCCTACAAGCGTCGCGGTAACTGTAATGATAACGTATGGCGTTCCCAAAACTGCGTGGGCCACGATAATACCCATATAGGTTTTTGCCAATCCAAGATCAGAAAAGAAGAAGAACATACCAGAAGCGATAATCACCAAAGGCGCGATCATAGGTGAAATCAGCAAGGCCATGATCGGGCGTTTAAACGGCATTTCAGGGCGTGAAAGACCGATAGCTGCCAATGTACCTATGGCCGTTGCCAATGCAGTTGCACAGATCCCGATAAAGAAGCTGTTGCGCACAGAACGTACCCATTGTGCGTTATTCCACATGTCAGACCACCAACCAGCTACCGCATCAGGTGCGGCCATACCGTTGTGCAGCATGTCTGCATACCAACGTAGGGAATAGGCCTCTGGATCAAAGGACAACATGCCAGCGGTGAAGCTGAAATAGGGTTCTTGGTTAAAGCTAAGCGGCATCACAACTAGAATTGGTGTAATCAGGAATACAAAAATCATTCCACAGATCACGCGGAAAGTGTAAAACCATAATACTTGTTTAGATGTCACATAAGGCGGTTGGTTCAAGCGGTAATCACCTGATGATAACCATATGGCCTGTCGCCCGATAATCCAACCGATGATCGCCATCAATACTCCATAAGACAAAGCAAAGAAACTTAAGCCCAATATGAAAAAGGCTGCAGCACCCGCTAGGCCAGACCGAACACGTGTTTTCAAAACCGTAATGGAAATAAACGCTAGTCCCACAAATAATGCGGCACCTATTACCATGTAAAGCGGCATCAAATTGAATTGACCTTGTGCAGTCAAAAAGCCTGCAAGTGCGCCAAACCCACCAGTCCACGCCAGATTAAACCACATTGGCGGGCGTGGTGGGATGTATTTATATGCTTTTTGTGCGCTCATTTGATTAACCCAACTTCATATTGTCGATGCCCACGATCCTGTCGTAGAGATAATAAAGGAATAGTACGATAACCAACAGCACCCCGCCCATCGCGGCGGCCAGTGACCAGTTCAACGAACTACGCATGTGGAAATCGATAAAGTTTGAAATCATCGTACCACTTTCACCACCGACCAGTGCGGGTGTGATGTAGAAACTGATCGCAAGGATAAAGACCAGAATACCGCCCGCACCAATACCAGGAATGCTTTGCGGGAAATATACCCGCCAAAACGCTGTCCAATCGGTGGCACCCATTGATTTAGCAGCCCGCACATAGGTTGGCGGAATTGTTTTCATAACTGAATAAAGTGGCAAGATCATAAACGGTAGTAAGATATGCGTCATCGCAATCAATGTACCCGTTTTGTTGTAAATAAGGGAAAACCTATCATCATCCGTTGCTAAACCGAAGACCACGAATAAATCATTTAACACACCTTGGCTTTGCAGCATAGCAATCCAGGCTGTTGTACGCACCAGAAGCGATGTCCAAAATGGAAGCAAGACCAATATCAATAGTAAGTTAGAGGTGCGTGCAGGTAATGTGGATAGTAAGTATGCAATCGGATAACCTAGTAACAATCCCATAACTGTCACAATAATAGAGATTTCCAAAGTACGCGTAAACAGTTTAAGGTGAATTCGCCGCTCTTCTGATTTTTGTTCAAATGACCCGTCTGCATTGTATTTCAGATCAATCGCAGAGGCTAAATATGCTGGTGTCCATGATTTTGATGCTATTTTAAGAGCTTTCCAGACCTCTATATCACCCCATTTTTTACTGACACCTACCAAAGATTCTTTGAAAGGTGCTTCCAGTTTTTTAGCTTTACGGGCTGATTTGGTAAACAACGAACGTGTGCCCGACAATTCGCGGTTAACACGGCTTGCAACCTTACCAATGGTTTTGGTCTTTTTTGCTTCTATAAGATCAGCAACCAGTGCTGCATACATGGCCTCTGTTGGTTCGCTTGTCGCGTTCCATTGTGATAAAACAGGCGTCACATTAGGCATGTTAGCTTCAAAAGTATCGTTGTGAATGCCCCGCATTAAGAAAATAATAATTGGTACCATAAAAGCAAAAAATATCAACAATAACAATGGTGTTACCAGCCCCAATGCACGCAATTTACTACGAAATAGTGCCTGTGCAAGCCGTCGTTTAAGCGGCGTGCCATCTGCAGCCATTGCCAAACCATCAGTGTCAGTTGTTGCGTCGGTCATATTATTACTTTCCAAATCCGCGGTATATTCAAGTAGCGCAAGGGACGCATGCCCCTTGCGCCAAAGTCATATTATTGTGACAACCAAGCGTTAAAACGCTCGTTCAGTTCATCCTGATTATCAGCCCAGAATTCAAAATCATTTTGAATTGCTGTGGTGAAATTAGCAGGTGCTGTTGGCATCTCTGGTCCCATCATAAGGTCTGGTTTATTGTGGAATGAACCAACCAATGACGCAGATGATTTACGAGCTGGGCCGTATGAGATGTAAGATGCTTGTGCTGCCAACTGCTCTGTTGCAGTTGAAAACGCCAAGAAATCCATCGCAGCTTCTTTGTTTGGCGCACCTTTAGGAATTACCCATAGGTCCAAGTCATAAATTTGACTGTCCCAAACAATACCAAACGGCTTATCTTCAGCAGCTACAGCGTTGAAAATACGACCATTATAGGCAGTAGTCATTGCAACTTCGCCGTCAGCCAAAAGCTGTGGTGGTTGTGCGCCAGCTTCCCACCAAACGGTGTCAGCTTTAATAGTGTCTAGTTTAGCAAATGCACGATCAACGCCTTCTGGAGTACCCAGAACTGTGTAGATGTCGCCAGCTGCTACACCGTCTGCTGCCAATGCCAATTCCAAGTTAGCTTTCGGGCTTTTACGAAGGCCGCGCTTACCTGGGAATTTAGCCGTATCAAAGAAATCACCAATGGTTGTTGGGCCATTTGCTATTTTTGAAGTGTCATAAGCAAAGATTGTTGACCAAACGATGTTGGCAACAGCACATTCATGCACTGTACCAGGCAAGAAGTCATCCATTGCAGGTGTACCGTCAGCACCAGCTGGCAAGATTGACGGGTCGATTACTTCCAATAGACCTTCGTCACAACCGCGAACGGCGTCTGACAATTCAACGTCAACAAGATCCCATGTGACATTACCAGCTTCAACTTGTGATTTAACTTCAGCCAGACCACCAGAGTAGTCTTCTGAAACAACTGTGTTACCAGTTTTTGCCATCCAAGGCTTATGATAAGCTTCTACTTGTGATTTTGTATAAGCACCGCCCCAAGACACTACAGTAATGTCTGTGGCCATAGCAGTAGAGGCAATCATTGCACTCGCTGCTGTACCTAATAATAGTGATTTAATCATTTTACTCTCCATGTTGTTACCCGTTCTCCCTTTATTTGTTCTGCCTTGGGCGAAACTGAACAAACATTCGGGCGTTTATGCATCTAACGCCCGACAATCCTCTTTTTTCCACGAAACTGTGGTTGTTTCGCCAACCTGTAATTGCGCGTGGTTAGCAGAATTCGGCACTTTAACGATAAAATCGTCATTGCCATGCACATTCATCCGGCAGCGAATATGATCGCCCAGATAAATCAGTTCTATGACCTTTGCATCGACAGTATTTTTAGCCTTGGCACCGCCAACTAAAACCCGCTCTGGGCGAATTGACAGTGTTGTTTTACTACCAATATCACCACAATTAACTGCAAGAGCCTCTGCCATATCGCCACTTTCTAGCTTCACAGTAGCAATTTTACCTTTAACAGATTGAACAACGCCCATTAAGGTGTTGTTTTCGCCTATAAATTGCGCAACAAATGCATTTTCTGGCTCTTCATATAAAACGGCTGGTGCTGATAGTTGTTGAATAATACCATCATCAAATACGGCAACACGGTCTGACATGGTTAATGCTTCGGATTGGTCATGGGTCACATACACAACTGTGATGCCCAGATTTTCATGAATATGTTTGATTTCATATTGCATGTGTTCGCGTAATTGTTTGTCTAGCGCGCCCAAAGGCTCATCCATCAGCACCAATTCGGCATCAAAAACCAATGCACGTGCAAGTGCGATACGTTGTTGCTGACCACCTGAAAGCTGTGCGGGACGGCGACCTGCAAAAGCACCCATTTGAACCATGTCCAATGCGCGTTTTACTTTAGCTTCACGCTCGTCTTTGCCCATTTTACGGACTTCCAACGGGAAGGATAGATTTTCACCTACCGTCATATGAGGAAACAATGCGTAATTTTGAAACACCATACCAATACCGCGTTTATGCGGTGGGATGTTATTAATCGGGCGTCCGCCCAATAAAATATCGCCGTGTGTAGCGGTCTCAAACCCTGCGAGCATCATCAGGCAAGTTGATTTGCCAGACCCCGATGGCCCTAGCATAGTGACAAACTCACCCTTTTCAATTCTTAGGTTAAGATCTTTAACAACAAGAACCTCACCATCATAACTTTTTTGAACGCGATCAAATACGACTGAGCCGTCGCCTGAAATAGTGTCAGCCAAGGTTTTCTCCCAAAAATTTAAGAGCTTGCAGTGTGCTCTTTTGTTATTTGTATCGAAGCTAAACTGATTACACTGACTATTGCAACAAGTTTGTAACCCCATTTTATTCAATATAAACAATAATTAGCCAATATTTATAAAATTAATACCATCGCCCAAGGTGAAATGGTATTTATCACCCAATATAATTGTGGCGTAAATGTGTTCGTAATCGCCTAAAATTCTGTTTTTTCGGGCAAAAAGCCATATTTATGCCTCACTTATAAATCAAATATAAACAGGTAATGTACATGTAAAAAAATCAAACAAAAACAAAGCGTAAAAGCGCCAAAATAAGAGCAGTGCGGGCATGGCAATATATAATGTTGTATTTTACGACATAGATCCAGTTGGATTGTTCAGCACAACGATTGGTGCTGTTTCATCCTATACAGGCCCTGCATCCGCGGATGGTATCGCCACCATTACAGACAGTGATGGCTTTATTGAGCAGGCCTCTACGGAAACCGCAACTGCGGATGTTACTTTAAATGCTACAAGTTCTACTGGCGCGGATGTGTATGCCGAAGATTCTTGGACAATCCGTGACACATTTACAGGTGAAGAGTTTCAAATCATCACATTTCGGATCGATAGTGGTGGTGCGTCAGGGTTTTATACACTTTCAGAACAGCCACTTATTACGGGGCGTATTTATGAAACCGTTTCATATGATTCCTCCCCCGACTTGGGTGCAGGCGATGATGTTTTTACATTTGCTGATTTTGCCGCCCCCGATGTGGGGCCGCTAGATGGCACTGTAGACGGCACATCTGGCAATGACACAATAGATGATACCTATATTGGCGACACGCACGGCGATATGGTTGATAATTATGATGACATAAGCGCCGTCAAAACTGCGCTGGATTTTAACTGGGATGCTTCAGGTGCGGATGGCACTGATATATCCGCAGGTATTTCCCAAGATACAGGCGGCATTCAGGTTGATGTAACCTTTGTTGATACCAGTGCGGGTTCTGACACAACTTTTGAAGTAGAAAGCACGGATACAAATTACGTAGAAGGTGGCGAAACCTTCAACCCTAATTCCGCGTTGTCTATGACAGGGTCTAGTGGCATTGGAAGCACGTCCACTACGACAATAGACTTCTCTGCAAATGGCGGATCGGGGTTTGAAAATTATGTAACAGATGTTTCATTCAGATTAAGTGATGTTGATGTGGACACGTGGCAAGATATTGTCACGGTTACCGCTATCGACCCCGATGGTGATCCCGTTGCTGTTACATTAACGCCCGCAGGTAGTGATGTTATAAGTGGTACATCTGCGGCCCCTGTTGTTACAGGGAGCGGTGGAAACGATACACCTGACATTGCACAGGGGTCTGTGCTTGTCACAATCGACGGCCCAGTTACACAAATTGTCATAACTTACGCAAACGGCGCTGCAGCCAGTCAATTACTGGAAGTAACCGATATAGAATTTAGCGCCGTCGACGCCCCTGGTGGCAATCAGGATGTTATCAGTGGTGGTGACGGTGATGATGTAATTGATGCAGGCCTTGCCAGTGACACTATGTTTGGTGACGCAGGTGACGACACACTTATAGCTGGCACTGGTGATGATACGATCTTTGGCGGTGCGGATGCTGATACCATTCAACTTGATGATGGTTTTGGCACAGACAGCATAACAGGTGGCGAAACCGGTACCGATCAGGACATCATAGATGCCACAAACCTGACCAGCGGCGTTACTGTAAATTTGACAGGCGCTGAAGCAGGCACAATCACAGATGGCGCCAGCACAGGTACATTTGACGAAATCGAAAATTTTAATCTGACAGCATTGTCAGATACTTATGATGGTTCTGCTAGCACAGTGGATCAGACCATCATAGGCAACGCAGGCTCTGACACAATAACAGGAGGTTCAGGAGATGACACAATATCAGGCGGCGATGATGCCGATTTTATATTTATTAACGATAACTTCGGTAGCGACAGCATTACAAGTGGCGAAGGTGGCACCGATACTGACACTTTAGATGCAAGCACTTTAACATCCGCCATTAATATATTGCTTTCAGGGAATGAAGCCGGCACCGCAACAAGTTCTGGTAATACAGCCACATTCGCAGAGGTAGAAAGCTTTGTTCTGTCTGGTAATGCCGACAGCTTTGACGGCAGTACTTCCACTACCGATGGCGCTACAGTCTATGGCGGCGATGGCGGCGACGTACTTACAGGTGGTAGTGCTGCAGATACGTTTTTTGGTGGTGATAGTGCCGATCTGCTGGATGGTGGCGCTGGCGCCGACGTACTGGATGGCGGTGACGGTGTCGATTTACTTATCGGCGGCCTAGGCGATGACACCCTAACGGGGGGGGGGGATACAGATATTTTCATCCTTGCGGATGGCACAGGCAATGACACTATATTTGGCGATGAAACAACAACAGCAGGTGGTTTTGACGATGACATAATCGACATAACATCCGCCACCAATGCCGTTGACCTGACATTCAGCGGTGATGAAGCTGGTACAATAACAAACGGCGGCGCCAGTGCCGTATTCCAAGGCGTTGAAGGGTTTAATTTATCTGGTCAGGATGACACGGTAGACGGCTCTGCCAGTTCCGCATCGATGACACTGTTTTCTGGTGCTGGTGCAGATACGATCATTGGCGGTAGTGCTGCTGATCTTATTGATGCAGGTACAGGCAGTGACACAATAGATGCAGGTGGCGGCGATGACCAGATCTTTGCCGGTGACGATCAAGATACAATTCATTTATCCGACGGGTACGGAACTGACAGTATTGACGCAGGCAGCGGTGGGACTGATGAAGATACGCTTGATGCAAGCACACTGACAGATGCCATATCTATCCTGCTTTCGGGTGATGAAGCAGGTGCTGCAACCTCTGGTGCCAATACCGCAACTTTTACTGACGTTGAGAATTTTGTATTATCCGCGCAAGACGATACGTTTGACGCAACAGCGGCTACCACATTGGGTGTATCTGTTGATGCCGGTGCGGGTAGTGATAGTATATCAGGTACCGATTTTGATGACAGCATTCTTGGTGGCACGGGTCAAGACACCATAGATGGTGGCGCTGGAATTGACACAATAGATGCAGGCGACGATGCCGATACGATCATCTTAACCGATGGCTATGAAGCAGATGTGATATTTGGTGGTGAAGGCACCACATTAGGTGGGATTGATAATGACACATTAGATGTCTCTGCCCTGCCCCTTGCTGTGAACGTTATTTTATCAGCGGATGAAACAGGCAATATCAACGACGGCGTTGATGTCGCAACATTTTCTGGTATTGAAAGTTTTATCCTGACAGATGGTGGTGATGCGTTTGACGGCCAACTTGCCTCTACATCTGGCGCTACTGTAATTGGTGGTTTGGGCATCGACAGCCTAATAGGTACCGATGCAGATGACAGCCTGACAGGTGATGAAGGTCAGGATTTCATCGATGGCGGCACCGGTGCGGATACAATCAGCACAGGTGATGACGCCGATGCCATATTACTGACGGATAATTTTGGCAACGATACAATAACAGGTGGCGAGGGTACTACATCGGGTGGCGCAGACAGTGACACACTGGATGCCTCGGCACTTTCATTGGGCGTCGATATTACATTAACTGGCGACGAAGCAGGTACCGCCACATTGGGTGCGGATACCGCTACATTCGATGGAATTGAAAAATTTGTTCTATCATCTCAAGCTGATACGTTTGATGGCTCAGCAGCTGCAACCACCGGCACATCTGTTAACGCTGGTGACGGCGATGATAGTATTACGGGCACAGCGACCGCAGATAGCCTGTTGGGGGGTGCTGGCCAAGACACAATAGATGGCGGCGCAGGTATTGACACAGTCGATGGCGGCGATGACGCCGATACGATTGTCTTATCCGATGGATTTGGTGACGATATCATTTCCGGTGGCGAGCTAATCTCAACAGGTACGGATTTTGATACATTAGATACGTCTAACCTGACAACTTCTGTAAATGTAACGCTTACTACTGATGAAATAGGAACGGCGGTCAGTGGTGGCGATACGGCTGCGTATACGGGTATTGAAGCATATATATTATCAGATAATGACGATACCTTCGACGCCACAGCCTCTTTATCATCTGCGATAAGTGTTGATGCAGGGGCTGGTAGTGACAGTATTCTGGGCACAAATCTGGCCGATACCCTAACAGGTGGTGCAGGCCAGGACACGATTGAAGGCGGCACTGGTGCTGATACGATAGATGGTGGCGATGACGCAGATTTAATCATCCTGAATGACGGGTTTGACAACGACACTATCGCAGGCGGTGAAGGCACCTCTACGGGCGGTCTTGACGAAGATACAATAGATGCCACATTCCTATCATCAGGGGTCAGTGTTACTTATAATGCCGATCAGACAGGTATATTCACGGATGGCTCTGATACAGCCACATTCACAGGGATTGAACGGTTTGACCTGACCGCCAGTGATGATGATTTTTCAGCCGCATTAGACACCGCAGGGGCCACAATTTATGCAGGTGCTGGTGATGACACAATTATTACTGGCTCTGGGGATGACACATTAAGTGGTGGCACCGGGGCCGATACGCTTTTCGCGGGTGCAGGTGATGACACATTAATTTTCAGCGTTGGGGATACTGCCTCAGGCGGCGATGGTGACGATTTATTCAGCGTCGACTCATTAATAGGTGCGCCCACTAGTATTACGGTAACGGGTGGCGAAGGTGGTGAAACACTTGGGGATACCTTGAACCTACAAGGGCGTATTTTTGCCCCGACTGACATCGTATATGGCGGTGGTGACAATGAAGCAGGCACGGCTACATTAAAAGATGGTACGATCCTGACATTCTCAGAAATTGAGAACATCTTTATCTGCTTTGCTTATGGCACAAACATCATGACAAACCGTGGCGACTTACCAATCCAAACTTTAAAGATTGGTGACAAAGTCATTACACGTGATAACGGGCTTAAAGAAATCCGCTGGATTGGGTCACGTAAAATACCCATAACAGCGGAAACCGCCCCGATTGTTTTTCAACAAGGTGTGGTCAAGAACACGCGCGATCTGATTGTTTCACCCCAACACCGTATGTTGTTTACGGGTATGCAGGCAGAACTGATGTTTGGCCAATCCGAAGTTTTGGTGCCAGCCAAACATCTGTTGGGCAATGACGGCGTTTATCAAGTGGTAGACGGATTTGTTGAATATTTCCACATCCTGTTTGACCGCCATGAAATTATATATGCAGAAGGTGCTGCAAGCGAAAGTTATCATCCGGGTGATTATACATTGGCAGAAATCGGGGAAAAATCCCGCGAAGAAATTTTTAACATCTTCCCGGAATTACGCGCAACACCAAACATCTACGGCCAAACCGCACGCACTTGTTTAAAAGCGCATGAAGGTAAATTACTTTACCTAAACTAAAGGCGGATTTGGGTGTTTACCCTAAGAATGCATAAATAAGTGTGAAGCTGACGAAACCAACAATCAAACCTAAAACAATTCCTAGTGCAAAAACAGTCGCAATGAACATACTAAACTCACATTTTACAAAACACGTTATATTGCCGTACTGGCCTGCCCTTTAAACTGATAAAGTTTGACTTAAATGTGACCAGTTCGGGACAGTTTTTAGACTTTGTATATAAAAGTATACACGCGTTACGTCTAGTATCTATAAGTTTCTAAGTTATTTATATCTATTAACAGTTTGATTTTTATATATTAAAAATCGTTATCGCAATCCAAACGCATGACAAAACTGTACATATTGAAGTATTATAAAATTTAATATTCGAAAGCAATATATCAGCATTTAGGTAAAATCGATAATACGCAGAACATCGAAAGCTCTCGGTGTTTGCTTGAAACACCTGCCGCTCTTCATTCTTTCGGAAAACTTGCTGATCCTTCTGTTCCAGAAGAATCCCTGGTGCATATGATCGGATCAATCTAGGACTGTTAGGCCTTTTCTAAAGAAAGGCCTTTTGGTGCGGCTGAAAAGACTCGAACTTTCACGGGTGTTACCCCACAGCGACCTCAACGCTGCGCGTCTACCATTCCGCCACAGCCGCATATTTAAGGTAAGGTGCCATATAGCGAAGCGATGGGGGGTTGTGAAGTGGTTTTCGATCCTCTGCCCGAGAATCAACACCGCCCCCTACCCTGATTTCTCAGTTAAAAACTGCCTCTGTACAGAGGCGTGAAAACAGGCGAATATGTGGGCGGTTGGCAGGAGATAAGCATGTCAAAAATTAGCATAGGCCACAATAACGGCCCCCAGATGAAAACGGGGTTAGGTTGGCAGCAACATTGTTGGAAACTTGCCCGTAAAAATGTGCTGGGCAAAACCATTCCCATAGAAATTGTGCGGATGCGCATAAAAAGTGCGCGCCAGTTGGGTTTGGCCTATCCACAATATGCCTCCATTATGTTGGGAACCGGGCGCGATATAGTGGGATTTTTATTTACCGTAGATGGTCTACACCTTAAATTACGCAAAAGGCTTGAGATGCCTGAGTTTGTGCAAACAAAATTACATACCATAGAAAAATGCAACCTTGTGGCCTTCTCACCCTCTGGTGAAAAAGCGGATGCGTTTCAAATGGAGCTGCAACAAATTTCTGGGGTTAAGTTTCAATCATCTTCCCCTGAACCAAAGCCAGAGGCAACATGGCCTGACGCACGCCTTGCCGTGCGTGCAGCCCTTGACCCGTTAAAATTGCCAAGTGATGCCATCGTTATGATCGGCAACCGTGAAACTGAAAAGCAATGGGCATTAGCAGGTAAAATGGCGCGGTTTATTCCATCGTCTGAGTATTATGAAACATCCACAGTTTAATCTCTGGACGTGCCTGCGTTAATTTGGGAAACACATCTTATGCAAGATTGGACAACCAGCGACGGCTTAACGCCTTATGAAGATGCAATAGCGTATATGGATACCCATGTCGCGGGCATGATTTCTGGCACTAAGACTGAACAAATTTGGTTATTAGAACACCCTTCCCTTTACACCGCTGGTACCAGTGCCGATATTGCTGATCTAGTCGACCCAGATCGCTTCCCTGTCTATAAAAGCCAACGTGGCGGGCAATATACTTACCATGGGCCAGGCCAGCGGATTGCCTACGCAATGTTGGATTTGAACTTGCGTGGTAAAGACGTGCGCAAGTTCGTGCAAAACCTAGAAGATTGGGTGATTTTAACGCTGGCAGAATTTGGCGTTAAGGGCGAACGCCGTGCGGGCCGTGTTGGTGTTTGGGTTGTGCGTAAAGACAAACCCCTAACCGCCCTTGGGACGCCACGCGAAGATAAGATTGCCGCTATTGGTGTACGATTGCGCAAGTGGGTTAGTTTTCACGGGATCAGCATCAATGTGGAACCTGATCTGGAACATTATAATGGCATTGTTCCGTGCGGCATTCAGGAACATGGGGTCACCAGCCTAGTTGATCTAGGGTTACCTGTATCCATGACGGATGTAGATTGCGCGTTACAGAAATGCTTTGCGCAGGTTTTCAACGCTGATTAAGTGTAAATGCCACATTATAGCCCAAATTTTTCCCTATAGCTGTGTGAAAACATAAAACACAGGTGGGATATGCAGAGTTTGTTAACAAAATTCGGGGTAATGATTGCAGCGATTTTATTTTTTTGCTGTATGTTAATATTTGGCATCCATTTAACACCTTATTCAACTGATAATGGTGCAAGCCCTATCTTTCTGTTAGGTGACTACAACACAATCGGGATGGTTATAACCGCACTCGGCGGGCTGGGGTATTTAACAGTAATTCTTCTGCCAAACCGTAAAGCTGGTACAAAACCCAAGTTTTGGACTAAAGCATTCTGGATTGTGGCGCTAATCATATCAATACCTTTTGTGATGACAAAAGTCTTATTTGGTAATAATGACATTGAACCAATTTTGGTTTTCCTACGTGACAATCAAGTAGATGATATGCTGACAATAGGCATTGATGGCTTCACGAAGCCCATAAAAACTTGGTCACTTCTTATCTTAGCTATTGTTGCGTCATCGTTTATTATAACACACTACAAAAAACATTTCGAAAAGATACTTGTCATTTTTAGTATTGGATTGCTCGCAATATCGCCCTTGACGCAATACATCCGCACCACCCTGCTGCCCACTGCAGAACATCGTGATTTTGTTATAAAAGACCGTATGTATGCGCCTGAGATTTTACAAAAGCCATCCAAACAAAAGAATATAGTCATCGTCTATCTTGAAAGCGTTGAACGTAGTTATGGGCAAATCGCTGAGTTTAAACCTTATTTTTCCCCCATCCAAAAGCTTGCAGACAAATCGTTAGAGTTAACCAATTTCGTGCAAACAACTGGTACAGGTTATACAATCGCAGGTGTAGTTTCCACACAATGCGGTATTCCACTATTACCAAACGGTTTAGAAACTGTCTTTTTTAGAAATGGGTTAGAGGCCTCTATGAAGGGCTTCTTACCGTCTGTTCATTGTCTTGGGGATCAACTTTCTAAGGATGGGTATACACTTTCCTATATGAACGGCGCCTCATTGGATAAATTCTCTAAACGCAGTTTTTTACGGGAACATGGTTATTCTCGGCTTTTTGACATTGCAAGCCTGAGTGACGCGGAAAAGCAAGGCCGCACAAATGTCTGGGGGTTGAATGATGGGATTTTATTTGAAAATGCGACAAAAGAATTTGATACACTAGCCTCTTCAGGCGCGCCATTTGTGCAAAGTATATTAAGCATATCAACCCATGGCCCCGATGCATTCTTGGACAATGATTGTGCACCAGATCCAAATTCGACAAGCCAAATACCACGCGCCATTCAATGTACAGGCGAGCTGGTTCACAAATTGATAAATCACATTAAAGAAAGTGATGTTGGGGACGATACTATTGTAATCGTCCTGAACGATCACTTGGCATTTTTCAATTCAGTCATCTCATATCTTGACAAAGTTGGGGCAGATAGACGAAACCTGTTTATGATCCTAGAAGATGGGGCGCCTAAAAAAGTCAGCCGCCAAATAGCACCATTTGATATCTATCCAACAATATTAGAGACTTTAGGGTATAAGATCAAAGATGGCCGCGCAAATATGGGTGTATCATTAAACAGCAAAAACAAAAACTTAGTTGAAGAATTAGGTGTTGATACTGTTAATAAATCATTCAAAGGCAATCAAAAGCTTGCAGCGTATCTTTGGCGGGATAAATAAAATAGTCATCTAACTTTCAGAGATCTCAGCAACAGATAATGTATCCTAAATCTTGGTTTATCAGGGCGTGAATGAAGCGTTTTTTTAGAAAAACAAATACAACAATCAACGCATAACTGTATAATTAACTTCACTATTCTGCCATTTTTTAAAACTAGTAAACTAGTTTACTAGTTTTATTGCTCCAGCGATTTCAGAGGATGGTTAACAAAACTGATTTTGTTGGTTTTTTGCTGAGGTCTCTTACAGACAATCATTATCGTATCGGCACGCATAGCGCCCTTGTTCACGTCCCATCACTTCAAAGTCAGATGACTGTCAACAACTTGTACTAATACTTATTCATCGACAAAGTAACGGGATATGACACCCTATTTTGAAAGTTTGAATAATGATGCGCATTACCTTTAGTCTATTGGCCCTTTTATTTGCTGCTAACATCACTATGGCACAAACGGCCGAGCCCCCAATGACAGTAGAACGTATGGGCAAGATTATCCGCAGTCTGGATGAAAATGCCCAATCAAACGGAACTTCGTTTCAGATCAACATTCAGGATGTTCCTGCTTTAATTCTTACCGATACAAAAAACGATCGTATGCGTATATTGGTGCCGATCAGGGCCGCAGAAGGTATGACACCAAGCGAGGTTTTGCGTGTGCTACAGGCGAACTTTGATACGACTTTAGATGCACGATATGCTATTGCACGCGGTAAATTATGGGCGACGTTTATTCATCCATTATCATTTCTTGAAAAGAATGAGTTCATCTCTGGGCTGGGGCAGACAGTTAACATTGCGAAAACATATGGCACGCTTTATTCTGGTGGTGCGTTATCTTTTGGTGGCGGGGATAGTATCCCTTTGCAGCGAAAGTTAATTGATGACTTACTTAAAAAAGGCATCGACATATAAATTCCAAATATGCGTTCACCTATAAACGTGTAAATGGAGTGAATTCATGTCTGGAAAAGCTAAACCCGACTACGCCAAAGCAATCGCAGTAGATTTTGATACTATCCCAATTATTGACCTTACAGATATTCATACACCACAGGGCTTTGCTTTAATCGCGGGTGAAATGATGACAGCTACCCAGCAATCAGGTTTTTTCTACATCACCAATCATTGCATTGACCGAGCCGTTATTGAAAAGGCTTTTGCAGCGTCACGGACATTTTTCAAGCTACCACAAGCAGACAAAGCCACAATCAGTGTTAATCATCAGCAACGGGGGTGGATGGCACAAGGCATGACCAACCTTGAAGGGGCTAAAACCCATGATGCAAAAGAAGTATTTTTCTGGGGATGGGATGTAGCGGCTAATGACCCTGATGTTGTAGCAGGCCTACCAATGGTCGCCCCAAATCAGTGGCCTGAAGATGTGGCACCCGACCTGAAATCAGATTTGTTAACATATTACACCCAAGTGGTCGCCTTAAGCAGGTTGGTTCTTAGTGCACTCGCAGTGGGCTTGGGGCAAAAAGCTGATTTTTTTGATACGGCCTATGAAAAACCATTGGCGCGCGGCCAGTTGGTATATTACCCGACATCAACCCAACAAGATGAAAAAGAACAACGCTTTGGGGCGGCAACACACTCTGATTTTGGTGTTCTTACCATGTTATTGCAAGATATGCAGGGCGGGCTACAAGTGCAAAACTTGGCTGGTAACTGGATAGAAGCCCCGCCAATCAAGGGCAGCTTTGTATGTAACATTGGCGACTTATTGGAACGGTGGACGAACAATAGGCTGGTATCAACAAAACACCGCGTTTTAAACAAATCAGGTGCTGACCGTTATTCTATTCCGATATTTTGCGACCCAGCTAGCCAAACTATCATCGATCCTCGCGATTTTGGTATATCCGATGCGGATGCATTATTTGAACCAATCGCGGCAGGCGCATATATCGCATCAAAAAACACCCGCAATTTTTCGCAATACAAGAAATAAACCCGATGTCTGTACAAAATTTACCCAAAATACCCTGCGACACGCCGCCCCGCTTTTGCATTACAATGATTGAAGTGGTTGTCTGGCAAAGCGCAACGCGTTATCACGCTTTTGGGAAACTACGAACCTAACCTATTAGGATTCGCAGCAATAATAAGTGTTAGGAGAGACACATGGCAGATGCAGCCGCACACGATCACGCCAGACCAGGCTTTTTCACACGTTGGTTTATGTCAACAAATCATAAAGATATTGGCATTCTATACCTGTTTACAGCAGGCCTATTAGGTTTCGTATCAGTTGCATTTACTGTGTTTATGCGCATCGAACTTATGGAACCAGGCGTTCAGCATATGTGTATGGAAGGTGCTAGTCTTGTAGCATCCGCCGTTGAAAACTGTACACCAAACGGCCATATGTGGAATGTTCTGATTACAGGGCACGGCATCTTAATGATGTTCTTTGTTGTTATCCCTGCCCTATTCGGCGGCTTTGGTAACTACTTTATGCCTTTGATGATCGGTGCCCCTGACATGGCATTCCCACGGATGAACAACTTATCATACTGGATGTATGTTGCTGGTTCATCACTTGCAGTTTGCTCACTGATCTTACCAGGTGGCAATGGCCAACTGGGTTCTGGTGTTGGCTGGGTGCTATATGCGCCGCTTTCAACCAAAGAAGCTGGCTATTCAATGGATTTCGCGATTTTCGCGGTTCACCTATCTGGTGCATCATCCATTCTGGGCTCAATCAATATGATTACAACCTTCCTGAACATGCGTGCCCCTGGCATGACATTGCACAAGACACCCCTATTTGCATGGTCAATCTTCGTCACTGCATTTCTAATCCTTCTATCACTTCCTGTGCTAGCTGGCGCGATTACAATGCTTCTGACAGACCGCAACTTTGGCACAACGTTCTTTGATGCAGCAGGTGGCGGTGATCCGATCTTGTATCAGCACTTGCTTTGGTTCTTTGGACACCCAGAAGTGTACATGATCATCGTTCCGGGTTTTGGTATCGTTTCCCACGTCATTTCAACCTTCTCGAAAAAACCGATCTTTGGCTACCTACCTATGGTTTACGCGATGGTTGCTATTGGCGCTTTGGGCTTCGTTGTTTGGGCACACCACATGTATACCGTTGGTCTAAGCCTGACACAGCAAAGCTATTTCATGTTGGCAACAATGGTGATTGCGGTGCCGACAGGTATCAAAATCTTCTCATGGATTGCTACTATGTGGGGCGGCTCTATCAGTCTTAAAACACCGATGCTGTTCGCATTGGGTTTCTTGTTTCTATTCACCGTTGGTGGCGTAACAGGCATCGTTCTATCGCAAGCTGGTGTTGATCGTGCATATCACGATACATACTACGTGGTTGCCCACTTCCACTATGTGATGTCACTGGGTGCGGTATTCTGTATCTTTGCAGGTATCTACTACTGGATCGGCAAAATGTCAGGTCGTCAGTACCCTGAATGGGCTGGAAAGCTGCACTTCTGGGCGATGTTTATCGGGGCGAACGTGACCTTCTTCCCACAACATTTCTTGGGTCGCCAAGGCATGCCGCGCCGTTACATCGACTATCCAGAGCAATTTGCATACTGGAACGAGATTAGCTCTTACGGTGCGTTTCTTTCATTCGCTTCATTCGTATTCTTTATCGGCGTATTGTTCTACACCATCAAGTACGGTAAAAAAGTAGAAGACAATGCGTATTGGGGTGAACATGCGGAAACGCTGGAATGGACACTTCCAAACCCACCACCAGAGCATACGTTTGAAACCCTTCCAACACAGGATATGTGGGATAAAAACCCTCACTAATCGGATGGTAAAACAAACAGAAAAATATCAGGCCGAGGCACATGCTTCGGCCTTTTTTAATTCAACAAACCGAAATGACCCCACTTTGTTTGACCACAGAGTTCATCCAGTCAAATCTTTGCCAAATACGGGTTTTGTTTGGGTCATAGCGATCAGTGCGGTGATGTTCACCTTGCCCTTGCTGGCCCTGTTGGGCACCAAAGCCCTATGGATGCTGTTACCCCACCTTGTACTGGCCCTTGGTATGTTGTGGTATTTTATCCGTCGTAATGATCGTGACCGCGAAATATACGAGCATATTCGCATTTGGCCTGATTTGATCGCCGTTCATCGGCATAATCCACGCGCACCTGATCAATATTGGCAGGCCAATCCCTATTGGGTTCGGTTGAAACTGCAAGATAACCGTATTGCAACAAGCTATCTTACAATGACAGGTGGTGAGCGCGAAATAGAGCTGGCAGCATTTCTTAGCCCCAAAGAACGTATTGAGCTGAAACACTCTATTGAAAACGCCCTGAAAAATCTGAAAGTAGAAACCTAATTATCTTGATGTAATAGCGGATTTTCAATCAGATGTTGCTTTGCTTCATAGGCGAACTTATGGCATAAATCCGACCTGATTTTCCCGCGCGGTAAGAAAATCATAAACGGCTAAGTCAGTGCGGGTTGAAACGGTTTTATAACCACATCATGTTTTTCCCAAAACCGCGCCGAAAATGGTTCTAACACAGAAACCCCAATCCCCTGTGCAACCATACCGTATGCCGTGGCTGAACGTTGGGTGCTGAAAACAATATTTGGCTTAACCGGCATTGCGTTAATAAGTTTCTCATGACCACTCCAGTTAAAGCTTTTTTCAGGGTGCAGCATTATGAAATTTTCACCGCCTAGATCAGAAGGGTATATTATATCTTTTTCAGATAGAGGATGGCCCTTGGGAATTGCACAAACGAATTGCGCTTCCGTTAAGGGAATATCAAAAACATCCCCCGAGCTAATCATAGAATTAGAAAACGCTATATCGGTGGTGCCATTTCTGAGTTTGTTAAATATTATACTGGGTGCACGTACAGAAATAACCGCTTTGAAAGTGGGATGTTTTTCTTGGAAGCGGCGCAATACCTCTGGTATGAATGTAAGGGCAAGTGCAGGTGTTACACTGATATTTATCTCACCATCTTTTTTTGCGCGCACCCGTTTTGCAAATGCTGTTAACCGCCCAATGCCCGTATATACCCGCTGCATTTCTTCGTACAAAGCAATGCCTTCAGGTGTTGCGGTCACGCGACCTTTTTGGCGCTCAAATAATGAAAACCCAAGCTCGATTTCAAGGGCACTCAATGTGCGGCTAACGGTTGGTTGTGATGTGCGAAGTGTTTGGGCTGCACCAGTTAAGGTTCCACAATCAATTATTGCATTAAATATATCCAGCTGCCGTTGGTTCATTTGCCCCTCGAATTATATATCAACTATGAATACTCAGACCCAAAACTGATATTTGACTGAATAGTAAATAAGTGCAACCTTTTCATCTTATCATTAAGGATTTTTTCAGTTTGGATACCGTTAAAAAAATTATCACAGACCTTGTCGGCTTTGATACCGTATCTGATAAATCCAACTTGAACATTCAAGATTACATAAAAGCATATCTAAAATCACACGGCGTAGATGCTAAACTGGTATATAATGATGAGGGTAACAAAACCAATTTATATGCCACTATCGGGCCTACTGTAGCGGGCGGTGTTATTCTTAGCGGCCACACAGATGTGGTTCCTGTAGTAGGGCAAAACTGGTCAACTGACCCTTTCACAGTCGTTGAAAAAAATGGTCGCCTATACGGGCGTGGCACGACAGACATGAAAAGTTACTTGGCAATAGCCCTGTCATTGGTTCCCGAAATGTTGACAGCAAATATGAAACGCCCCATTCATCTGGCATTTTCTTATGATGAAGAGGTCGGTTGCTTAGGCGCGCCCCGAATGATCGATGAAATGACACAAACAATACCCCCTGTTCACGCGGTGATTGTAGGTGAGCCAACCAACCTAGAAATAGCAAATGCCCATAAAGGTGTACGAGGTTATGTTTTCAACCTTCGCGGGTTAGAAGCTCATTCTAGCCAACCGCATCGCGGTGTAAGTGCGGTAGAATATGCGGCAAAGCTTATAGCAGAATTGTATCACATACGCGATACGCTGGCTGCAAGCCCGTTAAAGGGCAGTGATTTTATTCCAGCTTACAGCACATTGAATGTTGGCATGGTTAACGGCGGCACCGCACATAACATCATTGCCAAGGATTGTTCATTCACTTTGGATTACCGATATATCCCTGGGGATGACAGCGAAGCAATTGTTTCAAAAATAGATTTGCTCGTGCGCAGATTATCTGATCGTATGAAACAAGATGATCCTGATTCTGGTATCACTTACGATACGCGTGAAATTCCAGCCTTTAAGGCCGAGATGAATGGAAACGCCGAAGCCTTGTGCAGACAGCTTTCAGGGCAAAACAGTACCAGCAGTGTTTCTTACGGAACAGAAGCTGGGCAATTTCAGGAACGGGGGTATTCCACCATCGTTTGCGGCCCCGGATCGATAGATCAGGCGCATAAACCAGATGAGTACATTGAGATAGAGCAAGTTAAAAAAGGCGTTCAGTTTATCAAAGACCTAATTAAATGGCAGGCAAACTAGAACTGACACAGAAATCAACAAGGAGAAGACGAATGAAAAACATAAAAACCTACCTATCCACAGTGGCAATTACGGCCATGCTGGCAATGCCAGCAAGTGCTGAAACATTCAAGTTTGCCTATCAAGGTGATGCGCAAGGTCTTGACCCGCACAGCCTGAACGAAACATTTACATTGGGCCTGTTGGGCAGTGTTTATGAAGGTTTGACCAAGTACAATTCAAACTTGGAACTACAACCAGCATTGGCAACATCGTGGGAAACAACTAGCCCTACAACATGGAAAATAGCCCTACGCAAAGGCGTTAAATTTCATAACGGCAACGATTTCAACGCAGACGATGTAATCTTTTCGTGGCAACGTTCACTTACCGAAGGTTCTGACCAAAAAGTGCGCGGCGGTATGATTACCGGCATAGAAAAAACCGACGATCACAACATTATCGTGACAACGGCAGGCCCCCTACCCGTTATTATGCAGGAAATGACATTCCTATATATCATGGATAAAGAATGGTCAGAGGCAAATGGTGCCGCAGAATCTGGTAACGTTAAAAATGTAAACGACCCGGGATACGCCACAAGTAACGCCAACGGCACAGGCCCGTTTTCAATCGTAGAACGTCAGCCAGGCGTGCGCACAATTATGGAACGTTTTGACGGTTATTGGGATACAGATATTCCTTCAAATGTTACGCGGGTAGAATTTACCCCTGTAAAAGAAGCCGCTACACGTGTTGCTGCCTTAATCTCAGAACAGCTAGACTTGGTTTATCCTGTGCCCGTCCAAGACTGGTCACGATTGGATGATGCCGCTGGTGTACGCCCACTTGCAGGCCCCGAAGCCCGTACCATTTTCCTAGGTATGGATCAGGCGCGTGACGAGTTGTTGCATTCATCTGTGAAAGGTAAAAACCCGTTCAAGGACATCCGAGTGCGTCAAGCTTTTGCACATGCGATCAACCTTGATGTCATTGACGAAAAAGTTATGCGCGGTGCCGCAACGCCAACAGGTTTGATGGTTGCACCACAGATTAACGGCTTCGTAAGCGCGATGAACACCCCATACGCTTATGATCCAGCTAAATCAAAAGCTCTGCTGACTGAAGCGGGTTATGGTGACGGCTTTACGGTAACAATGGATTGCCCGAATAACCGTTATGTAAACGACGAAAAAATCTGTCAGGCGGTTACAAGCCTGCTGGCTAAAGTCGGCATTACTGTTGATCTACTGGCACAACCAAAAGCCAAGTACTTTGGTAAAGTGTTGGCACAAGGTGGTTATGACACCAGCTTTTATCTACTAGGTTGGACACCAGGTTCTATTGACGCGCACAATGTGTATCAAAACCTTCTATCTTGCCAAAATGCAGATAAAAAATTGGGTGCGTTTAACCTTGGTAACTACTGTAATGCGCGCATTACCGAAATCACCGATCTTATTGGTTCTGAAACGGATCAGGCTAAACGTCAGGCGCTGATCGAAGAAGGTTTTAAACTGGTTCAGGATGAAGTTGGATATCTGCCTTTGCACCAGCAACCACTTTCTTGGGGTGCCAGTGACAGAGTTACGGTTTCACAACGTGCGGACAATGTTCTTGACCTAAGAACCGTTGTTATCGGTAAATAATACTGTAAAAAACACTCAGGTGGCGCAGCTGTAATATTACGGCTGCGCCATTTTATAAACAATAACACTTAAGTCTTGGGGGCCTATCATGCTTACATTCATCGCCAAAAGAATGATACAAAGCGTTCTGGTAATGATTGCGGTAGGCTTGATAACCTTCGCCCTGTTGCGCTTTGTAGGTGACCCTATCAGCAACATGGTGGGCCAAGATACATCCACCGCAGAACGTGAAGAATTAAAAGAGGCCCTTGGGTTAAACGACCCGTTTGTCATCCAATTTGCGAACTTTGCAAAGAATGCCGTTAAAGGTGAATTTGGCCTAAGCTACACTTTGCGCGTACCTGTTAGCCAATTACTGTCTGAACGCATACCTGCAACATTGGAATTATCCATACTTTCGGCACTGTTGGCTTTGTTTATCGGCATGCCGATGGGGATATATACGGCCATACACAAAGACAGTTGGCTGACAAAACTGTTTTTATCATCATCCCTAGTCGGGGTGTCACTGCCAACCTTTCTGATCGGCATCCTGCTGATCCTGTTGTTTGGTGTCATGTTCCGATGGCTACCAACCTTTGGGCGTGGTGAAGTGGTTGATTTGGGATGGTGGTCAACTGGTCTGCTGACATGGTCAGGCATCAAATCACTGATTTTACCCACAATTACATTGGCAATATTCCAGTTAACCCTCATCATGCGGTTGGTGAGGGCCGAAATGCTGGAAGTGCTGCGCACTGACTATATTAAATTTGGCCGCGCGCGCGGGTTAAGCATGAAATCGATACACTACAGGCACGCCCTGAAAAACACCCTGATACCTGTCATTACAATCACGGGCCTGCAGCTAGGTTCGATCATCGCTTTTGCGTTAATCACCGAAAGCGTGTTTCAATGGCCGGGCATGGGCTTGTTATTTATTCAGGCAATCGGCAATGCAGATGTTCCCATTATGGCCGCCTATCTTGTGCTGATCGCTTTCATATTTGTTGCCATCAATTTGTTGGTAGATATTTTATACGTGGTCTTAGACCCCAGACTTAGAACCACGGTAGGTGACTGATGGAAAACGAAAATAACTTAAACAGGTGGCAGGATTTTCGCCGCAGGTTGGCCGACAACGATATTTGGTATTCGTTCAAACATACGCCTATGGCCTATATATCTGCTATTACGGGCATTACCTTAATTGCCCTTGCTGTATTCGCCCCACTCGTCGCCCCACAAAACCCATTTGATCTGGCATCCCTAGATCTGTTTGATGCCAGCATGCCGCCTTCTTGGATGGATCAGGGTGATCCGCGTTTCTTGTTGGGAACTGACGATCAGGGGCGTGGCATTCTATCAACCATCTTTTACGGGCTGCGCATATCACTTTTTGTGGGCTTCACATCTGTCTTTTTATCCTTACTGATCGGGGTTAGCCTTGGTCTAATTTCGGGTTATATCGGCGGACGTGTGGATGCTGTCATCATGCGTATAGCGGATGTTCAGTTATCATTCCCTGCTATTTTGATTGCCTTGCTGATCGACGGTGTGTTTCGCACTGTCGCCTCTAAGGAAATACACGAAGACCTAGCACTTTATGTGGTAATCTTTGCCATCGCAATATCAGGTTGGGTGCAATATGCGCGCACTGTACGTTCCAGTGTGATGACAGAAAAAATCAAAGAATACGTGCAAGCGGGACAAGTTATCGGTCTTGGTTCGGGTCGCATTATGATAAAGCACATCCTGCCAAATGTTCTGGGCCCCGTTTTTGTGATTGGCACTTTGCATCTGGCCCTAGCGATCATTATTGAGGCCACCCTTAGCTTTCTGGGTGTTGGCCTACCTCCAACCACCCCGTCACTTGGCACATTGATACGCATAGGCAACGAATACCTGTTTTCAGGCGAATGGTGGATTACAATATTCCCTGGGGCGACACTTATTATTCTTTCCCTATCTGTAAATCTTTTTGGCGATTGGCTGCGTGATGCACTTAATCCAAAGCTGCAATAAGGCCGCAAAATGTCATTGCTAGAAATTAAAAATCTGACTGTCAAATTCCCATCTCGCAAGGGTGATTTCACCGCTGTAAATGATGTAAGTTTAAGCGTGGAACCGGGTGAAATTCTGGGCATTGTTGGCGAAAGTGGTGCAGGTAAATCCACCGTTGGGAACGCGATTATATCCTTACTTGATCCACCTGGTTATGTTTCAGGTGGCTCTGTCTGGCTGAAAGGCGAACGCATTGACGACTTGGATGAAAACCTGAAATCCGCCATTCGTGGCAAACGCATCGGGATGATTTTTCAAGACCCACTAACCTCTCTTAACCCGTTGGAAACAGTTGGGGCACAACT
Source organism: uncultured Paracoccaceae bacterium (assembly GCA_913061275.1). Classification (GTDB taxonomy): domain Bacteria; phylum Pseudomonadota; class Alphaproteobacteria; order Rhodobacterales; family Rhodobacteraceae; genus Amylibacter. The sequence goes on along the minus strand of CAJXSR010000004.1, from coordinate 54,019 downwards.
GATCGAAACCATCACTTTGCACCTTGATATTGATGAAAAAGCCGCCCGCGCCCGCGCTATAGATTTGCTAAATCAAGTGGGCATAGAAAATTCTGAGGAACGTGTTGACCAATTTCCACACCAGTTTTCAGGCGGTATGCGGCAACGTGTGGTCATTGCGCTTGCTCTTTGTTCTGATCCAGAAGTTGTTATTGCAGATGAACCTACAACGGCACTGGACGTATCAATTCAAGCCCAAATATTGGGCCTGTTGCGCAAGTTGTGCGAAGATCGCAATGTCGGCATGATTATGGTTACACATGATATGGGTGTGATCGCTGAAATAACTGATCGTGTTGCAGTGATGTATAATGGCAAACTTGTTGAGATCGGGAAAACCGATAAAGTTTTATACAACCCAACCCATGACTACACCAAAAGCCTGATTTCCGCGGTACCAAGACCCGACAAAAAATCCCACCGCTTCCCGCTTGTTACTTATATTGAAGATGTCAAAGAACGGCCCGAGGATCTAAAACTATCTGACATGTGGCTGGGTAAAACCCGCGATTATGAAGAATTTGACGGCCCAATGCTACAAGTCGAAAACCTGAAACAGGATTTTGTGGTCAAGCACGCTATCTTCAAACGTAACCACAAATATTTCACAGCCCTTAAAGGCGTCTCATTCGATATTAAACAAGGTGAGGTTTTCGGCATAGTTGGGGAAAGCGGTTCAGGTAAATCAACCATCGCACGCTGTGTCACTGGTATATATGAACCCTCGGGTGGCACAGTTTCAATTTGCGGCACAGATCTGAATAAACTGGAAGATAAAAGCAGGCAAAATTATTATCGCCGCCAAACCCAGATGGTGTTTCAAGACCCGTTTTCATCCCTTAATGGCCGTATGCGGGTGGAAAACATCATTGCCGAGCCGATTATTTTCCATAAGCAGGCTACCAATAAAACTGAAGTGAAAAAGATCGTTGATGAATTACTGGAAACAGTTGGCTTAGGAAGCAATGCCGCGCAAAAGTTCCCGCATGAGTTTTCAGGTGGTCAACGTCAACGCATCTCTATTGCGCGCGCGCTGGCGACACGTCCCAGGTTTTTGATCTGTGATGAACCAACCTCGGCACTGGATGTATCCATTCAAGCGCAGGTTTTGAACTTGCTGAAAGACCTACAAGAAGAGCTGGGCCTTACCATGATGTTCATCAGTCACGACCTGCCCGTTATCCGTCAAATGTGCGACCGTGTGGCAGTGATGCAAAGTGGTGAAATTCTGGAAATTGCCGAAACTGAGGCTTTATTCAACACACCGCAGCATAGCTATACCCAAAGCCTGCTTGGGCTGATGCCAAAGTTCAGAACCGTAAGCTAGGGCCATCAAGGGTTAATCAATCTTTAACAAATCTATTGCCGCATCCAAACAATCATGGCTTCCTGCTGCAACTACCCTACCCGACCAATCAAGCGTAATATCAGCGCCATTCCAGTCAGTCATATAACCGCCTGCCCCTTGGATAACAGCGGCACATGCAAACACGTCAAACGGGTCTAAACCGCTATCAACCGCCAAGTCGGTGCGGCCAGAGGCCAGTGTGCCATAGGCAAAACATGACCCGCCATATTGCACATATGGTACCATTTTGCGCAAAATTGTGAAGCGGACAAACTCGTTTTCAGTCATGAAATCGGGGTTGCTGCATGTCACAAAGGCCTTATCTAGGCCGCTACAGGGTTTAACCGTCACAGGTTGCCCATTACGTTTAGCAAACAGATGCGCCACCCCTGTCCAGCGATCTGCCGTGGCAGGGTGATCCATCACACCGATGAAGGGTTTGCCATTCCATGCAAGACCAATCAGCGTGCCGTAAACAGGAATGCCTGCAATAAACGGGGCGGTGCCGTCGATGGGGTCAAGCACCCAGACAAATTCTGCATCCACATTGGTGTTTTCAAATTCCTCACCCAGAATGCCATGATCGGGAAATGCATCCGCAATCATTTCGCGCATTTTGGCCTCTACCGCTTTGTCTGTGCTGGTCACAAAGGATGCATCTGCCTTGAACTCCACCTCTGGTGTTTGCATTGCCACGGCCAAAAGCATTTCACGACTGGTATCTGCAAGCTTTTCTGCAAAATCCAGATAGGCTTGATGCGGTGGGTATTCTTTCATCATTATTGTCTTCCTTAGTGTGTCAATATTTGGCTGAGGAACGCTTTAGTGCGCGCGCTTTTTGGGTTGTTGAAAAATTCTTCTGGATCGGCCTCTTCAACGATTTCGCCCGCATCCATGAATATCACACGATCGGCTACAGAACGGGCAAAGCCCATTTCGTGCGTGACGCAAATCATTGTCATGCCATCTTTTGCTAGATCGGTCATCACCTCTAACACCTCATTGATCATTTCGGGATCTAGGGCAGATGTGGGTTCGTCAAACAGGATAATTTCAGGTTTCATACAAAGCGCACGCGCAATGGCCACCCGTTGCTGTTGCCCACCGGACAGTTGCACAGGATACTTATCGGCCTGATCAGGGATTTTTACCCGCTCCAGGAAATGCATCGCCACTTTATGGGCTTCGGCTATTGGGACTTTACGCACCAGTTGTTGTGCCAGCATCAGGTTTTTCACAATAGTCATATGCGGAAACAGGTTGAAGCTTTGAAACACCATACCAACCTCGCGCCGCACCGCATCAATATCCTTGACCTGATCGGTCAATTCTTTGCCATCAATAATGATCTGGCCTGCATTATGTTCTTCAAGACGGTTAATGCAGCGGATCATTGTGGATTTACCGGAACCCGAAGGCCCGCAAACCACGATTTTTTCGCCGCGTTTCACTTCCAAATTGATTTTCGTTAGCGCTTGGAATTCACCAAAGAATTTATCCACATTTATCATTTGGATCAAAGCATCAGATGTAGAGTTTGTCATGTCAGACCTCACGGGTTTACATAACGGCTAAGATATTTTTCAATCCGGCCGAATGTTTTTTGAATGATCCATGTCAGGATCATGTAGATAATTGCCAATGATATGAATACTTCATAAGGCGCAAAGGTTTGGGCCACGATTGTGCGTGCAATACCTGTCATATCCAGCAACGTTATAGTGCTTGCCAGTGATGTAGCTTTCATCAGGCTGATAAAATCGTTGCTATAGGCAGGCAGTGCCAAACGAGCTGCAATCGGGGTAGTCAGGTAGATAAATTTTTGCCGTGCAGATAAACCCAGTGCTGATCCCGCTTCCAGTATGCCACGATCCACACCCAACACGCCACCGCGCAGAATTTCAGATACATATGCGCCCGTGTTCAAGGTTAAAGCCAGAACGGCGCAACCAAAAGGCTCGCGCAGGATCGGCCAGAATACACTGTCGCGGATAAACTCGAACTGTGGCAGCCCGTAATAAATGATGAAAATTTGCACCAATATGGGTGTGCCACGGAAAATATAGATATGCACTTGTGCAGGCCAGGACAGATACCATTTACCACTGATCCGCATCAACAGCAGGATCACGGCAAGTATCAGGCCAAGAAGTCCAGACAGGAACATCAACTGAAAAGTAATACCGATGCCAGATAACATTCTGGGAATGCTCTCATAGATTAAAGACAGATCAAAACTCATAGCGCACCCTTTCCAGTTCGCTCACCGAATTTTTCCATGCCCATAACGCTTAGGGTGATGATGGTAGAAAACGCCAAATAGATGCCACCCACCACAATATACATGGTGAACGGTTCGCCCGTGGTGCCTATGGCTTGTTTAGCCACAAAGAAAGTCTCATTTAGCCCAATGATCGATATCAGGGCAGTGTCTTTGATAAGCGACAGCATGTGATTACCAAAAGCGGGCATCGCCAAGCGCCACATTTCAGGAATACGGATATAGATAAAGGTTTGCAGGTTTGACATGCCAAGGGCGCGGGCGGCTTCAATACTGCCAGCCTTAACCCCCAGAAATGCGCCCCTAAAGGTTTCGGTAGCATACGATCCAACGATTAATGCTATGGCAATCGTACCAGCCCACATGGGTGGCACATCAACGAATTTTATATCAGGGTTAAATACTTGGGCGATGGAAGTCAGAGCAATAGCAGAGCCAAAGTATAGCAATAAAATCACCAGAATCTCAGGTGTACCGCGAAAAATAACAGTATAGGCCCCTGCAATTTTTTGTGCCAACCGATTGTTAGATAGTTTGGCAGCGGCCCCGATCAGGCCAAATAGTACCATTAATATAAGTGAGAAAAAGAATACTTGCAGGACGATCATCGACCCCCAAAAATAATCATCCCACCATCCTGTTACTGCATCCATTGGTTCCCCCCAACGTTATAAATTATGTGGCGGCGCAACCTTTTACGCCGCCACATACATTAATTAAATATTAACTTTTACCCCATTCATCATTATGGATTTGGAATGGGAAAATCTTCAAGGCATATTCTTTTAACGAACCGTTGTTAATCAATTCACGGATTGCCGCACTAAGGCGTTCGCGCAATTCGTCTTGCCCCTGACGCAAACCAATGCCAACACCCACGCCAAAGAACTCTACTTCGCTAATCGCGGGACTAACAAAAGCAAACTTATTGCCAGCTTCTTTGCTTAAGAACCGCAGTTGCGCTTTCATTGGGTTGGTCATAATCACGTCAACACGACCGTTTACCAAATCAAGATAAAGCGGTTCTGATCCGTCATAAAGGACAATTTCAGCACCTGGTAATGTGGCATTGAACCAGTTTTCATATGTTGAAGCCCGTTCCAGACCAACCCGAATACCCTTAAAGTTTTCAGCTATAGGTGCGCCATTGTCATCGAACAGGTTCAAGTCACTATCAGCCTTGCCAATAAGACGGCCGATTGAATCGCGGTAAGGGCCAGAAAAGTCGATTTTTTCCAAACGCGTATTTGTGATCGACATAGAAGCTACGATCAGATCGAATTTATTGGCTAGCAACGCAGGGATCATACCATCCCATTGTTGGCAGACAAATTCTAGGTCAGCACCGATAATTTCGGCAACCCCTTTGGCGACATCTACATCGTAACCCGCTAGTTCACCGTCGGCAGTGCGGTAGTTGAAAGGTGCGTAAGTACATTCCATGCCCACACGCAGCGTTTCAGCTTGAACAGACCCTGCTGCAAAAAGTGCAACAGCCCCTACGGCCAGTGATTTTAATATTGGAAATTTCATTGTATCCTCCTAGGTTGGTTTCATTTTTTCTTATCTTCTTAGTTATTATTCGCCGTTGCCATATCGATGGCCTGCACCACACGGGCAACTTCGGCTTCGGTGTTGTAATGCGCCAATCCGATGCGCACGACGCCCTCATCTTCAGGGATGCCCAAAAATCGGGTCGGTTCATATGCGTAGTTGTGACCGTGCCAGACAAAAATACCCGCATCCGCCAAAGACTGGGCTATTTCAGATGGTGCTTTATTGTCATGGCGGATTGAAACCGTTGGCACCCTTTGATGCACACGGTTCGGGTTGGTGATACCGAATATTGATATACCACGGATTTGGTTTAACCCGTCGATTAACGTGTTGGTCAGTGGTTCTTCATAATCGCGTGACATCTTATAAGCCGCTGAAATCAGATCACGGCGGTTTTCAGAAGATGAGCCACGTTGGCCCATATTTTCAAAATATTTCACTGTCGCGGACAGGCCTGCCAATAGCTCAAATTGTGGTGTCCCCGTTTCAAACCGTTCAGGCAATGCATCTGATACACAACGGCCTTTATAGGGGTGCAATGCTGCCAAAACCTCTTCCTTACCCCAAAGCAAACCTAGGTGCGGGCCAAAAAATTTATAAGACGAACACGCCAAGAAATCACAACCAAGTGCTTGCACATCCACTAAATGATGTGGTGCCAGTTGTACCGCATCAACAAAAACCAAGGCCCCTGCATCTTGGGCTATGCGGGTCAACGCGGAAATATCATTGATTGACCCCGTCATGTTGCTGGCAAAATTCAGGCAAACAAGGCGGGTTTTTTCAGATAGGACAGCGGCCAAAGCATCAGGCTCGATTAGCCAGCTGTCGCGGTCAAATTCTACCCAGCGGATGTTCAGGCCCATGTCTTTAGCTATTTCCAGCCAAGGCCCGACATTGCCTTCATGTTCAACCCGTGAAATCACAATCTCATCACCTGGTTGAAAATCACGGCAAATGCTGCGCGACAGATGAAAGGTCAGCGATGTCATGCTTTGCCCGATAATCACTTCAGCGGCAGATTTAGCGCCCAGAAACAGGGCCGCATCTTCATGCGCTTTCAACACCAACGCATCGGTGTTCAGGCTGGTAGTGAAATGTCCGCCCATATTGCTGGCATCCGTCAGCATATAATCAGCCACGGCTTGCGCTACAGAACTAGGCACTTGTGTGCCCGCAGGGTTATCAAGATAGACCCGCGCATGGCCATTATCAGACTGGTTGAGAGCAGGGAAAAGCGAACGGACTTCAGTAACAGGAAACAGCAATTCAGGCACCTTTAATTATGAACCCTAAGCAGTTTAGGGGTCTGTAGCAGATGCTGTTAGTATTCTTTGTTTCCAGAGCAAGTCATATCATCCTAAGGGATGAGACCGTATTTTATGCGTTTTCCATCAACTTTTGAACAAACAAACTAAACAATTCAGCCTGTGATGAAATCTGTAATTTTGCGTAAATATTTCTGCGATGGGTCTTAACCGTTGGCAAAGAAATGCCCAAGGTCAATGCGATAGCATTACTGGAATGACCGGTAAGTATCATTCTTACCACGTTTCGTTCGCGTTCTGTCAGCACTTCTTGACCAAAGGATTGAAACCATTGTTCTTGGCTTGGGTTGGCTTTTGATGTGTCAAAATCTTCTGCCGCAAACTCATAATGCTTCAGAACAGCACTTAATAACACGGGGTATATTTCTTTCAGTTGCTCATAACTTTGCTTGGTTTGATCCCCAGAAAGCGATGTCAAAAAGCTGAACTCTACCATCTTTTTGCCGGGAAGGTTTATAAGGGCCAAAACCTCTGTCATGTTCTTGGGCCAACCGGGTGTGCGATACCCAATAGTCTCATGACCCTCAACCCGAATATCCAAATCACTTACCGCAATTTGATCAGTGTATCTTGGCGATAAAAGATCGGATATTAAATACGCGTTGGGGGAAACATTATCCAGATATGAGCGATACACTGGATTAAGAACATATGTGTAACGTAAGTAGTTTTCCAAACCTTTACTAAAACTTTTCGCCCCTTTGAAACTGCCAAGCGATGAAGGTGCACTATCTTTGCTGTATAAAAACACAAATAGCCCTTCAAACGTGATGCAGCCATCCAGTATATTTGCGATCTTATGAAAGAAATTATCGGTACCAATGGCATTGATAATATTGCAATTCATTTCCGATATATTGCGGCTGGATTTATCTGATAAAGTGGGCTGTGCCATTAAATTCGCTACTATATTTCACATGTAACTTACCTAAGTCGTAGGATATTTCCAATAGCATACTGCAAACTACCCGCAGGGTATGTTCAAGGCCGTGCCAACAAGCCACCATCTACGACCAGTTCGGTGCCAGTGATAAAACTGGCTTTATCCGATAGCAAAAACAGACAGGCGTTTGACATATCACTCACCTGCCCGACACGGCCCAGTGGTATGATCTGGCTTAACCCCTTAACCGCATCGGCATTATCTTCCCAACGCGCCTGCATCGGTGATTGTGCAGGGCCGGGTAAAATCACGTTTGACCGTATCTTGTCACCACCCAACTGGATTGCCAGTGATTTAGACAGGGCAATTACGCCTGCCTTTGACGCCTGATAGGCATCTTGGGGGGCGGTGTCACCGCGCCGGCACTGGATGGTTGAAAAATGCACCATAGCCCCACCGCCCGCAACTTTCATGTGGGGGGCGATATGACGGCTGGTATGCACCATGGATTTAAGGTTAATGCGAAACACCGTATCCCAAATATCCAGATCAATATCCAACGCGGATTTATCACGCTCAAACCACAACACACCCGCGACATTGGCCAACAGATCAATACCGCCGAACGCTTCAACGGCTTGGGCAACGGCCGTTCTAACGGCCGTATCATCCGATAGATCACATTTCAGGTAAATAAAGTTGCCCGTGCCTGACGGGATACAATCAGGCTGCGGTTTTACATCGACCATCGCCACATTAGCGCCCAAAGCCATCAGATCACAGGCAATCTGCAACCCCATCCCGCCACCTGCACCGGTAACAAAAGCAGTCTTTCCAGTGAAAGTCATGGATAGGCACTCCTTAGGGGTTGGATGTGTTATTTAGAAAGAGTTAAGGGGGTGGGGTCAATGATTGTGTTAGCGGGTGTGTACTTTGCAAGCACCGATTAACGTGGTGCATGGAGAGCACGCAACCTGCGCATGTTACTCACACATTAAACTTGGTTTCCTAAATCCAGTTACAATCCAAGCATCTTTATTTGTCGAACGCTTTGTCAGTAAAGTATAGATACAACTACTGGAATAAGTTTGGCCACCAGTAGTAATTGTATTGGCAGTATACCAGTTCCGGCTTATATTGCTAGTCGTAGTACTTTGAATAGGCGTTGTAAAAGAACTGTTTATTTTCCATTGAAACGCTCTTTGCCCACCAGCCAAATCTAAAGCGTTAATCGGTGGTCCATAATCTAATACCACTTCTCGTACATCTTTTCCAACATACCCTTCCATAATTGTAGAAGCACATCCAGAAAGAGTAAAAATAAACATAAATAGTATAAAAAAAGGTTTCATAATAATCCTAACTATAAGGTCACAATAACCCCAGCTTAACTTTCGTCAAATGAATTTCATTTACTGAAGTGTATAAGTTTAATTTTTTCAATCCCATCCACTTCAGCCCATCGCTTTAGCGTTGGGCCGCGCCTGACTCTCTCCCGTCCTGCTGAAAGCTGGCTTTCACAGGTTGGAGGGCACATATGCATCCACCCTAGGGTCAGGCGCTAACTTTGCAAGTCTAGCGTGTATTATAGGTAATTTACTATCGCGTTTTATTCACGGTCATGCGCTACGTCTTAAATACTCGTCCACCACACACTTAGGCGCCTCAGCCCGTATCTGTGTGCCACCCTTATGCTGCCATTCCCCCTTATCAAACGTAGGGAAAAACGTATCGGCGTCCGCTACATCCAAATCCACCTCTGTCAGCAACAGACGGTCGGCCATGGGTAGCAGGGTTTTGTAAACCCCGTTGCCACCGATACCATAGATACGGCGGTAGCCCTGATTTTCGGCAAACGCGATGGCGGCCGCAAGCGAAGTAAATTCATGCTCTGCCCCACAGCCTTTGGATGTGATCACAATATTCAGTCTACTTTTCAAAGGCTTGAACGGTAAGCTTTCCCAAGTGTTGCGGCCCATAATGATGGCACCACCCAAAGTTTCACGTTGGAAAAACTTCAAATCCTCTGGTGCATGCCACGGTATTGTATTGTCTTTTCCAATGGCCCCGTTGCGTGCGCGTGCTGCGATCAATGTAATCATATTACACCGCCACGGGGGCTGAAATTGCGGCATGCGGGTCGTAGCCCGTAAGCTCAAAATCATCATATTTAAAGTCAAAGATAGATGTAACATCCCGCTTTATCTGCATCACTGGCAAGGGCCGCAGATCACGCGACAACAATTCTTCGACCTGATCCATATGGTTTGAATAGATATGCGCATCGCCCAAAGTATGCACAAAATCGCCCGTTTTATAGCCCGTGACATGTGCCAGCATCTGCAACAACAGCGCGTATGAAGCGATGTTAAACGGCACGCCCAGAAACATATCGGCCGAACGTTGATAAAGCTGCAAATGCATGGTGTCACCGATAATACGCACTTGCCACATGGTGTGGCACGGCGGCAGGGCCATTTCGCCTATTTCAGCAGGATTCCACGCCGATACAATATGACGGCGGCTGTCAGGTGTGGTTTTGATGTTCTTAACCAGTTCTTCAATCTGGTCAACACTGCCCGATGCACTGGGGAATGCCCGCCATTGCTTGCCATAAACTGGCCCAAGATCACCGTTTTCATCGGCCCATTCATCCCATATAGAAACCCCATTTTCCTTTAGATAGCGGATGTTTGTGTCGCCCGTCAAAAACCACAAAAGTTCATGAATAATTGAACGCAGATGCACTTTCTTGGTGGTAACCAAAGGAAAGCCGTCTTTCAAACGATACCGCATTTGCATCCCGAAATGCGAGATGGTGCCAGTACCCGTGCGATCAGTGGACTGCTCGCCCTGTTTCAGGATTTCGCGCAAAGCATCATGGTATTGTTGCAAATCAACCTCCGATATCCGCATCTGTTTACGGATCATATGATTCAGTCACCACTATATCTAGCGATGCCTGTTTCGTGAACTACAATATCAAGGCGTTACGAATTTTTTATATCATCAAGCGATTTAAACGGTGTGATGTCTTGTGGATCAATAATTAATTCTAGTATTGCCCCCGTTGGGCTGGCCTTGGCCCGTTCAAATGCCACCTTAAACTGACTGGTTTCAGTGATGCGTTCACCCATGATACCATATGCGTCGGCAAGTTTGACAAAATCAGGGTTAACAATTTTAGTACCTGAAACGCGGTCAGCATAACGGCCCTCTTGATGGGCGCGAATGGTGCCGTACATCGAATTGTTCAATAACAGCACAATCGGGTAAAGCCCCTCTTGCGCCGCGGTGCCCAGTTCTTGACCGTTCATCTGGAAATCACCATCACCCGCAAAGCAAATCACTTGGGTGTTCGGTTCAACTGCTTTGGCAGCAATAGCCGCAGGCAAACCTGCCCCCATCGCCCCTGATTGTGGGCCGATATAACGCTGATTACGCGAATAGCTTAGATGTTTGCCCGACCAAATCGCAAAATTGCCTGCCCCGTTGGTAACGATTGCATTGTCATCCAGCGTTTCACGCAAATACGTGCAAATAGCGGCCATATCTACCGCACCGCTTTGTGGTTTTGCACGCAACATAACCTCATATGTGTCACGGCCCTCTTTGCGCCAACCAGCCCAGTTTGGGGTTAGTTTGGTTTTCAGTAAGGCCCGTAACAACTGATTTGGCCCTGCATGAAGGGCAACATCTGGTTGATAAATTTTGCCCAGTTCGCGGTCAGAGATATGTGCGTGAATGATCTTTTGCTTAGCGTTCGGCACATCTAGCAACGTCCAGCCATCGGTGAAACTTTCACCAAACCGCGTGTTAATCGCAAAAATCACATCCGCATCCTTGATGCGCTGCATCATACTGGGCCACATGCCAATACCCGCTTCACCCACAAACTGCGGATTGGTGTTGTCCATCAGGTCTTGGTAGCGAAATGCGGTTGTGATCGGCAGATCATTGGTTTCGGCCCATGTAATCAGATCATCGCGACCCGTTTCAGTCCAACCGCCACCACCAACAACCACAAGCGGTTTTTTGGCGGTGTTCAAAAGATCAACCGCAGCCGATAATGCTTCGGGTGCAGGTGCAGGCTCAGAGAACTTAATGCGTGGTGCAGGCTGGCGCATGGTATCAGACGTTAGCATATCTTCTGGCAATGCAATCACAACTGGGCCGGGGCGACCCGAAAGGGCTGTATGAAAAGCGCGTGCAATTATTTCTGGTATGCGGTCAGGGTTATCAATTTCTGTAACCCACTTTGCAATGTCGCCAAAAAACGCCCTATAATCAACTTCTTGAAAAGCTTCGCGATCGCGCATATCGCGACCTATTTGACCAATAAACAGGATCATCGGGGTAGAGTCTTGCATTGCCGTATGCACACCAATAGACGCGTTTGTTGCCCCTGGACCACGCGTGACCATACAAATTCCGGGTTTGCCTGTCAGCTTGCCATAAGCCTCGGCCATAAAGGCAGCCCCACCTTCATTACGGGTGGTGATAAGGCGGATATGGTTTTGCGCGTCATACAAGCCATCAAGCACCGCAAGATAGCTTTCGCCCGGCACACCAAAGGTGGTGTCAACGCCCTGTTCGATCAGTGATTTAACCAATAAATGTCCTGCAAGCATCTGCCCATTCTCCATAATTTTTCAAAGCTTATGAGGTCTGTGAAATAAGGTCTATGGCATAGTGCATAGATAGGGAAAAATGTTTTGGCGACTTAAATTGGTGATGTTCATCACTTTAATACCGCATTGCAAAACGTATCGTAATTTACAGGTGATCTACAGAATCCCTGTTTTACCTAAGCGGGTTACATTCTCCCAAATCCATGTAACCCGCTAATTTTTTCAATACTCCACACTATAGAATACTGGTTTTTTTCATGGAACCGTGGCAAATACAGCTTATGAAAAATATTTTAATTCTGCACGGCCCTAACCTGAACCTGCTTGGCACACGCCAACCAGAGGTTTATGGCACGACTACGCTTAATGATATTGAATTGATGTGTCAGAAAAAAGCAAGCCAACTAGGTGTGCATGTTGAATGCCGCCAGTCTAACCATGAAGGTGTGTTGATCGACTGGATACATGACGCACGCGGTAATTTTGACGGGATTATCATCAATGCGGGTGCCTATACGCACACGTCCATTGCACTAATGGATGCAATTTCATCAGTTGAAATTCCCACACTGGAACTACATCTGTCAGATATTCATGCCCGTGAAGCGTTTCGCCATGTCAGCTATATCGGCAAAGTCGCCTTTGACGCTATTATGGGGCATGGGGCAGATGGGTACCCTATGGCGATTGAACGGATGATAGAAGAGTTGGGTTAACCTTTACCCAAGTTCTTCCTGACACTGAATAACCGCTTCTAAACCTATCGAGGTTCCACCAAGGTCAATCGCCATAACTTCACCGTCTTCGCTATAAAGCGTCATGGTATATTTTTGTGCAATATCAAACAAAAAATCCGGGTTCGTAAAGTTTACGTCTGCACCCGGCACACCGTTTACATAAATTCCAATAGCTTCGCCATCATACTCTTGACCGTCTAAGTCGAATAAAATTGAATAGGTTTCCCCTTCAATTATATCGCCCCAATTATCATTGAACGATGCCACATAACCAGTTCCTTTGTTTCGGTCAAAACCGATCCGTACCAGTGAACCATCTTCATATTCCGCTTGTATTAGACAGCCATCCCCCAATGATGGATCAATCAGAACATCCCAGCCCCCTGCTGTTCCCCAAGCTTCTAATTCTTGTGATACCGCTGGCATTGCTAATGACATGCCCAATATGCCGCCTACTAGTGTAGCTTTAACAAATTGTTTCATAGTGTCCCCTCACATTAAACGATTAGTATTTTAGACAAATATCATAAATGTTGAAGTAAAGTAAAAGAAATTACATAAAAAAGACCCCGCAAATGCGAGGCCTTTAAAATACATCAAATAAATGTTTGGGCTTAGCCGCCCATAGTTTTTGCAACTTCCGCTGCAAAATCTTCTTCAATTTTCTCTATGCCTTCGCCAACTTCCAGACGTACAAAGCCAACAACTTCTGCGCCATTGTCAGCTGCGAATTTGCCAACACTGTCGCCATCAGCAGACATAACGAATGTTTGGTTGATCAAGGTAACTTCTGAGTAGAATTTCTTGATGCGGCCTTTAATCATGTTTTCGATGATATTTTCAGGCTTGCCACTCTCGCGTGCTTGTTCTGTTAGGAACTGCTTTTCTTTTTCAATTGCAGCTGGGTCTAAGTCTGCCTCAGAAATTGATTGTGGGCGTGGGTCATGTGCTGCAACGTGCATGGCGATTTGTTTCGCGATTGCCTCAGAGCCACCTTTTAGTGCAACAAGTACACCGATTTTTCCCATGCCGTCTGCAGCCGCTGTGTGGATATATGATCCAACAACATCGCCTTCAACTTTCGCCATACGGCGTACAGACATGTTTTCGCCGATAGTAGCGACCTTTGCAATAACAACATCTTCAACAGATTTGCCACCCATGTCAGCAGCTTTTAATGCATCTACATCTGACACACCAAGAGCAGCCGTAGTGATGCCTGCAACCATTTCTTGGAATTCAGAATTTTTACCAACGAAGTCGGTTTCTGAGTTCACTTCAACAGCAACGCCAACACCACCATTTACAGAAACGCCAACCAGGCCTTCTGCAGCTGTACGACCAGCTTTTTTAGCGGCTTTAGATAGGCCTTTTGCGCGCAACCAGTCGGTTGCAGCTTCCATATCGCCATTTGTTTCTGTTAACGCTTTCTTTGCGTCCATCATGCCCGCGCCAGATGCGTCGCGCAATTCTTTTACCAATGCAGCAGTAATTGCCATCATAGTTCTCCAATTTGGAAATTCATTGATAGGGCAGCACCGCGCTGCCCTACTTTATACAAGCCTAGCTTGGCTTAAGCGTTCATCAATTCTGTTGCTTGACCAACCCAGTCATCACGGTCAATGCGACCTTTGAATGACAGATTGTCATCAACCCACTGAATTTCATCAGCAGTCCATGCAGCAACTTGCGCAAACGTGTAGACGCCCATTTTGTTTAGGGTTTCTTCTAGTTTAGGGCCAACGCCAGTGATATTTTTCAGGTCGTCTTTTTCATCAGGTGCTTCTTTCATCAGCTCTGGCTTGGTGCCAGCACTTTCAGCAGGTGCTTCAACTTTTTTAACAACTTTCTTTGCAGCTTTCTTTTCAACTTTAACAGCTGGTTCCGCTTTTTCTTCAACAGCAGCTGGCAATTCTTCAACTGGTGCTTCAACCGCTTCACCAATGTCGATGCCTGCAGAACCCATAGCAACCGCCATGCCGTCTAGTGCAGAGCGGGCAATCAGGTCACAATATAGTTCAATCGCACGTGCCGCATCATCATTACCAGGGATCGGGTAATCAATGCCGTCTGGTGCACAGTTACTATCCACAACAGCAACAATAGGAATGCCCAATTTTTTTGCTTCCGCAACAGCTAGGCTTTCTTTGTTAGTATCGATGATGAATACCAAATCAGGCGTGCCGCCCATTTCACGAATACCGCCCAAAGACGCTTCAAGTTTGCCCTGCTCACGTTCCATGCCTAGACGTTCTTTTTTGGTTAGGCCTTCTGCGCCGCTTTCAAACTTCTCATCTAATTGCTTAAGACGAGCGATAGATTTTGACACTGTATTCCAGTTTGTCAAAGTGCCACCCAACCAACGGTGATTCATGTAATATTGTGCTGAACGTTCAGCCGCTTCTGAAATCGCTTTTGATGCTTGGCGCTTTGTGCCAACGAACAAGATACGTCCGTTTTTCGCAACTGTTTCGCGCACAACATTCAATGCAGCATCAAGCAATGGAACTGTTTGTGTAAGGTCCATAATGTGGATGCCGTTGCGTTGGCCATATATAAACTGACCCATGCGCGGGTTCCAGCGGTGTGTTTGGTGTCCAAAATGTACGCCTGCTTCTAGCAGTTGGCGCAATGTAAACTCTGGTAGAGCCATTGTAATCTTCCTTTTCCGGTTTAGCCTCAGCAGGGTGAAGGACAATTTGCCCAACCGGTGGAGTTACAGGGATTTCTCCCCCATAACCCGCAAGCCCCGCTTGTGGATTTATTCGCGCGGTTTATGACGGTTTTCATACGATGGCAAGGGGATTCGGTGGGAAATTCAATCAAACCCATTGAAGAATTCCAAGTTGTAGCTTAACAGTTCTGCTGGAACAGGGAAATACGTGTAAAATGGCCAAAAAACCAAAAAAAAAGCCCCCTATTAAACGGCGCAGCCACTTTTTTGCGTCTTTTCGGAATAACTTTTTAACTGGCCTTGCCGTGGTTTTGCCTGTTGCAGTCACTATTTGGGCGGTCTGGAGCTTTATTGGCTTTGTCGACGCAAGGGTTTTGCCTTTCGTCCCTGCAAAATATAACCCGTTAACCTATCTAGATATTAACGTGCGCGGTTTGGGCGTTATCGTATTTTTACTGTTCACAACAATCATTGGCGCCATGACCAAGGGCCTGTTTGGCCGCAGTTTAGTGCGCGCGGCTGAAGGTTTTGTTGACCGCATGCCAGTTGTGCGTTCACTTTATAACGGGCTGAAACAAATTGTTGAAACAGTCGTTAGCCAAAGCAACAATTCATTTGAAAAGGCATGCCTGGTAGAATACCCACGTAAAGGCATATGGGCTATTGCCTTTATTTCCACCCAATCAAGTGGTGAGGTTCTATCGAAATCAGGGCAAGAGGCCATGACATCTGTGTTTCTACCAACCACGCCCAACCCAACATCTGGGTTTTTATTATTCGTCCCAACAAAAGACGTACACGAACTGGATATGACTGTAGAAGAAGCCGCGAAATTGGTAATTTCTGCAGGCTTGGTAATGCCCCCGTCAGAAGAAGAAAAAGCGGCTAAAGCCACCACAGTTCGGGTTAAAAAGGCAAAGGCAGTTAAGTGATTTCCGCCGCATTCACTGGTTTTTTTACCAGTTTTTCATTGATCTTGGCAATCGGTGCGCAAAACGCATTTGTTCTACGGCAAGGGTTACTGCGTGTGCATGTCTTCCCACTTTGCCTGTTTTGTGCGCTTTCGGATGCGATACTCATCGTATTAGGCGTTTCAGGTTTTGGGTATATTGTAAATATGGCACCATGGTTGCCAGACGTCATGACGTTTGGTGGCGCCATGTTTTTACTAGCTTATGGAACACGCCGCTTTATTGCCGCATGGCACTCTGATTTTGCATTGGAACTTGAGGGTAAATCAGCCCCGTTTTGGTCCACACTAAGTATCGCTGCTGCCCTTACTTGGCTCAACCCACATGTGTATTTAGACACTCTAGGTTTAATAGGGGCTGTTTCTACACAGCATACAGACGCAGATGCAAAATGGGCCTTTGGCATGGCCGCTGTCAGCGCTTCATTCGTGTTCTTTTTCAGCCTTGGGTATGGTGCACAACTACTTGCCCCGATCATGAAAACGCAACGTGCATGGCGCGTATTGGATTGTTTGGTTGGCCTGACAATGTACGCGATTGCGGCTAATTTATTATATGGTCATGTTTAATACCTAAACACGACCGACCTAATGTGCTGTAAAGCCTGTTGATTTACTTCAATATTCTTAAATTTCTAAGTAAATTCAACTTTTTTAAATATTTCTTCAAATCTTTGTTACTAAACATATATTCAACCAATCACTGGTTAAATAAATTGATACATTAAACATATTCATATATAATTTTACACACGATAAACCCGCAACAAAGCGGGAAGGAAACATGAGTAGTACAGGCGGTAAACCAAGCGTGAGTAAGCTTGAACCATTGACATTGTCGATGGACCAATTAGTGCGGCCAAAAAAACAAATTTCAACCCCTGTTATTTCAAGTAAAAAAGACGGCTATTCCGCTAAGCTGGCAAGCGAACGTGACAAGCTGTTCCAGGATGAATTAACCTTTGCGGATTTTACTGATACGCCCGCCCAGATACTACCCAACTTAGGATTGCAACTTCACGAAATGGTGCGCCCGACGCCATCAAATACCAATCACCTTAAGGGCGCTTTCCATACAAAGGAAAAATCTGACAACTTCAATAAAAACTTAACCAGCCTACATCCCCTTGGCGAACCTCCGATGGGGTGGATGCCTAAAGAACAACTTATGTCGTTGGTTCGGATGATAGACACCGCCAAACGCCGCAGTAATACGGAGCCTAAAAATGGTAACGTATAACGTAGATGGTTGGGTTTGGGCCGGCACTGGTGTTGCCACCACATTATTGCCAGTGACAATTAACGATGATGATGCAAACTTATCGCCGTATTTCACAAATGACTTCGGGGAAACTATAAACATAGCTGGCAGCACATACACCAACCCAAGGGGCGGTACATATGAATTAACCTTCACAGATTCAGGTGGTACATCACATACCGAAGATCTGTTACTTTGGTCCACAGGGTCTAATTTTATATTTGTTCCTCAAATAGGTTCAGCATTTGATAACGGCTCTGTGGTCACATCACTTGGCGGGTGGCAAACATGGACAACAGGATTTACTTGGACGGATGTTGTCTGCTTCACCACAGGCACAAATATATCCACCCCGACAGGCCCCCGTCTTATTGAAAACTTACAAAAGGGTGATCTTGTCATCACCCGCGATAATGGCCTGCAACCTATTCGCTGGATTGGCCGCAAGGTTATTACAGGTGCCCGCCTGCTTGCCATGCCACATTTGCACCCAATACTTATCAAAAAAGGTGCGTTTGGCCCAGGTGCCCCGCAAAAAGATATCTGGTTATCACCCCAACATCGGGTTTTGCATGAAAGTTCTGCAAGTTTATTACAATTTGGCAGCCGTGAAATACTCGTTCCCGCCAAGGGCTTGGTCAACGATACGACAATTATTACGGATACCAGCAGGAACACCGTCGAATACATTCATATCCTGTTTGACAGCCATGAAATTATATATGCAGACGGTATAGCAAGCGAAAGCTTTCATCCGGGCGAGATGGCTGTATGTGCGCTAGAAGACGCTTCACGCGCAGAGTTATTTGAAATTTTCCCCGACCTTCAATGTGGTCTTAAAACCTACGGGGCATCCGTAAGGCCAAGCATTAGCGTAGCCGAATCGTATAGCCTGCTTTCGAGCGGTTAAACGTAGGGTATATATAGATTAAGAAGAGCGTGTAATTACTTGATTATAAAACAATAAACTAAAACGCCTTACTACATTCCCTTACGCGTGTAAGTAATTGATTTATATGACTAACCACTGTATGTTGTGTTTTATGCGGCCACACCCACGATAAGATGGGTTCAACTGCATAAAAACGGGCGGTAAAATTACGTAATCTTAATGTGGTTGTGTTGCCTATAACACGGTGTCGAGAAGGTAAATGCCACAGTCATTTACATCATTCCAGATTAATGGGGATCCATTAGGGACGAACAACTTGCGGGTTGGCGTTGCTGAAACTGTGACCATTTTAGATGATGACGGTTTTTTACAACCAGTAACCCAAGATGGCGGGCCGCAATTTAACATCGGCGGGGTTGATTTCTATTCCGCAGCCTATCCGACTTACACGGGCACAGGCACAGGTGTTGAAATTTATACAGGTACCGTAAGGGGGCAACCCGTTAAGTTTGCCTATCTAACGGCGGCTAGTGACGGCGTTGATGACGCGATTGATCGGATTATTGTCCTTGAAGGCACCATGTCTCAGGGCGATCGTATTCGCAATGTCAATCTTGATAATGGCGGTTCTAACGATTCAGTTCCTTATACCACGATACCAAGCACTATTTGCTTTACCCCTGGCACCTTGATCGCAACACCACGCGGCTCTGTCCTTGTTGAAGATTTGCGTGTTGATGATCTGGTAATAACGGCCGATAACGGCTTGCAGGCAATACGGTGGGTAGGGTGTAAACGTATTACTGGTGCGCGCCTGAACGCCTATCCAAAATTACGGCCAATCCGCATTCGTAAACATGCTTTTGGCCAAAATATACCTGACCGTGATATGCACGTCTCACCACAGCATCGCATGTTGATACAGGCAGATCGCGCATTAATTGACCACGGTGAAAGTGAAGTGCTTGCGCCTGCAAAAGGTTTGATTAACGATTACAGTATAACCGTGGATTACCATGTAAGATCAACAGATTACATTCATATCTTATTTGATAAACATGAAGTTATATTTGCAAATGGCGCCGCTACAGAAAGTTTTCACCCAGGCCACATGGCCATGTCAGCGATTGATGAAGCCCCTAGAAAGGAACTATTTGAAATATTCCCGGAACTAGAAAAAGACACAAGCAGTTATGGCCCTTCCGCGCGTAAAACCTTACGCGTAGAAGAGGTTATTGCAATGGAGGAGGAAGGCTTTTCCCTATTCTCAAACTAGGCTCGACACCTTTTTGATAGGCAAGTCCCCTCCTCCATTCGCGCATTATAAAGGAGAGTAAAATCACGATAGACACATGCATCGAACAACTTGATCTTGGGCGACCCGTTAAACGTTCATTAACGTTACGCGGACACCGTACCAGTGTTTCTTTGGAAGACCCGTTTTGGCAGGCATTCGTGTTGATTGCCCAAAAAGAGGCTATTTCAATCAATCAACTGGCCGCAAAAATAGATGACGCGCGATTGCAAACATCTGGGCTGGCAAGCGCTATGCGGTTGTTTGTTCTAAATTGGTATCAGACCCACGCGGAGTAAGTTTTAGATATATACCATCCTTTGCGCGGACCGTTAGATGTGCCACAGGAACAGGGGTTTTATCGGTTGGTTCTATTTTAAAGGCACGCACCAACATAGCGATCATCAGCACCCCTTCTATCATCGCAAAACCAGCCCCGGTGCACACACGTGGCCCACTAGAAAACGGTATGTAAGCTTTACGTGCAGTTTTGCGTGTAACGTCCGTTTGCCATCGGTCAGGGTCAAACACGTCGGGCTTGTCCCAAAGGCGCTCATGGCGCTGAATATGCCACGGGCTAAGTACAATTTGGCTGCCCACCTTAATTTCACGCCCTCTAAATTGTTCTGTTTTAGTATTTTCGCGGATCATCATTGGCACAGGCGGGTACAGCCGTAATGCTTCTTTAAATACGTTGCGTGTGAACTTTAGTTTAGACAGGTTAGAAAAACTAAATGTATCAATATCAGCAACTTCTTGTGCAACACGTTGCTGCGCTTCTGTATCCATTGCTAGCAAATACAATGTCCACGCCAGCGCACTGGCCGAAGTTTCATGCCCCGCAAGAAAAAAGATAGCAACCTGATCTACCATCTCTTCGGGCGAAAATAACTGACCTGTTACCGGGTCTTTGGTGGTCATAATTTTCGTCGCCAAATCATCTGGCGCAGTACCAGCCTTAATCTGGTCAAACCGGTCTTGCGTTAATTGGTTTAATAATTTGCGAATTTCAGCACTGCTTTGTCTGGTGTTTTTATGTTGTAACTTGGGTATCCATTTTGGCATTTTCAAAAAGCTGGCAACAGTCATCAAAGGTTGCGTTCTTTGATACTCTCTAAACTTATCGAATACTTGCTTTGCAATATCATCCGAAATGGGGATAGAAAATAATGTTCTAAATATAATGTCTGCTGCCATTTGACTGGATTGTTCTTCCATTTCAACGGGCCTGCCATCAGCCACTTCATTCAAGCGTTCCACAGCGTTTTGCCCTGCCTCAACCATTGACGGGAACACATCACGCAAACGCCCGCCCTCAAACGCAGGGTCAATTATACGCCGCTGCCGTTTCCATGTCTCACCGTTAGTGACAAAAACACTGTCCCCCAGCAAAGAATATAATGCCCCCTTAATAATTTCGGATTTAGGGAAGCTGTCAGGGTCTTGGTTTAAAACCTGATTGACCAATTTGGGGTCATTAATGAAATACGACCTAAAAAATGGTAATCTAAATTCAGCCATCCAAGCGCGGTAAAGTTTTGCAGGCTGTGAAGTGAAAATATCTTTCCTAAACAACTTGATATGTGTAACTATTGATACTTTTTCAGCGCGCGCTTTTGGCTTTGGTGGGATGTAATCACGGCTCATTTATGGGCCTCTTGGCTGGTAAACCTATTGACAGCACGGGTTATTACAGACGGGCTAGGCGCACGCCCTTTAAACCTGTCTTCTAGGCTTATTGGGCCACTGGTGATTTGAAAATAATCATAATCACCCGGTCGGTCGAAATGACATAAATACTGAAAATGCATGCGGAAAAATTTATTCTTGATCGTTGCATAGTATTCTTTTGATAATGTTTGTGTAAACGCCGCAGAAAATACCAAGGGCCACTTTGGCCCCCCAACAGGGGCGACACCACTTACCGATGCAGGATCACACAACGCAAATGTGCACCCGTCACCTGGGGCAGTCACATCCACCCATGTAAGATCAAGACTTTGACATAAGTAATTCAAATCACGCCTTAAAACCCAAGCATCGGGTAAGAAACTTACCATTGGTACAACATGGCCCAACGATAAAAAAGCCAACTTCGGCCCGTCTTTTGGCACCCCCATGCGCTGGATTAAATCAGCTAATATGGACACTGATAAATGTGCGCCCGAAGAATGCCCCACGATTAAAACCTCATCAACATCACTGTTTAGGGCCAAGTGTATTTGATCTGCAAATTCAGCCATCCGCACAGCAAGTTCCGGTGGGATACCCCCCCGATACTGTGCCGAAAATGCGTAATCATGCATTAGGTAATACGCATAAATTTTATTATCCTTGGACTTAAACCAGATCATAACGGCGGATAATATACAAAACCCAGCAAGAACGCCAAACATCCAGTTAGATATCATTTCCACCAAAAAATACGCAGGGTATGCAGCCAACAAACCTAGCAATAATTGCCCTAATAGCACGACAACAGGATAGAGTGCGGCTATGATAGGGCCTTTTTGTAACTTCATTAACGAAAATAAAGAACCTGTTGAAATATAAACATAAACTGTTTTTGCAAGCAGCCAAAAACTGCCAGCTATCGTGCGCTGCATAGACGCTTGCACAATGTCCGACCACAATAAAAATTCAAACTCTGTATGAGTGTTTTTCTGGTCTATTGTCGTGTCTACTACCCAGCCATAATTTTCGGCTTTTTGACCTGTGCCCTTTAAGCGTAGATCATACCCAGAAACTTCTGCCTGCTTTGCCCCTTCGGTGCGATATAATTCACGGTATCGGCGCGGCAACATAGGGTCGTAACCCGGAATGTAAAAAACCTTACGTTGCTTGATCTGTTGTGCCTGCTCTGGCATCATTTTACGCCTATTTGCCCGTTATAAGCTGACTATACTGGGGAAATTCGAAAAAAGTAAGGCAGTTTAGCCGATCAGACCCAAAGCAGGGAAAACTTCTAATAGCCAATATGAAAAACTGGAAAACGCGCCTGTTATCAACATTATACCGACCACTATCAATAAGGCTCCCATTGCTTTTTCAACAACGGCCATGTGGCGTTTGAAACGATTCATAACGCCTATCGCGCGGTTTATGAAAATTGCGGCGATAATAAACGGCAAACCCAACCCAATGGCATAAACCGCCAACAATAAAGTGCCGCGTGTTATCGACGCTTCTTGGGCCGCCATAGAAAGGATCGCCCCTAAAATCGGGCCGATGCACGGTGTCCAGCCGAATGCAAATGCTAGCCCTAATACATAAGCCCCAAATGCACTACCACCACGATCACCCGCATCTAGCCTTGCTTCGCGATGTAAGAACGGAATGTTGAAAACACCCATAAAGTGCAGCCCGAATATAATAATTACACCACCTGCAATTTGACCCATAAGTTCTTGATATTGCAAAAATGCGCGTCCAAACACTGAAGCAGTAAAGCCTAAAAATATAAAAACAGTAGACAGGCCTAATGCAAAGAAAACTGCCGCGATAATCGCGGGCTTATTTGATACCTTTTTATCCGTCATTTCCGCCATAGAAATCCCACCCATATAGGCCAAATATGGTGGCACAATGGGTAAAACACACGGTGACAAAAAACTGATGACCCCCGCTAAAAGGGCTACAATCAAAGACGGCATCAGGGCCGCATCAAATAGATCAATTCCAAACATGCGCCCTTGTACCCTTCATATTTACCAAGGTCACGCTGCATTACGTCACAGGCCGATCACATATCCGTGGACATTTCTTTACCGCAGACATATGCAATATCGTATGAATTGGAACGCTGAACTTGATGCAACGGGGCTTTTATGCCCCCTACCCGTGCTAAAGGCGCGCAAGCGGTTATCTGCGTTGCAATCTGGGCAAATCCTTCGCATGCTTACAACTGATCCTGCGGCGATAATCGATGTGCCACACTTTTGTGCCGAACAAGGCCATACGCTGTTGCAACAGGAAACCAGTGATTCAGTACATATTTATTACCTGCAAAAAGCTTAAAAAGCTTATTTTCCTAGAAATCATAGCTTAAACCTTTATGGTTACGCAAAGCGCATAGCTACGAGGGTGCAATGGATTGGGATAAATTACGAATTTTTCACGCTGTAGCCGATGCTGGCAGCCTGACACACGCGGGCAACACCCTGCATTTGTCGCAATCCGCTGTCAGTCGACAAATCCGCGCGTTAGAGGAATCATTAGATGTTATTCTGTTTCACCGCCACGCACGGGGGCTGATCCTGACTGAACAAGGCGAATTGCTATTTGATGCCACCAGTAAAATATCTAAAAACCTGGAAAGCACCGAGGCAAAGATACGCGATTCGGAAGATGAGGTTTTTGGCGAGCTACGGGTCACAACAACAACCGGCTTTGGCACGCTTTGGCTGGCCCCGCGCATCGGTAAACTTTACGATAAATATCCCGATCTAAAAATAGATCTAAAACTTGAAGAGCGCGTTCTTGATCTGCCGATGCGCGAAGCAGACGTTGCCATTCGCATGAAAGAGCCCAGTCAGGCCGATCTGGTACGGCGTAGGCTAATGACCACAAATATGCGTTTTTATGCTACAAAACAATACCTTGACCAATTTGGTACCCCTAAAAATTACAATGATTTGACCAATCATAGAATACTTAGTCAAAGCCTTAATGCACCCCAAGTAAACGAAAGCGTTAAATGGTTAAAACCCCTACTAAGTGCTGACCATGCTTCGCACCTGATAGTAAATCACTATTTTGGCGTACTGCAAGCAACCATCAAACATGTGGGGATTGGCGTTTTACCCAGTTATGTCACCAGAAAATTTCCAGAATTGATCCGAGTATTACCTGAAGATGAAAGTCAGGAAATTCCAGTGTTTTTAGCGTATCCAGAAGAATTACGGCATTCCAAACGCGTTTCAGCATTCCGTGACTTCATTGTCGATGAAATACGTATATATAAAAATAAAATGAAAAGTGACTTAGATACAAAAGGTTAGCTAGTTTTTTCTGTATTTTCCAACCAGCCATGCAAAAAACGCTTAACGGGTATGCTCAAATAGCACCCTATATACACTTGTTGTAAACGCTTTCCCTATATAGATGCTGATAATAAGAAATGCAGACGAGTAACTTATTACATTCCTGCATTACTTATCTCCCTGTTGGACTAAGGCCGAGCTTTGCTCGGCCTCTTTTTTTGCCCAAAACGTTTTTCCCATAAGCAAAGGCAGAATTGGCTATTCCGCCCTTCCCCTTTGGCCATTTGAACAGTAAAAGGCCTGCAAACACGTGCATCTTGGGGACACAATATGACCATCGAGCCAGAAATTACTGAAAGCTTAATCGCAGACCACGGATTAGCGGAAAACGAATACGCCGAGATTATCCGCCTGCTAAACCGCACCCCAAGTTATACAGAACTAGGTATATTTTCTGCGATGTGGAATGAGCATTGCTCTTACAAGTCCTCCAAAAAATGGCTGCGCACCTTGCCTACGGAAGGCCCGCAAGTAATATGCGGCCCGGGCGAAAACGCTGGCATCGTCGATGTTGGTGATGGTGATGCGCTGGTATTCAAGATGGAAAGCCACAACCACCCATCCTATATAGAACCCTACCAAGGGGCCGCCACTGGTATGGGCGGCATTTTACGCGATGTATTCACGATGGGCGCGCGGCCCATTGCTGCTATGAACTCACTTTCTTTTGGTGAAGTTACCCATCCGAAAACCAAATCCCTAATTAATGGTGTGGTTGAAGGTATTGGCGGATACGGCAACTGCTTTGGCGTACCAACCGTTGGCGGCGAAGTGCGCTTTCATGAAGCATATAATGGCAACTGCCTGGTCAACGCATTTGCCGCAGGGTTAGCAAAAACCGATGGCATTTTCTATTCCGCCGCCAGCGGTATCGGCATGCCTGTGGTTTATCTAGGGGCAAAAACTGGCCGTGACGGTGTTGGCGGGGCGACGATGGCCTCGGCTGAATTCGATGACACGATTGAAGACAAACGCCCGACCGTACAAGTAGGTGACCCGTTCACCGAAAAACGCCTGATGGAAGCCACATTAGAGCTGATGCAAACAGGCGCTGTGATTTCCATTCAAGATATGGGGGCCGCTGGCCTGACCTGTTCCGCCGTTGAAATGGGCGACAAGGGTAATCTTGGCGTGACGCTGAATTTGGAAGATGTACCCATTCGTGCCGCTGACATGACTGCATATGAGATGATGTTATCAGAATCTCAGGAACGCATGTTGATGGTGCTTAGACCTGAATTGGAAGCAGAAGCCAAAGCCGTTTTTGAAAAATGGGATCTAGACTTTGCCATTGTCGGTGAAACCATCGCCGAAGACCGCTTTTTGGTATTGCACCACGGCGAAGTTAAGGCCGACCTACCGCTAAAAGCATTGTCAGGTACCGCCCCAGAATATGACCGCCCTTGGGTTGAAACGCCAAAAGCGGCACCCTTAACCAACGCACCTGTAGTTGATGCAGCCGACGCTTTACTAAAACTTATCGGCACCCCAAACTATGCGTCAAAAGCTTGGGTATATGAACAATACGACCAAATGGTGATGGCTGATACGGTCATGCGCCCAGGGTCTGACGCTGGTGTTGTACGTATTCACGGTACCGAAAAAGCTATTGCATTCACATCCGATGTGACCCCGCGATATTGCAAAGCCAACCCCTTTGAAGGTGGCAAGCAAGCTGTAGCAGAAGCTTACCGAAATTTGTGTGCAACGGGTGCTAAACCTTTGGCAACAACAGACAATATGAACTTCGGCAATCCTGAAAAACCTGTCATCATGGGCCAATTTGTAGGGTGCATCAAAGGTATAGGCGAAGCCGTTTTAGCGTTGGATATGCCAATCGTTTCGGGCAATGTATCGCTTTATAATGAAACTGATGGTGAAGGCATTTTACCAACACCCACCATAGGTGCTGTTGGCTTGATGACCAATCTGGATCAAATGATCCGTATCCGCCCCAATGATGGCGATGCGCTGGTATTGATAGGCAAAACCACAGGTCATCTGGGCCAATCAGCCCTGTTAAAAGAACTGTTCAACCGTGAAGACGGTGATGCGCCACATGTTGATTTAGCCGCAGAAAAAGCAGCGGGTGAATTTGTGCGCGCAGCACATGCGGGTGGTTTAATCACTGCCGCACATGACTTATCCGATGGCGGCCTGGCCCTTGCAGCAGTTGATATGGCACTGGCGGCGGGCCTTGGCGTGACCGTTCAAGACGGTAACACAGGTTGGTTCTTCGGCGAAGATCAGGCGCGTTACTTGCTGGCTACAACCGATGCGGATGCTTTGATGCGGGCTGCACAAGATGCAGGCGTTCCGGTAGAAAACATCGGGGTATTTGGTGGCACAGATATTGCTTTGGGTGGATCACACGCATCAATGGTAGATGTCAAAGCCGCATTTGAAGCAGGTATTCCAAATATAACTACATAAAGCACTTCAATAGAGCGGCATGTTTTTTCACGATATGTCGCTTTTATGATCGACAAAAATAGCTATATTCGCAATCGTTCCAAAAGCAATGCTGGAGGTATTGAATGCCGTCTCTTACTCAAGAACAAATCGACGCGTTTTGGTCAGTTGGGGCCATTACAGTCCCAAATTCCATATCCCCATCCGAATTGTCAGAATTGCAAGATCAATTTACTGGATGGGTTGAAGAAAGTCGTGACCATACAAAACCTTATGGTACTATTTTAGATGGCAGGCCGCGTTTTGATGTAGAACCAGATCATACTGCAACAAAACCTGGTTTACGACGCGTGGCATCCCCTACAGAGATTTCTAAAGTTTGTAAGCACATCACTTTTGATAGTAAAATCGGGGATTATGTTGCTGATTTGCTAGGCCCTAACATTCGGTTTCATCACGCCAAGATGAACTCAAAGTTGCCAGGCACAAAAACCGTTGTGAAATGGCATCAAGATTTTCCGTTTGATCCACACACCAATACAGACCAAATTACTGCCCTTTTATTCCTAAACGATGTCACTCCAGAAAATGGGCCGTTAAAGGTTGTGCCGGGCACACATAAAGGCAAGCTGCATTCGCATTGGCAAAACGGGCAATTTACAGGTGCTATAGAAGACATTGAAACACCCGCATTTGAAGCCAATGCCGTTGAATGTTATGGCCCTGCGGGTAGCCTGTGTTTAATGCATGTCTGTGTGGCACACGCATCCAGCGAAAACAAATCAGATGGGCCACGAACGCTATATATCAATACCTATGCGGCGGCGGATGCCATTGCCCTGTCACCCGTGGCGGTTCCCAGCACCCATGCAGGGCGTTTGGTGCGCGGTGTTGAACCCAACACCATACGATCCACAGCTTTTGATCTGGAAATCCCCGAAATTCCCAAAGGGGCATCCTTTTTTGTACAACAGGCTGGTGGAAGTTAAGCTAATCCATTAAACCGCCCTTAAACGAATACCCATAAAGGATAAAAACATGGCAATGGAAGCCTCAGCATTAGAAGCATTGTTACGCGATGCATTCCCCACCGCCGATATAACAGTAGATGGTGCCGACGGCGTTCACATGGGCGCCCAAGTTATCGCTGAAGAGTTCAAAGGCAAGAACCGTGTAGCGCAACAACGCATGGTTTATGCAGCCCTAAAGGGTAAAATGGACGGGCCGAATGGTGAATTGCACGCGCTGGCTTTGACGACGAAGGTGAAGGAGTAAATGGATATTTGGGCCACTTGGAAATATCAGGGGGTCATAATTACCCTTGCCAAATGCTCTGGGCTTGCTAAATCCAAAGGTAAAGACACGCGATTTTAAGGATCACACATATGACTGATGCAAACGCACAAATCAAAGAAACTGTTGAAGGCAACGATGTTGTCCTATTCATGAAGGGCACATCTGAAATGCCACAATGCGGGTTTTCATCCCGTGTGGCCGGTGTGCTGAACTATATGGGCATTGAATATAAAGATGTGAATGTTCTGGCTGATGAGGCCATCCGCCAAGGTGTGAAAGACTTTTCCGACTGGCCGACAGTTCCACAGCTTTACGTTAAAGGTGAGTTTGTTGGTGGCTGTGATATCATCACAGAAATGACCCTATCAGGTGAATTGGACACAATGCTGGAAGAAAACGGCGTGAACTTCAACAAAGAAGCCGCTGACAAAATCCGTGAGTCAAACGCCTAGATACTAAAATCTCAAAACCCTGCCCCTTTTTCAACCGCAAAAAAAGGGGCAGATTTTTTTTGAATTATATCTTTTATTTCAACTAGTTAACTATGCGTCCCAACTGGGACATTTATGTTTTGAATGATATTCTTCGAAACATCTGGGCATCGATAAAAGATTTAAGCGGCGCCCTTTTCTTCCAAACTGGCAACCATTATTTCCATCGCGGCCAAAGCGGTTTGCGTATTATTTTCATGTGCTGATTTTAGCTTTTGCTCTGCGGCCAAAGCATCTTGCGATGCTTTTAATTCTTCTACCGCTTTTGCCAGATCACTTTTCAGCTTCGTGATTTCCGCAGTAACTTCATGTGCTATCGGGCCGCCTTCATTTTCACGGCTGGCTACTGCCAACTGATCTTCCAAACTGGCAGTTTTATCAGCCAACATCAAACCCGCCATCAATAGCATACGGCTTTCAGGGATACGCCCCATTACCTCTGCTAGGGCTTGCGCCTCTGTATCCAGCAATGCAGCGGCAGATTGCAAAAACGGCTCTTCCCCCGCCTTGCAAACAACTTCAAAATCACGACCCCCAATATGAATGGTAATTTCTGGCATATTATTTACCCTCTACAAGTGGTGTCAGTTTTTCCAACACAATATTTATCTCGTTTAAATCCAGTTCTCTTTGCGCTAACAAACCTTCTAATTCCGCTTCCATAGCGTGATTGATATTCTCAGGTGTCAAATTATCTTCTTTCAGATTAGTACGCACTTCGCGTAATCGGCCGCGCAAACGGCGCATACGATCAAAATAATTTTGTGAATTAGCTTCAGCTTCTTCCAAACGTTTATTTAAGTCGGCAATTTCGGTTTCCATTGCGGCAACATTTTCAGAACCGCCTTTTGCATCGGCTTGTTCTGCCTCTAGTGTATTAAACTTGGCTTGCAATTCACCCACTTGCGCTAAAGCATTTTGTTTTGCGTCTTTCTCTTTTTTTACTGACGCCACTAAATCTGCGTTTTCTTTTTGCGCAGCACCGACAGCCGATTTGCTTAACTCTGCCTGATTTACTGAAGCTGTAACAAGCTCTTCTTTTGCAGCAACATTAGCTTGTAACTTTTTAATTTGCGCATCTTTTTCAGATTGCGCCGTTTCAAGTGCAGAAACTTGCTCCAATAACTTTGTATTTTCCTGATTATCAACCGCTTCAACAGCACCCAGATTTAAGTTTTCCAAGGCCCCTTTAAAACGTCTTTCTAATTTTACGACTGCTCGCATTGCACTCCCCGCTCACGGATATATTTATTTGATTCGAAATCTTATTGCCATGATTATGCATTTTTCCCAATGGAAAACAAATCTATGCGGCATTATCTTCGTGTAATTGCACACATCCGCTTGACCCAAACCGAATGCTTGGTATCACAGGTGGTGAAACACCTTATCTTTTAGCTGCTATAAAGGGCCGATCCTCGTGGAATTATCAGAGCTTAAAACCCAACATCCCGACCATTTCAAAAAAGCCGCCGCCATTCGCATTATGGCAGCAGATGCCGTACATGCGGCAGCCTCTGGCCACCAAGGCATGCCCATTGGCATGGCTGATGTCGCCACCGTGTTGTTTGAAAAACACCTGAAGTTTGACGCGAGCAACCCAAACTGGCCTGATCGTGATCGTTTTATTCTGTCTGCAGGTCACGGTTCTATGCTGATCTATGCTTTGCTGCATCTGACTGGTTACAAAGATATGACTATGGATCAGATCCGTAATTTCCGCCAAACAGGTGCGATCACGGCTGGTCACCCTGAATATGGCCATGCCACAGGCGTTGAAACCACCACAGGCCCGTTAGGTCAGGGTATTTCCAATGCGGTTGGTTTTGCTATGGCCGAACAGGCCTTGCAGGCGCGTTTTGGTAAAAAAGCAGTTGACCACCACACCTATGTGATGGCAGGCGACGGTTGCTTAATGGAGGGCGTCAGCCATGAGGCGATTGGCCTTGCGGGCCGTCACGAGCTGTCAAAACTGATCGTGATCTGGGATGACAATAACATCACCATCGACGGCACGGCTGATTTGTCTGATCGCACCGATCAAATGATGCGCTTTGAAGCGGCAGGATGGTCTGTGTTTGCCGTTGATGGGCATGACCCTGTTGCGATTGATCGGGCGTTGTCTGAAGCAAAAAAATCGCCAAAACCATCTATGATCGCCTGTAAAACTCACATAGCTTTAGGTGTTGATGGCGTACAAGATACCTCAGGCGGGCACGGCTATAACATTAAGGATGCGCAACTTGTACAAATGCGCGAAGCTTACGATTGGCCTTACCCTGCGTTTGAAGTCCCGAAAGATGTGAAATCCGCGTGGGAAGCGATTGGTTCACGTGGCGCGACAGCGCGTGGTGTTTGGGAAGCAGCATTTGCAACCCTGTCAGGTGCAAAGCAGGCCGAGTTTAACCGATGCTTGGCAGGTGAGCCGTCCAAGAAGCTTTCTGCGGCAATCAAACGTCTGAAGCGTGAAATATCTGAAACACAGCCTAAAAAAGCCACACGTCAGTCCAGCCAAATGGCACTGGAAGTGATCAACCCGATCATGCCCGAAATGATCGGTGGTTCTGCTGACCTGACAGGGTCAAACAACACCCTGACCGCAGGTTTGGGCACGTTTGAGCCAGAAAATCGCGGCGGTCGTCACGTTTACTGGGGCATCCGCGAACACGGTATGGCAGCTGCAATGAACGGCATGGCTTTGCACGGCGGCATTCGCCCTTATGGCGGCACATTCATGTGTTTCACCGATTACGCGCGCCCTTCTATGCGCCTTGCGGCCCTGATGGAAATTCCAACCGTTTTCGTGATGACCCACGACAGCATCGGTCTTGGCGAAGATGGGCCGACACACCAACCAGTTGAACATCTGGCGATTAGCCGTGCCACACCAAATACATGGGTGTTTCGCCCCGCCGACAGTGTTGAAACCGCAGAAGCTTGGGAATTGGCTGTGACATCAACCAATACCCCTTCTGTTTTATCGCTGACCCGTCAAGGTTTGCCAACCGTACGCACCAAACATACCAACAAAAACATGACTGCAATGGGGGCTTATGTTCTGGCCGAAGCCGACGCCAAACGCAAAGTTATCTTGCTGGCCACAGGTTCTGAAGTTGAAATTGCTATGGCCGCCAAAGCCAAACTGGAAGCAGAAGGGATCGGTACACGCGTGGTTTCAATGCCTTGCTGGGAATTGTTTGAACAGCAAGATGATGCATACCGCCGCCGCATCCTGCCCCCCGGCCCTGTGCGTGTCGCCGTTGAAGCCGCAGCGCGCCAAGGTTGGGATCGTTGGTTATGTGGCGAACACGGCTCTTGGAAAAAATCCGCCTTCGTTGGTATGGAATCATTCGGGGCCTCTGCCCCCATTGATGAGCTGTATGAACGGTTTGGGATCACTGCCGATAAGGTGGCAGAGGCAGCCAAAGCGCTGCTTTAGTTTACTTTATCGCTAACATATCGCGCTATTTTGACGCCCAAGGATAAAACCTTGGGCGTTTTACTTTTTATGAAGACCTTTAACCTTTATCTGTTGTGCATATACCTGACCTGCATGACGGAGATCATCCATGACATTAAAAGTAGCCATTAACGGGTTTGGACGCATCGGGCGCTCCACGCTTTCAGCTATTATTGAAAGCGGGCGCACAGACATCGAAGTTGTCGCCCTAAACGCCACAGGCCCCGTTGAAAGTGCCGCACACTTATTGAAATATGACAGTGTTCATGGCCGCTTCAGGGGCGATGTCAGTATCGAAAACGGTGCGTTAAATGTGGGCAAAGGCCCATTGCGGATGTTTTCCACATATGACCCAACCGAGCTGGATTGGGATGGCATTGATGTGGTTCTGGAATGTTCCGGTAAATTCAACAACAAAGAAGCCTGTCAGATACATCTTGATCGCGGTGCAAAACGCGTATTAATCTCTGCCCCAGGTAAGAACGCCGATAAAACTGTGGTTTATGGGGTTAACCATGACACGATAACATCAGACGACCTGATCGTTTCAAACGCGTCATGCACTACCAACTGTCTAGCCCCTGTGGCCAAAGTGTTAAACGATGCCATCGGTATCGATAAAGGCATCATGACTACGATCCACGCTTATACAGGTGACCAACCCACACTGGATCGTCGCCACAAAGACCTGTACCGCGCACGTGCGGCTGCAATGTCTTTGATCCCGACATCGACTGGCGCCGCCGCTGCCGTTGGCTTGGTTTTGCCCGAACTGTTGGGCCGCCTTGACGGTTCAGCTATTCGCGTGCCAACCCCAAATGTATCGGCTGTGGATTTAACTTTTATGGCATCAAAAGATACCACGGTTGAAGAAATAAACGCTGCAATGGAAGCCGCCGCAAACAGCAGTATGCAAGGTATCTTGGAATATGCCGATGAACCGCTGGTGTCAGTGGACTTTA
This sequence comes from uncultured Paracoccaceae bacterium, assembly GCA_913061275.1. GTDB lineage: Bacteria > Pseudomonadota > Alphaproteobacteria > Rhodobacterales > Rhodobacteraceae > Amylibacter. The sequence goes on along the minus strand of CAJXSR010000004.1, from coordinate 20,461 downwards.
ATCACAGTACCTATTCATCCAACTTCGCCCCTGCGCAAACCAAAGTTATGGGCGGAAATATGGTGCGTATCTTATCTTGGTACGACAATGAATGGGGTTTTTCTTGCCGTATGGCTGATACTGCCGTAGCTATGGGAAAGCTTATCTAACTGGGACGGTTCGTATCAAAGCGGACCTATTTATATGACAAATAAAACCGCAATCGTATTTGGTATTTGCCTGCTGGCCATGATTTCCCATGACATAATCATGAATGAAAGTGCCAATTTGGTATTTTTAGGAAAACAAGGCCTGCGATTGATGGAATGGATCGCTTTTTGGAGATAAGTCAATGACTTGGAATACACTGGATGATATGGATATGAACGGTAAAAACGTTCTAATCCGCGTTGATGTAAACGTGCCGTGTGAAAACGGCAAGGTGCTAGATGCAACGCGCCTTGACCGCATCACACCTACGGTTCTTGAGGTGTTGGCCAAGGGTGGCAAGCCAATTTTATTATCACATTTTGGCCGCCCCACGCGCGGTTTTGATTTGGCATTAAGCAATCAACAGGTTGTGCCTGCACTAGCCCAAGTGCTGAACCGCCGCGTTCATTTTGCCAGTTCTTGTATTGGGCAGGTTGCCCGCGACAGTGTAGAAACCCTACCCGAAGGTGATGTGTTATTGCTGGAAAACACCCGTTTTCACGCAGGCGAAGCCCGTAATGATCGCGGCTTTGCCAAAGATTTAGCCGCTCTTGGGGATATATATGTCAATGACACATTTTCCACAGCACATCGCACACATGCCTCGGTTGTTGCCATAGCCGAGCTTTTACCCAGCTGTGCAGGTCGCTTGTTAGAAGAAGAACTTGCAGCATTAACAACTGCTCTGTCAAAACCAGAACGCCCCGTGTTGGCAATTATTGGTGGGTCAAAAGTATCATCCAAGCTAGAATTATTGCGCCATATGATTGGCCCAATGGATCAGATCGTTATCGGCGGCGGCATGGCCAACACGTTTTTGGCAGCACAAGGATATAATGTTGGCCAATCCCTTTGCGAACATGATCTACAAGATACTGCCCGCGCTATCCTAGCCGAAGCAAAAGCGCATAATTGCGAAATTATCCTACCCATAGATGTGATTACAGCGCGCGAATTCAAAGAGTTTGCCGACAACCAGACTGTAGCGGCAGACGCCTGTCCTCGCGACTCGATGATATTAGATGCAGGGCATAAATCGATCGAAAATATCTGCGCACATTTGGATCAGGTTAAAACCGTTATTTGGAATGGCCCACTTGGTGCCTTTGAAGTTCCGCCATTTAACCAAGCAACTGATACTGTTGCCCTAAAAGTGGCCGAACTTACCGAAGATGGTAAAATTCTATCCGTTGCAGGTGGCGGTGATACTGTTGCCGCCTTGAAAAAATCTGGTGCAAGCGATAGCTTTTCCTATATATCTACTGCCGGCGGTGCATTTCTGGAATGGATGGAAGGTAAATCTTTGCCAGGCGTCGCAGCACTTGTCGACAATGCAAAAGCCGCCTAAAAACGTTTTAATATATTTGGTCAACATTAAGCTTTATTGGAAATAGAAATGCCAAAAACCTCTCAGATACAACAAATGCAATCAGGTGCAGGCTTTGTCGCCGCTTTGGATCAAAGTGGTGGCTCTACGCCCAAAGCACTTCAACTTTACGGTATTTCTGAAGACGCGTATGAAAATGACGCACAAATGTATGACCTGATTCACGCCATGCGCGCACGGATTGCAAGCGCACCTGCTTTCAGTGGTGACAAAGTTATCGGTGCCATCCTGTTTGAAATGACAATGGATCGCGAAATCAATGGCAAGCCCACTGCCACATATTTATGGCAAGAACGCGGTGTTGTTCCATTTCTCAAGATTGATAAAGGCCTAGAAGATGAAGCAGACGGAGCCCGTCTGATGAAACCTATCCCAGAATTAGATGCAACACTTGCACGCGCCGTTGACGCAGGCATATTCGGCACAAAAATGCGTTCTGTGATTGATGCTGCTTCTGCCACGGGTATTGCCGCGATCGTGGCGCAACAATTTAAGCTGGGTCAACAAATTCTATCACACGGCCTGATGCCAATTTTGGAACCTGAAGTGACCATTTCCATCAGTGATAAAGCTGAAGCAGAAGAACTGCTGGTTGTTGAGATCATCAAACATCTGGATGCATTGCCTGAAGATCAACAAATCATGCTGAAACTAAGCCTGCCAAATAAGCCAAACATCTATAAACCTTTGGTAGACCATCCTCGTGTCATGCGCGTGGTTGCCTTATCTGGTGGCTACAGTCGGGATGATGCCAACGAAATGTTGGCACAAAACACGGGCATTATCGCAAGTTTCTCACGCGCACTTAGCCAAGGGTTAAGTGCCGATCAAAGTGATGATGCATTCAACGCAATGATCTCAGATACCATCGATACGATTCGCGCGGCTTCAATGGCAGGCTAACCGCCCTGCCCACCTACATTTTTTTCTATTTCTGCATTTAAGGGATTCACAAAACGAATCAGGTATGCAATGATTCGGTATGAGGTCGGCACAAAGATCGATCCGTGAGGCAGTATGTATAATCAACGTGGACAATCCAATGCTATAAGCACAAGCATGTTTTTATTAACAACGCTTTTGCTAATGGCATATTTTGCGTTTGCCGCGATTCAGGGTGATTTCGGGCATTTCCGACGGAACCAGGTCAATGCAGAATCGTTTCATCTTCAAGCCGAATTGGCTCAACTACAAGAACTTCGCGGTTATTTGGAAAACAAAACGCATAGATTGTCAGACAAATACCTAGATTTAGACCTACTAGACGAGCAAGCCCGTAAAATACTGGGCATGGCCCGTGAAGATGAGATTATTATACGTTAGTCAGTTATCCCAAGACTGAATTAGATCGCAGCGGTATTAATATCCGTTGCGATCTTTTTTTTCAAAAAGCACGTGCTATTTGCAAAAATCTATACTACAATATGGTTTAACGTTAAACCATATTACTTTGGAGGGAAGCATGGCTGCCAAAAAACAGGCGCGCAGGACAAATACGTCAGGCGAAGAACTTCTTGAACATTACAAAAACATGCTGATGATCCGCCGCTTTGAAGAAAAAGCCGGCCAACTCTACGGCATGGGTGTCATCGGTGGGTTTTGTCACCTTTATATCGGACAAGAAGCCGTTGTTGTAGGGTTAGAAGCCGCCGCAAAAGAAGGCGACAGTCGCCTAACTTCTTATCGCGACCACGCACATATGCTTGCATGTGGTATGGATCCAAAAGGTGTCATGGCAGAATTAACCGGTCGCGAAGGTGGTTATTCACGCGGCAAAGGCGGTTCAATGCACATGTTTTCCACCGAAAAACGCTTTTATGGTGGCCACGGCATCGTTGCTGCACAAGTTCCTATTGGTGCAGGCCTTGCTTTCGCCGAAAAATACAATGGCACCGACAACGTAAGCTTTACCTATTTCGGGGATGGCGCGGCCAATCAGGGCCAAGTCTATGAGGCCTTCAATATGGCCAGTTTATGGAACCTGCCAGTTATCTTTGTGATTGAAAATAATCAATACGCAATGGGTACATCCCTGCAACGCGCTTCTTCCAGCCCAGAATTACACACCCGTGGCGGTGCCTTTATGATCGAAAGTGAAGCGGTAGACGGCATGGATGTTGTTGCAGTAAAAGAGGCAGGAATGCGTGCAGTCGCACACTGCCGCGCTGGTAAAGGCCCCTATATTCTAGGCGTTAAAACATACCGCTATCGTGGTCACTCAATGTCTGACCCTGCAAAATACCGCACACGCGAAGAGGTGCAAAAAATGAAAGACGAACGCGATCCAATTGATCACGTGCGTGACATGCTAGAACAAGGCAAACACGCAACCACGGAACAGCTAAAAGCAATCGATAAAGAGATCAAAAAAGTTGTGTCAGAAGCCGCAGATTTTGCCCAAACCAGTCCAGAGCCGTCCATTGACGAGCTTTACACTGACATTCTGCGATAAGGAGAAAAACAATGACAATTCAAATCCTTATGCCCGCCCTATCACCCACAATGGAAGAAGGCACACTGGCAAAATGGCTGGTTAAAGAAGGCGACACTGTTGAAAGTGGCGATATTATGTGTGAAATTGAAACCGATAAAGCGACGATGGAATTTGAAGCCGTCGACGAAGGCGTCATCGGTAAGATTTTGATTGCCGAAGGCACAGAAGGCGTGCTGGTTAACACCGCTATTGCAGTGCTTTTGGAAGATGGCGAAGACGCCAGTGCCGCAGATACTGCAAGTGCTGATCCCGCCCCAGCTGCAGCTTCGGTTAAAGAAACTGCAACCACCACCCCTGCCAAAGCCATCACCCCTGTTGGTGTTCCCATGGAAGACATTCCAGAAGGCACAACATTCACATCCACTACTGTACGCGAAGCTTTACGCGATGCCATGGCCGAAGAAATGCGCGCCAACGAAAAAGTATTTCTAATGGGCGAAGAGGTTGGGCAATACCAAGGAGCTTATAAAGTATCCCAAGGACTACTTGACGAGTTCGGCGAAAAACGCGTGATTGATACACCTATTACTGAACACGGCTTTACCGGTCTTGCAGTTGGTGCCGCGTTTGGTGGCCTTAACCCTATTGTAGAGTTCATGACCTTCAACTTTGCCATGCAGGCAATGGATCATATCATCAACTCTGCTGCCAAAACGCTTTACATGTCAGGCGGCCAAATGGGCTGCCCGATTGTATTTCGGGGTACCAACGGGGCTGCCAGTCGCGTAGGCGCCCAGCACAGCCAGTGCTATGCCGCATGGTACGCCCAAATACCGGGCCTAAAAGTGGTAATGCCTTATTCCGCCGCAGACGCAAAAGGCCTGTTGAAATCAGCGATCCGTGATCCCAATCCTGTGATTTTCTTAGAAAACGAAATGATTTACGGCACCAGTTTCGACGTACCTGATTTAGAAGATTTCACCGTGCCCATAGGCAAAGCCAAAATCTGGCGTCAGGGCGACGATGTCACCCTTGTCAGCTTTGGCATCGGAATGAAATACGCATTGGAAGCCGCTGATAAACTGGCCGAAGAAGGCATATCCGCCGAGGTTATTGATCTGCGATCTTTACGCCCTATCGACTACGACACATTGATAAATTCCGTAAAGAAAACAAATCGTTGTGTGACAATCGAAGAAGGCTTTCCTGTTGCCTCTATTGGCAACCACCTGTCTGCCACCATCATGGAACGCGCGTTTGATTACCTAGACGCCCCCGTGATTAATTGCACAGGCAAAGACGTGCCAATGCCCTATGCCGCCAACCTTGAAAAACTTGCACTTGTGACCACCGCCGAAGTTATCGCCGCCGTCAAGCAAGTCACGTATCGTTAGGAGAATACTGAAATGGCAATCCAAATTCTTATGCCTGCACTTTCCCCAACAATGGAAGAAGGTACACTTGCCAAATGGTTGGTAAAAGAGGGCGACACTGTTCAATCAGGTGATCTTCTTGCTGAAATAGAAACCGATAAAGCCACTATGGAGTTTGAAGCGGTTGACGAAGGTACTATTGGTAAAATTTTGATCGCTGAAGGCACTGAAGGCGTAGCGGTAAACGCGCCTATCGCCATTCTTTTGGAAGAAGATGAAGATGCCAGTGCAATGGATAAAGTAAGTTCTGCCCCTGTCGCATCAGCTGCCGAACCCGCCAAGGAAGAAGTTGCCGCAATCACGGCACCTGCCCCTGTAGCAGCACCAACAAAATCAGGTGATCGCGTTTTTGCAACCCCGTTAGCAAGACGAATAGCCGCCGACAAAGGCGTTGATCTGGCAACTATAACAGGCTCAGGCCCGCACGGCCGCATTATCAAATCCGATCTCGAAAGTGCCCCTGCCACACCTGTTGCAACAGCATCTATCGCAAAAGTAGTAATCGCATCTTCAGCTACATCCGACAGCGTCAATGCAATGTATCAGGATCGCAGTTACGAAGAAGTACCCTTAAATGGCATGCGTAAAATCATTGCCGCACGTTTGACGCAGGCCAAACAAACCATCCCGCATTTCTACCTGCGCCGTTCTATCCATCTGGATCGTTTAATGGCTGCTCGCAAAGAAATGAACGCCGCATTAGAAACCGACGGTATCAAGCTGTCCGTTAACGACTTCATAATCAAAGCCTGCGCAAAAGCCCTGCAAGATGTGCCTGACTGCAACGCCGTTTGGGCCGAAGATCGAATTTTAAAATTGGAACCATCCGATGTAGCCGTTGCAGTCGCCATTGAAGGCGGCCTGTTCACTCCCGTTTTGCGCGATTCAGATAAAAAATCCATTTCTGAATTATCCAAAGAAATGAAAGACTTGGCCAGCCGCGCCCGAGACAAAAAACTTGCGCCGCACGAATATCAGGGCGGCAGTTTTGCTATTTCCAATCTTGGTATGATGGGCATTGAAAACTTCGACGCGGTAATCAACCCCCCTCATGGCTCAATCCTTGCAGTTGGGGCTGGTATGAAAAAACCAGTAATTGCGGATGACGGCAGCATCACAACTGCCATCGTAATGTCTGTCACCTTATCCGTCGATCACAGGGTCATAGATGGTGCATTGGGCGCCCAATTCTTAGCTCGCGTCGCCCTATATCTGGAAAATCCTTTAGCAATGTTTGCTTAACAAAACTATATAGCCCCGAAGTACAAAACTTCGGGGCTATTAAATTCATCTAAACTAAATTCTAATCCGCTAAAATCTGATCCATAGATTGCGAAGGTTGCGAACATCCTGCCTCGCCCACAATCTTTGCTGGTACCCCAGCCACTGTTTTACAAGGTGGTATTTCCTGCAATACAACAGAACCCGCAGCAATACGGCTGCAATAACCCACCGTGATATTACCTAAAACCTTGGCACCTGCACCAATCAACACGCCGTTTTCAATAGTTGGATGGCGTATATCGTCCTCTTTACCCGTACCGCCCAAAGTCACCGAGTGCAGCATAGACACATTATCGCCAACACGCGCGGTTTCCCCAATCACAATCGAATGTGCATGGTCAATCATAATACCTTTGCCAATGCGCGCCGCAGGGTGAATATCCACACCAAAAGCCTCAGAACTGCGCATTTGCATGAAATATGCCATTTCTTTTCGGCCTTCTGACCACAACCAATGTGCCACGCGATATGCTTGCACTGCCTGAAACCCTTTGAAAAATAATAAAGGCTGCAAAGGACTGTGGCAAGCAGGGTCACGCTCCATAACTGCCGTTATATCTGCGCGCGCACTATCGCCTAAACTCGCATCAGTTGCATAAGCTTCATCAACAATCTCACGTAAAATCTGTGATGTCATTTCATCATTAGATAACTTTAAAGAAATTCGATAAGCCAATGTTTTTTCTAAGCTATTATGATGTAAAACACTAGAATGCACCATCCCAGCCATTACTGGCTCGCATTCCACCAAATCCTTCGCATCCCGTCTGATACGTTCCCAAACGGGGTCTACTTCGCGTAATTTTTTTACTGTCTGAGCCATTTTACAGCCCCTTTTCATTGATACCTTTAAGACTCAATGTAGTACATAATTGACAGCGTCAATACAAATCATGTCTAGTGATAGACATTATGACAGATGCTGAACTAACAAATTTCACCAAACAGTTGCATGCAATAATCGCCGATTTAACCGCTATAGATACAGCGGCTTGCGATAGTCGCGCAACCGTTATCCTGGATCAAACCTCGGTAGGAAGGCTTTCGCGTATGGATGCCATGCAACAACAAGCGATGGCAAATGCTACCAGCCAAAGACGTCAATTTGAAATTACACAGGCTAATTCAGCCCTTAAACGCATGGCACAAGGCGAATATGGTTACTGTCTTGAATGTGGTGATGACATTGCCCTCAAAAGGTTAAAACACAACCCTTCAGTCGCAACCTGCATCACTTGCGCTCAAGGCTAGGCCTTGGCCCCTTCACAATACGCTCAAAAATCACGCCCAGACACTGGGCATAATTGCGATCGGATAAAAACGGTTCTGATCGTTTTTCTGCATTCCAACACGCAGACGCCAGATCACCACGCCCATAATCCAGATGGTAACGGCCAAACCGCTTTCTATACTTGTCAGCCGCATGGGCGCGGTCAAAAAAACGGTCGCATATTTCAGATCTTTTTCCCACTTCAACGCCCAATAAAACACGCGCTAAAGTAACCACATCCACATGCAGCACTGCGCGCATTAAACTGCGGCGGGCGGCGTCAACACAGTTGTGTGTATTGCAATCCGAATACTGCCACTTACAAAGTCACCGCCTTCGGCACTTAACAAAACGGGTGTATCAGACCAATAAGTCACTGGTTGCCCAGTAAGCCCTTGAACATAAGTATTTTTCCAATGCCCATATCCGGTTCCATCAGCAGGGTTAGTTGCTGCAAAATCGCCATCAACACCCGTTAGAATGTGACCGATTTCAACCCAAACCTCTGTGCCATTACCCGCAGACGGATAAGTCAAGAAACCTGTAGGTTTATCAACCCCGTCACCGGAAACAAATGCATTGCCTTCAGCCCGTGAAAACTTGTCAGCAATCCGTTCCGCCAACCAACCTTCAACATCAAATGCACTGTCATCCAGCAAACGTTGCGATGCCTTTGGCAAGGCCGACAATTCATGCAACGGGATGGTGATACGTTCCACCTGAGGTGTCGAGGTTTCTACACTATCCGCCACTTCGGTCGCCCAACCTGCCCCAATATCAGTTGTATCAACCAACACATCATAGGCAGTCGCTTCAATCGCCACCACATTTGCAATCGACCTAATAGAAGCTGATGAATACAATACCCCTGCAATCTTATCTGCAGTTACAGGGTCAACCAGATACCCGCCATCAGCCGACACTGCCGTCGACAATGCCTTGCCTTCCAATTCAAGGCCACGCATCCCGTCATCATCACCGGATCGCAGATAGGCACCAAATGCCTTTTGATGCGGTGCTTCAATCGCCGCCGCACCAGAAAGTGCAGGTCGGTTCGCAGGTCGGTTCATCGTCTCAAGTGTTTTTCGTTCTAACATTGCTAATCTGTGTTCCTGTGTTTGTAATTTCGATTTCATTTCTGAATTAAATTTGGAAAAGTCCTGCACGAAACCAGTCATCGCACTTTTCATTTCCAAACCATTCGGTTTAGCGCACGCCATTTGGCCCGCAGACGCTTTCTTCTCTCGGTTGCTCATCTATCAATCCTATTTTAGATAAAATTTACTGACCTCTTAGGTCAGCATCTCAAGGCGCGCCGCGTTCAATGCCGCCGCCAGCTCATTCGCAAGATCATCGTCTGATTTCTCATCCCTAGATACCCGCGCTTGGGGAAGCATTGGAAATGTTACCAATGATACTTCCAAAAGTTCCAATTAATGCAATAATCTACCACTTTTCGTAGATTTTTCCGCCTTTAATGTTCGATAACTAATATATAATCCATCTACAGCACCGACCTTAATCAACGCCAAAGCTTCCGCACCCCCTTGAATATCTGGGAATAAACGTCCCTTAACAAACAATCCGTTACCATCCTCATGTATTTCATTCCAAACCCCGATTGGCTTAGTTGGATCATGTTGCCACAGCATTTTTACTGATCGCCCTTCACCCATCAGTTTTTGCAAACACGCCTTATCGGCCCCTGTTTGCACCACATCACCTGATTGATCCGCTTGCCCGAAGACAGACGCATAACCCGATATTTCACAACCATTTTTTAACGCTGTCACCCCGTCAAAGCGGGCATATTTCGTCTCTAATCCATAATCTTGATTTGTATAAAACATATAATTTCCTGTTATCTATTAGCCATCTCAAAGATATTCAGTACGCCGCGTATCAACACAAAGCCCACCACACCGTAAACTGCCAGCCAAAGCCGCTTTTCCAGCCGTTCCAGCGTTGTCTCAATTTGCCCCAACCGTCGTTCCAGCCCTGACCAGCGTTCATTCGTTACCTGTTCATGGGTCTCCAGACGCGCCGCCGCTGCATCAAACGGTTCATATAAAAACCGTGACCCACCCTTGCGCTCACGCATCCGCAACCGCAGGCAGGCCCAACATCACTCGTTTCTCCGCGTCAGTCAGAAACGTAGCAGCCGCCACCCGCGTCCATTGCACTTCGCGTTCATGCGCCAATGCCGGCACACCGTCCATATCTGCGGATAACTTCAATTCAGCACCATAATTACTGATAACCAACCAGAAATTGCGCCTGATACCTTACCAACAAGGGGCAAAACCGTCAGCCTGTAAAACGCACGATTGGCTTCTTGATAATTCGCATATGTATTGTGACCGGGCAGTCCTAACAACATCGGCGGCACCCCAAAGGCCAACGCGATCTCACGTGCTGCACTATCCTTGGTCTTCTGAAATTCCATATCAGACGGTGAAAAGCCCATGGGCTTCCAATCAAGGCCGCCTTCTAACAACATCGGTCGCCCTGCATTTCGCGCACCCTGATGGTTGCTTTCCAGCTCTGCCACCAGACGATCATATTGATCGCTTGCCATAGTGCTTTGCCCATCTAACCGTTTGTAAACAATCGCCCCCGAAGGACGTGCAGCATTATCCAACAACGCTTTCGACCATCGGTTCGCAGCTGTGTGCACATCCAACGCACCCGCCGCCGCCTGCATCGGTGATAAGCCGTAGTGGTCATCTTGCGGATGAAACAGTTTCACATGCGTAATCGGGGCCAAATCAGCCAACATATCAAACCTGTGTTTCTTCGCACCCACACTATATTCATAGGCCATAGGCCACCCATCCGCACCCAGAACAACCCGCATCCGATCAGATCGCAGCACATACAGTTCCGCAGGCCCACCATCATTATGCGCCCCTGCCGCTTCAAAATACCCGTCCCCAGACAGTAACAACTGCCCATAAAAACGCTCCAACAGATCAGCGCGTCCTTGCGCCACATTCGGCCGTGCAAGCAGGCTCAACAACGGATGCGCCTCATACTTCCGCTTATCATCCGCCAACACCAAAGGCACCGCTGCGGCCGCCTCGGCAATCATCTTGACACACCTAAACCCCACAGGGTTTCCGACAAAACCAGTGCGCGTCAAAGACACCACATCACGCGCCGACCACGCAGGTTTTTGCTGCCCCGTGAAAGGCAATAACTGGGGCTGCTCCAGATGTTTTCGTCTCAACCACAGGGGATTTCCCCCGCAAAAATCGCAGAACCATAAATCTTGCTCCTAAAATAGATTATTTATAAAAGTGCCCGAACGCTCGGACGATGATAATTTTGCGCCGCATCAACCATCAAATCAGTCATAGCCCAGACAAGCGCGTCCACACGGTCAGGGCTGCCTTTGCCGCTAAAGCCCGCTAGGCTCATTTGGCACATCTGGTCTTCCAAATCACGCAAACCACCCAAGTGATGCACACGGCCTTGCTCATACAAAGTCGCCACAGGTTCTGCGCGGGCTGATTTACCGCGTGTTGCCCGCACGCCTTTATAAGATAACAGGGCAGAATGTTGGCGTAAAACCGCCTCAACCATTTCGCCACCCTGATTGACCTCAGCCACCACACGGTCAGCCCCAAATTCCTTTGCTGCCACCGTCACCGCAGCAGCCCATGCATTCGGTGTAACCGCATACATCGTTAAATCCGCTAATATATAAGCCCGCCAATTCTGCGGCGGCCCCTGCATCACAACACCTGCGACAATAATCCCGCAGGCATCCGCGTTTTCCCCGCTGGTCGTCGGCGGATCAACCGCCACAACCACACGGTCAAGTATCGGTGCCACCTCAACCCGCCCCGCATCCAGATCAGACAGATGCCATAAAGCCCCATCCACATCTTCTAATAGCTCGCCATCCAGTTCCTCACGCCCCTGCCGCGTGCCGCCATATTCCGCTGTCACCTTATCCAGAAAAGACTGTGCTAGGTTCACCGCATTGGCCGATGTTGGTGCCGATGTAGAAACCGCATTCGTACCATTCAAAATATCATGCAATATCGCTACATTTTTTGGTGTTGTCGTCACCACCTGTTGCGGATCATCCCCCAACCGCATGGCAAACTGCAACATGTCCCAAGCTTCACGCCGCTTTTTCCATTTCGCCAGCTCATCTACCCAAGCCCCGTCAAATTGCGGCCCGCGCATCGCTTCAGGATCGCTGGCCGAATAACACGTAGCCACCGCCCCATTAGGCCATACCAGCCGCCTGCGTGTGGCTTCCCACTTAGGGCGGCGATCAGGTGGGCAACAGGCCAAAATACCGCTGTCACCAAACACCATTACATCGCGCACTTGTGCATAAGTTTCACCTACCAGTGCAAATTGGCGGCACTTACCCATATCCATAGGCCGCGCACCTTCAACTTGCCCTCGTATCCATTCAGCGCCAGCGCGGGTTTTCCCCGAGCCGCGCCCCCCCAGAATAACCCAAGTATCCCAATCGCTCTTAGGGGCCATCTGATGGGGTAATGCCCAGAACTCGAACATCCAAGGTAAAGCTTTCAGCGCATTGGCACTTAGGCCGGACAGAAACCCATCAACCTCCTCCGCGCTCGCACAAGTGAGCAATTCGGCCAAGGATTTCCGATCGTGCGTCGTCCGCATCATGGGCGCCGCCTTGGATAACCCCATTGATGGCTTCAAATTGTTTTGCATATTCCGCCTCTTGTTTGTTGGCATGTATCAATGCAGCCTCATAATGACACATCAGCTTTGATACATTTGTTGGCAGCGCGCCACTGGTCAAATCACCGCCTAGGCGGCCGATTGTAGTGACCAGATTAAGTGCAAGTCTTGCATAGTTTTCTTGTGCAAACGCCAACCTTTCGGCCTGCGCTTGTAATCCCTCAGGGATATCTTCAGTCATGTAGTATGGCTTCCTCTCGGGTTGTCCCGTCGAGCAGACGTGCAAAAGCAGCAGCCATTACGACCACTGCTTACCCACTTCTTCCAGCTTGCCACAAGGTATACTTCCGACCGTTCTAAAAGTCAAGATCTTCAACTATAGGGTGAGTGATCTATGGCGAAAGATTTCGTTAACTCTTGATATAAGGCACTGATAAACCTAGTAATTACCAAGTTACTCCGCTGCTTTACGACGCTCCGCTTCAATCTTGCGCCACTTGGCAACATTGGCATTATGTTCGTTCAAACTTGCTGCAAACGCATGCCCACCCGTACCATCCGCCACAAAAAACAGGTTTTCTGTCTTCGTAGGTTTCATCACAGCCTCGATCGCTTTACGACCAGGGTTAGCAATCGGCCCAGGTGGTAAGGCAGGAATGATATATGTGTTATAAGCGGTCTTTTTAGCCAACTCGCTACGTCGCAAACCACGCCCCAAAGGGGCCTTGCCCTCGGTAAGCCCATAAATCACTGTCGGGTCAGTTTGCAGCTTCATACCTTTGTTCAGGCGATTAACAAACACACCCGCAACTTCCCCACGTTCAGATTTAACGCCGGTTTCTTTTTCAACGATAGAGGCCAATATCAATGCTTCTTGCGGCGACTTAAACGGTAAGTCATCTGCACGATTTGCCCAAGCTTCCGCTAAAATCGCAGTCTGCGCCTTTGTCATCTTTGCCAAAATATCACTGCGTGCACTTCCCGCACGCACTTCAACCGTATCAGGCGCAAGGCTTCCCTCATCAGGCACATCCAATGCATCACCCGTTAAAAAGTCAGCCGCATTCAAAGCTTCAACAATCTGCCAACTTGTTGCCCCTTCGGCCACTGAAACACGATATGAAACAGCCGCTTTCGCCGCTTTCAATTTCGCATATGCCTCTGGCAATTCTTCACCCATAGCAAATGAAGCCAATACAACCGGATCAGCACCAGTTGTCGAACGTTCACGTAAGGTTAAATTCGCAGGCCCAGTAACCTTAACAGAAAAACGCGCAACATAGCGAAAGCTACTGCGCCCACCTTTGGTTACAATATCAAGAATATCCGCAATAGAAGCATGGGCAGGTATTTCATAATTCCCATATTTCAACTTATTGGTTTTTTCCAAATAATCCGACCCAAGCCGCATAATAGCCCCGTGCCTAACCGCACCTTGTTCTTCCAACTCTTTTGAAAGTGCCACTACATTGCCACCGCGCGGCACCTCAATAAAAAGTGCCTGTTGTAAGGGGCCGTCACGGTAAAACTCTGCCTTGCTCCAATATACAAGGCCAGCAATACCAATCACGATAATTATTAAAAGATTGAAAAAATTAGCAGCAAAATGCTTGTTCATAGGCTTAGCCGTCCACCTTACCCATAACAAGTGATGCATTGGTGCCGCCAAAGCCAAACGAGTTTGACAAAACCACATTTATTTCACGTTTCACAGCTTTGTTAGGTGCCAAATCCAGCTCGGTTTCCACATCTGGATTGTCCAGATTAATCGTCGGCGGTGCAATTTGGTCGCGCAAGGCAAGTATACAGAAAATCGCCTCAACAGCCCCTGCAGCACCTAACAAATGCCCGATTGATGACTTTGTCGACGACATTGTCACCCCTTTAGCCGCATTACCCAGTAAGCGCGTAACCGCACCCAACTCAATCGTATCAGCCATAGTAGATGTACCGTGCGCATTAATATAATCAATGTCAGATGGCAAAAGATCGGCCCGTTTCAAAGCCGCCGTCATCGCACGAAATCCGCCATCGCCATCCGATGATGGTGCCGTAATATGATATGCATCACCAGATAAACCATAGCCCAGAATTTCCGCATAAATCTTCGCACCGCGCGCCTTGGCGTGTTCATATTCTTCCAACACAACAACACCAGCACCTTCACCCATAACGAACCCATCACGGTCACGATCATAAGGTCTAGATGCTTTCGTCGGGTCATCACGATGTGACTTTGATAATGCTTTACAAGCGTTAAACCCAGCAATACCAATTTCACATATCGGGCTTTCCGTCCCACCAGCAATCATCACATCTGCATCATCCAGCATAATCAAACGTGCCGCATCACCAATGGCATGCGCCCCTGATGAACAGGCGGTCACAACCGCATGATTTGGCCCTTTATAACCGTACCGAATAGCAATTTGCCCTGAAACTAGATTAATCAAAGCACCAGGAATGAAGAAAGGCGAAACCCTGCGTGGCCCGCGTTCTTTTAGCGTCACAGCCGTTTCGGCAATAGATTTTAAACCGCCAATACCAGAACCAATCATAACACCCGTGCGTAGTCGGCTTTCTTCTTCCTCAGGCGTCCAGCCTGCATCAGCAACCGCTTGATCCGCAGCTGCCATGCCATACAGGATAAAATCATCAACCTTGCGTCGCTCTTTAGGTTCCATCCAGTCATCAGGGTTAAACGTTCCGTCAGTGCCATCACCAAACGGTATTTCGCACGCATAGTTCGTGACCAAATGATCCGCATCCCAGCGCGAAATTGTCCCTGCCGCAGATTGGCCTGCAATTAAACGTTTCCAAGTTTCATCCACACCGCACGCAAGCGGGGATACCATTCCAAGTCCGGTAACAACAACACGACGCATATTATGCTCCTTAGTATTTCTTGCCTATTTGGTTCTAATTACCCTGCCTTACAATATTCAGCAAGCAATCAACATCACAACAGCAATTTTTCGTAAAAAAACGCGCCCCAATAGGAGCGCGTTTTAAAAAAGACAACTAAGTCTTAAATTCTTTAGCCAGCTTCAGTGATAAATTTCACTGCGTCGCCGAAGGACTGAATGGTTTCAGCCGCATCATCTGGAATTTCGATGCCGAACTCTTCTTCAAATGCCATAACCAGCTCAACTGTGTCCAGGCTGTCTGCGCCCAGATCATCAATGAAAGATGCTGTTTCAGTTACTTTTGCTTCGTCAACACTTAGGTGTTCTACAACGATTTTCTTTACACGATCTGCGATGTCGCTCATGTTTCAGTCCTCATATTGCGGGGTATTCCCCTTGGTTTTTTCACTCATACCTAATTTCAGGTACAAATAACAGCCATATTACGATGGCCATGATGCCAAAAGCGACCCCGCCCTTGGATAATCTGTGCCGCGCTATAACATAAAGATACACAAT
Source organism: uncultured Paracoccaceae bacterium (assembly GCA_913061275.1). Taxonomy (GTDB): domain Bacteria; phylum Pseudomonadota; class Alphaproteobacteria; order Rhodobacterales; family Rhodobacteraceae; genus Amylibacter. The sequence continues at coordinate 4,362 of CAJXSR010000004.1, read as the reverse complement.
GGCAAATGGTTTCGAACCATAGATATGAATATAGCCATAATAGATTACTTACGCCAAGTACACACACGCACTTGTGTTTCAAAATTTCTTTGCTAAAGGTTTTTTTAAACGCATTCGGAGAACAGATAATGGCATACGAAAAACTTGAACTCTTAATTAACGGTAAATGGACACAAGGCACTTCAGATAAAAGCCAAGACGTGATTAACCCTGCAACAGAAGAGATACTGGGCACACTTCCACACGCATCCGTCGCAGATCTAGATGCAGCCCTTGCCTCTGCTGACAAAGGTTTTCAAACATGGCGCGCCACATCCCCCCTTGCCCGTCAAGCCATCATGGATAAAGCCGCCGACCTGATGGAAGAGCGCAAAGCCGCGATTGCCGTCAACATCAGCCGCGACATGGGTAAACCCGCAAATGAAGCCAGCTTAGAGATGGATTTTGTCATCGGTTGTTTGCGCTGGGACGCAGAACAAGGCAAACGCGCTTACGGCCGCATAATTCCTGCACGCATTCCTGGCCAACGTCAGATGATGATAAAAGAACCTGTTGGCCCTGTTGCGGCCTTTGTCGCATGGAACTTTCCTGCCTCAAACGTCATGCGCAAAATCGGCAACGCACTGGGTGCAGGCTGTTCCATCATCATGAAAGCCGATGAAGAAACACCGTCCGCCGCCATCGCCATCGCGCGCTGTTTCCAAGACGCAGGCCTGCCTGACGGTGTTCTGAACCTTGTGTTCGGTGTGCCTGCGGAAATATCCAGCTACCTGTTGGACAGCCCCATCATCAAGAAACTTAGCTTCACAGGATCCACCCCTGTAGGCATGTTGTTACAAGCCCAAGCGGCCAAACGCATGATCCGCTGCACAATGGAACTGGGTGGCCACGCGCCAGTGATGATCTTTGACGATGCCGACATAGCAATGGCTGCCAAAGCATGTGCCGCCACAAAATTCCGTAACGCAGGCCAAGTATGCATATCCCCTACACGCTTCTACGTGCAAAAAGGCGTGTATGAAGAGTTCGCAGAACGTTTCACCCAACACACGAACGAAATGGTCGTGGGCGAAGGCATCAATGACGGCGTTCAAATCGGCCCCTTGATCGGTGCGCGTCGATTGGACGTAATGCAAGATTTGGTGGATGACGCAGTCAGCCATGGCGCAGAGTTGCTAACAGGTGGTGAACGCCTTGGTAATAAAGGGTTTTTTTACAAACCTACCGTGCTAAAAGACGTACCTGAAGAAGCAAAAATCATGACCGATGAACCCTTCGGCCCTATAGCACCAATGTCTTCATTCACCGATTTTGATGAGGTAATTGAACGTGCCAACAAACTGGAATACGGGTTGGCATCTTATGCCTTTACCACCAACGGCAACGTTGCAAACCGATTGGGCGACCAGATTAACGCAGGCATGTTCGGCGTAAACCACTTCGGCATCGCCACCCCCGAAACACCCTTTGGTGGGGTTAACCACTCTGGTTATGGATCAGAAGGTGGCGAAGAAGGCATCACAGCATATCAACGGGTGAAGTTTATTTCGAAGATTGGGGTTTAAGGGGGAAACCGCAGCTTCTTCCAAAAATATGGGCATGGTTTAGCAAGTGCTAAATATCCTTGCAGTGATGTCCGCAGCATGGCACCCTAAGGTATGTTTGAGAATCGACAGCAAATCCTAATCTCAACCATGCTACGGACATCAGTCCCAGCCAGATCGAAGCGACTCTATATCTTGTAGGGTCGCTTCTCACATTCACAAGATACACTATGATTCGATACATATGCAATCTGGAAATCCCGTGGATAACCTGTGGATAACTACGACATTTAGTGCAAAACAATCATGTAAAATTTAGTACGAAATATGCATAAAAATTAAGTACATATCCTTCATAATAGTTAAAATATCTATATTTATCATATACATATCACACACTTACAATCCACAATATCCTGTGGATTGCGTTGCACTATGTGCAATGAATACATTAAAACCTAGCCCTTAACAGCCGCAACAATGCAGATCTCAACCAAAATCTCACGCCTAGCCATTTCGGCAGCTACACAAGCACGTGCAGGTTTACCACAATCCGCAACCCATGCGTTCCAAATCTCATTCATCGCCGCAAAATCTTTCATATCACGTAAGAAAACCGTTGCTGACAGGATGCGATCCTTGTCGCTACCAACTTCAGCAAGAAGCGCGTCAATTTTATCAGTACAGCTTTGGGTTTGCTCTTGAATACCAACTGTTACGTCGTTGGCCACTTGGCCTGACAGGTAGATGGTTCCATTGTGGGTAACTATTTTGCTAGCGCGTTCAGAGGAATGTGTGCGTGTGATGGGCATGGGTTGGGTGCTTTCTTAGATGTGGGAGATAGGGCAATTCCAATCGGAATTATCCTTAGGTTTTTTAGAATGTTATACGCATTCTTGCCGCAGTTTGCTGGCGCAAATTGCGGCTATATCATAGCCATCCCACCGTTTACATGCAGGGTTTGCCCTGTCACGTAGCTGGCTTCTGTCGATGCCAGATAGGCCACAGCACTTGCAATTTCTTCAGGCGAACCCATACGACCCGCAGGAATATTACCTGTCATTTTTTCCTTCACCGCATCAGGCAGATCAGCCGTCATAGCGGTTTCGATAAAGCCCGGTGCTACACAGTTAGCGGTAATGCCGCGCGTTGCAATTTCTTGTGCATAAGACTTGGTCATGCCGATGATCCCCGCCTTACTGGCCGCATAATTCACCTGCCCCGCATTGCCCGTGACACCAACAATCGACGTGATGTTAATAATCCGCCCAAAACGTTGTTTCATCATCGGGCGCATAACTGATTTCATCAACCGCATGGTAGATGAAAGGTTTACGTCAATCACTTGCTGCCATTCATCTTCAGACATGCGCATAAAGATATTATCGCGTGTAATACCTGCGTTATTGACCAAAATATCCAAACCGCCCATGGCCTCTGATGCTTGGCCCGCAAGGGCCAGAACTGCTTCTTTATCGCTAAGGTTACAAGGGGTTACAAACGCGCGTTCACCCAGTTCAGTCGCCAATGCGTTCAACGGATCAACCCGTGTACCCGACAGTGCAACACTTGCCCCCATCGCATGCAACCCACGTGCAATAGCACCACCTATGCCGCCTGACGCGCCCGTTACCAGTGCTTTTTTACCTGTTAAATCAAACATATCTTATCCTTTTAGTTCAGCAACAACCGCTGCAATATCTTCAGGGCTATTCACAGCCTTACAAGCAATCGCGCGATCAATGCGACGCACCATACCACTTAATGCTTTACCCGCACCTATTTCATAAATCTCTGTCACACCCTGCGCGCTCATGTAAGAAACACTTTCCCGCCATCGCACAGAACCTGTGACCTGTTGCACCAGTAAATCCGCGATCACATCCGCATCATTGTTGGCACTTGCCAATACGTTTGCCACCACGGGCACGTTTGGTGCGGAAATATTAACGTCAGCTAACGCGGCAGCCATCGCATCCGCTGCTGGTTGCATCAAAGCACAATGGAAAGGGGCGGATACTGGCAAAATAACCGCGCGTTTTGCACCCCTGCCCTTGGCAATTTCGCAAGCACGTTCCACGGCAGCTTTATGCCCTGAAACAACCACCTGTCCCGGATCATTATCGTTCGCGGCTTGGCAAACCTCACCTTCAGCCGCTTCAGCTGCCACTTCCTGTGCCGTGGCAAAGTCCAGCCCTAACAAGGCCGCCATTGCACCAACACCCACAGGCACCGCTGCCTGCATCGCACGGCCCCGAATGCGCAACAAACGCGCAGTATCGGCCAAGGTCAAAGACCCTGCTGCACAAAGCGCTGAATATTCACCCAATGAATGCCCAGCCACAAAAGACGCAGCCGTTATTTCCACCCCTTCTGCGTTCAGTGCAGCCATCGCGGCCAGCGAAGTCGCCATCAACGCAGGTTGCGCATTTTCGGTCAGTGTCAGATCAGCATTATCGCCGTCCCAAATCATACCTGACAGATCTTGGCCCAAGGCCTCATCTACCTCATCAAATACGGCCTTAGCCGCAGGATAAGCATCCGCAAAGCCCTTGCCCATTCCGATGGTTTGGGCGCCTTGGCCCGGAAATACAAATGCGCGTGTCATGGTTCCCCCATTTATCGTTGTCTTATCGGTTTATAACGCCGATAAACCCCCGTCCACCCCTTGCGTTTCTACCGCATCGCAGTATAAGCCCCCAATCTTCCGCAAATATCTTTAACGCGGTCGCCTCTCGTATCTGGGCGCGGAAGATTAGCCCTGATTTTGAAGCACGCTTGAAAATGGTGAATAATATGGCGCTCTACGAGCACACAT
>CAJXSR010000003.1 GCA_913061275.1 uncultured Paracoccaceae bacterium | reverse complement strand
CACAGAGTAGATCGTCGGCAGCGTCAGATGTGTATAAGAGACAGTTCTGGAACTCTGACGGCTCAATGGCAGACGCTTGCGGTAATGCAAGCCGATGTGTGGCGCGTTTGATTATGGATGAAACGGGAAGTGATTCTGTATCGCTTAAAACGGGTTTCGACATTTTACCCGTAGTGCGTGTGGACGCAGATAATTTTAGTGTGAATATGGGGCAACCGCAACTGACATGGGATCAAGTTCCTTTGGCGCGTGATGTTGATTTGAATGCTTTACCGATAGAAGGTGCACCCGGTGCCGCTGGCATGGGTAATCCGCATTGCGTCTTTGTGGTGGATGATGCTGAAGCTGTTGATCTGTCAAAGATAGGGCCACAGATTGAACATCATGAATTGTATCCAGAGCGGACTAATGTGGAGTTTATCCATATCATTGATCGCAACCACATCCGTATGCGGGTTTGGGAACGCGGCGGAATGATCACGCTGGCTTGCGGCTCTGGTGCATGTGCTGCGGTGGTCGTGGCGCATCGTAAAGGGCTAACGGACCGTGCGGCGCAGGTTGATTTGGATGGCGGCACATTACATATTGATTGGCGTGATGATGGGGTATGGATGACAGGGCCAACGGCTTTGGTTTTTTCGGGTGAGTTAAGCCCTGAGTTTTTGAGTGGGATTGATGAATAAAGCCTCTATTTTTGCCACCTTCGGATGTCGGTTGAATGCCTATGAAACCGAAGCGATGAAAGAACTTTCAGCGCAAGCGGGGCTAGACGGTGCTGTGGTGGTTAACACTTGTGCTGTTACTGCCGAAGCTGTTCGTAGTTCAAAGCAACGCATTAGGAAATTGCGCCGTGAAAATCCAAACGCGAAACTGATCGTGACGGGGTGTGCCGCTCAAACAGAACCTGAAACTTATGCCCAGATGGATGAAGTTGATCTGGTTATGGGCAACATTGAAAAAATGCAGGCGGATACTTGGAATACGTTGGCTAAAGAGCCTGATTTTATTGGTGACGCTGAGAAGGTTCAGGTTGATGATATTATGTCAGTCACCGAAACGGCGGGCCACTTGATTGATGGCTTTGGCACGCGCGCGCGGGCTTATGTTCAGGTGCAAAACGGGTGCGATCATCGTTGTACGTTCTGCATCATTCCTTATGGCCGTGGTAATTCGCGTTCTGTGGCCGCTGGGGTTGTTGTGGAACAGATTAAAAGGCTGGTTGCTAAAGGCTATCTTGAGGTGGTGCTGACGGGTGTTGATATGACCAGCTGGGGGGCTGATTTGCCGATGCAACCTAAGTTGGGCGATTTGGTGCAGAGGATTTTGCGATTGGTGCCTGACCTGCCACGGTTGCGAATTTCATCGATCGACTCGATTGAGGCAGATCCCGCTTTGATCGATGCTATTGCGTCTGAGCATCGCTTGATGCCGCACCTGCATTTGTCGCTGCAAGCGGGGGACAATATGATCTTGAAGCGGATGAAGCGGCGACACTCTAGGGATGATGCAATCGCCTTTTGTGAAGACATGCGTAAAGCACGGCCTGATATAATTTATGGCGCGGATATAATTGCGGGGTTTCCGACGGAAACTGAAGAGATGTTTGAAAATTCGCTGCGGTTGGTGGAAGATTGTGGGCTGACTTGGTTGCATGTCTTTCCCTACTCGGCGCGGGAAGGCACACCTGCGGCTAGGATGCCGCAAATAGATCGTGGAATTATTAAGGAACGGGCGGCGCGGTTGCGGGTTGCGGGCGAAGATCAAGTGCGAAAACATCTGATGTCCCAGTTGGGACAGGTACCTAACATACTGATAGAAAATGAAAACAAGGGTAGAACTGAAGGCTTTACTGAAGTGAATTTTACCACGCCACAGCCTGTTGGACAGATTGTTCAAGCGCAAATTACGGGCTGCTCTGATACGCAGTTGATTGCGTAAATGACCCTTCCGATCCTCTATTCATTTCGGCGTTGCCCCTATGCCATGCGCGCGCGTTTGGCGTTGGAAGCAGGTGGGATTGAGGTGGAATTGCGTGAGGTTTTTTTGCGCGATAAAGCCCCTGAATTACTGGCGGCATCTGAAAAGGCTACGGTGCCTGTTATGGTGCTGGATGATGGTACAGTGCTAGAGGAAAGTCTGGACGTGATGCGCTGGGCGTTGGATACATCTGACGCGTGCGAAACGTTGATGCCAGATCAGGGAAGCATGCGTGGTGCTTTGGCTTTGATTGAGCGCATGGACGCTGATTTCAAACCGCATCTGGATGCTTATAAATATTTGTACCGCAGCGATCAGGTGGCGGCATTTGCGGCACGTGAAAAGGCATTGCCATTTTTGCAAGAACTGGACGGTATGCTTGCGGGGCAAGCGTATTTATACGGCCAGAAACGGTCTGTGGCAGACATCGGCGTGGCCCCGTTTGTACGCCAGTTTGCCCATGTGGATCGGGATTGGTTTTATGCCCAAGGTTGGGAAAACGTGAAGCCCTGGTTGTCGGCTTTCTTAGAGTCTGATGCGTTTAAACACATCATGAAGAAGTATCCTAAATGGGTTGCGGGGGATGATGTAACGGTTTTTCCACCAAGTGAAGTTTAGACAGTTGGCACGTGAAAATTAGGGTATGGTATCCGTATGGAACCTGTATGGCAAACTCTGTTGTGGTGGCTTGTTAATAAAAACAGATTGAAGTTAAAGGAGAAATGAATGCATCCGAACCCCGTATTCCGCAAAGCTGAAAAAGTGCAAAACCTAGAGTTTGCTCGTGATCGCAGTTTCGGTGCCTTGTCCATTAATGCGGACGCAGGCCCGTTGGTCGCGCATGTTCCGTTTCAACTGTCGGAAGATGGTACATATCTAGAGGCGCATTTGGTGCGGTCGAACCCTATTGCGCGTGCTTTGAAAGAGCCGCAAAAAGCGGTGATCGCTATTAGTGGTGGGGATGGGTATATCTCGCCCGATTGGTACGGGGTGGATGATCAGGTGCCTACTTGGAATTATGTGGCGGTGCATTTGCGTGGGTCTTTGCGGTTACTGCCTGATACTGAATTGCGCGGTATTCTGGAACGTTTGTCTGATATGATGGAAGCGCGATTGGCCCCGAAGCCGATCTGGAAAATTGATAAGGTATCGGATGAGGCTTTGGCTAAAATGCTACGTCAGATTGTGCCCATTGCGATGGATGTGGATGACATTGATAGCACATGGAAGCTGGGGCAAAATAAGCCAGATGAAGCACGATTGGGTGCAAGTGAGGCTATGAGTGAAACGGGTTTTGGGTTAGGGTATGATTATATTGCGGATTTAATGAAGAGCCCGCCAAGCTAGGAGCATTGAATATGGCACTACCTATTATTCCTTTGGCCCTTGTTGCAGGTGCTGTGGCATTGGCGCGAAATGTGCAGGTTTTGCCCGTTATGCAACCCGTAGAAGATAGTTTGGATATGGTGCCGGAAGGGTTTGCGGCACAGCGCGATGCGGCAGGCCAACAAATTAACAGCAGTTATCGCTGGAAACGGGTGGTGCGGTTTGGAAAGTCTGGTAGGGGGGTTGAAATTGATGCCTCTGCCATTGGGCGGATTAAGTTTAGGAAACTGTAAGGCGGGTTATTTACCCAACCCCAGTTCCTTTTGTTTCTTTTTTGTCAAACCTGCCGCTATCATTTCATGTGAATAGGTGATGTGCTTCATCAGCTCTTCATCTGAAAGACCCGGGGCTTCATAATGTTGCAACCACTTAAAGCCGCGTGAAGCAAGGTACGGGGCTGGGCGAATGCCCGGCATGTCGCGCAGCACCTCAAAAGCAATTTCAGAGACTTTGAAAGTGAATGCATCAATGTCTTTATTCCAGCCACATATGGCAAAAACCTTGCCGCCCACCTTCCATACATCTGCATCACCCCACTGTACCACATGTGTTGTGGCAGGCAGATTTTTGCAGAATTGGTTGAATTCATCGCGGGTCATGGGGGCAGTTTAGGGGGGAATGGATTTGGCTTAAAGGTGAAATAAACCGCGTTAGCACTCACTACATTACAGCCATACCAGTTTAATATGCTAATTGCTCAACGAATTTCCAAAACAATGTTGTTGCATTTGAACGCGTGCTGCCTATTTTTTTTACTAAATATATCTGACGTTTTGTAGACGGGCATAAGGGTATGGCTTTCACATCGTCTAGCTTTTGAGGCAGTGACAAAGATGTGACGATGGCATTTCCAAAGCCCTGTTGAACTAAGGCTATGATTGAATTGGTCTGTTGTATTCGATGCCTGATATTTGGGTGAACCCCGCCACGATTAAACCAATCTAAGATTAGAGGCTCGCTTCCTGCCAACGTCATTATAAAGGGCGGTTTTTCTAATTCATTCGCAGCGACACTGCTTTGTGAATAAAGTGGTGAAGATTTATGAATGAGAGCTACTAATTGATCTGCTGCTATTGGGACGGCTTCAAAATCTTCTACTGGTTCCGAAAGCACTGCAACATCAACAGTCTCATTGATTAATGCAAGCCTTGTATGGTCGTCGGGTTGTTCTTGAATGCTGATTGATATTTCAGGATGAATGCGCGTGAATTGGGTAAGTAAAGACGGCAATATGTGAGTAGAAGCTGTTGATCCAAATGAACCGATGGTTACTGTACCCATCTTGTTTTGTTTTACGGCACGCAATCGTTCGTTCAGTGTTAAAATTGATCTGTCTATTTCCAGTGCGTGACTTACAACAAGTTCGCCTTCTTTTGTAAGGATTAAAGGCCGCCTATCGCGACGTAATAGGTCTAACCCAAGTGATTTCTCATAGGTCGCGATTGAGCGACTAACTGCAGATTGGGTAAGGCCAAGTTCGATAGCAGTTTTGGAAACGCTTCCGGTACGTTCAATACTTTTGAGTGCGCGTAAGGCTGTTATGGATGGATCATTAATCATAGTATGATTATTTCTCATTTTTATATGCATATTAATGCGAGTAATGAATACTATACATTTTTCACATAATTGGAACATCCAAATGACAATTACGCTTCACCAAAACCTTACTGATCTTCCAAACGCCATAACTGGCCCATCTGCATGGCTTGGCAAAGAGATGATAAGTAACCCTGATGCTTGGCTTTACCAACTCACAGCAGCGGATATTGCTGATCTGGAAAACGCAGCACAGCATTTTCTTAGTCTTAATTGCGATATTGGTGAAATAACCAAAGAAACCTTCCCACTGAATACATTCTTGTCACACATCGATGAATTAAGTGAGAAACTTCTAAATGGGGTTGGTGTAGAGGTTTTGCGGGGCTTGCCGATTGCGAATTACACGCAGGAATTCACAGCAACTATTTTTTGTGGAATAGGTTCGCATCTTGGAAGTGCACGTTCACAAAACTCTCAAGGGCATATCCTAGGGCATGTGCGTGACATAGGTGCAGATGCCAATGATCCAAACAGCCGTATTTATCAAACATGTGAGCGTCAAACATATCATACTGATAGTGCAGATGTTGTCGGCCTTATTTGCATCAGAGAAGCAAAGGAAGGGGGGCGGTCATTATTGGTAAGTGCGGAGTCTATTTATAATAGGATGAAAGCAGAACGCCCTGATTTACTGGAAAAATTGTTTGACCCTATCGCCACAGATCGACGGGGTGAAATTCCTGAAGGTGCAAAGCCATTCATGGAAATACCTGTATTAAGCTGGCATCAAGGGTATTTGACTGTCTTTTACCAGCGCCAGTACATCGATAGCGCACAACGATTTGATGGAGCAATGCGGTTAACAGCCGAACATATAGAGGCGCTTGATATGTTTGATGCATTGGCTAATGATCCTGAGCTTTGCTTTGGTATGCAGTTGGAGCCAGGTGATATGCAATTCGTCTATAACCATTCCCAACTTCATGACCGCACGGGCTTTTTAGACTGGCCTGATCCAACAAAGCGCCGCCATTTAATGCGGCTGTGGCTTTCCATAAACGGTGATCGCCCATTACCAGACTGTTTCAAAGAACGTTACGGTTCCATTGAAATTGGCAATCGTGGTGGCATTATTACGAAAGAAACTAAGCTGCATGCACCGTTAGATTAAAGCAGTTTGCTATCGTAAACGTATACTCATTGTATGGCAGGATTTAGCGCACTTGTCGTAGCCCTTCTGATACTGCCATGCCTGCACACATTGCCACATTCAAACTGCGCGCGGTGCCTGACATTGCAAGTTTGATATGGGCATCGCATTGATTGTGTACAGCTTCGGGCACGCCTGCACTTTCGCGCCCCATTACGATGGTATCGGTAGGGTGGAACTTAAAATCCCACAAGGTTTCAGTGGCTTTGGTGGTCATTAGCACCAAACGCCCTGTTTGGCGGTTTGCCAGAAAGCTTTCCCACGAATCGTGACGGGTTAAATTGGCGATGTCGGCGTAATCCATTGCGGTGCGGCGTAGTGTTTTTAGGGATAGCGGAAAACCACAAGGTTCTATTATATCTAAAGGGACTGCGAAACAGGCAGAAAGGCGGATCATCGCCCCCAAATTTGGGGCAATATCGGGTTGATACGCACATAATCGCATGGATTGTCCTTTTTCAGGGGTCTGCGGCGCAAAGTCCGCTAGACGAAGTGGGGTGTGGCGTGTAGTTACCGACAAGGATACTCACTATTTGGTGAGTAATCGGTTTAATTACGCCTCTTACCAGAGGCTTGGCAAGGGAGAGATGTTCGTGTCTACTGACAGCGACCCACAGGGTACCCGCCGCGACTTTTTATATGTCGCAACGACAGCAACCGGTGCAGTGGCAACCGGAGCAGCGGTTTGGCCGCTAATCAATCAAATGAACCCCAGTGCAGATGTAGCGGCACTTGCCTCTATCGAAGTTGACATATCTGATGTTGAGCCTGGTACACAGTTGACTGTTAAGTGGCGGGGTAAACCTGTTTTCATCCGCCGCCGTACTGAGGAAGAAATTGCCTCTGCGCGTGATTTGGATATTTCCGAGCTACGCGATATGCTATCACAGAACGCTGGCAATGATGGCGATGCGTCTGACGCAAACCGTGCATTGGACGAAAATGGCGAGTGGTTAGTGATGATCGGTGTTTGTACACACCTTGGGTGTGTTCCATTAGGTGATGCTGGTGATTTTGGTGGTTGGTTCTGCCCATGTCACGGATCGCACTATGATACATCTGGCCGTATCCGTAAGGGCCCGGCACCTACGAACTTGCCAATACCTTTGACAAGCTTTGTCGACGCTAACACTATTAAACTGGGCTAAGGGGGAAAGATCATGGCTGGAATTCCACACGATCATTACGAGCCTAAGACAGGCATTGAAAAATGGTTACACACACGTCTACCGATCGTAGGCCTGATGTATGATACATTGATGATCCCAACACCGAAAAACCTGAACTGGATGTGGATCTGGGGCATCGTTTTGACGTTCTGTCTGGTTTTGCAAATCATTACCGGCATCGTTTTGGCGATGCATTATACACCACATGTTAGTCTGGCGTTTGATAGCGTAGAACACATTATGCGCGATGTGAATGGTGGTTGGGCTTTGCGGTATATCCATGCAAATGGGGCTTCATTGTTCTTCTTTTCTGTTTATATCCACATTTTCCGTGGTCTGTATTACGGGTCTTATAAAGCCCCGCGTGAGATTACATGGATTATCGGTATGTTGATTTACCTAGCTATGATGGCAACTGGTTTCTTGGGTTATGTTTTGCCTTGGGGTCAAATGTCATTCTGGGGTGCAACAGTGATTACCGGTTTGTTCGGGGCGATCCCCGGTATTGGGCCAATCATTCAAGAATGGTTGCTTGGCGGGCCTGCGGTGGATAATGCCACGCTGAACCGTTTCTTTAGTTTGCACTATCTACTGCCGTTTGTGATTGTTGGCCTTGTGGCTGTTCACATTTGGGCGTTTCACACCACGGGTAACAACAACCCAACGGGTGTTGAGGTTCGTCGTAAATCAAAAGCCGAAGCAAACAAAGATACAGTTCCTTTCTGGCCATATTTTGTAGTTAAAGACGTGTTCGCACTTGTCTTGATACTTACAATATTCTTTGCAGTTGTTGGGTTTATGCCGAACTACCTTGGCCACCCTGACAACTATATCCCTGCAAACGCATTGGTAACACCTGCACATATCGTGCCAGAATGGTACTACCTACCTTTCTATGCGATCCTGCGTGCGATCACATTTGATGTATTGTTCTTGGATGCTAAGTTTTTAGGTGTGTTGATGATGTTTGGTGCGATTGCGATCATGGCATTGGTGCCGTGGTTAGATACCTCACCTGTGCGTTCAGGTCGGTACCGGCCTACATTCAAGTGGTTCTTTTTAATATTGGTTATCGATTTCATCGTTTTGATGTGGTGCGGTTCACGCCCTGCAGAGGGATTGGTGCCATTGGTTAGCCTGATCGGTGCAATCTACTGGTTTGGATACTTCCTAGTGATCTTGCCAGTACTTGGCTTTGTTGAAAAAACCACCGCAGTTCCTGAAACCATTGAAGCTGATTTCGATGCGCATTACCCGCCAAAGAAGGATTGATATGATGATTAAGAAAACACTTCTTACAGCGGTTATCGCACTCGGAATGGGTATTGGTGGTACTGCCGCTTATGCCGCTGGTGGTGAACAGCATATTGAAGATTTCGATTTCTCTTTTGAAGGGCCGTTTGGCAAGTTCGATCAAAACCAGTTGCAACGTGGACTAAAGGTATACACTGAAGTTTGTGCTGCGTGTCACGGTTTGCGCCACGTTGCGTTTCGTACGTTGGGTGACGAAGGTGGGCCACATTTTCCGGCCGACCAAGTGAAAGCCTATGCCGCTGAGTTTGAAATTTATGATGCTGAAAAAGATGAAGATCTACCAGGTAAACCATCTGATAAGTTCCCTGTAAGTAATGATGAAAATGCACCTGATTTGTCATTGATGGCAAAAGCACGTGCAGGTTTTCACGGGCCTTACGGTCTTGGGATTAACCAGATGCTAAAAGGTATGGGCGGGCCAGAATACATTGCCTCTATCCTTACGGGCTATACGGGTGAAGAAAAAGAGCAAGCTGGCACAACGTTTTACGAGAATACGGCGTTTCCTGGTGGCTGGATTTCAATGCCACCGCCAATGGAAGATGAGCAAGTTGAGTATGATGATGGCCATAAAAATGACGTGCATCATATGTCTGCGGATGTGTCTGCATTTTTGATGTGGACAGCCGAACCAAAAATGATGGCACGCAAACATCTGGGCCTATTAGGCACTTTGTTTTTGGGCTTCTTTACTGTTCTGTTATATCTGACTAACAAGAAAATTTGGGCGCCGATTAAACGTAAAGACGCTTAATGGTTGTAACATATTTTAATTAGGCGGGTTTGTACCCGCCTTTTTTATGCGCTAATGATGTTTTGAAGGAGCAACACAATGTCATTCAATAGTTTTGGTCATTTATTTCGCGTCACCACTTGGGGCGAAAGCCATGGGGCCGCCCTAGGCGCAACTGTGGATGGGTGCCCGCCGAATATTCCATTAAGTGCTGATATGTTGCAGGTCTGGCTAGATAAGCGAAAGCCAGGACAGAATAAATATACTACCCAGCGACAAGAAGCAGATCAGGTAGAGATATTGTCTGGTGTATTTGAGGGGAAAACTACGGGTACCCCGATCCAGTTAATGATCCGTAATACCGATCAGCGTTCAAAAGATTACGGCGATATTATTGAGAAATTCCGTCCAGGGCATGCGGACATTACATATTGGCAGAAATACGGAATACGCGACCACCGCGGTGGCGGCAGATCATCCGCACGTGAAACCGCTGCGCGTGTTGCAGCAGGGGGTGTGGCACGGGCAGTTTTGGACGTGCTGATGCCAAAAATGCGTATTTTAGGCTACATGGTGCAAATGGGTGATAAATGTATTGATCGTGATAACGTTAATCTATCCGAGATTGAAAACAACCCGTTTTGGACCCCTGATGCTGATGCGGCAAAAGAATGGGCAACATATCTGGATGGCTTGCGTAAATCTGGCAACAGTGTGGGGGCCGTGGTTGAAGTTATTGCAAGTGGTGCGCCTGCGGGTTTGGGCGCCCCCGTATATGCTAAATTAGATACAGATATTGCCAGCGCTATGATGTCTATCAATGCGGTTAAAGGCGTTGAAATCGGGGCTGGCATGGGTGCTGCAGAACTGACAGGCGAAGATAACGCTGATGAAATAAGTATGGGGTCTGAAGGGCCTGATTACTCTTCAAATCATGCAGGTGGTATTTTAGGTGGTATATCGACAGGTCAGGATTTGATTTGTCGTTTTGCGGTAAAGCCGACATCGTCTATTTTGAAACCCCGCAAGACTATTACCAAAAGCGGTGAGGACACCGAGATTATCACTAAAGGCCGCCATGACCCTTGTGTTGGTATACGTGCGGTTCCAGTGGGTGAAGCGATGATGGCTTGCGTGATTTTAGACCATTTTTTACTACATCGTGGTCAAATTGGTGAAAATCAGGGAACGATTGGCTGACGCAATAAGCTGTGACGGCATCAAGGAAATGGATTTTTAAATGAGCTTCGAGACTTGGCTAATTTTTCTTGCTGTAAGCCTTGCACCGGTCATAAGTCCGGGCCCGGGTGTTTTATTCGCCATATCCAATGCTTTACGTTACGGCGCTAAAATTACTATCCTGATCGGAATTATCAACGCACTTGGCATCACGACACTGGCGCTGGTGGTTGGGTTTGGTTTGGGTGCGTTGATGAATGTTTCGGTGATCGCCTTTACGGTTTTGAAAACTGTTGGGGCACTTTACCTTATATGGTTAGGAATGAAAATTTGGCGGGATCGTTCCGCTTTTCTGGTAGAAGGGGAACGATCGACACGACCTGCACCTGTGCGACGTTTGTCTGTTCAGGCGTTGGCGATTTCGTTAACCAACCCTAAAGCAATGGTTGCGATAGCTGCTCTTTTTCCACCCTTTTTGAATGAAAGCGCCGCCGCTGCGCCGCAAGTTGTGATATTGTCACTAAGCTATGGGGCGTTATGTGCACTTAATCATATTGCCATTGCATATTCAGGAAACTGGCTGCGACAGTTTTTCAATTCACCAAAACGGGCGCAAAGATTAAGGCGTGTGACGGGTGGTGTGTTTATTGGCTTTGGTGCAATAATGGCCGCCAGCGGTCGTTCTTAATTCAGGGTAAATTGTGTGCGTGCAAATAAAAAGGCCGCATAAAGCGGCCCTTTTAGAAAATTGGATTTGTATATTACGCGTTGATGACGTCTTTTAACGCTTTTGCGATGGTAACTTTTGCAACGCGATCAGCGGCTTTTTCAAACTGCTCACCTGTAGCTGGGTTGCGGACCATACGTTTTGGACGGGCGCGGCATGCAAATTTGCCAAGACCAGGTAACGTCACTGCGCCACCCGCTGCCACTTCATTTGTGATAATAGAAGTTAGTGTGCCTAAAAATGCATCTGCCGTTTTTTTGTCCGACCCCATGCCTTCGGCGATTGCTGAAACGAGTTGGGTTTTTGTCATTGGTTTTTGTGACATATTACTGCTCCTGTTTGAATAGTTGCTTCGATATAGAAGCCTCCTACAAATAAACTCGATTTTTTTGGAAGTTTCAATCAAAGACAGGATAAAATAAGCAAAAAACCACAATATTTAGGTATATTTTATGTGAAACCAGCTAATTGTTGTATTGCGGTCTATAAATTCAGACTGCCTAGTCAGATATTGGGGCGTTAACTATCAGTTTTATGGCCTACACCAGTGGGTGGAATGCTATTGGCTTTGAGATATGAACCCGTTTGATAAAGCTTCTAATAAATACTTTCCCGCATAACCGGTGTTCGAATATGACTGAATAAGTTGGGTGCGCGAACTATGCAATACAGGTCTTGTTGGATTTGAAGTTAATATGTATGGATGGGTTAAGGTGGAAATACTGATGGGTACTTGGTGAGATCAGGATGTACTTATTGGCCTTCCCTAAGGAAACTAATCCAGCGTATCGTCTACATGACGTAATTGATGGTAAGGGTGACTGTTTATTTGTTGCAGGTAAATCTGTGCCATTTCAAAGCGTAATATAAATAGTGAATACCCCTGATGAAGACAAGAAAGAAACCTTGAAATGATACAAGACAATCCAAATTTGATAGGTGCAATTCGAGATCGATTTGCCCATGTTGATAATTGCCCGTTTCAAGGGCCGCGTGTTTTTTTTGAAAATGCAGGCGGGGCATTGACGTTGAAATCAGTTGTTGCGCGTTCAGCAGAATTATCGGCAATTCCTGATAATCAAGGCCGGGATAATCCTGCATCCCATGAGCTGGTAGGAATCATTACAAAAGCAAAAGCTGATATGCGTGTGTTTATGAATGCCAAAAGTGGGCAGTTTTTTGCGGGTGAAAGCGGTACGGAACTGCTATTTAGGATGATACGGGCGGCTTGTTTGGGTGCCCCGAAAGGAAGTAAGGTAATTGGTAGCTCGTTAGAGCACCCTGCATCACGTAGTGCGGCCCAGAAATGGGCGGAAATTGCGGGTAAAACTTATGTAAATGTCCCCCATAACAATGAAACAGGAACCGTAACAGTAGAAGATTATCTGCCCTATATTGATGCAGATACAGGCGTGGCGACAATTTTGCATACCTCACCTGTTACCGGAATGGGGGTAGACGTTGGCGCAATCGCAAAAGCCATTCGCACAGTTTCACCCAACTGTTATATTATTGTGGACGGCATTCAACATGCAGCACATGGCCGACTTGATATTGATAGCTATGATGTAGATGGATATGCAATTTCGCCTTACAAAGTATTTTCCCGCCACGGATATGGCATTGGCTGGATTTCAGACCGGCTAACCAAATTACCTCATGAAAAATTAATTGACGCACCTGAAGATGGGTGGGAACTTGGTACGCGTGATACTGGGGCCTATGCGGCATTCTCAGAGGTCGTTAATTATTTTGAATGGTTGGGTGAGCAGGTTTCAGACGAAACAGACCGACGTGCAAAGATAGAGGCCGCAGGTGCCGCGATCCATTCATACGAAAAATTTCTGACGGATAAAATGTTATATGGCACAGGAAACCTTACAGGGCTTGCTGAAATGTCGAACATTTATGTTGTCGGCGGTGTCGAAAACCCTGCTCGTGAAGGTTTGGTGTCTATTGTTGTAAAAGATATACCCTCTATGGATGTCGTGGCGCAATTAAACGAACATGGTATTCGAACCCACACCAGAAAAGCTGACCATTATTCAGCTAATATTCTTACGCCCCTTGAGCTTGACGATTGTATTCGCATATCTCTTTGCCATTATAATACCGAACAAGAGGTGGCCCAGTTACTGACGGCGATCAAACTTATTGCAGGTGAAAATTAGAATTAACAATTTAACACAATTAATCAGAAACCAAACTGACTTGCGTTGTATCAAAGCTTATCTTCACATTATCACCAACAGATAATGGCGCGTCATATGTGATTGATGTTGCAAACAAATGCCCTAAATCACTTTCTATAGTGTACTGAATTTGATTTCCAAGATACGCTGCATAGGTAATATTGCCTTTAAAACCTTTTGCAGTGCCGCTGTTTGAAAGTATTACTTGATGTGGCCTTAGCACCAGTTTTGCATTGCCAGAAACTGCAGCGATGTTATTCACAGTAAGTTCTTGACCGTTAACATCAATCTTGCTGCGTTTATCTTTTGTTGACGTGACTTCACAATCAATCAAGTTGGCATCACCAATAAAGTCAGCAATGAAAGATGAATTGGGCCTTTGGTACAAATCACTAGGCGTACCTTCTTGGGCGATTTCTGCATTGCGCATTACAATAATACGATCGGAAACTGCCATCGCTTCTTCTTGGTCGTGGGTAACATAAACGGCTGTTAGCCCTAGGTTCTGCTGAATTTGGCGAATTTCCTCACGGACATGACGGCGCAGTTTGGCATCAAGATTTGATAAAGGCTCATCCAGCAATAAAACGTCTGGCTCAAGCACAATGGCACGCGCCACAGCAACACGTTGTTGTTGCCCGCCAGATAATTCACTTGGTAACCGCTGGCCGAAACCCTCTAACCCTACCATTTTCAACCCATCTTCGGCTTTTTCATGGGCTTCTTTTTTAGGGATGGATTTAACTGTTAACCCGTAAGCCACGTTTTCGATAACCGACATATGCGGAAAAAGTGCATAGGATTGGAATACCATAGAAACTTTTCGATAGGTTGCAGACAGGTGGGTTACATCTTCGCCGCCAATATGAATAGATCCGTGGGTGGCACTTTCTAGGCCAGCAATTAATCTAAGCGTCGTGGTTTTACCACATCCACTGGGCCCCAGTAGGGTGACAAGCTTACCGGGTTCAATAGACAGATCAAGTTTTGTAAGGGCAGTAACAGCACCATATTTTTTAACGACGCCGTTAAAATGTACTGAACCTGGCTTGAAATCTTGCATATTCGTCCCCTGAATTATGTCTGTTTATGCGCTTTGTTCAACGCGATCTGTTCTGCGAAGCTGTCTTTTTCCAACCGCAAGTTGAAGAAGTATTATGATTGTTAACATGGTCAAAATCAGAACTGCCGAATAGGCTATCGCTATACCAAACTCACCATGCTCGACGCGCCCTACGATAAAAGAAGTGGCCATATTGTGCCGCGCACTGACAAGGAAGATAACGGCACTAACCGAAGTAACTGCGCGTACAAAACTATATGTCAGGGCCGCAATCATGGCGGGCCCTAACAACGGTGCAATAACGCGGCGCAGTGTTGTGAAACTATTGGCCCCACATGTTATGGATGCTTCATCTAGGCTTTTATCTAGTTGTGACATTGCGGCAATACCGCCGCGAACGCCAACGGGCATATTTCGGAATACAAACACAATGATTAGAATAATGCTGGTTCCGGTTAGTTCGATGGGCGGAAAATTAAAGGCCATTACATAGCTGACACCAATCACTGTTCCTGGAATTGCAAAGCTTAGCATTGTGCTGAATTCAAAAGCACTTTTGCCTGCGAAATTTTGACGGATTAATAGATAGGCGGTACTTAACCCTACAATAGCTGTCAGTGGGGCTGAAATTGTTGCAATGGTCAGGGTGGTAAAATAGCTGTCCCATGCGGAGCCTGTCCACCGAATACCGTTTGAGAAATCAATAGAGAAAGCCTGCAAGTAATGGTCGAATGTAAAGCTGTTATCGTAGCCCCATAGCTTAACAAGGCTGCCATAAAAGATCATGATATAAACTATGGCTGTGAAAATTGCCCATGGTAGGGCTGTTGCGTAACACGCGGCTTTGACAGCTGGGCTAAGGGCCGCATGTTGGCCAGAATCAGCTTTGCCTGTCACTGTGGCGTAAGATTTCGTGCCTACCCAACGTCTTTGTACTAGAAACGCGCCGAGTGTTAGCATCAGTAATGAAATTGCAAGAATTGCGGCTTTTGCAGGGTCAGCGACTGAGCCTACAATAGCAAAGAATATATCCGTGGATAGATAATTTGTATTTCCGCCCAATATTAACGGATTGCCAAAATCAGCTAAGCTTTCAATGAAGCCAAGTAGAAATGCGTTGGCAAGACCTGGGCGCATTAACGGTAGTGATACGTATCGGAAGGTTTGCCAGCGATCCGCATCTAGGGTTTGTGACGCCTCTTCCATAGAGGGGCTTACACCTTCGACAACGCCGATAAGAACAAGAAAAGCTATTGGGGTGAAAGACAGCATTTGGGCTAGATACACACCACTAAAGCCGTATATCCAACGGGATTTTTCGATGCCAAACATATCGGCAAACAACTGTGTAACGGCCCCTGTGCGCCCAAATAGTAAGATTAATGCAAGCCCGATAACAAAAGGGGGTGTGATGATTGGGATAACAGTTAATACGCGTAACAGAGGTTTGGCAAAAAACTGTGTGCGTGTGAAAATTAGAGCAAATGCCAACCCAAGTGTGGTAGTACCCGCGCCGGTCATTGTTGCCAGAATTACAGAGTTTATGGCAGGCCCACATGTGCCGCCTGCAAAGCAGCCTAAACCCCAAATGTCTGATGAAAACAGTCTGGGAATAAAATGGATTAGTGAGTATGTACCGTCCTTATTTTCAAATGCACGTATCAAAATATGGGCTACAGGAAAGAAGACAAAGACACCAACAAGTGCAATTATCAGGCCAATCAAACCTATAACAAAAGCGTCACCGCGCCCTTTTCCCATCGCTGAAACACCAGTGGTTAGAATAAATAACAAAGCGACTAATGTGACCATTGCACCAGCGCCGAAGCCAATTTGGCCTTCATTTATGGATGTAAAGTTTAGAATGTCCGTGAAAAATCGTGGACCGTCACGAACAATAACCAACCCTTGAAATGCAGTGCAAACCAAGCCAAACAACGCACTGCTTGCTATCATTTTAGCGCGCGTAACTGGGTTGGAAACGGTGGCTAGGCAGGTTGCGACAAAAGCAAAGGCAAGGGCAGTTGGCCAGAACCAGAACTTTCCATAGACCAGCATTAATATTAGGGCTGAAGAGGATTCTACATATCCAATATTTGTGACCCACGAAAACGACCAAAAGCCATCTTCTACAACATGCCACGGCAGTAGGCAGAACCCAATTATAGCTATGATAAGCCAAAGGTTGGCTGTCCGTTTCATATTATATCCCCTAATAGCATATGAAATTTTTCGTAAATAACCCCAGTAAAACCCAATGTCCCAGTTGGGACAGGTACTTAACCTATTGTATTATTTCATAAATCTTAGAATTTCTATAGGTAAATGTGTATTGCGAATTAGAGCGCGGCAAAAATTATGCCGCGCTCTAAAAATGTTTTATGATAATTTCTTATGGTTTGACTTCAGCATCCCAGCGGCTTAGCAAACGGCCGCGCGTTTCGGATGATCCGTACGTTGCGAAATCGTAATCAATCAATTTGATCGAGTTCAGGTCAGGCGATTCCGGAGCCACTTTAGCGTTAGAATTGGATGGCACTTGAAATGATTTTACTGTTTGCGCCAATGATTGCACATCTGCGTCAAGTGCGTACTCAACCCATTGTTTCGCCGCATCCAAGTTTTTTGCGCCTTCTATAATGCTGACGGCACCCACTTCATATCCAGTGCCTTCGCAAGGTGCTACAATTTTCAAAGGAAAACCTTTTGATGCCAGTTTGACCATATCGTGCATGAAACCGATTGAAATACCAGTTTCCCCACGTGCGGCAGCCTTGCTAGGTGCAGAGCCAGATTTGGTATATGAGTTCACATTTTTACCAATTTCTTTTAGCAGCCGAAAGGCTTCGTCTTCGCCAAATAATTGAACGAATGTTGCCAATTCGGTATAGGCGGTGCCAGAGCTGTTTGGGTTAGCAACCTGAATTTCGCCAGCATATGCAGGGTTCATCAAATCTTTCCAACAGGCCGGTGGCTGGGCGCCTTTTTCAGCCAGAATTTCTGAATTATATGCTATGCCTAATGCGCCTGCATAGATCCCTACAGTTTTACCACCTGAAATAGTGTGCATGTTTACGGCCCAATCAAGTAATTGAGCGGTGTCAGCACCTGATGCTTGGGTTAAGCCTTCTTCGGCGGCAACTAAATGCGGATCACCTGTGCCACCCCACCAAACGTCAATTTTTGGGTTTCCTGCTTCGGCACGTACTTGGGCCAAGGTTTCGCCCGTACTTTTGCGTACCATTGCAACATCAATGCCTGTTTTTGCTTCAAAACCGCTGGCCATTAAATCACACCAGCTTTGTTCTGCACTACAAACTAAACTTAATTCATCTGCACTTGCATGGCTTGATGCGAAAGCTGCCGCTAATGATAAAATACCTATTGTTGCTGATTTTTTCATAAAATCCTCCCTCTTGTTTATTTGGATGTTCATCAACTTACTTGGTGAAATACCCTGCGATACAAACAGACTATTTTGTAAAAGGCAAAAGCTTAATAATTATGCCCGTTTATGTGTACGTATTTTTGCCCATAACGCATGAAATGATACCTCATACTTACCTTAGTCAGCACTAAGGAAACATGTTCTTTGTGTATGGATAACATTAATGAAGTATAATATTTATGGTAAGAAGAGAAAATGAACATCAAACTATTCGTAATAGATCACCGTTTGAAAGAGATGCAAATATGAATGCCGTTCAAAAACTGCAACAGAACGTAGCTGTTCCCTTTGAACAAGCCCGTGCGATGCCGCCTGAAGTTTATACGTCGGGAACATTTTTAGAACATGAACTGTCGGATATTTTCAGCAAAGACTGGTTTTGTGTTGGGCGGGCCAGCGCATTGGATAAGCCTGGTGACTATGTAACGCTGGAATTGGCAGGGCAGCCGATAATGGTGATCCGTGATAAAGAGGGGGTTTTGCGGGCGCAATCCAATGTTTGTTTGCACCGCATGTCAACATTGCTAAGCGGGCGTGGGAATACACGGTCTATTGTGTGCCCCTATCATGCCTGGACGTATAATTTGGATGGTACGTTGCGTGGCGCACCTGCAATGACGTTGAATGAAGGGTTTTGCAAAGATGGTTATAAATTACCTGTAGTTCGGTGTGAGGAATGGTTGGGGTGGGTTTTCGTTAGTTTGAACCCTGACGTTCCAAATGTATCGGAACAGTTGGCTGAAGTGGAAAGTTTGGTAAGTGGTTACGACATGACCAATTACACAGAAACGTTTTTTGAAACGCATCTGTGGGATACAAATTGGAAGGTTTTGGCGGAAAATTTTATGGAAAGTTATCATCTACCAGTATGCCATGCGGGGACAATAGGCGGGTTGTCTAAGCTGGATGAAATGGTTTGCCCGCCGGGCCTGCCTGCGTTCAATTATCATACGATTTTGAAAGACGACTCGTTAAAAATTGCAATGGCACATAAGAACAATACGCGTCTGAAAGGCGATATGCGCCGAACTACATTTTTATTGGCGATATATCCAAGTCTGTTGATAACATTAACACCTGGATATTTTTGGTACCTGACGCTGCACCCTGATGGCGTGGGCAAGGTACGCATTGGTTTTGGCGGTGGAATGTCAGATGATTATGCGAATGATCCCGATGCGCAGGGTAATTTTACAAAGCTGAAAGATTTACTTGATGAAGTGAATGTTGAGGATCGTGGCTGTACAGAAAAAGTGTATCGTGGTTTATGTTCAACATTAGCAAAACCTGGGCATCTGTCGCATTTGGAACGGCCAAATTATGATTTTGCGCAGTATATAAATGCTATGATTACGGCAGCAAAGGCATAAATAATGAATAAGAAAACCAAGCTTGATTTACGCGCACAGTTTTTGAGTGGCATGTCACATGCCGCCTGTACGGTTAATGTGGTAACTACTGACGGTGACGCGGGGCGCATGGGGGTGACGGTTTCAGCGATGTCATCGGTATCTGCGGATACGTCAAAACCTACATTATTGGTGTGCGTTCATCAGCAAAGCGCAACAGCGCAGGCGATTATTGATAACGGTGTTTTTTGTGTAAATATTTTGCGTGACGACCAGTCTTATATTTCGGATACATTTGCGGGACGTTTTAAGGACAAGGTGCAGGACAAGTTTGAATGTTCAAATTGGCATGCCATGTCTACAGGGGCGGCACGTGTAATTGATCCGCTGGTAGCGTTTGACTGCAAAGTGCAATCCAGTGAGTTAGTTGGCACGCATTATATTTTCATGGGTGAAGTTCAGGAAATTTATGAGGCGGATCGCGGATCACCGTTGATATATTCAAAACGCGCATATGGTGCTGCATGGCGTATTGATGGATTTAATTCGATCGAAGACGGCAAAGCAGCATCCGAGCAGAATTTGAATGTTGGGTGTTTTGATATGTTTGGGCCGTTTTTTATGCCAGAACTGATCGGCCGTATGGTGCGTGATGGTAGTAAATTAAAGCTAAACCTTTTTGAAGGGGATCAACGCCGAGTGCAAGAAAGCCTGCTGTCAGGTCAGACGGAAGTTGCTTTACTTTATGATCTGGGCTTGTCGGATGCACTGGATGTTATTCCTTTGACCGAGCAAAAGGCCTATGTACTGCTTCCCGCAGATCATCCATTGGTAGCCTATGATACATTGTTACCAAAAGATTTGGCTGGGCATCCGATGGTATTGTTAAACGCCCCGCCAAGTCGCGATTATTTTTTGGGCATGTTTGAAGATGCAGGTGTGGATGTAACGGTGGCTTATAGTTCAACCTCTTTGGAAATGGTGCGCGGAATGGTTGGGCAGGGCTTGGGATTTAGTGTGATGCCCACGAAACCTGCGGCAGATGTTTCTTATGATGGCAACGTTGTTGTTGTCCGCCAGTTGATTACAGATATGCACCCGCCAAAATTGGTTTTGGCCACCCGTAAAGGTGTGGGGCTTTCTAATGCGGCGTTAGAGTTTACAAAGCAATGTCAGGATTATTTTACATAAATTTATAATCGGGATGTTTACGGGGCCAAAGCTGGGTAACTATGCGTCTTAAAGCCCAGCAACCAATCGATCTATCAATATGCCAAGGGCGGTATCGCATTTTTGCATTTGTTCAACACTGACATATTCATCTGGTTTATGGCCTTGTGCCATAGAGCCTGGCCCGCAAATAACTGTGGGTATATCCAAATCCCGATCGAATAAGCCGCCCTCTGTGCCAAAGGCTACTTTGATTGTGCCATTTGCCCCTGTAAGTGACTTTACAAAGGAAACTACATTGGCGTCGGTAGGCGTGTTTAGGCCCGGGTAAGTGTTTGTTGTGGTGATCTTAATACTTGCCTCTGGGGTATGGGATTGTGCGATTTTGGTGATCTTATCAGCAGCTTCTTGCATTTGTGTTAGAATTTCTTGAGGATCATCTTGCACCATGTTGCGAATTTCAAAATCTAAAGTGCAAAGGTTGGGGACTATGTTCACGACAAGCCCACCATGGATTTTACCAACATGTACGGTCGTGTAAGGCACGTCATAATCGGCATCACGCGCCCCGTTTGCAACTATATCTGCCTGAATGCTTCGTAGTTCGGTGACGAAGTCCGCTGCAAGATGTATGGCATTTAACCCTGTTGGGGCGAGGGCGGAATGGGCCTCTTTTCCGATGCAATCTGCATGTAGGGCGGTTTTACCTTTATGGCCTGTTGCAACCGCCATGCCTGTAGGCTCTCCTATGATGCAAAACAACGGGCGGATGGGGGCAGAGCGCAACATGTCAATCAGACTGCGCACACCGATACATCCAATTTCTTCGTCATAAGAAAATGCAAGATGCAGGGGTGTTTTTAGATCTTTTTGGGATGCTTTGATGGCCGCACTTAATGCGCAAGCAAGAAAGCCTTTCATGTCGGCGGTGCCACGTCCGTAATACCGCCCGTTTTTCTGGGTTAACTGAAAAGGGGGTACTGACCAGTTTTGCCCTTCTACGGGTACAACATCTGTATGTCCTGACAACAACACGCCTGCATGGCCTTTGGGCCCGATGGTGGCATATAGGTTGGCTTTGCTTTCATCCGCGTTTTTAATCAGTGAAACGTCTGCGCCAATATCTGATAATAACTTTTGGATATATAAAATCATATCCATGTTGGATCGATGGCTGACAGTATCAAATGCGATTAGGCGGTCAAGAATTTCAGATGTTTTCATATCAATGACTATGGGTTGGAAATTCTATGAAATCCAGCAGATTGTACTGATATATTGGATTTTAGGGTATTGATCTTGTTTGATTGGTTGCGCGTTCAACCATGTCATTTGCGCCGTCGATAATAGAATAAACGGGACGCCCTGTTGCACGTGCAATCGCATCTGAATAAGGCGGCAGGTTTCCACATTCTAATAGGAATGCTGCAATATCTGGATTATTTTTTAGTAGGTTTTGCGCCTTTTTAACAACGGCTTTTTCAACCTGTGTGCGATCAATTTCCAATGGTTGTTTGGTTTTTGGCTTCAAAATAGCGTCGGTAAAAGCACGGCAATCTTCCATGCCTTCAATATATGCATTTTTACGATTTACGTTGGCAGCCTTTAAGGCAGTTTGGCCCAATTCTTTTTTGGACGCAGTTAATATCCCAATGGGTTTTCCTTGGTGGGTTGCACTTATTTCTGTGTGTAGCGACAAGGCTGAAAGTAGCACAGGAATTGTGACCGCATTGGCAATTTGATCTTGGATTGAAACCAAAAAACCGCATGTGGAAACAATGGCAATTGCACCTTCTAGCTCTAGCTGTTTTGCAGCACTTATAAACGCTTCAACCAAATCTGGTGAAGGTAGCCCGTCAATAACAATGTCTAAACTTTCAGCGCCGGTTACAATAGCTGTTCGTGCAGGAATGGCATAGCTGTGGATGTTTCCTGCATCCCCTGAAATTCGGGGGAAACGCGTGTCTAGCATCAATATGCCTAAAAAGGCTTGTTTTGAATTGGGTGCCACGTTTCGCCTTTCGGGGTGGTAAATTATGGATCCAGATTAATCTGGGTATCGCGCCTAAACAAGCTGGGTGTTGCATAAATCGGAATTTGTGATGCGGCAACAAAGATACTTAACAACGGGTTGAGTGGTAAAACGGCAAGATAGAATGATACATTTCTGTTGCCAAACATTAGCCCCAATGCGTTTGCAGTTTGGGGATTGGTAATGTGCTTGCATAAGTTTCGTACCAGTAAGTTTCCACCGATGTTCAGAGCTATTGCCAGAATTAAAATAAAGAGTGATTGCATAGGTTCTTGCAAGATGAAAACGATGACGCCATCAAAAAGCGGGAATAAGAAAACGATCATTGATATGGTCACCAAGCCGTTGAAGGCCTGTGGGTTGTTATTTATTGCAACTTTTCCAATGAAGCGTTGTATGGCCAAGCCGATCAAAAACCCCCCCGCAATCATACCTGCAATATGAAGGGCCATAGAGAGGATCGCGATATTGGTTGTAACGCCTATAATGGCAAAACATGCGGGGCCGATAATTGGCATAGCGATTGTTGCAAGCAAAGTTACTTGCAATGTTATACGCGCATTATATCCCATCAATAAGCTAAGGCTTGCGGACGAGCTTAAGGGTGGGGCGGCAGCAAAAACAACCAGCAATAATATGGTGTCTTCAGCTAATCCTAACAACCGCCATATAGATATTAGAATAATACAGCTAACGGGCATGAAGCCCAGTACCAGACCAAGTAATGTAAGTGTTTTTCGAAGGTCTGCGAACTCTGTTAAGACAATACGCATATCAAGGCGGGCTATCGCCAGCCCAAGAACCAAGGCAACCAGAAACGGCAATGCCGGGCGCAGCATACTGGAAACGGATGGTAAAACCGCCACCAGTAGCAGGCCCAGCAAAAGTACCAAAGATGATTTTTGCCCAATGAAGGACAAAAACCGTAGCATTATGGCCTACTTCGAAGTTGTTCTGGCAACCATGTTGCTAGCTCTGGGAAGGCGACCAAGACCGCAACCATTACAACCATGATTAGGAACATAGGTATCGCAGTTCTGGCAATATACCCGATTTCATGTGGCGTGATTGCCTGCATAACAAACAGGTTGAACCCAATCGGTGGCGTGATTTGTGCCATCTCTACAACCACCACGATGAATATACCAAACCAGATAACATCTATGCCTGCCTGGCGGATCATTGGCTCTACAATCGCCATGGTCAGTACTACCGACGAAATACCATCTAGGAACATACCGATTATGATGTAAAACACGGTTAATGCGGCAATCAGAGAAATCGGTGAAAGGCCAAGCTCGGCTATGAAATTTGCCAAGGAACGCGGCAAGCCAGTAAAGCCCATAGACAAGGTTAGAAATGACGCGCCCATTAGGATTAGCGCAATCATTGCCGAGGTTTTAGCAGCCCCCATCAAACTTTCAGAAAGGGTTTTGATGCTAAGCGAACCTTGTACTGCGGCTAACGCCATAGCGCCTAAAACTCCAAATGCTGCAGCTTCGGTGGCAGTAGCCCAGCCGAAATACATAGAGCCAATAACCAATGACACCAAACATATGACAGGGATCAGAAATCTCGATTCCTTAACCTTATCACTAAATGACATTTCTGGTTCTGGTTCTGGTCGTTGCTCTGGCTTCAAGTAATACCATGCAACAATATAAAGCATGAACATGATCGCCAGCGTTAAGCCAGGTAAGATACCTGCCATAAACAACTGTGAAATACTTTCGTTAATTGTAACGCCGTAAACGATCAAAGTTAACGATGGCGGGATCATTAGGCCCAATGTGGCAGAGCCAGCAAGGGTTCCGATGGTCATGAATTCTGGATAACCCCGTTTGCGCAATTCCGGGATCGACATTTTCCCAACAGTTGTAAGCGTTGCAGCGGATGAGCCAGAAACGGCGGCAAAAATTGTACACCCTACAACATTTGTATGCAGCAGCCCGCCTGGTAATTTTGCCATCCAAGGGGCTAGGCCGCGAAACATATCCTCGGATAATCGCGTTCGAAACAGAACCTCACCCATCCAGATGAACAGAGGAAGTGCGGTGAGCGTCCACGATGATGATGAGGCCCAAATAACGGTTAACATCGCATCGCCCGCAGGGCGTGATGTAAACATTTCCATGCCGATATAGGCAACGCCCATTAGGGCTAGGCCGATCCAAACGCCACTGCCAAGCAAGAAAAATAATGCGAATAAAAAGACGGCGGTTAAAGCAAATTGTTCCATGTGCTTATTCCGCTGCGTCTAATATATCAGGGTCTTCGACCCCAAGGTGTTTGGTGAATATGATACGGATAAGATGATCCCAAAGTGTTATCGCTAATAAAACTGTTCCGATGGACATTGCAATTTGAGGTATCCAAATCGGTATTTTATCTTGCCCTTGGCTGATGTCATTTAATTTGTGTGACCAATAGTTGGTTTTAATTGCGTATTTGGCAAAATAGGTTGCGGTAACTGCTGCTACCCCATAGCACCAAATTTCGCCATATCTGCGAAAGCGACCCATAGTGCCAAGTATTAAAGATACGCGAATATGTGCGCCTTCGTTTAGTGCGTGGGCAAGCATGAAAAAAGAGGATGCTGCCATGAAATACCCTGCATAATTTGCTGCACCTGGCAAAGTATGGCCAAACCAGCGTAACACCATTTGGCTTGTTACAATGGCCAAGATTGCAATTAGGCAAATGGCCCCTAAGAACCCAGATGTACGGTACAAAGCATCCAGTGTTTTCCTTAACAGATGTAGCATGATTTCCTCCCCCAAAAATTATACTGGCCCAATGATTACATCAGGCCAGTATGGTTTGTTATTTATTTGCTAGCTTTATAAGCTTCAACCAAGGCTGAACCTTCTGCGCCAGCAGCTTCGGCCCATTCTGTGGCCATTGTTGCACCGATTGTTTGCAAATCTTCAACCAGTTGCCCACTGGGTGCAGTAACGGTCATGCCGTTTGCAGCCAGTTGTTGTAGATACCAACCAGCCAGCTGTTCTGCACGTGCAGTACCTGCAGCTTGTGCCAACATACCAGAGCTGCGCAGGCAATTTTGGGTTTGGCTGTTCAGGCCGTCAAATGCGCCTTTGTTTGCGAAAACAAAGTTACGAGGTAGCCAAGCTTGTGTATCATAGAAATGCGTTAGCTGTTCCCAAACTTTGCGGTCATATCCAGTTGATCCAGATGAAATGAACGCCTCTGCCACGCCTGTTGATAATGCTTGGCTTAGTTCGGCTGCTTCAACTTGCACAGGTGCCATGCCCATAAGGTCGGCGATACGTGCTGTTGCAGAGTTGTAAGAACGGAACTTGATGCCTTGGGTATCCGCAACGCTGTTCACAGGCTTTTTGAAGTACAGACCTTGTGGTGGCCACGGCACGGAATACAACAATACAAGATTATCATCGGCCAGTGCTTCGCCTAGTTTGTCTTTAGTAGCTGCCCAAAGTTTTTCACTGTCAGCGAAAGAAGTAGCTAGGAATGGTACAGAGTCGATGCCGTAAAGCGGGTTTTCATTTTGGTGGGCAGAGATGAAGCGTTCACCTATTGGTGCTTGTGCAGTTTGCACGGCGCGTTTGATATCCGCACCACCAAACAATGAACCACCAGGGTGAACTGTGATGGTTAAATCACCACCTGTGCAAACGCCAACGGCATCTGCAAACAGCTGACCATTCATACTGTGATAGTTGCTGGCTGAGTAAGCCATAGGCATATCCCAATTTTCAGCAGAGGCAGACCCTGTGAATGTCAGGGCTGCAGCTGTTACCCCTAAAAGTGTTTTTATAGTTTTCATTTTGGTTTCTCCATGTTGAGTTTAGTTTATTATATTTATCTGTCTGCCGCATATGCAGACAGATCAGTATTTAAAGGCGCACCACTTACAAGTTTTGCAAGCCAGCGGCCAGTTTTAGGCCCAGCAGATAGGCCAATATGTTGGTGCCCATATCCAAGGAACACATTGTTAGCATTTGGACTTACCCCCACTATGGGAAGCGAGTCTACGGTAGCAGGGCGGTGGCCCATCCATTCATCTATTCGATCATAAGTCATTTCTGGAAATAGATCAGACATTTGTTGTTTTAGCAATTTAATCGGTGCTGTAGATGCGGGGGCATTCAACCCGCCGAATTCTATGACACCTGCACACCGTAAGCGGCCATCCATTGAGTGTACAACAAATTTACCCCCGGCAACCATTAAGGGTGAGTGTAGTGTTATTGACGGGTTTATGAATTCTATATGATACCCGCGTTCTGACTCCATAGGAACTGTGATGCCCAGAACCTTTTCCCACTGGCTGCTCCACGCACCTGTTGTGACGATATATTTATCAGCGGTTAGCAGCCCGGTTGTTGTTATAACTTGGGTGCATTGCCCGTTTTCCAGCTTAAACCCCTGCACGTCGCTTTGCATAAGCGTGCCACCGTTATCGCAAAAGTGCTTTGCTAAAGCGGTTACATAAGCACCTGGGTCTGTAATTCTGCCGTGGTTTTTGCACTGCACACCATACCCAAATCGACCCTTTAAAGCGGGGTCGTAGCTGGCCATGTCATCAGCATTCATGGGCAAAAAATCAACACCCCTACGCTTGCGAATATCCCAGCCATAATGGTCTGCCTTAAAGGCAGTTTCATTGGCATATCCGAATAGATAGTCAACAATATCTATGTATTTTTGCGCATCAGTATCTTTGGCAAGTGCCAGATGTTGATCTGGGGCATCGTGAAGAAGCTGTGTTAAACCGTTTGATATATGTTCAACTGATTTGGTGTTGGCATTGCGCATATAGCGCCAAAGAAAGGGTAATAATTTTGGCAAGTATGACCATCGCAAAAATAATGGCTGGTTTGGGCTAAACAGCATTTTTGGGGCTTTGCGAAATAATCCCGGAACGGTAACTGGCACTAAAGAACCCGATGCCAAAACACCTGCATTTCCAAAAGATGCCCCTGCCGCTGGGCCTTCTTTGTCTACCAACGTAACTTTATGGCCTTCGCGTTGAAGCCATATAGCTGTTGATACACCAACAATACCTGCCCCGATTATTAAAATTTCCTGCTGCACAGACGATTCCAAATTAACTTCCCTATTGGAAGTAAAACTTGACTGATGTATAATTACAAATACTATTATTTGCGACTAACATCAGAAAAAATGATATGCGATATAGACCCCTACAAGCGCTTCATGCTGTTATCGAAGCAGGTACAGTTACCGCAGCTGCACAAGATTTAGGTATATCACAACCTGCGATCAGTAATTTGCTGGCGCAGTTACAAGACCAAACCAAGTTAAAATTATTTGAGCGTATACATGGGCGTTTAGTGCCTACACCTGAAGCGATGATATTGTACCATGAGGTTGATACGGTTGTGCGCGGGTTAGAACAGGTGAAATTGGCGGTGGCTAACTTGCAAAATCAAAGGGTTGGTACTTTGCAGGTCGTTAGCACACACGCCGTTTCATTTGGGTTTATGACAGGTTTGGTAAGTGATTTTATCAATTCGCATCCTGACGTAGATGTCTCATTTCAAACGCGATATTCGAAAAACATTCAGCAATGGGTTGCCTCTGGGCTTGCGGAAATTGGTATTAGTGAACTTCCTGTGCTTGATGAAAACCTATCGGTGTTGCCTATGCGGTTTTTATGTCAACTTGCCATTCCTATAGATAGTCCGCTTGCTGATCTTGATGTGATTGGCCCAAAGGATTTGGATAATGTACCTTTTATAGCTATGGGCGCAGACCATATGATTAATTCGCGTACCAAAGAATTATTTTTAAAAAACAACAGTCGCTTGCGCATTAAATGCCAATCTCATCTGTTTCGATCTTTATTGGAATTTGTGAAATCTGGTGTGGGGGTTTCATTGATCGATCCGTTTACATTGGCGTATGATGACCAAAGAGGCTATGTAGTGCGCCCTTTTCAACCCGATGTGTATATTGATATGGCATTGATAAAACACAAAACCCGCACAATTTCGGCAATAGGTGATAGTTTTTACCAAAAAGTATTTACGGAAATGACCGCATATTCCTATAAAAATTAAGAACTTATTAACTAGAATCTGATGCGACTCGGTTAATGGTAATTTTAAGGAAATCTGCTGTCAAAAATTTGCCAGTTTATATTTCCGATATGTGATTGCGAAAAATGCCCAACAATTTGCGGTGATTGTTTCCTATCTAGATATAATAGCTAAGTAAAAACCCATTAATTATATGCAATTAGTCTCTTTTTTGAACAGAGTTTATGGAAATATGGCAATATGTATTCAAACTTGTGATGAAAAGTTGGCAGCGTGAAATCTTACGCATAACTTTGTTCATTAGTAATTAATGCAGCCAATATAAGTGGGTTTGGCTGTTGTGTAGTAAGTGAGTGAGGAGTGTTGTTGGGAAATTAGAGTGTATTGCTGCTGGGGATAGGCGCCGACTTAATCGTTAATATCGGCAAATATGAACCGTAATTCATAAATCATCTAGATTTTAAGATTGCCTCTGTTCAATGAATTTGAACAGCCCGAATGACGTGTGCCTTTTTCAATATCAACAACATTTCCAGTAAATGTAGGTGTGAAGTGGCTATTGATCCGAACCAAACATATTTAGAGGTACCGTTAGTTGCACCCTCTGTATCAGGTAGTTATGCAGGCTTTAAACGTGTATTAGATCTGATTTTAGTTACGACCTTAGCCATCCCTGTAATGTGTATCATATTGATTGTAACATTTTGCATGAGATTAACAGGTGTACGCTCTGTTTTGTATCAACAACAACGATTGGGTAAAGATGGGCGTGTTTTTCGGATGTGGAAATTACGCAGCATGGTGCCTGACGCCAAGCTTAAACTGGAAGTTTATTTAAGCAAAAATCCAGATGCCCGCAAAGAATGGGACATTACTCAGAAGCTTAAAAATGATCCTAGAATTACGCGTATTGGGCGTTTCATTCGTAAAACTTCGATTGATGAATTACCGCAGCTTTGGAATGTATTTCGGGGGGAAATGTCACTGGTCGGGCCGCGCCCAATGATGGTGGAGCAACGTGATTTATATCCAGGACATGAATATTTTCGGATGCTTCCGGGGATCACAGGTTTTTGGCAAATAACCAAACGTAATGAAAGCAGCTTTGCGGAACGTGCGCAGTTCGATGCGCAGTATTTTCGCGAAATGTCATTATCTACCGATCTACAGGTTTTGTTTAAAACGTTTTTCGTGTTGTTATGGCCAACAGGATTTTAAAAACACCTGTCTACCGTATTTTTAACCTGTTTTTCAATCTTCGTACTATGTTGATGAAAGGCATATACTCTTTCAAGTCTGTATCATGAATGTCTGTTTTAGATGCCCTTTGCACTGCCATTGCCGGGGTCGCAACAAGTTGGAAGCTGAATACAACAGCACCCTGTGAATAACGACATATCTACAGCAAACCGATCATGCGCGGGAAAGAATGATCATGCCTAGGATGATGACCGCAAGACCTGTGATTTTGGTCGGGTTCACTGGTTCCCCAAAACCAAAGACGCCAATCATGAATACAATGATAAAACTGAGTGCAACAAACGGATATGCGAGCGACAGATCCATTTGTCGCAAGGCCAATAACCAGAATACAGTACCAATGCCATATAATGACAAGCCCAGTAGCACAAAAGGCGAGCTTGCGAACCCTAGCAGTTTATCCACCATTGAGGCTGCATTGGGCAGGGTAATCCTGTCGACACCGATTTTGAATGCGGTTTGGCCAAAGGCCGAGAATGATACGCTGATTACGATCAGCAAAAATCCATTAAGCGTCATTGAAACCATGCCTCAAGTGAGATGAATTTTGCACTGATGACTAAGGTACATGTGATAAATAGCGTCAGGCGACTAATCTTATCGCGCAGGGCAAACACCACGGGATCATCGTCTATTTTGTCACGTAATGCCCAAATCCATGCCCGATACACCCAGAACAATGTTAGCGGTGCGATCAGCCATAGTAACGTAGGAGACGCGTAGGTTTGTGCCACATAATCGCTGTTGAGGTAAAGGGTCAGCGTAAGCACTGCGAGGCCGCCATTTGCGATCCCCATTGGCAAAACCGCCTGCATATCAGAGATATAATATCCGCGGGATTTTTCCTTCCCTGTCTTTTGGATGCGCACCAACTCTATGTATCGTTTCATTAGGGCAAGGCTGAGAAAGAAGAACAAAGAAAAGTTCAACAACCACGGCGACAAAGTAACTGAAATAGCAACGCCACCTGCCACAATGCGCAGGGTATATAGGCATGTCAGGGTAATCACGTCGATTGTAGAGTAATGTTTTAGCCACATCGAATAAAGTGTTGTGATTACAATATAGAGTAGGAAAATCAATGACATCGCAACGCTGAGCAACGATAGGCTGGCGATGAAGGCAAGCGCTGCCAGACCGATGGACGCTATAACGCCCTGAATGGGCAGCATACGGCCAGAGGCAAAGGGGCGATGGCGTTTCTTGGCGTGTTGGCGATCAGCCTCGATATCCAAAAGATCGTTGATAATATAGATGGATGAGGCAAACAGGCAAAAAATGCCGAATGCGATCACCGCATTTAATACGCTTGCGCTATCGGTATACCCATGTGAGAAAAACAGAGGCAGAAAAATAAGGCAGTTTTTAGTCCATTGATGCGGGCGCATTGCCTTTAGAACCGAGCGGGCGAGCGGTGGATTGTCCATTATGTCCAACGACACATGTGAGTTCTTATCGACAGCGGCGCGAGTTGCGTTTGCTGGATTCACAAACCCTACAACCGCGGCCTCTTGCCAAATCGGCAGATCGGCACGCGCGTCCCCTAGATATTCAAATGGACCTTTTGAGATCGCACGAATAGCGGCGAGTTTTTCTGTGCCTTTTAGATTGCGATGCTGATCAGAGGCAATGACCTGATCGAACAGGCCCAGATGGTCGGCAATTTTTGTGGCCACCCTGATGTCAGCGGCTGTGGCCAGAATAACTTTGCGACCTTTGGCTTTTTCTGCGATCAGATAGTCCATAACCTGTTGATTATAAGGTAATGTTGTTGCATCAAATGCATTTGCACTGGCCAAATAATGCTTGAGAGAAGCCCTGCCTGACATGGCGGCGGTGACGGTTGCGACGATTTGCGATGGCGTGCCAATACTTTTGACCAGTAACTCTTGTGCGACGTCAGTTCTGATCAATGTGCCATCAAGATCCACAAAAAGCGGAATGTGAATATCTGTCGGGACTGCGTCCATGATGTTATATCTCAATTTATTTTATATGGACAACCTTGTCTGGTTTAGAGCATGATGTCATCAATAAATTGATCCCATTGTTGTTTGTTTGATAAGGAATGCGGTGTTTACATATGAGTGGCACTAATATGTAAACTAATTTAGTGAAATACTTTGGAAATATGGTATGGAGTGGCGAGTATGGTGCGGCGTGAAAATCTGGTTCTGTTGCTGTTGTTTTTTGGAACATGGGCTATTCGGGTTGTTGGAACCGATTATGGGTATTTTCATGGCGATGAACGAATAAATTCCGCGGCCAAGGCCATGGCTGGCCAATTAATCCCAGAACAGCATTTCTACCCACCATTGGTGAATTACATTAATGCAGTGGGGTTTTCGGGGCTTTTTGTTGTGGGTAAGGTTCTGTCATGGTGGCAGGATGTCGGCGGGTTTCGGGCGCAGTATTTTGATGACCCTACGATATTTTATGTCACTGCCAGATTGATAACCGCTGCGATGGGCGCGTTGATGGCCCCACTGGTGTTTGTGATTGCACGCGGGCTAAAGCAGCCTATTATACAAGCTGCTGTTATTGCGGTGATGGTGGGTGTCACACCGCTTGGGGTGTATTTTTCGTATATCGCCAAGGGCGATGTACCACTTGCAACGGCTACTATTCTGATCGTTCTGGTGTTTTTACAGCGTGAGCGGGTTACCACATCCATGCGCCTTGATGTGACGCTTGGGCTGGCGATTGCAATCGGCCTTAGCTTCAAACATTCGCTCGTGTTTTTTCTGGTGCCGCTCCTAGTCGCACATGTGGTTCTGTTGGCACCACAGCTTGGCGCAAGGGGATATTTGCGGGCGTTGGGCGTGTCACTCGCTTCGATCTTTATTGCATGGCCAGTGCTAAATATCGGTATTGTGCTGGACTTTGAGAATTTTATCGCCTTTCAGAATATCCAGGCCGTGATGTCTGTGCAAAGTGATGCCAGTCTCTGGGATGCTTTGGGTCTTTGGTTGGCCCGCGCAATACATTTGCAGTGGGGAATTAATGGCGTGATGGTTATCGCCTTTCTGCTTCTGCCCGTGCTCATAATATCGGGGAACAGTCGATTGCCCCAACAACGTGCGTTGATAGCATTGTGGCTGGTGAATTGCGTCGGCATGTTGCTATTGGCAGCGACGGTTGGCATGCGGCAGCCAGTGCATTTGTGGATCAACTTCTTTGTGGTAATGCAGCTGCTGGGAGCGTTGGCACTGGTCGATCTGGCAGGTGATATTCGCAGAGTAGTGTCTAGTACCGCAATGGGCGTATTGGGCGTTTCGGCTGCTCTTTCGATTTATGCGTTGGTATTGTTGTGGGGGCAAACATTGTCCGCGCCAGTGACGCACGACATAAGTCGCATTATTTCGCAGGAATATTCGGATCGAAAAGTGGTGACCGGGGTGGTGTTGGATATACAACAAACTAAGGCTGCGCAGGCATTTGAATTTACACGAGTGGACGGGTTGGCGGCGAAATATGACATTCAGATGCCAGAGAGAGCGCCCGAAAATTTGATACTAACTGATACAGAAGGGGCGGTGTTTTACATCGCGATGCCGGTTGCGATGTTTGGATTAGAAGATGCCACCGAAGACGATTTGAAGGGCAATGTTAAGCCTTATGCGTGGCCGTTGCAGGCACAGGAGTGGCAAGTTGAATACTGGGTTGCGCAGGGGTTTGACATTTTTATTGTTTCAGATCTCAACAATCTTATGAATGAAACACCATCAAAACTGTATCGACAGTTCTATACGTCGCTTGCTGAGACATGCACTACAGCACATGTTATCGCGCCACGAAAACCGTTGTTTCTGGAACAAGAAGTGACCATCTTTGACTGTGCCGATGTGTATTGATAGTGGAAAGGTGGCAGTGCTTTCGTGCGTGCCCTATCGAATGACCGGGTTCTGCCGAATTGGCTGAAACATGTATCAACTGTATGGAAAAGCGATGAGGAAGAATAAGATCAGTGCCCAATAGTTTTGCATATCTTATGTTATTAATCTGGCCTGTCGTCATGATTATTTTATTTCGCAAGTTACGTGTGGAACGTGCATTGATATGGTCATTACTAGGGGCATATTTGTTTTTACCACCTGCCCCTGCTGGTTTTGACTTTCCCTTGTTGCCGCCTTTTACAAAAGACTCGATACCCAATTTATTGGCTTTCGGGATTTGTTTGACGCTTTTCGGGTGGAAAGAATTAAAGTTTCCGAAATCTAAGGTAAGTAGGATCTTAATTGCATTATTTGTACTTGGGCCAGTTATTACTGTGTTCAATAATGGTGAGCCTATAAACTTTACCAATGCAGAAAACTTGCCTGGATTGCGTTTGTCAGATGCTATCGCGCTTTCAATTAATCAGCTGTCTTATTTATTTTCGTTTTTGTTAGCGCAGCGCTTTATGGGAACGCCAGAAGCGCATCGTGATCTTTTAGTCGCACTGTTTATCGCAGGGTTGGCATATTCTATACCGATGTTGATAGAGGTACGGCTTAGCCCGCAATTAAATTTGTGGTTTTATGGCTATTATCAGCATTCTTTTGGGCAATCGATACGGTTTGGTGGCTATAGGCCAGTTGTATTTATGAACCACGGATTGTGGGTTGCGTTTTTCTCTATGACTGCTGTGGCCGCAACTATTGCACTTTGGCGGGTTGAGTTAGATCAAAAGCGCCGCGCTTTATATTTGTTCTTGGCGGGATATTTGGGGGTGGTGCTGGTCTTCTGTAAGTCGACGGGTGCTTTGTTGTTTGCGTTATTTTTGGCACCTTTGATTATGATTACGAATAGGTGGTTTCAAATAAACCTGTCTTTTGTGCTGGTGTTGTTAGTACTTGCATACCCAGTACTGAAATCTGTGGATTTGATCCCAACAGACACAATGGTGGCACAGGCAGAAAAGATAAGCCATGAACGTGCGGGTTCATTGCAGTTTCGATTTGATAATGAAGATATACTTTTTGAACGTGCAAATGAAAAACCACTATTTGGCTGGGGCAGTTGGGGGCGAAACCAAATACATGACCCGAATAATGGCGAAATGCTGAGTGTATCAGATGGGCGGTGGATCATTGTATTTGGGATGTTTGGATGGGTCGGGTTTATTGCAGAGTTCGGGTTGCTTGGGCTGCCTTTGATCTTACTTTGGGCGCGTAAATCAGAACAAGTAAATGAATATGTTTCACCTTTTATTGGCCCGTTAGCCTTGATTTTGGCCATAAATATAGTTGATCTGCTGTTAAATGCGACACTTACCCCAATAACTTGGATAATTTCTGGGGCTTTATTGGGGTACACAGAGAGAACCAAAAAGAAAGTTTCAAAAAAGAAATTAGAAACAAAGCGTTGGCGGCCTATATTGTGATGTGCACAAGTAATGAAAAAATAACGACACTGCGTGCACCAAAAGTTTTGATTATTGCAGAAGCCGCGAACCCTGAATGGGTAAGTGTACCTTTGGTGGGTTGGTCTTTGGCCAACGCGCTGCGGTCAGTTTGTGATGTGCATATTGTGACCCAAGTGCGAAACCGTGATGCAATTAAACGTGCAGGCCTGATTGAAGGTGTGGATTTTACTGCGATAGATACTGAAGCTTTTGCAAAGCCATTGTGGAAACTGGGCACTAAATTACGGATGGGTGAAGGTAAGGGTTGGACATTGATACAAGCCCTGAATGCCGTGTCATATCCAATATTTGAACGGCAAGTATGGGCGCAGTTTGGTGCGCGCATCAAAAACGGTGAGTTCGATATAGTTCACCGCATTACCCCCCTTAGCCCAACAATTTCAAGTAGCATTGCAGCTAAATGCCAACGTGCAGGCGTGCCGTTTATTCTAGGCCCGTTGAACGGTGGCGTCCCTTGGCCCAAAGGGTTTGAGGCGGAACGAATTGAAGAGCGTGAGATGCTTTCCTATATCCGAAGCGCCTACAAGCTTTTACCAGGCAGACGGTCTACGCTGAAAAATGCAACGGCAATTATCGTTGGCTCGCGCCATACTGAAAGCGAAGTTCCTGACGATCTGCAAGATAAATGCGTTTATCTGCCAGAAAATGCAATTAATCCCGATGTGTTTTCAAAGGTGGCAAAATTTTCAAAACACCCACTTAGGGCCTGTTTTGTTGGACGTATGGTGGCCTATAAAGGGCCAGATATGTTGTTGAAAGCGGCCGCACCTTTGTTGCGTGATGGGCGCATGACACTTGATATGATCGGGGATGGCCCTTTGCTGAATGCC
This sequence comes from uncultured Paracoccaceae bacterium, assembly GCA_913061275.1. Lineage (GTDB taxonomy): Bacteria > Pseudomonadota > Alphaproteobacteria > Rhodobacterales > Rhodobacteraceae > Amylibacter. The sequence continues at coordinate 138,005 of CAJXSR010000003.1, read as the reverse complement.
CTAAAAGAACAGGTTCATGGGGATGGTCTAAATGAGGCAGTTCAATTTCATGGCTGGGTCGACCATGGGGCTGTTCAGGATATTATGACGAATTGCACCCTATTTGCCTTTCCATCAATCCGAGAGTTTGGCGGTGGCGTGGTGTTAGAGGCTATGGCCCTTGGAATACCGCCCCTAATTGTTGATTATGCAGGCCCAGGTGAACTGGTAAAATCAGGGTTGGGGTTTAAAGTGCCAATAGGAAGTAAAAGCGAAATCATCGCAGGGTTTCGCCAAGAGTTGGAAAAGATTGTTGATAACCCAAACATATTACCAAAGATGGGTGAAACTTCGCGGCAATATATTGAGGATAATTTTACGTGGAATCAAAAGGCAAAACAGGTGATGCAGGTTTATGATTGGGTTTTAGGAAAACGCAAAGATCGGCCGCAGTTATTTCCACCTACTTAACGGTAGCGTAAACAAACAGCTGCTTTAACAAGGCCTGGCAGAATTAAAATACAGCGTATATACCGTGGCGCTAGACGAAGCGGGTTGGATAGCATGCGCCAAAGCCATTCCAATGCCAATTTGCGCACCCATAAAGGCGCGCGCTTTTGGTCGCCTGCGATAAAATCTAAACCTGCCCCAATAGATACAAACCCGACATTCGGGGTAATATCGCGCCCGTAAGCTGCAAATATTTCTTGTTTGGGTGCGCCCAATGCTAAGAAGCATAACCTTGCATCTGATGTATGAAGTTGTTTCAAAATGGCCGTTGCCTCTGCGCCAACGGGATCAAACCCAAAGGGGGGTGCCATGCAAATCGCAACGTCTAAATCCGGGATTTCCTTTAGCAAAGCGGCTGCAGTTTTTTCTAATACGGTATCGGTGCTACCTACCAAAGCGATTTTAATGTTCTCTTTTTCGGCAAGCTTTGACAAAGGGAAAATCAATTCCGAGCCGGGCATAAGATCAACTGGTTTTTGTGCCAAGCGTGATAACCATACGATCGGGTTGCCATCTGCGATAATAAGGTCGTGTTTTGCATAAGCTTGCAAGAATTGTTTTGAACCTGACATTTTCACCAAATGATCCAAGTTTAGAGTAGCCAGCGCAAAGCCTGTGCCAGACCTAAACCGTTTGGTAATTGCTGCCCAAAGCATTGCTGCCGACGCCATATCTATATTTATGGTTTCTGACTTAACTTCGAACTTCAATTTATGTCTCCGATTTGAGGTGAATACCGTTAGTAAGTACTTATAGTTTTTATGTGGGCATAACTATGGCAAAAACGATGTTGTTGTTTGCATTCTTATTTGGAATTCCAACCATATTCAGTTATAGTTGTACCATAATTGTAAGTTCAACACACGCGTCCCATCGGAGATGATATGACGACACTGTCCATCATCGGATGTGGTTTTGTAGCAGATCTATATATGAGATCGCTTGCCAAGTATCCTGACATAAAAATTGCGTATGTTTTTGATCAAGATCAAGCGCGTAAAGAAACGTTCTGTAGCTATTGGGGCTTGCAAGCGGCCGCGACGCAATGCGCGTTGCTTGCCGATGCGCCTAAAGGGTCGGTTATTTTGAACCTGACAAACCCTAATGCACATTATGCTATAAACAGTGCCTGCCTAAAGGCGGGTTTTCATGTTTATTCTGAAAAACCTTTGGCTATGAACATGGATGATGCGCATAAGTTATACACGCTTGCAATGGAACGTGACCTGTTATTGGCTTGTGCGCCGTGCAGTGTTTTGGGGGAAGCGGCCCAAACGTTAGGGGCTGCTATTCGTGCGGGTGCGGTTGGCACACCTAGATTGATTTATGCAGAACTGGATGATGGGTTTGTAACGCAAGCACCCTACGGTAAGTGGTTAAGTGAAACAGGCGCACCTTGGCCTTATAAAGATGAATTTAAGGTTGGCTGTACATTAGAACACGCGGGCTACTATCTAAGTTGGCTTATTGCAATTTTTGGAACTGTGAAAACTGTCGTGGCGGCTTCGGCTAATGTGGTGGCAGGGGAAGATGATGCGCCAGATTATTCTTCGGCCACCTTGTTTTTTTTAACAGGTATGGTTGCGCGCCTAACCTGTTCAATCATTGCGCCGCACGATCACCAGATACGTGTGATTGGTGATAAAGCAGTGCTGCGCCTTGATAAGGCATGGGATAATAGTGCCAAAGTGTTCATTCATAAACGCGTAACCATACGTCGAAAATTACTGGAGTTGCCCTTTGCAAAACGGTTCAAACTGAAAGGTGCTACGCATCCTAAATTGGGTCGCTGGGGGGCTGCCTCTATGAACTTTGCGCTAGGCCCTGTAGAGATGATTTCAGCGTTGCAAGAAGGGCGGCCTTGTCGGTTGTCCGCAGAGTTTGCCCTGCATTTGAATGAGGTAACATTGGCCATTCAAAACGCGGGCAGTCAAAGTGGTGCGCAAGATATGCAAACACAATGCCCCCCTATAGAGCCTATGCCATGGGCCAAGTGAGTAAGTGTATTCTGATTACAGGTGCGGCAGGGTTTATAGGCCGACATTGCGTTAAGGTTGCCCGTAAACGCGGCCACAAAGTGATAGCACTTGTGCGCAGTAAGCCATCAATTTGTAATGGCTGGGCAGAGGATCCATTAATTAAAGTGGTAGTGACTGACCTTGGGTCGCAGGCGGATCAGGGCACGGTTTTGAGCGCTGTATCCCAAGCGGATGTGGTCATTCACGCAGCGGCCGCTTTGACAGGCGGGATTGAACAACAAACCCGTGATACGGGTGCCGCAACGCAGAATTTGATTGATACGATTATGGAAATACCGCGTTCCCAAAGAAAGTTGGTTTTAGTAAGCTCTATCGCGGTTTACGATGTTTCATCTGGCAAGGTTATGGATGAGCAAACACCGCAGGTTTCCCCCACAAATAACGGTGGTTTGTATAGCGCGAATAAACTGGGGCAAGAAACGATAGCGATGCGTGAAGTATCCAAGGGTGAGCTGGATATGTGGGTAATGCGACCGGGGGCTGTTTTCGGGGCTGATCGATTGTGGAGTGGTCATTTGGGCCATAGGTTTGGACCAGTATTAGTACGCTTTGGAATGCAGGGGCAGGTGCCTGTAAGTTACGTTGATAATTGCGCTTTAGCGTTGGTGTTAGCAGCTGAAACCCCTATATCTGGGGTTGAGATTATCAATGTTTATGACGACGATCTGCCAGATAGAACCCGCTATATAAATGCCTTACGAGAGGCAGGTATGGTTCGATACGTATTACCAGTTTCATGGCGTATTTTATTAGGGATAGGGACGGTTTTGGGCCTTATCCCATTCATTAAAAAACGATTACCGGGTTTGTTACACCCTATTCGGTTGCGTGCGCGTATGATGCCACTTGAATATAGCAACGAAAAATTGAAAGAGCGGCTTGACTGGCAGGCCGAAATATCCTTTGACGATGCAATTCAAACCTCTATTGCTTTGCAAAATAAGGGCTCTGCGTGATGGTGAACCATAACTTACCCAGCCCCATCGCCTATCTGACAGGTGAATATCCGCGTGCAACAGATACCTTTATTCAGCGTGAGGTTTTTGAATTGCGAAAGCAAGGAATGGATGTTTTAACATGCTCTATTCGTAAAACTGGAGCCGAACATCTTGTGGGGTCTGAGCAGCGTAATGAAGCGAAAAAAACGTTTTATGTTTTAGCCGCAGCCAAATCCCCCATTCGATTAATAACGTGCCATATACGTGCATTAATTAGCACACCACGTAAATATTTCAGCACATTGTGGTTGGCAATTTGCACAGGCTCTGCTGGATTTAAGGGCCGATTATATCAATTATTTTATTTTGCCGAGGCAATAATTTTGGCTGATTATTTAAAGCAGCAAGGCGTTGTGCATTTACATAATCATATCGCCACGGCCAGCTGTTCAGTTGCAATGCTGGCCAGCAAAGCCAGCGGTATTCCGTATAGTTTTACGCTGCATGGGCCAGATATATTTTTTGAACCCCAGCGGTGGCGTCTAGATGCGAAAATTAAGAATGCAAGCTTTGTCGCCTGCATTAGCAATTTTTGCCGCGATCAGGCAAAAGTGCATTCAAGTGCAGATTGTTGGGATAAATTACATATCGTTCATTGTGGGGTTGAGCCTGATCGATACGGCGCAAAAACTGTTACGAGCAAGAAGCCCCCGCACATCACTTTTGTAGGTCGATTGGCAACTGTGAAGGGCATTCCTGTATTACTTGAAGCATTAGCCTGGTTGCAAAACCGTATTCCTGATTTGCAGGTTACATTGATAGGGGATGGGCCAGAGCGGACAGAGTTAGAGGTAAAAGCGAGTGAGCTTGGGCTGACCGATATGGTGACATTTGCAGGCTATCAATCACAAACTGAAGTGGCGGATATGTTGCAAGAAACAGATTTGTTCGTCTTGCCCAGCTTCGCCGAAGGTGTGCCAGTTGTTTTGATGGAAGCGATGGCCGCTAGGTTGGCAGTTGTGGCAACTAAAATTGCGGGAATACCCGAACTGGTGGATGACGGAGTAAACGGGTTATTGGTACCTGCGGGCGATGTAGACAGATTAGCACAGGCAATTTTGACGTTGTTACAGGATGAAAGCCTTCGTGCAAAAATGGGGTGCGCTGGGCAAGCAAAAGTGAAAGATGCATTTAACATACACCATGAAGCGGTTTGGCTGGCAGAGATAATGCAGGCTTATAGTTTGGCTGGCAGCCCAGATTTTAAGCGACCTCTGCGCGTAGGAAAGGCTGTGCCAGATGCCTGATCCGTCGGTTGGTATTGTTATTATCGGGCGCAATGAAGGGGCGCGGTTGGTGCAGTGTTTAGCATCCGTGAACACAAATTTAGGGCGGGTTGTTTATGTTGATTCTGGCTCTACTGATAACAGTATTCTTGAGGCGCAAAAGGCAGGGGCCGAAGTTGTTATACTAGATATATCGGCCCCATTTACCGCGGCGCGTGCCCGAACTGCGGGTTTCCATGCTTTGCAAGATACGGGGGTTATGCCCGATTTTGTGCAGTTTATTGATGGTGATTGTTCGGTGCAACCAAACTGGATTGCATCTGCTATGGCTGAATTGGATGCGAATACCAATCTGGGTATTGTCACAGGATGGCGCAAAGAGGTGGATGCGACACGCAGTATATATAATGCCTTGTGTGATTTTGAGTGGCGCAGACCAGCAGGTGATATTTTGACCTGCGGGGGTGATATGATGGTGCGTAGTGCTGCTTTTACAGAAGTGGGTGGCTTCAATGCAACAGTGATCGCCGCCGAGGATGATGAGTTTTGTGTCCGTATTCGAAAGGCTGGTTGGAAACTACAACGACTGCCAGTTGAAATGACGTTACATGATGCGAATATGACCAAGTTTTCCCAGTGGTGGGATCGTGCAGTTCGCACTGGCCACGGATTTGCCCAAGTTGGCGATATGCACCCAGAATATTTTACTAAAGAACGTAAGCGGGTATGGGCATATGGCGCGATCTTGCCATTGATTGCGGTTATGGGGCTGTTGGTATCAGTTTGGGTATTTTATGCGGTATTGGGCTTATATGGCGTGTCATATCTGCGCACAGTAAAGGGCCTATATGCCAATGGTCTTGGGGAAAATCAGGCGGTGAAGCAAGCGGTGTTTTTGATGCTTTCTAAGTTTCCAAATTTTCAAGGAATTATGTTATATTACTGGCGTCGGTTCAGGGGTCATAAAATGAACATAATAGAGTATAAATAAGGGCCGTTAGTTTTATTGAGTGAGAGCATGAATGCCACAAAATACCATCAAAGTAGGCTTAATTGGTGCAGGCTATATAGCCACCTGGCATGCCGATGCACTAAAGGCGACAAATGGGGTTGAAGTAGCCGCGGTTTGTGATGTGTCACAAGGTGCGGCCGACGCGCTTGGGCAGGCATACGGCGTACCCGCATATACATCACTTGATGAAATGATTACGGCAGATGTTTGCGATGTGGTGCATATATTAACACCACCCCAAACACATAAAGATATTGCTTTGCAGTGCCTAAAAGCTGGGCTGCACATCTTTGTGGAAAAGCCATTTGCGTTGTCCCACAAAGATACACTTGTCGTTACAAAGGCTGCACAAAAAGCAAATTGCCTAGTGGGTGTTGGGCATAATTTTTTAGGGCTACCTTCATATATGCGTATGAAATCCGCGTTAAAGGATGGCAAATTAGGCCGCATTGCGTCGGCTGAATTTAACTGGAACTTTCCACTGGCACCACTTCGGTCAGGCCCATTTGGCTTATGGATGCTGCGCGAGCCAAAAAATCTGTTGCTTGAACTAAGCCCGCATTTATTTTCATTTGCCGCTGATATGTTTGGCCCCCCGGAAATATTGCATCTTGAATTGGGTAAGCCGATAAAACTTTCAGGGGGTGGGGAACGCCCACAATCTTGGCGTATATTGGCACGTGCAGGGGATGTTGATCTGACTTTCAACCTGTCGCTTGTAGAAACGATGGATGACCGTTCTGTTACAGTGCGTGGTTCAAGCGGGATTGCTAGATTAAACTTTGCGGCTGATACCTTGGTGACAACTGTTGATAATTCTGCCGATATTGTGGTGAATCCATTTTTGTATCAGGTATCTCATGCGCTGCAACATATGCGCGAAGCTGTGGTTAATGCTACTCGGCATTTAATTTCACTGAACCGTAAATCTGCATATGGGATAAGTTTTTCAAATACGGTTAAAGATTTTTACCAGTCTATAAAAATGAATACACCCGTAGATAACAGGTTTTCGGGGGAAGCGGCTGAAACTGTTATGAAGGCGATTGATGATACAATCGCTATGATGCCAAACAAAGGCGTGGAGCCTGCGCCCAAGCCTGTGAAAACACGGGCTTGTAAACCAAGCGTTCTGGTGATCGGTGGCACTGGTTTTATCGGTAGAAACCTTACCCGTGCTTTGGTTGCAAGCGGTCGCGATGTGCGCGTGCTTAGCCGTGGTAGTTGCGGGCCGTTTGCCGATCTTGGTGGGCGGGTTGAAACATTTTCAACATCCCTGAAAGACCCAGAGGGGTTGCGCAAAGCGATGCAGGGTATTGATGCGGTTTATCATTTGGCAAAATCTGTTGATACGACTTGGGAAGATTGTTTGGAAAATGATGTTGGTGTTACCAAAGCCATTGCAAAGGCGGCGATAGACCAAGGCGTGAAACGGTTTATTTATACAGGCACGATCGCTTCTTATGATATGTCCGACCCAACTCAGGTTATATCCGAAAAAACTGGGTTTGATACAGATATGACCGACCGAAATCTATACGCAAGATCGAAAGCGGAATGTGAGGCGGTTCTTCAAGCGATGCACCAGCATGAAGGTTTGCCTTTGGTTATTGCTCGTCCCGGAATTGTGGTTGGTGAAGGGGGGCCATTACAACACTGGGGTATTGGTCGCTGGCAAGGTGCGGGTGCAGTTAAAGTTTGGGGGCATGGGCAGAACATATTGCCGTTTGTTTTGATTGATGATGTGTCTGATGCTTTAATACGGATGTTGGATGTAGATGCTGCGATTGGCCAATCATTTAACCTGATAGGCGAGCCAATGTTAAGTGCGCGGGGTTACTTTGATGCTATCCATACAAAGCTTGGTAGCCGAATACAGGTTCGTTCAGGTCAGTTGTTAGGTCTGTATTGGGCCGATGGTGTGAAATACATATTGAAACGCTATGCGTTGAACCGTACAGGGGCAGTTCGTGCATCTTTAAAAGATTGGAAATCACGGGCGCATTTCTCACAATTTAATAATACCCACCCAAAAGAGGTTTTAGAGTGGGAACCAGAAAGAAAACGGGATGTTTTTGTGCAAAAAGCTATCGTAGACGCGAATTTATTTGGGTTTTAGGGGTTTTACCTAATAGAATACCTAAAATTATCTTAGTAAATGTACCATTTCAAATATGGGGTGCTTTCAAAGCAAGGAAATGATTTTCACTAATGGCTAAAAGTAAAACACCCAACTTGGCGAACATACCAAATATGAATGCAGGGGCAAACGACTTGTATGACGACCAAGATGATATGGAGCATTCTTTGTCGCTTTATGACAGCGACCAGTATTTACCAGCAGTCGTGCATCAAGACCCTTGGGATGATCTGGATATTGTTGCATTGAATGAAGATTTCCTATGTGCAAACCGCATTACAGGCGGTAATTCAACCCGATCTAAAGACGCACCGTTTGATGTTTTACGCACACGTTTATTACGAATTTTAAAAGAAAAAAATTGGCGGCGCGTTGCTATAACATCACCAACTGCGGGATGTGGTAAATCATTTGTATCGGCAAATCTTGCGCTTAGCTTGTCACGATTGGATAGCGTTCGTACTATATTACTGGATATGAACCTGCGTGACCCTGGGCTTGGGGATAATTTCGGAATTACACATTCGAAAACGATGCGCGAATATTTATCGGGCGAAGTAATTGAGAAAAATTTTCTTTTTCGCGTGAATGAAAACCTGGCCCTTGGGCTAAATAAACAACCTGAAGAGAGTGCTGCCGAGCTGTTACAAAGCCCCAAAACCCACGAAGTTTTGGAAATCATGAACCTGGAATTAAACCCAGATATTGTGCTTTATGATATGCCATCGGTGCTATTACGCGATGATGTATTATCATTTTTACCACAGGTTGATGGTGTTTTGTTAGTTATCGGAGGTGGAAAATCTACTGCTGATGAAGTACGGCAGGTTGAAAAGTTATTAGCGGGGCAAGTCCCTCTGTTAGGCGTGATCCTTAACCGCGATGAAGGGTAATCACCAAGATTACTTCGGATTACCCCATAGATTTTCCAGCTACTTTAAGAAAAGCCCAAATGCTAAAGGTGAAAGAAAGCAAGCTTGTGGTTAACAACAGGTGTGACCGCGTATGAGGTTTTACAGATTTGATCACAGGTATGGTAACAACAGGCGTCATTTGAAGTTGCCGTTCAAGTTGAGAAGTGTTTCTGATCACTGGATTTAGTATCTCTAGCAGAAAACAAACTGCGGCGGCTAAAATCAGGCTTAACATTCCACCTGCCACCGCTATTTTTTTGCGGTTAGGAGAAACAGGCCAATCGGGTACAATCGGTTTTTCCAGAACAGAAAGGCTGTTAGATTGCCGGCCTGTTTCCAACATTTGCTCTATTTCTGCATTTGAACGACTTTGGGTAATGGCTGTATATTGCGTTTCCAGTTGTTCTAATTTGCGGGTAAGGCCATTAAACTCTTTTTCGATTTTAGGGGCAGCAGCAATATGCTGTCTGACCACTACAATGCGATCCGCAAGTTTTAATGCCTGACTTTCCATTAGTAATAGTTGTTGATCAAATTCTGTAATACGGCTTTTCGCCTTACCACTTTTTAAGGCGGCAATCTGCGTGCCTATCTCCAAAGCGGCATTCTCTAAATTTACCAATAACGTTAATTGTGCTGGTATGGCCGAGGGCAAAGATGCAAAATTAGCCTCTTTGAATAGGGAGATTTTTGCATCCAGTAGTGCAATAGTATCGCCAATACGGGTTTCTTCAGTTACGAAAAATGCCAATGTCTGTTGGGTTCTTTTAAGGCGGATTTGTGTGTTTTGGAAAAGGATAGCGTCAACAAAACCTTGGGTCACACGTGTAACAAGTTCTGGATCATCCAAGCGCACGGAAACTGTTAATGCCGATGGTGCAGCTGTGGGGCTCCACGCTTCCGATGGATCAATAATCTGGGTTATTTCGGTTGCCATGCGTAGTAGGTTAACTTTATCGGCAATAGTAAGGGACGCGTCTTTGTTAAACAGGTTGTTTTTGTTAATGACGGCAATTAGATTATCACGCGCCATAATCCGTTGTTCTAATTTTTGAAACTGTTGTTTAAGCGGTGTGCCTGCCGTATTGCCCGTAATTTTACTGGAAATTTGCGAGTTCACGATCTGAATAACAGCTGTACTTTCATACAATCTTGGCAAGCTGTATGTGTATAAAAGCGTTATAAACACGCCAACAATTATTATGCTACTCCACGTAGCTACACGGCGACGTAATGCGCTGATAAATTCACTGAAAGATTGAATCGGGCCCATGGTTAGTTTTCCTTATTTTGCAGTGAAGCTGTTTGCGCGTCATTTAACAGAATTGCGGTTGTTAAAATTAGGCCTTGCCCAGTAAAAAACCGCCCTTGCAAGGTGTAACCTGTGTGAAAGACACCTGACGCATGTTTGAAAGTGGCACAAAAGGTGCCAGCTGATTTATTTATTTGGATGTGCACGGCATGAAAGGTCAGCATTTGTTTGGTCAATGGGTACTGACACTTATAAATGCACTCTTTCGCGCTGAAAATTATTTTTGCCAAATGATTACGATGGCTTGCTGGTTGTTTATCCAGCCATTGCATTTCTTCGCTATTACAGATGTTCGCAATTAAACCCTGCTCTAGGGCTTCATAGGGTTCTACATCGACCCCGATAGAGCGCACGTCGCGTTTATGGGCTGCCAATGCAAGGCAAACAGAGTTGGTGTGAGAAATGCTGCCAATAGTATTTTCGGGCCAAATAGGTGCGCGGTCATGCCCAGAAATAACCGGGGCATTGAATACAGAAATCTGTCCTAAAGCTGCATGTGCGGCAGCCCTGCCTGCCGCATATTCACGCCTGCGGCTTGCAACCATTTTAACCAATGCAGGGGCCTCTTCTGGGTGCAGATTATTCCATGTTAATCGCGGATCTGTATGGGCAACTGCAACTGTATTTGGCACCATACTGCGCGCAATATTTGCCAACCAATAGGTGGAGTTTATTTGCGATATAAAGCTCATAGTGCAACCCCGCCACGTCTTGCACGCATAGTCTTGCGTTTAGCTATCGCACCTAGGCGTATTTCTGCGCGGTGCTTAAATTTATCTGTCGATATGGCATTGCTGATTGTTGCAGGTATTATTTTAGTATCAACCATATTGGATAATGCAGCTAATGTTGGAAACCTGAATATGTCCGTAATACTAATGACATTTGCCCCAAGCTCTGCGTTAATCTCTTTATGGGCTTGAATAACCAGTAATGAGTGCCCGCCTAGGTCAAAGAAACTGTCGCCAGATTTGATTTTTTCTACACCCAAGATACGCGACCAAACGGCAGCTATATTTTGCTCTGTTGAAGATTGTGGCACATTACACTGTGTAGCCGCGCTGGGGTTAAGCGGGATAGGAAGCGCGTTTCTATCGACCTTTTTATTGGGGGTCAGGGGCATTTCATCTAAAGTAACAAAATGCGACGGCACCATATAACTTGGTAAATTACTGTTAAGTATTTCCCTTAGGTGCGTATTTGATACATTTTTTGTACTAAGAAAATAAGCCACTAACCGTATGTCATCGCGGCCAAACTCTTTGGTAACGACAACAGCTTGTTGAATATTGGCATGTGTTTCCAGACAAGCCTCAATCTCACCTAGTTCAATCCGGTATCCGCGTAATTTAATTTGACTATCAACCCGGCCCATAAAATCCAGCTTTCCATCATCACGACGACAAACCAAATCACCTGTACGGTACATTCGTGTTTGTTTGATAAAAGGGTTGGGTAAAAACCGTTCTTTGGTCAGATCTGGGCGCTGCCAGTACCCCCGCGTTACTCCGTCGCCCCCAATATATAGCTCACCCGGAATGCCATTGGGGACTGGTTGTTGCGTTGCATCTAAAACATATAATTGAGTGTTTGAAATGGGGTAACCGACGTTTACCAATCCATCTGTTGGCTCAACTTTTTCACTAGATGACCATATGGTTGCCTCGGTAGGCCCATACATATTTGTAATTTGTGCATCTGTGATTAATGCTAGCTGATCAATCAAGGAACCAGGCATGGCTTCGCCGCCAATCATCAAGTGTTTTATATGCTGCAATGATTTGCGTGATTTCTCGTCTTCGCAAATCATCCGTATCATACTGGGTGTGCATTGTAGATGTGTTACTTTGTGGCGAACAATTTGCGCACCTATAGAGTAATCTGTATCGGCGATTTCAGTTGGAGTGTTGGCACGCCTTACGACCTCTGCAAGCGGTATTAACCCTTCAAGAACTTTATCAACAGACAGGCCGTAATCAACAAGACAGGCAACTTCATCCACCCCGATTTGTTTAAGGTCTTCTACCCGATTTAGGCATTCTTCAACCGTGCCAAACAGACCCGCCTCTTCAAAGTAACGTTCAAAAGCAAAATCCAATATTGCTTCCATATCATCAGGATCGACACTTTCCAGATCAAGTTCAAAAGCATTATCAACACCTTTGGGTTTTTTGAATGCGGGAAAAGCCCATGCATATTGTTTAATTAGCCCAGCCGCACTGCGCAGGTAATCTTTCATCGGTTCACAGGCCATATCACGCACTTGCTGACGATCAGAACCGACAAGCGTGTGCAACATCAACGTTACAGTAAAGTTTTTTGGGTCATGGCCCGTACTGCGTAAAGCATCATGATAAAGGGCTATTTTTTCTTTCACTTCTTGGGCAGTTTGCCCCAGTAAATGGGTTAAGACATTTGCACCAACATTGCCCGCTTCGACCCAAGTTTGGGGGTTTCCTGCGGTTGTTACCCATATTGGTAATTCAGTGGATATTGGACGGGGGTGTGTCACAACATCCAAAGGCGCACCATCTTTGGTTGGGAACTGTACAGATTCCCCTGCCCAAAGTTTACGAATTGTGTCAATCGCATCAAACATTGCGGGTTTGTTATTTGGTGGCGTATTTTCAGGGCGTAGTACAAAATCGTTAGGTTGCCATCCCGATGCAATAGCCATACCAGCACGGCCATTTGTCAGATTGTCGATAACGGCCCATTCTTCGGCAATACGGATTGGATGATGCAAAGGGGCTACAATACTGCCAGCCCTGACAGATATGTTTTTGGTGACTGCGGCAACTGCTGCACCCGTTACAGATGGGTTTGGGTATAGCCCGCCAAAGCTGTGAAAATGACGTTCGGGCGTCCAAACTGCACAAAAACCGTTTATATCTGCAAATTTTGCGCCTTCAAGTAATAGTTCATATTTATTATCGCCCTCAAACGCGTCATTGCCCCAGTTGAATAGGCTGAAATCCATTTTTTGCGCACCAATGGTGACATGTTCAATCGGATGGATAATGTGATTGTTTTCGGTATAGACAACAACCTTACATCCCCGTGCAAGTGTGTAAAACAGCTCTAACACAGAAATATCAAACGACAGGCTTGTCACCGCAAGCCAAACATCCGACGGGTCTGAATTGACCGTTTCGTGCATACCTTTGAAAAAGTTGACAACGTTGTTGTGCTGAACCATCACACCTTTTGGCGCGCCTGTAGAACCTGACGTATAAATTATATAGGCAAGGTTTTCAGAGGTGACATCGCATTCAATGTTGGCGTCGGGCGCGGATTTAATCCGCAAATCAGTATCAAGCACAAGCAAATCCGCACTGCATTCAGGTAGTTTATCCACCAGATCAGATTGGGTAATGATAACAGGTGCGCCACTGTCCGTTATAAAATGTGTGAGGCGGTTTTGCGGGTATGTTGGGTCTAGCGGCACATAGGCCCCGCCTGCTTTTTGTATTGCAAGTGCGCCGATCACTAAATCCAATGACCGGTGTGTAAATAACCCTACCAAAGTATCAGGGCCAACACCCATGTCGCGCAAAGTACTGGCCACGCGATTAGCTTGGGCATTTAACTCAGCATAGGTCATAGTCGTATTTTCGAAAACAAGTGCTTGTGCATTTGGAGTACGGGCAACTTGCGCTTCAAACATGTGGTGAACACAAATTGACCGATCATATTCTTCTTGCGTGTCGTTCCAGCGATAAACCGCTTCATCATATTCTTCTGATGACAGAATTGGTAAATGGCTGACCGAAATGTCATTCAAGTCACCATCCGTTTGCTTTTCGCACAAACGTTCTATCTGTGTCGCAAAGCGGGCGATAGTTTCTTTGGAAAACTGACTGGTGTCATATTTTAAATATGCAGCATCAGTTGAAATTCCAACGGTCAGTGATGTGCCCAATATTGGCGGCAACCCATTGTCAATTACGATGCCTACAGTAGGCGTTATTCTTGGGTTTATATTTGGGTCGCGTAACCATAGATCACGGGCAAAACTGCGATGGATACGCGCGGTATTTAACGTATTAACAAAGCGGGTTGAAGCCTCTTGGATTGATAGGCAATCTGTTGCATCAAATCGTACAGGCACCCAATCAGTGCAGAACTGAGGGTTAAGGCCTTGAAGCGCATTTGCATCCCTAAATGCCAGATCAAAACTAGATATATCACATATGCGGGCAACCCAAGCGGCAACAATGGCCAGCATTTCATCATTTGTTAATGAGGCAGGTAAATTCAATGACTGTTGCGCAAAGCCTGTATCATTTTGTTGGTTTCCCATGTGAGGAAGTTCAGCAGGGATGATATCAATTAGCTTCTCGCGCCAGAAAGGTTCAGCTTTTACAAGCGCGCGCATCATTTCGGTAATGTCGTTTGCAAACTGAGGCTCTATAGGTTTTATGGCGTTCGTTTCGCTAAATACTTCATTTATGGCGACAGGCTTGCCGTCAATGCCCCTTATATAGCGCAACTGAACTGGGGTTGTTTGTGTGGCGACAATAACGGTATCTGCCGTTACTGATAATAGCGTGCCGGCAACAGCATTAGTATGAACGCTCGTGAGGGCATCAGTGATTTCCCCAATCAAGAAAGCCTGACCTTGAAATAGTATTTTCGGGCAAGATACAGGGTTTTGATAAGGCCCATGATCTAATGCACGCCCAAGCGCTAACACCTCATTCGCGGGGCGGGTGAAATCAAGCAATGAAGCGGCGGCTGGTCTATCATGAAGGCCATAATAGTTACGTTTTTCTAAATCTTGCGGCATGCAAGGTAAATCTTGATTTTCCATCTTTGTAAGCAAATCTGGGAAGCTGTTTAAGGCGGTTTCAAAACATTTTGCGTTCAGCGTAAGCGCTGTTTCATTATTGGATATATCAAATATATGGCGCGCAATTACATCGCCTTTATCAATACCATTATCAATTAAGTGCCATGAAATTCCGTGCTTCTTTTCTTGATTAATCAAGGCCCAAACTGGGGCGTTTAGCCCAGCATATTCTGGTAAAGGGCCGTCATGAAAATTAATTGCGCCAAGAGTAGCCTGTGCCAAAACCTCGTCAGGAATGATAGATAGGTTTGCAATGCTGAACAGCCAATCGAAAGGATGGTTTTGCAGTTGTACCGCGATATTCTCTTCAGGATTTATGACAGTTAAATTCTGTGAGTGCGCCCATTTTACGATATCATCCTTTGCGCTGATCACCGCGCGAATATTATGGCCACGTTGTAATAGAAGTTCACAACATTGGATCAACAGTGATTCATTTCCGATAACAACGGATGAAAAAGGATTATTGCAGATATTGGTCACTTTGTATCCTGACGTGTAAGATGGGATGTATCAGTAAGTGTTTTACTGCGGTTTATGCGCATAGCATTTAGTACGACCCGCATAGAATGCATGGCTAAATCACGTAAGAAATATGAAGGGCCTGCAATAGGTTTCATTTGAATAGTGTTGCGAACTTGCCGAATTACACCACCTGAAAGATGCGCTAATGTTGCAATGGCCGCATAGGCGCGCCCGTGCGTTTTAACAAAATAATACAGGCGTGAATTTAACCAATATGTTGGTATTCGTGTGCAGGTTTTTAGGCCAGTAGACCCTGACCCGATATGGGCAACTTCACTTTCGTACACGTAAACCGTAGGCCATCCTGCAAGTTTTGCGCGATGACAAAGTTCAGTTTCTTCAAAGTATAAAAAGAAGGTCTCATCAAAAAGGCCAATTTCATCTATAACAGTATGACGTATCATCATGCTAGCACCTGCCAGCCAATCAACCTTACAAGTTTGATCTGGTATAGGTAGCGGTACAGTGTAATTTTTTAACAAGCGGCTAATTGGCCCAAATTGTGCGGCCCCTTCAAATTCACTTTGAATCGTTGGAAAGCGAAATGCTGAGTAATGTGGTGTGCCGTCTAGGCTGCGGGTATGACTGCCCGCAAAACCAACAGATGAATTACCTTGCAAATAGGCAAGCAACAGTTTTATGGCGTCTTTTTCAGGAAAGGCATCTGGGTTTAAAATGTAGATGTAATCTGGCACGTCCCCATTTGGCAATCGCGCCCGAATACCTACATTATTTCCTGCACCAAAGCCACCATTATGGCCCGATTGTATAACACGCACGCGGTTTTTTTCAGGCGCGTCAAACGCCTGAACAGCCTGACTGATTTCTTCATATGATCCATCTTGGCTGTCATTATCTACAACTGATATAGCGCCCTTGATGCCGTTCATTGCAAGTAAAGCTGCCTTTAATGAGCGCACCGTCATCTGGGGTGTTTTGTAGTTCAGTATAATGGTTAATACGGTTGGTTCTCGCATGTCGATCACTCCGCTGCTTCTATATATATGCCGTCATAAGGCAGGGTATTATTTGTGGTTGAAGTATCTTCAACTGCATCAATGCAGGTCTTTAAATGCGTTGCTAAAACACGCACATTTGGTTCAAGCACAATAGAATCGTGATTGCCTGGAATTTCTATCACAGTCATCTTATCCACCCATTGCCCCCAATCATTATCGTGCAACACATAAGCGCGTTCGCTGTTTACTAATTGCCCATTTGATACGTGCCATTTTCCAATAAGGGGGGGACGAAATAGGGTAACGGCCCCACTCCATGGTTTCATTTTGTAGGTTTTAATAGCGTGCAGAAATGCAGTTTCAATACCTGCGTTGTTAAACTGAAGCTGCGTATCACTATCAGAATTAGCAATTACCGGACGACGTTTGGAAAGCTCCCACTTCACGCGGTTGATTGGCCACTGCAACACATGCAATAGGCCTTTTTCCTTTAAGCTTTTCCATTGTATAATGGCTCGGTCAGTACCTGATAATGGGCGTCTTTGTGGTAAAGGTGTATCCAGCAAAGCTAACAAAGAAACTTTATCCCCTGCCGCTTCAAGTTGTTGCGCTATTTCATATGCGGTAACACCACCACCAGAAAACCCACCTAATAAATATGGACCGTGGGGTTGTACTGCTCGTATTTCGGCAATGTAATCTGCCGCTGCATCATAAAGTGAGTTATGGGGTTCGCTTCCCCCGAAAAGCCCCCGTGCCTGTAACCCATAGAACGGGCGTTCAGGCCCTAGAAGATGTGCTAAATGGTGTAAATTTAGGACATTACCGAACATACCCGCAACAATGAAAAACGGTGCTTTATCCCCTACTTTACCATCGTGCATGGCGACTAAATGGGCATGCTGCTGGGTCTCTTCAGCTGGTTCTAAAGCCGCGGTCGCATCTTGATCTATTTCCAGACTTCCCGTTTGATCCGTAATTAATGCTGCGTATTTTTCAATCGTCGGGGTTTCAAACAAGATCGAAAGAGGAAATTCTATTTGATACGCTTTTTTCACCATTGAAAATAACCGCACGGCAATCAATGAATGCCCGCCAAGATCGAAAAAATTATCGGTGACGCTTACATTTTGCACCCCTAGTAAGTTTTCCCAAAATCCGACAAGTGTACGTTCTATGTCGTTAGAAGGTGCTACATATTCGGTATCCAGATCAGGTCTGGCAAACTTTTGCTCTGTATTTTCGTGCTGAACAGATAGCACATCGGCTTGTGCAACCAAAGCGTTTAGATCAAGCGATGATACAAAAACCTGCGATTGACTTGTGTGAAAAGCGCGGTGGAATGCGGCTACACCTTCTGCGGGTGAAATCGCTTGTGTGAAGTTATGATGTAAACGTTCTTCGACTGCAGATAAAGGATGTGATATTTCACTTTGCGCATTCTCAAAAACTACTTCGCTGGTTGATAACGCAGGGGTGTTTGTTAGCGCTTGAGCATCGGAAAGTTGTTTTATTGTAAACCCATTTATCTCAATACATACATGGCCTTTTGCATCGCAAATGGTCACATCAAATGAAGCGAATTGATTGTCGGTATTATTATTCGCAGAGTTACGTACCCAGCTGAATACTTGATCTGGCAAATCTTTATAAATGCGTATGGTATCGTATGAAACAGGTACCCATAAATGTTCTGCCTGATAACCCTCGATCAGCTTCATAGCCCAGCCTGTTGCAATATCGACCAAAGCAGGGTGCAACATATATCCTTGTTTAATATCTTGGCGGCTTTGCAATGACAGCCGCAGTTCTGCAATGCCCTCATTTGCACCATAGGCAAGATTGCGCAAAGCACGCCATCGTGGCCCGAAATCAAGATGAACTTCTTGGGCTGCGCGGATAGTTTGCGTCCCTTGTTTGGGCCGTTGTTTTTCATCACATCGCGCATATATATTTTTCAAATTCAATTCGGCAGGTTTGGGATTAGCCGTAAGAATTAAGTTCGCCTGCGCATGTAACTGAAACCCTTTGCGCCCATCATGAACGCAGTCGCTTCGCGCTTCAAAACTATATCCTGTAGCTGTTCTAGTTAAGATTACTTGAATGGTACGGCGTTCAGTATTTTCCATTTGTAAGGGCCGTAAAAACAGCAAGTCATGCATTTCAAAAGCGGCATCTTCGCAGTTTGCCCGTAAGGCTTCGATGGCTAGTTCTATATAGCCAGTACCGGGCATAACAGCCTTACCCGATGCCGTGCGATGTTCATCTAATATCCATCGTTCATTTACTGTAAAATCAGCGGTGAATACGCGGTTGCCATTCACATCAAAAGTTGCCGTATCCAACAACGGGGATTTGATTTGCTCTACGGGGGGTATATCAAAAGACCCTAATCGTTCTGAGATGGCATCAGCGGACATGCCAACGTTTTTCCAAATCCCCCAATTAATAGAAACTACCCGTGTGTGGTCAGTTTTGCGACTTTTGGCATAAGCGTTTAAGTATTCATTCGCACTCATATAATCCACTTGCCCTGCAGCGGCGATCACTGTGCTGGTGGAAGAAAATAAAACTAACCAATCTAATGCGCCATCAGGAAACAATTTATGCAATACTTGTGTACCATGAGTTTTTGGGGTTAAAACTGTATCCATTGTGGCCATATTTTTTGTCAATAATGGCCCGTCATCGATAATACCTGCGGCATGGATCACACCCTTTATAGGGCCGTACTTGGTTTGTGCGGCATCAATAATCGCTGACATTTCAATTATATTACAAACATCACCAACAGCAATTTCAACTTGTCCGCCCAGTGCTTCTAGTTCTTGGACTGCAAGAATACGTTTGGAAATTTTATCGTTGGGGCTGTGTGAGCGTAGGTATTGCTTCCAATTTGTACGATCAGGTAAGGCCGCGCGCGTAAGTAAAATGACGGTTGCGTGGTGTTCAAGTATGTCTTTTGCAAATGTTAGCCCGATACCACCAAAACCGCCTGTAATAAGGTAGGCATTATTTTGTTGGTAAATTGGAACATTATCGGTTTGTGGTTCTGGCAGTTTTAATGCGTGAAACCCAAGTTCAAACCGTTTGTCGCCCCGTAACGCTGCGATTGTATTTTGTGTGGGCGCCAACAATTCTTCTAATATTTGTGTTGTAAGGCCATCAATAGCAGATGCTTTATTCTGAACCTGTCCCCTTTTCCATAAACTGTGTTTGGATGTAGGTTTTAATCGTGCGCTTATATCAATATCCAGCGCAGAACAGGTCATGTTAGGAAATTCATGCGGAATAACCTTAATAGGGCCAAGGATTGTTGCCTTTTCGGGGTAGGGTAATTGCTCGCCTTTTACTTGGGCGGCATCAGAGGTGATTGCCGTAATATGCACCGGTGCAGTTAAATTTTCGTCAGAAATTGCTTGTGCCAAAAACACCAAAGAATTGAATCCTTGTTCTTGGTTTTGATGAAAGAAACTACTGCCGGGGCGAGATTGTTCATCTTGGGTAAGCAACCAAAAATTAACGATGCGGTTTGGGGTGATGTCACGTGCAATCAAGTCTTTAATTAATGCGTCATACCCTTCACGCCCACGTTCTGGTGCAAGCAAATATGTGCTATCATTTTCCCGAATAAAATCATCGCCTGTGCGCACTTCAATTACACTATGGCCAGCCATGCGCAGGTTTTTTGCTATGCAAGAACCAACACCAACTTTATCGCTGAAAAATAACCAAGTTTGTTTATCTGTTAGGGAAAGGTCAGCCTCAACATCAAAAACACAATCTGCCAGTCGCGGATGCCAAACAGGGTGGTATCCCCAGTCAGCTATGTCTTCAGTGCGGGTAAGGAAATCATTTGATACAGGCCGTGTGATAGCTTCTTGGCGTTCTATGAAATATTCACTTTGTTGAAACGCATAGGTTGGTAACACAACGCGGTTGCGTCGGGCGTCGCCCCAAATTTGTTCCCAATCGATGTTCACACCTGTTGCCCAAAGCCGCGCAAGAACACCGACGAAATAAACATCGTCAGCAATGTCTTGGTCAGGATGGCGTAATGTACTGAACGTATGTTGACGGTTAACTTTATCGTTCATCGCAGCCATAGAACTTAGTGCCTTGCCAGGGCCAACTTCTAAATAGATACGGTTTGGATTTGTCGCTAAAGTGGTGACGCAATCCGCAAATATGATTGTGCCACGTAAATGATTAACCCAGTACTCTGGATTTGTCGCTTCATCATCCGTCAGGAAGGTGCCGGTGCTGTTTGACACAATCGGTAATTCGGGCGGGTTAAGCGTGATTGTTCGCAAATAATCCCTGAACTTTCCCAAAATTGGGTCTAACATTCGGGAATGTGCCGCGATATCAATCGGTATGCGCTTAGAGTCTATTGAACGTTCAGAAAGTTGCTTCTGTAATCGTGTAAGGGCCGCAGTGGGCCCAGAAACAACGGAAAGTTCTGGGGCATTTACACTGGCTAAATCCAGATCATCCCCCAGTATTTCTCTAACATCAGCCACTGGAAGCGGGATACTTAACATCCCACCCGCAGGCACTGTATCAAACAGTTGGCCGCGTAGATGAACCAGCTTAATGCAAGCCTCAAATGATAGGACGCCTGCCAGACATGCGGCAGTATTTTCGCCCATGCTATGGCCTACCAGCGCCGTTGGGCGTACACCCCAAGACATCCAAAGTTTCGCTAAAGCGTATTCGATTATCATGATAAGCGGCAGTTGAACTGAGGGTTGCTTTAAGCGTTTTTCAGCATCAAGTGCTGCATCTTTTTCTGGCAGCCATAATGCGCGAATGTCAAAATCTAATTCGGGTTGTAAAATAACAAAGCCGCGATCAACCCATTCTTGAAAAACAGGCTCTGTTTCATACAGGTCTTGCCCCATGCCAATAAATTGTGCGCCACCGCCGGGAAACATGAATGTAACCTCTGCTTTGCCTACAATGGGTTTGTGATTGAATACATGTTGCGGATCGTTTGTTTCCAGTAACTCTGCCGCTTGTTCATGGGAGTTCGCCACAAGAATGCGTCGATGTTCAAAATGACGACGCCCTTCCTTTAACGTGAAAGAAATGTCTGCAAGTTTCTGTTCAGGGTGGGCACGAAGATGTGCCGCTAAGGCTTTTGCGTTTGCGGTAAGCGCTGATTTTGACCGCCCAGAAACTGTCAGGATATGAAATGGCCAGTCTGATGCTTCATAAGGCGCAGGTTTTGGTGCTTCTTCAACAATAACATGTGCATTGGTACCGCCAACACCCATAGAATTTACCCCAGCCCGGCGTGGGCTTGAGTTGGAAACCCAGTTTTGCAACTTTGCATTCACTTTAAATGGGCTGGCTTCAAAATCTATTGCAGGGTTTGGTTTTTCATATCCTAAGCTTGGCGGTATTTGACGGTTATGCAAAGAAAGCGCGGTTTTCACTAAGCTGGCAATGCCTGCAGCTGTATCCAAATGACCGATGTTGGTTTTAACGGATCCAATGCGGCAATAACCGGTCTTATCTGTGGTATGGCGAAACGCCTCTGTCAGTGCTGCGACTTCAATCGGGTCACCTAGGTAAGTGCCCGTTCCATGGCATTCTACATAATCTATTGTGCCAGCCGGTGTATTTGCAACGGCTTGTGCCTCTGAAAAGGCGGTTGCCTGACCGTCAACACTGGGTGCAAGATACCCAGCTTTTGCTGACCCATCATTGTTTACGGCCGAGCCTTTTATGACACCCCAAATGTGATCGCCGTCTGCAATGGCGTCTGCCAATCTGCGCAAAACAACAACACCTGCGCCACTGCCAAAAACAGTACCTTTTGCGCGATGATCGAATGCATGGCAATGCCCGTCGGGCGATAGTATTTCACCCTCTTCGTATATATACCCACGCCCATGTGGCAGCTCGATGGTTGAGCCGCCTGCCAGTGCCATATCACATTCGCCGTTCAGCAATGACTGACAAGCGTAATGAGTGGCAACAAGTGATGTGGAACACGCGGTTTGCAGGTTAATACTAGGGCCTTTTAAATCCAGTATGTGGCTTAATCTTGTGGCCATGAAATCTTTATCGTTGCCTGTATGGCGCAATAGGAACATGCCTGTGTTGTCTACAAGGTCAGGGTTTGAACAGACATTGAAATAAAAATAACTGCCCATCCCACTGCCTGCAAAAACACCAATGCGGCCGCCAAAGGTTTCAGGGGGATGGCCTGCGGTTTCTAATGCTTCCCATGAAGTTTCTAAAAACTTACGGTGTTGAGGATCCATAATAGCCGCTTCTTTGGGGCTTAAGCCAAAGAAGTCAGCGTCAAACATTTTGTAGCCGTCTAGTTTGGCTGCAGATGCAACGTAGTTTTTATGATTGATACGCGATAGTTCTTCGCCTGCGTCTTGCAGATCAGTTTGGCTAAGTTTGCTAATTGTTTCGACACCGTCGCGTAGGTTTTCCCAATATTGTGATAAATTGCTGGCACCTGGCAGGTTCACGGCCATACCAACGATGGCTATGTCATTGTCACTGATTGGTGGCGTTAGTTCGACCATAAATACTACTCATACACTCATTACACAAAAGGCGATTCCCTTACCTGAGAAGCCTATAAATAGATATAGTATCACTTACTGTTCAAATTGTGGCGATTCTTGGGAAACGGAAAAATTTATATAGATTTGTTTGTTGTATTCCTGAAAAACCCACAATGTCCCAGTTGGGACACATGGTCAACTATTTGAAATTATTCACTTATCCAAATAAACTATGGTGCTTAAGTATGTCCTGAAGGCCTTAAATATGTAGGGCTTTTAATGCCAGTATTACATCCAAATTATACCACAATGCGGCAGAACCAAGTAACAAACCGATGATGGAAAATATAATGTCATGCTCTGGATCCCACGCGCCTTGCTCTTTTGCCAGCCAAACCGCAACGGGGTATATAATGATAATTGCGATACCTTGGCTAAGTAATGCGCCAAACAAACCTGCCATTTTAATGCCAATTAGCAATACCGTCACCATGACGACCGCTTTGGATGCTGCAAGTATGAAAAACCTGCGCGAGTCGCCTGAGGCAAGCGCGGCCTGATCGTAGGTAAGTATAATCACTAAGGGGATTTGCATGCAGGCGGTCAAAACAACTATGGCGCCTGCATTTTGGTAACGTAAATCATATAAAATACTTACCAAACTGGCCCCGAAGAAAGCGAAAATCATTAACAAAGATAAAATAGAAGCTGTGACCGCGAACCGCATTTTTCGTAGCTTTTGATAGTTTTCTGCTGATGCGGCGGGCGGTCTTTCGCGGTATAACGGGATCAGTATTTTATGTATAACTGTAGAGCTGACCAATAGGGGAAAGCTGGCTAAAAAGTACCCGATATTGTAAACGCCAAGCGCTTCGATTGTCAGGAATTTACCCAGTATTAATTTGTCGCTTTGCATAAATAAAAATCCGCTGACGGTGCTTAAGAATATCCACTTACCATAGGTAATTAATTCTTTTGCAGCGGTCTTTTCCCACCTAAAATGATTACGCTCACCCGGCAAATACATATTCAGTAAAATCAGGTGGCTTACTGTGCTGACAAGCCCACTTACAACAAAGGCCCAAACGGAGCCGGTAATATATGCCAAAAATATAGCGGCTATAATGCCAATAGTCTGTGATATGATTTGAATGAAACTGATGAGCCCTAAATGCAAATGGCGGTGCCCAGTTTCTAACCGCGTAGGATTAAAACCAGTTACCAACAAACCAAAACCCACTGCGGGTATAAGCTGGGCAAGTTGTGCCTCACCATAAAACCGTGAGACTGGTGCTGCGATAGCACAGGCGACAAGCCATAAGCAAAATCCGCGTATTACCTGAATAGTCCAAGCCGTGTTTAAAAAATCAGGATCGTCGCCGCGTTTGCTTTGCATAATCGACGGGCCGACACCAATGTCGGAAAACATCATCAATCCTTGCATGAAAACCGTAACAAGGGCCATCATCCCAAATGCTTCGGGGAAAAGCAGACGTGTTAATATAAGGTTTGCAGCCAGCCTTAAGGCTTGTGATGTACCATAGCCCGCGATAGTCCAGACAGAACCGCGCATAGCACGTGCGCGCAAACCATCACCTTGCAGATGTTTGGTAAAGATTTTCATCGCCCACGTTCCCAATTATCTGTATTTGCGTTTCCGCGAATGCGAACTGCAAGTGAAACGGTTGCATAAATACAAAAACCGATAGGGTCGCTTAACATTAATTTTAAGATGTTTATGAAGCTAAAAGGTGTTTTGTCGTCGTTTTCCATCAATGCAGGGTATTGTGCCGCTATTTGGGCAACGCCAATGTTTTGCCTGCGGCGTACTTTTATCAAATTGGCAAACCCTTCAACAATCGGCCATTGGT
This sequence comes from uncultured Paracoccaceae bacterium, assembly GCA_913061275.1. Classification (GTDB taxonomy): domain Bacteria; phylum Pseudomonadota; class Alphaproteobacteria; order Rhodobacterales; family Rhodobacteraceae; genus Amylibacter. Next base: position 113,135 of record CAJXSR010000003.1, on the reverse strand, counting down.
AAGTTGATAACACGCTAACGCGCTCTTTGGGGCTGAATTGCAGGCGTACAAATGTGTCGTCTGAAATTATATCCGGAAACTTGCCCCAACGCTTACGGCCAAGTTGGTTTACGGCAAATAATCCACACCCCGGAACACCGTGGGTAAAGAATGGAACACGGGAATATATGCGCCTGTATGCTTTACTAACCCAAGTTTTGGGTATGGGCATAACAACAGTGCCACTGGCATAAACGGGATGGTCATGGTGCAATACGGCGTGCAGTTCACCTATAAGATCGCGACTGACAATAACATCTGCATCCAGATAGATGCGCATGGCAAACTCTGCCTTTGCATCGCCTGTGTTCAGGGCTGTTAATTTATTTCCAACAGTTAAATTTACGACTTTTAATTGCCAGCCGTTGTCTTTTGCTTGTTTTATATAACTTGATGCAAGCTTAACAGTATCATCATGACAGCCGTTGGCGATTACGATGATTTCGGGGGGCTTATAGAATGTGTCAGGCAGATTTGAAGCCAGAACAGCCGTTAAGCATTCGCCAATCCGTGCTGCTTCATTATTTGCAGGTATTAGGATACTTAACATTGTTCGCGCGGTTTCCTTAGCATTCTATTCGGAGTGTGTTAGGAGTCTGCTATGGTTTGTGTTGTGTCAAGCTATCATAGGGCAGGTTAGTAAGGTTTATTCAGTGAGTGGCACATTAAAAGAACTTTGGGCGTGTGCACAGTTAAAGCCCTGAAACGGGGTGTAAGATATCTGGTTGATCTTCAAATGAGACGGTTTCAATGCTAAAAAGACGAGAGCTACCTTTGGGGCCAATGGCGATCATAACATCCCCTTGCCGATGAAATTTATACGCGTCGCGTGACCCTGAAAACACAGCACGGTCAAACCCGTTTCCGCCGTGCATATAGTCAGAGCCGCCTGCACTTATCAAAGCATCATCCCCGTCCCCTGCTAAAAGTATGTCTTCTTGGGGGGTACCTTTAAGGGTTTCGTTGGCGTTTGTGCCTGTCGTGAAAATACCATTTGCAAATGAAGTGTCTGGGCGATCTGACCACCATGCGGGTGTGTTTAAGTTGAAGTCCGATAAACTGTCCCAGCGTGGATTGCTGTCATCCAAATGGCGCAACGCCCCCCAACTTCCCCATTTGCTGGCACTTGCGACATCGACAAATGCATTAAACAGAGTGCCGCCAAGACTACGCCACTCTTGAAGTAATTCGGTGTATAGACCAGCCATTTCATCGGTGTAGTTAAGGTGGTTGAAAAAAGCGGTTAATTCTGGGTTATTTACCCAATCGACTAGGCCCACAACATGTGTGCCGCCTTCGTACATAACCAGTTCAAGGCCGTTGTCGGCGGCAACCTTTGCTTGGTAGGGTAAGGCACCGGTCAGCAAGTCATTTATCGAACCTGTAGATAGGTCATTGGCGGCTAGTTTTACCGCATGATCGTATTTGTGGGCGGCAATATACGCATCACGTTCAGCACTTGATAGCCCAAGGTCTGTAGCTTTGTTTGCTGCCATTTCTTTGCTTTGGTCTATCCATTTCAGTATTTCTGGGGCCTTTTCATCTGATCCGAAACCATGGCCAAAATACCCAGTTACGGCATAAGCATCGAAATAAGAAACAGGTGGGTGGTTATTTGCAGTATCCTCTGCTTGCCATAACGGAGCTTGTAACATCAGTGTTTCAAGACCTGGCCAATCCGTGTGGGTGGCAATGACGCGCACTAATCTTTTTGCGTGGGCATCCCCATAAACATCCCCCCATATCTGGGCCATATTTGCGGCACGCATCCCTGCGAATTGCATCCAGCCTTCGGGTTTTGACCCCCAGCGTATTTCCGCCTGCTGCAGGGCCCATGTGGTTTGTGGGAAAATGAAGTTCCATATCTCATTGGAATATTCAACATATGCTTTCAGGTTTGGATCAAGATTATCTCGCACATATGTTGCAAAGTTGCGGATGTACTCATCGGTTGCAAGGTGGGGCATGGTAAACCATGGGTCTGCCCCGATTTCATTCGAAAGCTGTACCATTTGTGCGATGGGTACGCCGTACCTTGTGTATGTGTAATCAGAGGTTTTCGGGCGCGTCACCCATTTTGACTGGGTTGATCCGTTGGTAGACATCCAATCCATAAAGCGTACTGAGCGTAGGTTTTTAATGCGGTTAACCCAATGCGGATTAAAAACCACACCCACCTCAAACAAATCGATATTACTTTGCTTTACAACGGAAATATCACGTATGTAATTGCCGTTTTTGTTAGGGTCAGTTTTCTTGATACTAATCCCAACTGGGCCTTCATCTGGGGTATAACTGAACCAAATCTCGCCTTTTTTATAGGTGACGTTTTGGGCTTGTCCGCCAACGTGGATACGACCCTGACCTTTATATTTTAAACGGTAACGACCCTTTAAAGATGTGCTTTCTTTGGGTTGGTCGGTAAGGATAAAGGTCTCTATGTGGGTGACTTCATCTGGTATGGTTTTGGGCCAGCCATTTGCATCTAAGTACCCATCTTTTTCCAAGCGGGCAGCATCCCATCCGCCCCATTGGCCTGGCATATGCCCGATCCATTCACGCGCGGTTTTCATAACGTTGACAAAAGGGTGTTGCGTTGACCAGTCGGAAATTCCGTTCAACCCCATCGCAAGCGAAGGTGACTTGCTGGTTTGTACCTCTGTTACAGGATTTGTTGTTGGGCTTGTGCTGTGACGGTCAATAAAATCTACAATTTTTGCATAATTTTCCTGCACTTGGCGGTGTACGGTAACGGGCACTTTGTAATCCAGTGGGGCATTTTGACCAAAAAGGCTTTTATAGGTAATCAAGCTTGCCAGAAAATATAGTGTGGCAGTGCCGTGCGGTGCGTCATCAGTATACAGATCGGTGATGGCAATTTCTGACAAAGGCGTTTTGGTAAGTAGCTTCGACAATATGGGTGCCACAGGAATAAGTGCGATATTCAGCTTGGGGCGCGCAGTTTTCAGTTGCTTTGTATAAAGTTCGTACCAGTCATGCGATGGCCCAAGAATATGTTTATGATAGGGTTTTAATTTTGCTTTTCTAGGCGGAAACTTACGGGTGTAATCGCCCATATCTGCCCACCCTTCGTAGATGAAATAATCCATACCAGGTTGTGCCGCATTTACCCAGTCAAAGACATTTAAGGTGGCACTAACGGGGCTAATATCATCACTGCTACCATCATCATAAAGCGCATTTGGTGGGCGGTGCTGGATGAAATTAGTTGGGTTGATAAGGATGGTGTTGAAATTAGCCTGCGAGAACGGTTTTTGTTCAGGATCCCAATAGCTTTGAATATCCTTAAAAGACCAGTTGGCGAGGGGGGGCAATTCGGTGGCAAAATCGCGCAAAAACCCCCATTGCCCTTCAACTTCATATCGCACACCTGCGGTCTGTGCTAGGTGGTACAACCAGTAGGGAACGGTTGTTTTATCTTCTTCGGTGAGATGATTAATAAGACTATTACCAAATATATAACTTCGAATGTCAGTTTTTTGTTGGGCGGATAGCGGGGTGGATAAAAGCAATATTGCCATAAAGCCGCGCATAAGGCCGTGCAATATGCGCCTGTTTATTGCTGTAATTTTGCCTATCATTTACGTCTGCACCTGTTTGCTTGTTTACACATATCAGTTTGATACACTATGGAAGTGTTTTGTTGTGGCTGCAATAAAACCCTATTCTTAATTTATTGGGGTGTTGATAGCACGAATGCTGAAGGTTTTGCAGGATGAATATTGAACAAACAAAAATAGAAGGTGTGGTTGTTCTTACACCTGCTCGCTTTACGGATGAACGTGGTTTTTTCAGTGAAACATGGAACCAAAACCGCATGCTGGCCAATGGGTTTGACATAGATTTTGTACAGGACAACCATTCATTAAGTGTTGAGGTTGGGGTGGTGCGCGGTTTGCATTTTCAAACACCGCCACACGCGCAAGATAAGCTGGTTCGTGTGGTGCACGGTGCGATATTGGATGTAGCCGTCGATATTCGCAAAAACTCTGCTAGCTATGGGCATTGGGTGGGTGTGGAACTTTCAGCCGAAAACGGAAAACAACTTTTGGTGCCAAAAGGGTTTATGCACGGGTTTGTAACGCGTGCGCCAAATACCGAGGTTGTTTATAAATGTTCAGATGTTTATGCGCCTGAATGTGAGGGCTCAATTAAGTACGACGATCCGGTTCTGAACATTGCGTGGGGTTTAAAGGCAGATGCATTGGTTTCAGAAAAGGATGCGCGTGCAGGTGATTTTGCGACATTTGTAACGCCTTTTATTTATGAAGGTGCAGCATGAAAATTATTGTAACAGGGGGGGCTGGGTTTATTGGCTCTGCCGTGGTGCGCAACGCGATTGAACAAGGGCATTGTGTGCTTAATTATGATGCGCTTACCTATGCTGCCTGTCTAGATAATGTGGCCAGTGTTAAAGATAACCCACGTTACCGATTTGTGCATGGTGACATTTGTAATGAACAGGTTTTGCAATCTACATTTGCGGATTTTTCCCCAGATGCAGTGATGCATTTAGCGGCTGAAAGTCATGTGGACAGATCTATTGATGGGCCAGACGCGTTCATGGAAACCAATATTATGGGCACGTATAAATTGTTGAAAGCGGCGCGTAATTATTGGGTTGAAACGGGAAAGCTTGATAGCTTTCGCTTCTTACATGTATCAACGGATGAAGTTTTTGGCTCACTTGGCCCATCGGGCTTGTTTACGGAAACCACAGCTTATGCACCTAACTCGCCTTATTCGGCGTCTAAAGCTGCAAGCGATCATTTGGTACGTGCCTGGGGCGAAACCTATGGCTTGCCTGTTTTGATTAGTAATTGTTCAAATAACTATGGCCCGTTCCATTTTCCTGAAAAGCTTATTCCTGTTGTGATTTTAAACGCACTTAGCGGTCAGGATATTCCTATATATGGTAAGGGCGATAATATACGTGACTGGTTGTATGTTGAAGATCACGCAGATGCGTTACTGACGGTGATTGCAAGGGGTGCGTTGGGTAATACCTATAATATCGGCGGAAATAATGAGATGTCTAATCTTGGTCTAGTTACAATAATTTGCGAAATACTGGACCGAAAACGCCCTAGTTCTAAGCCTTATAGTACACAGATAAAATTTGTGGATGACAGGCCAGGGCATGACCAGAGATATGCGATTGATGCAGCGAAAATAAGCAGTGACCTTGGTTGGAAACCTTCTGTTACGTTAGAGCAAGGGTTGGAAAAGACTGTTGGTTGGTTTTTACACAATGAGGCTTGGTGGCAAGCTTTGCAGGGCCGCAAAGGTGTTGGGGTTCGGTTGGGTGTTAAAACATGAAGCTGTTGGTTTTTGGTAAATCTGGGCAAGTCGGGCGTGAACTTTCCTTACATCCTTTCACCGTGTCACTGGGGCGCGAAGATGCAGATTTAACTGATCCTGCAAAATGTGCGGAAATTATTGCGAAAACCGATGCGGATGCAATCATTAACGCGGCTGCTTACACTTTGGTTGATAAAGCCGAAGCAGAAGAAGCGCTTGCGCAAACTATCAATGGTGACGCGCCAACGGCAATGGCAACAGCCGCGGCTGCACGAAATATTCCCTTTGTACATATTTCAACCGATTATGTGTTTGATGGGGGTAAAGAGGGGGAATGGTTGCCTAGTGATGAAACCAACCCCTTGAATGCATATGGCCGCACGAAGTTAGCCGGTGAACAGGGGATACAAAACGCAGGCGGGGTATATGGAATTTTACGCACGTCGTGGGTATTTTCAGCACATGGCGCAAACTTTGTGAAAAGCATGTTGCGCCTTTCACAAGATCGTACAGAGCTAAACATTGTGGGCGATCAAATAGGGGGGCCAACATGCGCAAAAGATATAGCGGATACATGTATTACAATGGCGCAATCACTGGTAACTGCACCCGATCGCTCAGGCCTGTATCATTATGCGGGCTGTCCGAATGTAAGTTGGGCAGAATTTGCAATAGAGGTGTTTAAGCAAGCGGGGCGGGATGTGGTGGTTTCAAAGATACCGTCTACATCTTATCCTACACCTGCTATAAGGCCCCTAAATTCGACATTGGATTGTAGGGGGCTGCATCGATCATTTGGAATTGAACAACCCTACTGGCGCGAAAGTTTAAAATCTGTTTTGCAAGAATTAGAGGCACTTAAGAATGAAAAAACGTAAAGGGATTATTTTGGCAGGGGGAACGGGTACACGTTTATATCCTGTAACTTTGGGGGTCTCGAAGCAGTTGCTGCCTGTGTACGATAAGCCGATGATATACTATCCTTTGTCGGCATTGATGCTGACGGGAATTCAGGAAATCTGTGTGATAACCACACCCCACGACCAAGATCAGTTCATTCGCGTGCTTGGGGATGGGTCACAATGGGGCCTTGTGATTACATATGTTGTGCAACCTAAACCTGAAGGCTTGGCGCAAGCTTATGTGTTAGCTGAAGATTTTTTGGATGGCGCACCTTCTGCGATGGTACTGGGCGATAATATCTTCTTTGGCAATGATTTGTCGAAAACACTAATTGAAGCGGATACTAAACAGGATGGTGGCACCGTATTTGGCTATAGGGTAAGTGACCCTGAACGGTATGGTGTTTTGGCAATGGGTGCGGATGGCAAGGTTACACAGATCATCGAAAAACCCCAAATACCCCCATCAAATTATGCGGTAACAGGGCTTTACTTTTTGGATGGAACGGCACCTGAACGGGCGCGATTGGTAAAACCTTCTGCCCGTGGCGAGGTGGAAATTGCATCGGTTTTAGAAAGCTATCTTGAAGACGGCTTGTTGGATGTAAAATTGATGGGGCGTGGTTATGCCTGGCTGGATACAGGCACACATGCAAGCTTGTTGGATGCGGGGAACTTTGTGCGCACACTTCAAGCGCGGCAAGGATTGCAAACAGGATGCTTGGAAGAGATTGCCTATGCAAATGGGTGGATAGACCAAACACAGGTTTTAGAAATGGCCAAAACATATGGTAAAAATGAATATGGGGCGTATTTGAAAAGCTTGGAATGGCCTTAGAAAACCAAAATACCTAAGAATAGGACTAGGGCAAAGCCTGTCCAAACGATATTCAGTGTTGAAACGGATCGGCGAATATCCTCTGGGTCAAGCTGGTGTCGCGCTTGTGCATTCACATACGGATAATCTACTTTTTGCCCATCGTAACTGCGCGGCCCTGCCAAAGCGATGCCCAGAACCGCTGCCATTGCCGCTTCGGGCCACCCTGCGTTTGGGGATCGGTGTAAACTTGCATCATCAAGGACAATGTCAAAACTTGCGCGCGGCTTATGTGTTAAGCAAATAATCAGGCTGGTGAACCGTGCTGGCACCCAGTTTAAAATATCGTCCAATTTGGCCGCGGGATACCCAAAATCACTATGCTTTTCAGTTTTATAGCCTATCATCGAGTCTGCGGTATTGATGGCTTTGTAAATCAATATACCAGGCAGGCCAAAAACCAGATACCAAAGAGCAGGTGCTATAACTCCGTCTGAAAAATTTTCAGCGGCACTTTCTATTGCGGCGCGTGTGACATCACTTGGTTGAAGTTGATCTGTGGTGCGCCCAACAATTTTTGCGACCTCTAAACGCCCTAGGGTAATGTCTTGAGCCAATGCGACGGCTACATTCATGACATGTTGCACCAGACTTTTATGTGCAAGTAGAACGGCAACAACTATGATTTCTATAAGACCGAAATCGGGTAGTTTTGTTAAAATCCATCCCAAAATCCCTGCCCCTAAAACAAGAATTCCAGTTACCACAAAGCCTTTTATTTTCTGAAATGATCCTGTGTTTAACGTGTCATCAAACCAGCGGATACAGTTGCCCGTAACCTCAATCGGGTGGGGGATGCGTTTCCAAATCCAATCGGGTTCACCAAAAACAGCGTCTAGAATGATTGCAATTAGCAGGATTTCCAAGTGGCCCATTAATATAACTCTAAAGCGTCATTCAGGCGGGTTAAATCTGTATCATTTGCAGGCAGGCCAAATCTGACCCAATTATCGGAATAGGGAAAGATGCGTGTAAGAATATGATGTTCGCATAGGTGCTGGTGCAAAGATTTTGCGTCATGTGTATGGGCTAGCCTGAACAAAGTTGTACCCCCGATGATGCTTAGTTTGTTCTGTATTAGGATAGTATCAAGTTGATTTGCCATATGCGCAAGCTGTGTGCGTGTATCTTTAGCCCACTGAAGGTTTGTTAATGCATTTTGGCCAATAAATTGCGCAGGCCCAGAAATGCTCCACGGGCCAAGCCGTTGGGATATTTTGTCTGCAAGTTCAGGCATAGCAATGGCAAACCCCAATCGAAGCCCCGCAAGGCCCCAAAACTTACCCATCCCTTTTAGAATGATGTGGTCAGGGTTGGCTGCCAGATCAATTAAAGAGTTTTCAGGGCATGTATCACAAAAACTTTCGTCTATGATGGTTAGTTGGTCGTGTTGGGTTTCTATTTCTGCGCGTGTGAATACACGCCCATCAGGGTTGTTTGGATGCACGCGCACTTGAACTGGTGCCGTATTTTTTAGGGTGTAATCATGCCCCGTAAACGACGCTGAAAATTCATTGTAAGTTGGGTTAAGAATGCTGACTTGTGAAAAATCACCTAAGCTGGGCAATAATGCGATGATAGCTGAAACGCCTGACGCAGGTATAATTTTTGCTTCATCTGGAATAGCCCAAAACTTTCTTGCTGCCGCAAGCAGGTCGGCTTGTGATTGCGCATCGGGTAAAACATGCCAGAAATGGTTGGGAATTTCTGGCATATGGTAAGGGTTTGGGTTGATGCCTGTTGATAGGTCAAGCCAGTTATGGCGTTGCCCACCAAACTGGCGCATCGCCTTATCCAAGTTGCCACCATGATCCCGTATGATTGGCGCCATTATTCTTGGTCGGCTGCTTTGGTTAAGGTAGGGATGCGTGAAACAAAATGCCCTTTGATGGCTTGAGGCCACTGTTTGAAAGGGACTTGCCCTAATGCGCTTTGGCTGTGAAGGGTTGCGTATTCTACGATACCTTTTGCAGCCTCTTCAATCGGTTCAAACCGTCCTAAAACATATGTCAGTTTATCAGGCGCCTGTATTGCAATGTTACAACCGTGGCTACATCCCATAAGGCAGGAATGTCTGCGCACTACAACATCAGAGTTTTCTTGATTAGCGGCCTCAATCAAGGTTGCGAGTTTTGCACCATCCTTTTCAGGGGCGTCGGGTGTAAGTGTGGTTTCGGATTTGCAGGTATCGCAAACGGTAATGACGGTAGTCATCGGCTGTTCCTTATTTGATTTGCATCTTTACAACAGAAGATGGCCAGAAAACACAATCAGAAACGACTGGTTTTGTAAAAATTAAGAACTTGTTAACGCATTTTGATCAAAACTTGTTCAAGGGTGCAGGTGTGTGAGGTGTGGTTATGCAGTCGCAGGTATTGATTGTAGAGGCTCAGGAAAAGCTTGGATTGCTTTGGCAGAAGTTTTTAATCCAGCAGGGTTTTGATGTTGATCTGGCTGTTAGTCAGCCTGAAGCAATCGAGAAACTACAGTTTCATTGCTGGGATGTTTTGGTGATTGATCTGGTGATGCCCAATGCAAGCGCGTTGGCGATCTCTGATTTTGCAAGCTATAAGAACCCAGACATTTCAATCATTGTTGTATCGGCCAGCAGTTTTTTTCTGATGGCTCGATTTTTGATATTTTACCAAACGCACGCGGCTTTATGAACCAACCAGTTGAGCCAGATGATCTGGCTGCTGTTGTCGATCACTGTAGTAAAACTGTCAATCACGGCCATGAGGTTCCTGCCAATTTATTACAGGATTAATGGGCATAATCCTATAGGGGCTGATTGAATCGTGACTGTAGTGGTAATGACGAATGATATGATCGAAGTTCACCGTATTTTTCACTGTACGGTATTGATAAAGTTCACGTGTATAGGCCCATAGATTTGGCAAATCGACGATGCGGTTACGATTACATTTGAAGTGCAAAACATAGACAGGGTCAAAGCGCACCAACGTTGTGAACAAGCGCCAATCGGCCTCGGTTATTGTATCACCTGCAAGGTATCGGTTTTGGCCCAAATGATTTTCCAACCAATCAAGTGTTTCAAAAAGCTTACCAACGGCATCATCATAGGCTGCTTGTGATGTGGCAAACCCAGCTTGATAAACGCCATTGTTTACGTTCGGATAAATTAAGTCATTTAAGGCATCAATCGTTTCACGCAATGGTTCAGGATAATAATCATCCGTATTGCCAGTGATATCGTTAAAGGCTGAATTAAACATACGGATAATTTCAGACGATTCGTTAGAAACGATTGTGTTTGTTTTCTTGTCCCAAAGAATTGGCACGGTGACGCGCCCCGATACATTAGGGTCGGCACGACGATATATATCGCGTAAATAAGCCTCATTAAACAAGCTATCACCTTGTGCCAGCCCATCTTTTTGAAACGTCCAACCATCATCCAGCATATCGGGGTGTACCAAATCAACGCTGATATGGTCTTCTAGGTTTTTCAAAGTGCGGTAAATCAATGTGCGGTGCGCCCAAGGACACGCGGCAGATACATAAAGATGATAACGGCCGGTTTCAGCCTTGTAGCCGCCAATACCACTGGGGCCAGGACTGCCATCCGCAGTTATCCAATTACGAAATGCAGCATTTGATCGCACAAACTTACCATCTGAGGTTTTAGTGTCGTACCATTCGGTCGACCATTTTCCATCAACTAATTGACCCATAAGAAGTCTCCTTTCGCTATGGGGTAACGGATAAATTTCTATGCTGCATCTGAAAAACCTGCATTACAGAGTTTGTTATTTTGCAACAATCCTTTGTCGCTTGTGTGTGATAATTGGGCGGGTTTTAGATTGCATGTGATAAAGCCTAAGCATATATAACAATCAGACGAAGCCCATTGGGCCAGAGAGGAGCGTTTTCGCGCATCGACCCAAGTAGGGGGTGCAACAGAACATCGTCAGAAAAACACGCCCCTTTTCTGTTTAAAATTAGGAGTGGTTTATGAAAATTTTACTTAGCATTTTTTTGGTTTTATCCCCGACTGTAGTGTTTGCAGATGTAGGGCATATTGGCGAAGCCTTCGGGCATGACCACTGGCTAGGGATCGCAGCCTTAGGCGGGGCTGTTGCATTAGGCCTGTGGGGAATTTTGAAGGGCGCTAAAGAGGATGCAGATGACAAAGTTGACGATGCAGATACTGAAGAGGCGCAAGAAGCATGAGTGTTAAGGCTGAAAAAATCGGGGTAATGATTTGCGGGCATGGGTCGCGCAGCGAAGATGCTGTTCGGGAATTTTCGGTTCTTGCTGAGCGATTGCCAGCTTACCTGCCACCAGAATGGCCCGTTGAATACGGCTATCTTGAGTTTGCTAACCCGGTGATCCGCGTGGGACTGGATAAATTGCGCGATCAGGGGTGTACGAAAATTCTGGCTGTACCTGGTATGTTGTTTGCCGCGATGCATTCCAAGAATGACATCCCTACTGTGCTGAATAAATACGCCGCTGAAAATAATATCGAAGTGCTTTATGGCCGCGAATTGGGCGTTGACCCAAAGATGATCGCAGCTGCTGGCGCACGTATTCAAGAAGCGGTTGATAAGGCAAATTCAGAACAGGGTGAAGTGCCGTTGGAAGAAACTGCACTGGTTGTGATCGGGCGCGGTGCGTCTGACCCTGATGCCAATTCCAACGTGTCCAAAATTGCCCGCATGCTGTGGGAAGGGTTTGGATTTGGCTGGTGTGAAGTGGGTTATTCAGGCGTGACATTCCCACTGGTAGAACCCTGTTTGGATCATGTGGCCAAGTTGGGTTACAAACGTGTTATTGTTTTCCCGTATTTCCTATTTTCTGGTATTTTGATTGACCGAATTTACGGATTTACTGATAAATGCGCTGAAAAATACGGTAATATTGAATTTGTCAAAGCGGCATATCTAAATGACCACGACAAGGTTATTGAAACCTTCGCTGAACGCATCACCGAACAGGTTGGCGAAATCCCCCCTGATAACTGCGCCGTTTGTAAATACCGTACCCAGATTTTGGGTTTTGAACATGAGGTCGGTGCGCCGCAAGAAAGCCACCACCACCATGTGGAAGGCCAAGGCGCTGAAGCGCCCGGTTCAAACGTGGAAGATTGCGAACGCTGTGATACTTATTGCACGGGCGAGTGCCGCTTGTATCTGGAAGATCATCATCACCACCATCACGACCATGACCATTCGCACAGCCATGATCAGGATCATGTCCATCACCACGATCATGTCCATGCTGAATACCCTCATGCGAAACACCCACATGGCCCAGAAAGCACCCGTAAAAAGTGACCAAACAGCCCCCACATATACGGCGTTTGAATTATGAACGTGTACCTAATGCAATCTACAAGCAAAGCTTTGCAACGGTTACACGTGAGGCGAATTTGGGCCGGTTTCCGCAAGACTTGCAGGCAGTAGTCACACGGCTGATTCATGCCTGTGGTATGGTGGAAATAGCTGATCGTATCAGTTTTTCGGGCGATGCAGGGCAGGCGGGGCGCGAAGCGTTATTGGCGGGTGCGCCGATCTTGTGTGATTGCGAAATGGTGGGTGCTGGGATTATTCGACGTTACCTACCCAAGGATAATCGTGTGATTGTGACCTTGAATGAAGCGGGTGTCCCCGACCTGGCAAAACAGATCGAAAATACGAGATCAGCAGCAGCGGTTGAGCTGTGGAAAGATCATTTGGACGGGGCGGTAGTGGCAATCGGTAACGCGCCAACGGCCTTGTTTCACCTACTGGAGCTGCTGGACGCAGGCTATCCGAAACCTGCCTGTATTCTAGGTTTCCCAGTTGGGTTTGTAGGTGCAGCAGAAAGCAAAGCCGAATTGGCAAATGACCCAAGAGACTGCAATTTTATCACCCTTCGCGGGCGCAAAGGCGGGTCTGCAGTGGCCTCGGCTGCGGTCAATGCGTTGGCCGCAGGGTTGATTGAGATACAACAATGACAGCATGGCTGCATATTATCGGCATCGGCGAAGATGGGCTAGACGGTCTGACAGTGAATGCGCGTGCGTGTATAGATACTGCGGATTATATCGTTGGCGGTAAACGGCATCATGCATTGATTGGTGCTAGTTCGGCAGAACAGATCAACTGGCCGTCGCCCTTTGATGCTTTGACATCTGAATTACAGGCATTGCGCGGAAAAACCGTGGTTGTTCTGGCAACGGGCGACCCTTTGTGGTTTTCGGTTGGCAACAGGATTGCAGCCAACTTTGATTTGGGCGAAGTGCGGTTTTACCCGCATGTTTCAGCGTTTCAACTGGCGGCCTCACAAATAGGTTGGGCTTTGCAAGATGCGACATGTCTGAGTGTTCACGGGCGTCCTATAGAGCGGATTAAACCGCATTTACAAAACGGTAAGAAACTACTGTTGCTGACCAGCAATGGTGCGGCTGTTGCGGAAATTGCCGCGATGTTGGCAAAGATGGGTTTTGGGCCAAGCAAACTTGTTGCACTTGCCAATATGGGCGGGGCAGATGAAGTGCGCTTTGACGGGATTGCGCAAAATTGGGCACATGTTGTGCCTGATCTGAACACGGTTGCGGTTGAATGTATCGCACTGCCAAATACGCAGGTTCTGCCCATTGGATACGGCTTACCAGATGATGCGTTTGAACATGATGGCACCATGACAAAGCAGGATGTTCGCGCGATAACGATGGCCAAGTTGATGCCGATGCCAAACGCATTGTTGTGGGACGTTGGCTGTGGTTGCGGATCAGTTTCTGTGGAATGGATGCGCAGTGCAAATAATGGCCGCGCCATAGGAATTGAAGCGCGTGTTGATCGGCGTGAAATGGCGTTGAAAAATGCGCAAAACCTGGGCGGATTTGACTTGCAGCTTATCGCAGGGAATGCCCCTGAGGCATTGAAGGATTTAGCGTCACCTGATGCGATTTTCATCGGTGGTGGGCTAAGTGTAGAGGTTTTTGATCTTTGCTATGCGGCCCTAAAACCAATGGGACGGTTGGTTTGTAATGCGGTGACACTTGGCTCTGAACAAGTGCTTTTAGAAAAATACGCGACCTTGGGTGGCGATCTGACAAAGTTGCAGTTTGCCCAAGCCAGCCCCATTGGGGGCAAGGTGGGCTGGAAGCCTGCGATGCCTGTCACGCAATATAGTCTGGTGAAAAAATGAACGGGAAACTTTACGGAATTGGTCTGGGGCCTGGCGACCCAGAGCTGATGACTTTGAAAGCTGCGCGATTAATAGGGGCAGCTGCTTGTGTGGCTTACCCGATGTTGGAAACAGGTGCTAGTTTCGCGCGTTCGATTGCGCAAGATCATATTTCTGATGAGGTGCGCGAAATCGCGATTGAAATTCCCATGTCAGTGGCACGCAAGCCTGCGCAAGACGCTTACGATAAAGGTGCCGATGAAATCCGCGGCGTGTTGGAAAAAGGTCAAGATGTTGTTGTGTTGTGCGAAGGTGACCCGTTCTTTTACGGTTCATTCATGTATCTGTTTTCGCGCCTGTCGGATGATTTTGAGGTTGAAATTGTGCCAGGCGTCAACTCGGTTTCTGCCTGTGCATCTGTGGTTGAGCGCCCGCTTGTGGCGCGCAGTGAAGTGCTGACGATTGTGCCTGCAACATTGCCCCTTGATGATCTGTCATCAAAAATCGCCAATGCCGAAGCCATTGCTGTGATGAAAGTTGGGCGGCATTTGGGCAAGGTCAAAGACATCCTTGCCGCGCAAAATCTAATGGATTTCGCGCATTATGTTGAACGCGCAACCCTACCCAATCAAAAATCAATGCCATTGGCCGAAGCGCCTGACATTGCCCCATACTTTTCAATGATCCTCGTTTCAAAAGGAAATGACCCTTGGCTGTAACTCCCGTTATCATTTGTCTGTCACGCTCAGGCGCTGCAACCGCCCATAAAATAGCAAAAAGCACTGGCTTTGCCGTACATGGCCGCAAGACCCGCGTTGAACAGGCCGATGCATTTTTTGATAATGCACTGGATCATGTGCGCGATCTGTTTGCTGCCAAAGTGCCCGTGATTGGCGTTTGTGCATCGGGCATTTTGATCCGGGCTGTGGCCCCTTTATTGAATGATAAAACTACTGAGCCACCCGTTGTCAGCGTGGCTGATGACGGATCAACCGTGGTACCTTTACTAGGTGGCCATCGTGGGGCCAATCGCTTGGCCAAAGAACTGGCCGACATATTGTCAGGTCATGCATCTGTGACAACTGCGGGAGACGTGGCGCTGGGCGTGGCTTTGGATGAGCCGCCTTTGGGCTGGCGACTTGCGAACTCTGAATGTGCCAAGGGTGTGATGGCCGGATTGCTTTCGGGTGGCGCGCCAAACATCAAAGGTGAAAACATCTGGGGTTTGGATGCTGATACAAATGGTGCGGTTACATTAATTACAACTGAAAATGCGACTTCTGGGGATGACACAACACTGGTCTATCACCCGCAAAACATCACTTTGGGCGTGGGGTGTGCACGTAACTGTGACCCACAAGAATTGTGGAAGTTGGTGCAAAAGACCTTTGCCGATAATAATATTGCACTTGGTTGTGTTGCCGCCATTGGATCACTGGATTTAAAAGCGGATGAACCTGCGATGAATATGCTGGCCAAACGTTTGGGCGTGCCATTTCGGGTGTTTATGGCAGATGAGCTGGAAGCTTATGCGGATCAACTGGCAAACCCATCTGATGTGGTGTTCCAAGAGGTCGGTTGCCACGGCGTATCAGAAGCCGCCGCTTTGGCTATGGGTCATACGAATGCGACACTGAAAATTGCAAAGCAGAAAACCAAAAACGCCACTTGTGCATTAGCTATTTCCTCTGAATCTGTGACAGAATTCAAGGGTCGTTCACGCGGAAAGCTGTCGATTGTTGGCATAGGCCCCGGGCAAGCTTCATGGCGTACACCAGAAGCTAGCCAACTGGTGGCTGAAGCTGAAGAATTGGTGGGTTACGGGCTATATATCGACCTGCTAGGGCCGTTGGCTATTGGCAAGGAGCGTTCGGATTTCCATCTGGGTGCCGAAGAAGACCGCTGTCGTTACGCGTTGGAACAGGCAGCAAAAGGCAAAAATGTTGCCTTGATCTGCTCTGGCGACGCTGGCATTTACGCGATGGGTGCGTTGGTGTTTGAATTGATGGATCGTGGTGTTGATGAAATGGGTGTCTCTGACGCGGCTCATCGCGTTGAGATAAAATGCACCCCTGGCGTTAGCGCATTGCAAGGGGCCGCTGCCCGTGCAGGCGCACCTTTGGGCCATGACTTTTGCGCTATTTCACTGTCAGACCTGCTGACCCACCGCGCAGACATTATCAAACGCCTGAATGCAGCCGCCATCGGCGACTTCGTGATCGCGTTCTATAACCCCGTATCGAAACGTCGCCGCACCCTGCTGACGGAAGCCCGTGATATTTTGTTGCAACACCGCCCTGCAGACACACCCGTAATGTTGGGGCGTTCCTTGGGCCGCCATGATGAAAGCATTCGCTATGTTAAACTTGCCGATTTGGAAGTGGACGATGTGGATATGATGACCGTGGTTCTTGTCGGCTCATCCAATTCGAAACTTGCCGCATTGGGCGAAGGCCCACGCATGTACACCCCGCGCGGCTATGCGCGCAAAATTGATGGAGATCTGTCATGAAAGTCTATTTTATCGGTGCCGGCCCCGGCGACCCCGACCTAATTACTGTCAAAGGCAAAGCCCTGATTGAGCGCTGCAAGGTTTGTCTATACGCAGGATCACTGGTGCCCGAAGCGGTTGTGGCCTTTGCGCCGCATGATGCGATTGTCAAAGACACCGCTGTGATGACATTGGATGATACCCATGCCGAAATTCTGGCCGCCCACAAACGCGGCGAAGATGTTGCCCGTGTCCATTCTGGTGACCCATCATTATACGGTGCCATAGCCGAACAAATTCGTCGCTTGAATGCGGCAGGTGTAGAATACGAAATTATCCCCGGCGTTTCCGCATACGCCGCAATGGCCGCGACCATCGGGCAAGAATTGACCATCCCCGAAGTCGCCCAATCCATCGTGCTGACCCGCATGTCGATGCAATCCACATCTATGCCTGCGGGTGAAACACTGGACAATTTCGGCCACACGGGGGCCACACTGGCAATCCATCTGGCAATCCGCAACATGCGCGAAATAGAACGCCAACTGATCCCGCATTACGGCGAAGACTGCCCCGTTGTCGTCGGCTACCGCGTTGGATGGCCTGATCAGATGATTATTCGCGGCACACTTGCCGACATTCGCAAAAAAGTGCGCAAAGAAAAGATCACCCGCACCGCCCTGATATTGGTTGGCCCGGCACTGGCATCATCAATAGATTTCAAAGACTCTGCCCTATACGACCCCAAAATGCCCCACGTCCTACGCCCCGTTGTTGGTGTGGATTTGGTGGAGGATCATAATACCTAAATAGGGTGGCTATTTTTGCGTAATTTGCGGGGGCTGCATCCGATGCACTTGAATACTATCGTAATTTGAAGTTTGCATATAGAGTTGCGGTCACACTTTATTTCTACTGTCGGAAATAAGGGGGCTAAGGATCATGCTATATGAAAGAACAAAAGCTTTCGAAGCCACCACCAAGTTTAAATCGTATGCGCACGTTTGAAATATTTGTGCAAAACGGGTTTTCGGAATTAGAGCTGGCTTCTGTTACGACAACTTTGCAAATTGCCAATCAAATCAGAACCGAGCCACTTTTTAAATGGCAGTTTGTGTCGGATAAGCCCGGGTTGGTTAAAGGCTCTAGTGGGGTTCTAGTGCGTGCGGCCCCTGCGATTGAAAATCATGGGCTGGCAGATTGGATGGTTGTAATCGGTTCGGAAAAACCTGCAACCGATGTCTGGTTGAAACGCGCCAGATACATGCAGCGTCAAGGGTTGATGACAATACTTTTGTCTGGTGCTGCCACCGCATATATTAAAGCTACAAAGATTACTGATGGGGCGGTTACAACGCATTGGCGTGATAGCTCTATACTGCATGAAACTGGATACTACCCCCGCCTGACATCGCGGTTTTCAGAGAAGTCCAGAGGGGTAATAACCGCCGCAGGTTCGGGCTCTACCGCTGAATTGCTGATCGGTATTATCGCGGAATTTATGTCACCGCATGAAGTTGCGGAACTGGGCAGTCATATGCTGATCCATACGATCCGTCGCAGTACAACCGAGCAACCCAAACATATGGCTGACAATACAAACTTGTTTGATGATCGTATTAGCCAGGCATTAAGTTTGATGGAAAATGCAATTGAAGAACCTTTATCCGTCCGAGAATTAACCCAAAAGATGGGCCTGTCACAAAGGCAATTAGAACGTATATTTAATGCCGTTTTTGAAATGTCACCAGCCCGTTTTTATAGAAAGCTACGTGCCAAGCGTGCCCTGGTATTATTGGATGAAACGCAGATAAGTTTGGCTGATGTTGCATGCGCAACTGGCTTTACATCTGCCGGTACATTGTCAAAAGCATTTCGCGATACATTCGGAGAAACGCCATCTGAAATGCGTACACGCAAGAAAACTAAACTGTTAGACTATGTCGTGGATAGTTAACCAATTTAAATTTACCTAAAAACCCTAGATCATGCCTTTGCCTTTACCGTACCAGTTGCCTTGTTCAACTTGAATGGCGCTGTCCAGCATTGCGGCAAAGGCTATGGGGTCTTGAGTGCCACCTTCTTTGCCACGGTAGTGGTAAGGAATAACGACTGAGGGTTTAAATTCAGCCACAGCACTTGCGGCTGCTTTGATGTCCATTGTGAACGGTAAGTTCATACATAAAAAGGCGACATCGATGTCTTTAAGCGCACGCATTTCCGGCACATCTTCGGTATCGGCCGACAGATAAACACGCGTATTGCCAATGTTCAGTACATAACCATTATCGCGCCCCTGTGGGTGGAATTTCAGTCGGCCTTCGGTGGTATTATAAGCGGCAATCGCCTCAATTCCGATATCGCCAAAACTGGTCGTTTGGGTGTTTGTAATAACCTGTGCACGCGCAGCCAGATCGGCGGTCATCTTATCGTGTGCGCCTTGGTTTGAAATCAATGTGGCTTTATCATTCAATACAGCAGCAAGTGTTTCGTTGTTCAGATGGTCGCCGTGGTGATGGGTAATCAACACCAGATCGGCTGGTGGTAAGCCTGCGTATTGCGCGGGGTCACCCACTGGATCGGCATAGATCACGCCCATTGGGGTTTCTAAAACCACCGAGGCGTGTGAAATTGGGGTTGCTTTGACAGCACCATTGGCAAAACTCATTGCATGATTACTTGCCATGGCAGCATATGGCAGTACGGTAATTGCGCCCGCTGCAGCAGCTGTCGTTTGTAAAAAAATACGTCGTGAAAGCATTGTTTTTCTCCCAGTTGTTTCCTTAAAACCTATTGTAAATTTTGGCTGCGTCAAGTTTTGGGAATGCTATAGGGCGTAATGGCACCATAGGTAGAACACCTTAGTAAGGCTAGATAGCTGGTTATTCAGGTGCCGCCGGACTGAAAAACCTTCACTCAGAACTTACCATTATTGTTCTTCCATTCGCTACGTGGTGCGATGTTTTCGGTGGTGTCCCAATGCTCGGCTATTTTACCTTTATCGAGCCGAAACAGATCATAGAAGGCTGATGGGATGCCATCAAAGCTACCTTCGCTGACGCAAAGCACAAAGTTTCCTTCTGCCAGAACACGGTGGATGCGGTGATAGTCGATCCGTCTTCGCCCCTTATCTTCAGCTTCCAATGCAGACCGAAGAACGGCCACGTCGTCGCCTAGCCGGGGATTGTGCTCAACGTAATTCTCCGCGTCGATATAATCAGTAAGCTGGTCGATCTGCCCGCCAACAAGAACGCTTTCAACGAAAGAGCGGGCAAAGGTTCGGTTACGTTCTGTCACTTCAAGATCGACTGCCTTTGTCGGCCCATCCACCATGCTGTGACCAGATTGGTTAGGCCCTAGCCGTTCCTGAATATTGTCCCAATGCTCGACTGCCTGTCCATCTTCAAACCGGAACACTTCAAAGCAAATTTTACGGCTTGAAAAGTCGTATTCCATCTGGGCGAATACAAATTCACCATCCTCGAAACCCCGAACCATATTAACCTTAGGTTCGGTTTTAGACAGTCGCTTAAACAGCGATGCCAAACCTTCGCTGCCTTCATGGGTTTGCGGGTTGTGTTGAATGTACTTAGCCTCATTTACCACAGCCACAGAGGCGGTGTCACCAGTTTCAATGCTTTTTAGCAATGCTCTGATCTGGTCTTTCTTTGCGGTCGTCATGATTTGTTATACCTAATGCGATGTGGCTTAGTTTGCGTTTGGAACCCACGGAAACGGCCCCATCCAAAGATCAGTCATTAACCGTAATGTGTTCATCTCTAGCCATTCGTTATAGCCAACCCAATGCGCATATTCTGGTAATTTTACGGCATTAGGGATGTCCATAAAGCCCGTGCCTTTTTGGAACTCAGCCAGAATTGCATTGCGTAAATCGCGGATGTATTGGCGCTCTTCTTCAATATGATTGCGGGTACAGCCATTCATCGCTTCTTGCGGTGAAAGCGCATTGTGTGAGCATACGGCGATGTCAAAATCCATTTCAAGTATTTCGCCTAGGCTGCGTTCCCACTCACCAATATTGAAGTCAGGAACTACCGCGAACATGACACGGTTCGGTGTAACTAAATCGGCAATATAGGCGGCACGACGTTCGGGAATGGTGAAAATTGTCAGGCCCAACCCGTGGTTAAGGCCCAGATAATGCATGCTGACAGTGAAATTCCCCATGGCGATATCCTTACGGTCGCCTGACCATGTAATATCGGGCATTGTTGTATCGCGCCCTGGATTGGCCATTACCCAATCGGCAGCCCGTTGATGCATCACTGTTTGCGCACCTGCATCGCTAAAGACCTTGCCGCCGCTGGAATGATCCCAGTGATTATGGCTGATAAAAGCGTATTTGACGGGTTTGTCAGTCACGCTGCCGATTGCCTCTAACAGCTTTCCTGCATGGCCAGAATGAAATGTTTCAAAAACCGCGACACTTTCTTCGCCCACCACAAACATTGAATGGTTCCCCTCACCAATGGTGAAGCTGTATACGCCATCACCAATTTCACGCATGCCGTTGTTTTCATCGGAGGCAAGAGCGGCTGTAGTAAACGTTAGGCAGGCAAACAGTATTGTTCTAATAGTTATCATTAGTGTTGGCATTTTAACCCCCAAGTTTGTTAAGATAAGCGTATAGCAGTTTGCACAAATAGCAACTTTTGTGTCGTGCTGTCTCAGAGGAAATTCATACAGATTGCTGTGGGTTAAGCTTTGTATTCTGCGAATCGAGTATTTCGAAGAATACGCCTATATGGCGGAATATATGAAATATAATTCTAACTTATTATATAATATTAGAAGAAATATGCATAATTTATGTAAAATTCGGTGATTATGGCAATTTCACCCATACAAACCAGATATACCTTCCCAAAATCCAGACATCCGAGGGCACCATGATTAAATCTCCATACCTGTTATTCTTGGGCGATGCGCCCGATATGTTGGCAACGAAAGTTGCCATTGGCATCAAAGACTGGCGCCCTGACGCGTCGGTTGGGCAATTCCGTATGGAAGGCTGCAAGGCTGATCTGGGCTTGCCTGATATGACGATAGACCAGGCGATTGCGGCAGGGGCCCAAACGTTGGTGATCGGCGTTGCTAACCGTGGTGGTTATATTTCATCTAGTTGGAAAGCCGTGCTGCTGGAAGCTTTGGAAAAGGGCATGGATATTGCGTCTGGCCTGCATAACCTATTGAAAGATGAAGCTGATTTGGCCGCCGCCGCAATGATGCACGGGCGTACATTATTCGATGTTCGTGTCCCCATGGTGGAATTTCCGATTGCCAATGGTGTAAAACGTACCGGCAAACGCTGTCTGCCCGTTGGCACGGATTGCTCAGTTGGTAAGATGTACACGGGCCTTGCGATGGAAAAAGAAATGCACGCCCGCGATATGAATGCCACCTTCCGGCCAACCGGCCAGACAGGTATTTTGATAACTGGTGGTGGTATTCCGTTGGACGCAGTAGTGGCCGATTTCATGGCGGGGTCAGTTGAATTTCTGACGCCTGATAATGACGCGGATCATTGGGATCTGATCGAGGGGCAAGGGTCTTTGTTTCATGTGTCTTATTCGGGCGTCACAATGGCCTTAATCCACGGCGGTCAACCAGATGCGTTGGTGTTGTGTCATGAGCCAACACGTGAGCATATGCGCGGGTTGCCTGACTATCAGCAACCAAGTTTGCAGGAGTTGCGTGATGTGGCTTTAACGCTTGCACGGGTTGCGAACCCTGCGTGTAAAGTGATCGGAATTTCCGTGAATACGCAGCATTTGTCACTCGCTGATACAGAAGCATATATGGCAGGTGTTGAGGCAGAGATGGGCCTGCCTACGGTCGACCCATTTCGCCAAGGTGCCAGCCGTCTGGTTGATGCACTGTCTGCGTGTTAGATAAGCGGCATGGATAATATTGAGATTACCGTTCAACACGATGTTTTCAAGCTTGCGCAAGTGTTTACCATTTCGCGCGGCTCACGCACACAGGCGGATGTTCTAACCGTGACATTGCACCAAGGCGGGCATGTTGGGCGTGGCGAATGTGTGCCTTATGCACGCTACAGTGAAACGATGGAAAGCGTTGAAGCGCAGGTAAAATCTTTACCTGCCAGTTTTGATCGCACGGATTTACTGTCGTTGCTGCCTGCAGGTGCTGCACGTAATGCGGTGGATTGTGCCTATTGGGATTTGGAAGCGAAACAGGCAGGAAAGCCAGTTTGGGAATTGGCGGGATTACCTGCACCAAAACCTGAAATTACAGCGTATACATTGTCACTGGATACGCCTGAAAAGATGCAAGAACAGGCGGCAAAACATAGCTATCGTCCATTGTTGAAAACTAAGCTTGGTGGTGGTAATGAGGATATTGCACGCATTAAAGCCGTGCGTATGGGTGCGCCTGAAGCAACGATTATTGTTGATGCAAATGAAGGGTGGACGCCTGAGTTATACGAAAAGCTTGCCCCTGTTTTGGTTGAGTTGGGTGTGGCTGTGGTTGAACAACCTTTGCCAGCGGGTGCGGATGATGCGCTTTTGACTTTGAAGCGCGTACTACCAGTTTGTGCCGATGAAAGTTGCCACGACAGTGCCAGTCTTACCGCGTTAAAGGGCAAATACGATATGGTAAATATTAAGCTGGATAAAACAGGTGGCTTAACCGAAGCTCTAGCTTTGAAAGATGCGGCTATTGCACAAGGATATCAGGTGATGGTGGGTTGTATGGTTGGTTCGTCCCTTGCCATGGCCCCTGCGATTTTGGTTGCACAAGATATGGCCTTGGTTGATCTTGACGGGCCGTTGTTATTGGGCGAAGACCGTGACAGCCCGCTTCATTTCGATGCGCAAGGTGTGCATCCTGCAACACCAGATTTATGGGGATAATAAGATGAACAGAACTGTATTTGTAAACGGAGAATACCTGCCCGAAGATCAGGCCAAGGTATCAATTTTTGACCGTGGTTTCTTGATGGCAGATGCAGTTTATGAGGTTGTGTCGGTAATGGATGGTAAGCTGCTGGAATTTGCGGGCCACCTAAAGCGTCTGGAACGTTCATTGGGTGAGTTGAATATGGCCAAGCCAAAGGATTTTGATAATCTGCTGGAAATTCACCGCGAGTTGGTTTCACGTAATAATGTGCTGGAAGGTGGCATATATCTGCAAGTCACCCGTGGTGTTGCTGATCGTGATTTCGAATTCCCAAAGAACGCAGAACCAACCTTGGTGATGTTCTCACAGCAACGTCCGATTATCGAATCTATTGCGGCTGCGAGCGGCATGAAAGTTATTTCTGTCGAGGATCAACGCTGGGGGCGCCGGGATATTAAAACCGTACAACTTTTATATCCGTCTATGGCTAAAATGATGGCGAAAGCGGCGGGCGTTGATGATGCATGGCTGGTTGAAGATGGCTTTGTGACCGAGGGTACATCCAATAATGCATATATAATTAAGAACGGCAAAATCATCACGCGCTCATTGTCACATGATATTTTGCACGGTATCACGCGCTCTTCTATCTTGCGATATGCAGCTGAAGCGCAAATGGTCGTGGAAGAACGTAATTTCACGATTGCCGAGGCACAAAATGCGGATGAGGCATTTATCAGTTCAGCATCGGCTTTTGTAACGGCTGTGGTGCAAATCGACGGGGCTACTTTAGGTGAAGGTAAGCCTGGCCCGATTGCCCACCGCCTTCGTGAAATCTATATCGAAGAAAGCCGCAAAGCTGCGATTTAGGCCCTATCGGGTGCATGATATTGCGAATGCGACACTTGCTTGGCGCAAACGGGATTGTAAGCTTTAAATAAATACCTGACCTTTATTTAATAAGGAAGGGTATCTAATGCGTCCATTTGAAGGCTTACGTGTTCTTGATCTGACACATGTTTTTGCGGGGCCGTTTTGCACCTACCAACTGGCTGTTTTAGGCGCTGAAGTTATAAAGATCGAACCTGTGAATAATCCAGATGTTATGCGCATTGCGGGTGCTGATCGTAAGCTGAATGATGAAAATTATGGTCTAGCTTTTCAGGCCCAATCCGCAGGTAAAAAAGCTATAGCACTTAACCTGAAAGACCCTGATGGCCGTGCAATATTTTATGACCTTGTCAAAACGGCTGACGTTATTGTGCAGAATTATACGACAGGTTGTCTTGAGGAACTTGGGCTGGAATACCCCAAGTTAAAGGCCCTTAATTCAAAGTTGATATATTGTTCGATCAATGGTTTCGGGCGTACAGGCCCAAAAGCAAATGACCCGGCTTATGATGTGGTTATTCAGGCGTTCGCGGGTGTTATGGCATCAAACGGTGAGGCAGATGCAGAACCCGTTCGCATTGGCCCGCCTGTGATTGATTATGGCACTGGTGCACAGGCGGCTATGGCTATAAGTGCGGCCCTTTTCGGGCGGGAACGTACAGGCGAAGGGCGCTATATCGATGTAGCGATGTCCGATGCAGCTTTGATGTTGATGACGATGAATGTAGTGACTGCTGCGGGCACTGGAACAGCAACATTGGCACATGGCAACCAAGACCCCATAAATGCGGGCTATAGTGCATATGATACAGCAGATGGGATGATTATGTTGGGGGCATATACGGCCAAACAATATGCAGGGTTGATGCAGGTGCTTGGGTTTAATGATATAGCTGGCGAAGTGCTGGAAGGCCGTCAAAGTGATTTGGCTGACCGTCGTGATAGCGATGCACTTTTGTTGTCAAAAGCTTTGAAAGAAAAATCTGCGGATGATTGGGAAAACCTGTTGAATGCGCACCATGTGCCTGCCGCCAGAGTAAGAACACTGGATGAGGCATTGGCACATCCGCAATTTGCTTCACGTAACGTTCTACAATCTATTGAAGGCTTAACAGGTGACCGCCCCGTAGCGGCATTTAGTTATGACCATGGCGGGCCAGCACCCAACGGCCCACCACCGCATTTTGCGGCAGATACACGCGATATTTTGCAAGAACTAGGCGTGAGTGATAAACAACTGGCCGATTTAGTTGGGCGCGGCGTAGTCGCTGTTTAACCGTGATTTGCGTGTGAAATAGCAAAAGCTGCTTTTTGTTCTTCAGTCGCTTCTGTTTGGTGTTTGTCGCGCCACTCCGTATAGGGCATACCGTAAAATGCTTCACGGCTTGCGTCCTTATCCATCTCAATGCCTTGCGCATTCGCGGCTTCCTGATACCAGCGGCTTAGGCAGTTGCGGCAAAAGCCCGCTAAGTTCATCATATCGATGTTTTGTGCGTCAGAACGCTTGTTCAAATGATCGCGCAGGCGGCGAAATGCAGCGGCTTCTAATTCAATCTCGGTTTGTTTGTCCATGTTCAGGTCTCTTCTTTTTGCGTTATTCTTATTGCTTCGGCAAAGATGGGGGCAAGTCTGTCTGCCCATTCGTATTGCGCGGCTTCAACTTCAATAAGATCGTTTCTAATCTCAATCAAAGCATGGATGCGGCCCCGCTGCAATGCATGGTATTCCATCGTGTCACCTTTCAGATTGCCACTATAAGGTTGGTTATCACCAACACATAAATCTGGTTGTGCTTCTAGTAGCTTAATAAGCGGTTTGGCCATGCGTTCATCTTCGGCATATAAAACACCAACCTGCCAGGGGCGTGATCCGTATCCGTTAAGTTGTTTTGTGAAAGTGTGGATTGACAGAATAATTGGGTTTTCGCGTTGGGAAAGCAAAGTCTCTAGGGCTGAATGATACGGGCGATAACAGCGTTCCATGCGCAGTTCTGTTGCCTCTTCGGTAATATTGCGATTGGCTGGGATGATGGTGCCATCATATAATTGCATAACTAAGGTTGGGTCGTCTTCACCGCGATTGGGGTCAATCACAAGGCGGGAAAAATTGGAGTGTATCAAAGGGGCATCAAGATGCTTAGCCAAGCGTTGCGACACGCCCAAAGCACCAACATCATAGGCAATGTGACGTGCCATATCTGTTTTGGAAATGCCAAGATCACCACCATTCACAAAATCTGGTACAGTATTTGCCGCATGATCGCAGATGATTACAATCTGGCTAGGTCTGTTTTCGCCTTCGATTGTATATGGCTGGTACGCAGTCATTATAGAAACCTTCTATTTGTCGTATAGTTGTGACAATTCTTGGTTATCTTGATAAGCGATTGCTGGCAATCTCTGTCTATTCGATTTAAGACAGGTATAAATTTACGGAGAGAAAATTTGCGACGCAAAAGAAGTTTGAAAATCGTGGCCACGCTTGGCCCTGCATCCAGCACATATGAAACAATCAGAGCGTTGTTTGAAGCAGGTGCCGATGTGTTTCGCTTAAATATGAGCCATGGCGCACATGATGATATTCAAGTGAAGCATCAAATTATCCGTGACATTGAACGTGATACTGGACGTTCCATTGGTATTTTAGCAGATTTACAAGGCCCAAAACTGCGGTGTGGTGTCTTTGCCAATGATACTGAAGAGTTGGTATCGGGGGAAAGTTTTCGGTTTGACCTAGATAAAACACCCGGAGATTTAAAACGTGTGTGCCTACCCCATAAAGAGATATTTGATGCTTTAGAGCCAAACACAACGTTATTGGTGAACGACGGTAAAATAAGAGTGAAGGTTAAGGATTGCGGCAAAGACTACGCTAATTGCATTGTCGAAGTTGGCGGTGAGATTTCAAACCGTAAAGGTGTAAATGTTCCTGACGTGATTTTGCCAGTAGCGGCCCTATCTGAAAAAGACAAAAAAGATTTGAAATTTGCCTGTGAGTTGGGCGTTGACTGGTTGGCACTTTCTTTCGTTCAAAGACCCGAAGATGTTATTGAAGCGCGTGAATTGGCACATGGCCGTGCGGCGATTGTTTCAAAAATTGAAAAACCAGCTGCGGTAACCAGCTTTGAAAGCATTTTAGAAGTTTCAGATGGTATTATGGTTGCGCGTGGTGATCTGGGTGTTGAATTACCTGTGCAAGCAGTTCCACCCATTCAAAAGCGTCTAATTCGGGGCTGTCGCGCAGTAGGGAAACCTGTGATTGTTGCGACCCAAATGATGGAAAGCATGATTGAAAGCCCAGTGCCTACACGTGCAGAGGTTTCAGATGTTGCAACTGCAATTTATGAAGGTGCCGATGCGGTTATGCTGTCGGCAGAATCTGCTATGGGTGATTATGCTGTGGAAGCAGTTAGCACGATGAACAATGTCGCTGAAGAAGTGGAAAGTGACCCGAATTACTTTAATGTCATTGCGGCATCACGCAGCCGTGCCAATACGACTATTCCAGAGGCCATTACCTTGGCTGCTCGCGAAATAGCCGAGTCTACAGATATAAAAGCAATTTGTTGTTTTACCGATTCAGGTTCGACAGCTGTTTTGGTTTCTAGGGAAAAAGCAATGGTTCCTATTCTTGCATTAACACCTAATGTGGGTACTGCGCGACGTTTGACGCTTGTTTGGGGGCTTCATACGGTTGTCACCAATACGGTATCGCGCTTTAAACTGGCCGTTGTAAGTGCAGCGCGCGCTGCCCGTACCCAAGGGTTTGCATCAGAAGATGATAAAATCGTGGTGATTGCGGGGGTTCCGTTTAATACGGCGGGGTCGACAAATATTTTGCGTGTAGCCCCCGTTGATGAAAAACAGATTTTTGATAGTGAAGCCGACTAAAAGCAGGATGACTGATGGAGCCGCATGACATTTACTATCTGGCAGGTGTGTTTTTACCACTTGTCGGTGTTATCGGTTATCTAAGTGCCCGCATTGAAAAAACCGCTATCTGGTTTCCTGTGCTGTTGTTTCTACTAGGTTTAGCGTCTTTGGCGTACACATGGGTACAGATAGGTGACGAATTAACCTTTGCTGGTTTTGGCGACAGTGTAATTCGCATTATTGCAGCTATTTTTTAAGCGTTAAGCCCTTGCTTTCAACCACACTGGGGCATATAGCACACGGATTGTTGACGTGACCGGCTTAAGGGTATGCCGAGTCGCGGCTTGAACCAAACCGAATAAGGAGATGGAAATGCCCAAGATGAAGACCAAATCAGGTGCTAAAAAGCGCTTTAATGTAACTGCCTCTGGCAAAATCAAAGCAGGCCAGGCGGGTAAACGCCACGGCATGATCAAACGTTCACGTAAATTCATTCGCAACGCACGCGGTACAACTGTATTGTGCGCAGCCGATGAAAAAATCGTGAAAAAATACATGCCATACGCGCGCTAGGAGATCTGAAAAATGTCAAGAGTTACATCTGGTAAAGTCACCCACGCACGTCACAAGAAGGTCATTAAAGCGGCCAAAGGTTATTACGGCGCACGTTCTAATTTGTTCCGCACAGCAACCCAAGCGGTTGACAAGGCGAACCAATACGCGACACGCGACCGCAAAAACCGCAAACGCAACTTCCGCGCATTGTGGATCCAACGGATCAATGCGGCTGTTCGCGCACATGACGAAGCCCTAACATACAGCAAATTCATCAACCTATTGATGAAAGCTGGCATCGAAGTTGACCGTAAGGTTCTGGCCGATCTGGCCGTACACGAACCAGAAGCATTTGGCGCTATTGTAGATCAGGCAAAAGCGGCAGCCTAAGCTTTAGGTTAATAGAGTTTTTAAAAGCCCTGCCGCAAAGGTGGGGCTTTTTTTGTTGAGCATTCGGGGGCGCCTTGTTATCCATGCCCCCAAGCACATAAAGGACAAAACCCGATGGATGGTTTGGACGCATTAAAAACGAAATACTTGGAAAGCATCATGGCCGCTGGCGATGAAGCCACGTTAGAAGATTTGCGCGTGACCGCCGTGGGCAAAAAAGGTGAAATTTCGCTGAAAATGCGCGAGCTGGGCAAAATGACACCAGAAGAACGTCAAGTGGCAGGCCCCGCGTTGAATGCTTTGAAAAACGAAGTGAATTCTGCCATTGCCGCCAAGAAATCCGGCCTTGCGGATGCGGCGTTAGACGCGCGTTTGCAAGAGGAATGGATTGACGTGTCACTGTCTGGTCGTCCGCGCCGTCAAGGCACAATTCACCCCATTAGTCAGGTGACGGAAGAGGTTGTTTCGATCTTTGCCTCTCTTGGGTTTGCAGTGGCTGAAGGCCCACAGATTGAGAACGATCACTATAATTTCGATGCTTTGAATATAGCACCTGAGCACCCTTCCAGACAGGAACATGATACGTTCTATATGCACCGCGAAGCGGATGATGATCGTCCGCCGCATGTTTTGCGTACACACACCAGCCCCGTGCAAATCCGCTATATGGAAAAGCATGGCGCACCTTGCCGTATTATCTGCCCGGGCCGCGTTTACCGCGCGGACTATGACCAGACCCACACCCCGATGTTTCACCAATACGAAGGCCTATGCATCGACAAGAATATCTCTATGGCGAACCTGAAATGGACGTTGGAAGAGTTTTGCCGTGCGTTTTTTGAAGTTGATGATGTGGAACTGCGTTTCCGCGCCTCACACTTCCCATTCACCGAACCATCCGCAGAAGTCGACATTCGCTGTTCATGGGACAAGGGCCAGTTGAAACTGGGCCAAGGCGACGACTGGATGGAAATTCTGGGCAGCGGCATGGTACACCCCAAAGTGCTAGAAGCCGCTGGTGTTAATCCTGACGAATGGCAAGGCTTTGCCTTTGGCATGGGCATCGACCGCATCGCGATGCTGAAATACGGCATACCTGATTTGCGTGCGTTCTTTGATAGCGATTTGCGTTGGTTGCGGCATTATGGGTTTGCGAGTTTGGATATGCCTAACTTGCATGGGGGGATTAGTCGATAAAATGCTACTTACTTTTGGTCAAGTTTCACTGGTTGCAATAATTTCTTTTATTATAGGTAAAATCTGGGCGTCAAATACTGAGTTATTTGCAATACGTCAAAAAGCTTATGCGCGATTTTTAGAGAAGTGCCCACATCCAACAGAAATTTTTATGGAAACACCACAGAAACAAAAAACTTTAATGACAGATCAAGAGTTCTTGGAGAAGATCAAACATGCATCAGCAGAGTTTAGTTTGTTTGCTTCGCCAAAGGCCGCCAATTTTTCTGGGCGGTATTTTCTTTTAGTTGGTGAACTTATTGCTACTCCTGATAAAGATACCCAAAGCGTTTCAGACAAACGTGAAATGGCTCATAGTTATTTCCATGAACTTATAATGCAGATGCGCAAAGACTCTCTTGGATTGACTTGGTTTGGAATCCAAGATTTTTTTGCATCAAGACAGCGAACCTCAACGAAGGTATTGGAAGAAAAATGAAATTCACACTCTCTTGGTTGAAAAACCACCTAGATACCGATGCCTCGATTGATGAGATTACCTATGCCCTGACCGACCTTGGGTTGGAAGTGGAAGAGGTGGTGAACCCGATAGACACGCTTAGTGCGTTCACCATCGGTTATGTCACTCACGCTGAAAAGCATCCTGATGCAGATAAGCTGCGGGTTTGTAAGGTTGATACGGATGATGGCGAGTTACAGATCATTTGTGGCGCACCCAATGCGCGTGAGGGCATCCATGTGGTCGTGGCCAAACCGGGCGTTTATGTACCGGGGATTGATACGACCATCGGGGTTGGTAAAATCCGTGGGATCGAGTCCTACGGTATGATGGCGTCGGAACGTGAGATGGAACTGTCTGACGAACACGACGGGATTATTGAGCTGGCGGGCGAACCCGCTGTTGGCTCTAAATTCGTTGATTATCTGATGCAACACTCGCCTGAAAAAATTGACCCAATGATTGACATTGCGATCACACCAAACCGCCCTGATGCGCTAGGTATTCGCGGCATTGCCCGTGATTTGGCGACACGTGGTTTGGGTGTGTTGAAGCCTGAACCTGTGGCTAACATCAAGGGTGGTTTCAAGTCTGATATTAACGTGACGATTGACGCTGATGTAATGGAAAAAGGCTGCCCGCTGTTTACGGGCCGTCTGATTAAGGGTGTGAAAAACGGCCCGTCGCCTGCATGGCTGCAAGCGCGTTTGAAGTCTATTGGATTGCGTCCAATCTCAACCTTGGTCGATATAACTAACCTGTTTACTTACGAATATAACCGCCCATTGCACGTGTTTGATGCGGATGTGGTGAAGGGTGATATGCGGGTGCATTTTGCCAAAGGTGGCGAAAAACTGATGGCTTTGGACGATGTGGAATACACGTTTGACGCGGGCATGATGGTTATTTCCGATGATAATGGCGTGGAAAGTGTTGCCGGTATCATGGGCGGCTTGCCGTCTGGTTGTACTGATGAAACCACCAATGTGTTTCTGGAAAGTGCGTATTGGGATCCGATTACCATTGCAATGACAGGGCGTAAGTTGAAGATAAATTCCGATGCGCGATACCGTTTTGAACGTGGTGTTGATCCTGCGTTCACACCTACTGGGCTGGATTTAGCGACCGCGTTGATCATGGATCTTTGTGGCGGCGAAGCCTCTAACATGGTTGTGGCGGGGGCAGTGCCTGATACTTCGCGTAACTATAAACTGGATACGGACCGGGTGAAATCACTGGTTGGCATGGATATTCCTGCGGATACGCAGCGGGAAACTTTGACGGCACTTGGTTTTGAGCTAAAAGGCGATGATGTCTATGTACCAAGCTGGCGCCCCGATGTTTTGGGGCAGGCTGATCTGGTGGAAGAGATCGCGCGTGTGGCGTCGCTTACCAAACTAAAGGGCGTGCCTTTGCCGCCGTTAAGCGTGGGTGTGCCAAAGCCGATTTTAACGCCGTTGCAACGACGCGAAACAATGGCACGGCGCACGATTGCAGCCCTTGGTTACAATGAATGTGTGACCTATTCGTTCATAGATCAACCGTCTGCCGCGTTGTTTGGTGGTGGCACGGATGCGGTCAAAGTCGGCAACCCGATTTCCGCAGACATGAGCCATATGCGCCCGTCATTGTTGCCGGGATTGTTACAGGCAGCCGCCCGCAATCAAGCGCGTGGCATTATGGATATGGCTTTGTTTGAAGTTGGCCCCGTGTTTCATGGTGGTGAACCAGAAGATCAGGAATTATTGGCAACAGGTCTGTTGATCGGTCACACAGGTGAACGAGACCCGCATGGTGCGCGGCGTGCGGTTGATACGTATGACGCCAAGGTCGACGCGCAGGCGGTTCTGTCTGCTATTGGCGCGCCTGAAAAAACAATGGTTCTGCGTGGTGCGCGAGAATGGTGGCATCCTGGTCGTTCGGGCAAGTTATCATTGGGCCCGAAAAATGTGCTTTGCGCATTTGGTGAAGTGCACCCCAAGATTCTGGATGCGTTGGATGTAAAAGGCCCTGCCGTGGCGTTCGCTGTGCATGTGGCGCGGGTACCGTTTCCGAAAACCAAAACCGCAACGCGCCCTGCGTTGAAAGTATCAGATTTGCAAGCTGTTGAACGCGATTTTGCATTCGTGGTTAAAGTTGATGTAGAAGCATTGACCCTACTAAATGCGGCCAAAGGTGCGGATAAGGTGCTGATCGCAGGGGCATCCGTGTTTGATGTCTTTAGTGGGGATAAGGCCGAAGCACAGATGGGCGAAGGTATGAAATCCATCGCCATTTCTGTGCGTTTGCAACCTACCGATGCGACGCTGACCGATAAGGATATTGAAGCGGTTAGTGCCAAGATCATCGACAAAGTTAGCAAGGCTACAGGTGGTGTGCTGCGCGGTTAATGACGCTGGGTTTTGCTTCCTTGGTGGGGTGGGCATATTCTATGCTACCCCGAATAGGAGGCACGAATGAACTTTGATTATGTGATTGTAGGCGGTGGTTCTGCCGGTTGTGTTTTGGCTAACAGGCTAAGTGCCGACCCAAAGGTTAGCGTTTGCCTGCTGGAAGCGGGCGGCGGCGGCAAGGGTTTTGTGATCCGCGCACCTGCGATGATCGCCGCAATGATTTCGGGCCGGCCCAAGATAAATAACTGGGCATTTTTTACTGAACAGCAAAAAGAGCTGAACAATCGGCGGGGTTTTCAGCCGCGCGGCAAAGCCTTGGGCGGTTCCAGCGCGATCAATGCGATGCTTTACATTCGGGGTCATCGCAAAGATTACGATGAATGGGCCGATTTAGGATGTGACGGTTGGGGCTGGGATGATGTTCTGCCGTATTTTTTGAAATCCGAAGGCAATCAATGGGGTGCGGATACTGTGCATAACGGGGATGGCCCGTTGCAGGTTGCTGACCAATCAGAGCCACGTGCGATTACACATGCATTTTTGGATGCCGCCGAAAGTCTGCAAATTCGACGTAACCCCGATTTTAATGGCCCCAAGCAAGAAGGCGTTGGGTTGTATCAGGTCACACAGTATTACGAGGGCAAGAATAAGGGCGAGCGGTGCTCGGCGGCATCTGCCTATCTTTTTCCGATCCGTGCAGGGCGACCTAATTTGACTGTGCTGACCAAGACACAGGTCAATAAAGTGCTGGTAGAAGATGGTCGCGCTGTTGGCGTGGAATATAAAAGAAACGGCAAACTGCATCAGGCTAAAGCGCATAAAGAGGTGATCTTAAGCGCGGGCACATTTGGCTCACCGCAATTATTGTTGCTGTCTGGCATTGGCCCTGTGGATGAATTGAATGCTCATAGAATAGGTGTGGCGCATGAATTGCCTGGTGTCGGACAGAACCTGCAAGATCATTTGGATCATATTGTAAGCTACCATTCAAAACGTGCCGATGTGATCGGTCTGAATCCTGCGGGTTTGCTGCGCCTGACAAAAGCAATGATGAAATGGCGGCGTGACGGGACAGGAATGTTTGCGACACCTTATGCCGAAGGATGTGCATTTATTAGGTCAAACCCGTCTTTGGATCGTCCTGATTTGCAAATTCACTTTGGGCCTGTGATTGTCGACAATCATTTGCGCACGATACACTTGAAAAATGGGTATAGCTGCCATGTTTGTGTTTTGCGCCCCAAAAGCAGGGGTTCGGTTGGTCTAACGGATGCACGGCCTAAAACCGCCCCGCGTATTGATCCACAGTATTTAAGTGATCCTGATGATCTGAAACTGTTGATGAAGGGGGTGCGTATGGTTGAAAAGATTATGCAGGCAGATGCCCTGACCCCTTGGCGCGGCAAACGTATATATGATTACGATGGCAGTGATGCGGGGCTAGAGGCCGACATTCGTAATCGTGCTGACACGATTTATCACCCTGTTGGCACGTGTGCTATGGGTAAAGGGGATATGGCTGTTGTTGATGCGCAGTGCCGCGTGCACGGGGTTAAGGGCCTTAGGGTGGTGGATGCGTCTATCATGCCCAGATTGATCGGTGGTAATACAAATGCACCGACAATGATGATCGCAGAAAAAGTTGCGGATATGATTGTGAAAGGTGTATAGGGCTAAGCAAACAGACACTTAAAAAGGGCAAGCCCATGACACTTAATATTTATCTATCTGGTGAAATTCACACTGATTGGCGCGAACAAATTATTGACGGTGCAAAAGAGTTGGATGTGGCGTTTAATAGCCCTGTGACAGACCACGGGGCCTCGGATGATTGCGGTGTGGCAATTTTGGGCGCGGAGCCAGACAAGTTCTGGCACGACAGCAAAGGTGCCAAGGTGAATGCAATTCGTACTCGCAAAGGCATAGCTGACGCTGACATTGTGGTTGTACGCTTTGGTGAAAAATACAAGCAATGGAACGCGGCTTTTGATGCAGGTTATGCGGCTGCCTTGGGTAAATCATTGATCGTTTTGCACGGTGCCGATCATCAACATGCCTTGAAAGAGGTCGATGCGGCCGCCCTTGCAGTGGCAGAGCGGCCGGATCAAGTTGTGGAAATCTTGCGCTACGTTTTGCGAGGAACTTTGCCCACCTAATCGCGCGGAGGTGAGATTAGTCCAGCTTGCACGGCAGGGCGCTCCAGAAAACGATCCAGATATGCAGGGACATTTTTCAAATCATCCCAACCCACCAGGTGCGTAGCATCATAGAATCCGCGCAAGGTATTCAACCAAGGTGCGATAGCAATATCCGCAATGGAATAATCACCCATAACCCAGTCCTGCCCTTCCAGTTGACCATCAAGAACCTTCAGCAACCGTGCGACTTCATCGATATAACGCTGTTTGGGGCGTGGGTCTTCGATGTCTTTACCTGCAAATGTATGAAAGAAACCAAGCTGCCCTAACATCGGGCCGATACCGCCCATCTGGAACATCAGCCATTGTAGGGTTTTGTAGCGCGTGGCGGGGTCTTTTGACAAAAGTTGGCCAGTTTTTTCTGCCAGATAAATCAGGATCGCCCCAGTTTCCCAAAGCGGTAAGGGTTTTCCGTCTGGCCCGTTGGGATCAAGGATAGCAGGGATTTTATTGTTGGGGTTCAATGACAAAAATTCGGGCGTCATTTGATCGTCGGTTGAGAAATTGACAAGATGCGGCTCATAAGCCAAGCCAATTTCTTCTAACATGATAGACACCTTAACCCCGTTGGGTGTGGTAAGTGAATATAGCTGAAGGATGTCTGGATTTTGTGCAGGCCAGCGTTTGGTTATATTGAAATCTGATAGGTTAGACATTGTTTAACTCCGAATGTTTACCAAACAAAATAAGTTATATTAGAAACAATCAAGTGAATATCATATTTTTATTGCACTACCCTTGAAACTACATGTGTATATGCGCATCTTACAGGGTATTCCCTTGATCTAAGGGATTTTGCAGAGGGGAACACAATGCTTAACGAATTTAAAAACTTTATCGCCAAGGGCAATGTCATGGACATGGCTGTTGGTATCATTATTGGTGCGGCTTTTACAGGGATTGTAAAATCGCTGGTTGCTGATCTTA
This sequence comes from uncultured Paracoccaceae bacterium, assembly GCA_913061275.1. Classification (GTDB taxonomy): domain Bacteria; phylum Pseudomonadota; class Alphaproteobacteria; order Rhodobacterales; family Rhodobacteraceae; genus Amylibacter. Next base: position 76,560 of record CAJXSR010000003.1, on the reverse strand, counting down.
TCAATCCGATTATTGGCCTGTTTATGGGCGGTGTTGATTTGGTTAATAACTTTATTGTTATTGGGGGCGACGGCGCAGAGTACGAGTCTCTTGCCGCTGCAAGAGAAGCTGGTGCTGCAGCATTCGCATGGGGCAGTTTTACAATGGCGGTGATAAATTTTCTTATTATAGCTTTCGTCGTATTCATGCTGGTGCGCACTGTGAATAAAGTAAAAGATGCGGCAGCCGCAGAAGAAGAAGTTGTTGCAGCTGCACCAGCGGGGCCTACGGATAATGAGTTACTTGCAGGAATTTTGGACGCTGTAAAAAAGAAATAAAGTTTTGCGCAATTTAAAAGGCCCGCCATAATGACGGGCCTTTTTCATTATATTTTCAAAGCTGCTTGTGGGTCAATGTAATCCATGCCCAAGGCTTTACCAACAGCCGCATAGGTAATTTTACCTGCGTGTGTGTTCAGACCATTCATCAAATGTACGTCATCCGCACAAGCCTGTTTCCAACCTTTATTTGCCAATGCAACCATGAAAGGCATGGTGGCGTTGCCAAGTGCTATTGTTGAAGTGCGCGCAACTGCACCCGGCATGTTGGCCACGCAATAATGCATAACACCGTCTACTTCGTAAATCGGATCATCATGTGTTGTGGCTTTTGATGTCTCAAAACACCCACCTTGATCGATTGCAACATCCACCAGAACAGAACCAGGCTTCATGGTTGAAAGCTGTGCGCGGCTGATAAGTGTTGGGGCTGCGGCACCTGGAATTAACACGGCACCTACAACGATGTCTGCTTGGGTGATAAGATCGGCTGTGTTGTCGCGTGATGCGTAGAGTGTTTTGAACTGATCGCTGAAAGCATCGTCCAGATAGCGCATACGTGGCAATGACATGTCTAGCACAGTTACTTCGGCACCCATGCCTGCGGCTACACGCGCAGCATGTGTACCCACAACGCCGCCACCAATAACGATGACTTTGGCAGGGGCCACACCTGGTACGCCGCCCAATAAAACACCGCGCCCGCCATTGGCTTTTTGCAAAGTCCAGCTGCCTACTTGTGGGGCCAACTTACCAGCTACTTCAGACATTGGTGCCAAAAGCGGCAAAGCACCATTTCTGTCTGTTACAGTTTCGTATGCAATCGCAGTGACACCGCTTTCCAGCAGGTCATTTGTTTGTGGGGCATCTGGTGCAAGGTGTAGATATGTGAATAGAATTTGACCTTCGCGCAGCTGTTTACGTTCGCCGGCTTGTGGCTCTTTCACTTTTACGACCATATCCGCACGGGCAAAAACCTCGGCGGCAGTGTCAACAATCTCTGCACCGACATTGGTATAAGCTTCATCATTAAAGCCAGCACCTATGCCAGCCGCTTTTTGAATGATAACGCTGTGACCATTTGCAATCGCTTCCATCGCAGCTGCAGGCGTCATTCCAACGCGATATTCTTGGTTTTTAATCTCTGTTGGGCATCCGATTAGCATGACTTTTCCATTCAGCGTAAAATTAAAGATATTGGAAGTATTACGCGTCGTATGAGAAGATAATTTGTATTATTTCTAGTAAATACTTAAAAGTTAGAATATTCTGTTTAAAATTAGAAAAAATCGGTGGAAAGTTGCGTGTTATGGAAATTGACGAAATAGATCGGCGAATCTTGAACTGTTTGCAGCGTTCGGGGCGTATTTCCAATGCGGATTTGGCCGAGAAAGTTAATTTATCCCCTTCAGCATGTCACCGACGCGTTCAGCAGTTGGAAAAAAAGAAGATTATAAAAGAATATGTAGCCTTACTGGATGCCCGTGAAGTGGATCGTAAAACGACAGTGTTTGTTGAAATTACATTGTCAGGGCAGGCTGATGCAATTCTGGATGCGTTTGAACGAGAGGTAAAATTAATACCGGATGTTTTGGAATGTCATTTGATGGCGGGAACGGCAGATTATACTTTGAAAGTAGTCGCATCTGATACCGAAGATTTTGCCCGTATTCATCGCAGGTATTTATCGCGCTTGCCAGGGGTCGCGCAATTACGGTCAAATTTTGCATTGCGTACGGTGTTTAAAACAACTGCCCTACCGATTTAGGCAGTAAGAAATTGCACGATATAAAGTGTGCTAAACCCTAGTAAAACCGCACCGATCACACTGTTCTTCCAGATACCTATTGCTATGGCTGACAGAGCGGCAAGGATGCGCGCAAGGTCAGGGCTGCCGCCTGTTGCCGCTGGCCATAAAATTAGCGGGGCGATAAGCCCAGGTAAAACTGCCACACCGACATAGTTTAAATGCCGCAAGAACCATGTGGGTAATTCACGGTTACCCAATAAACCCAAGAAAGAATACCGGATTAGGAATGTGCCAATGGCAAGGCCGGTAATGACGTACCAAATCTTTGTTGGATCAAGAGGCATTTTTTTGCTCCAACTTTAACTCAGCATAGGCCCCAACCATCATAGCAAAAAATGCAGCGATTATCAGGCCAAGACTATAGGGTACCCATGCTAATAAAAGTGCGCCTATCACAGAGGTTATGGCCGTTAGTATATGCGGTAATGTTCTTAAAAGTGGTGCTATCAGCGCGATAAAACAAATTGGAACTGCAAAATCCAGCGAAAATGCATCGGGAATAGACGCCCCCATGATGGCCCCGATTAGGGTTGAGCTATACCAAAGAGGTGCTATTGCCAGTACAATTCCAAAGAAATAGGAAATTTTATTATCAATGGGTTGGTCAGGGCGTTCGCCAAATTCTTTGATACTCATGGCAAAAGATTGGTCGACTAGAAAATATGAAATCCAAAGTTTGGTTTTTGTGCGTAATTTACCAAAATGCGGCACCAGTGCAGCAGAATACATTGCCATGCGCAGGTTCACTGCAAGGGATGTTAGAAGCACAATAATCGTAGGCGCATCCTCTGCCATCAAGGCAAGCGCGCTGAATTGAGAAGCCCCTGCGATAACCAGAACTGAAAAAGACATCACTTGAATAATATCTAAGCCCGCCTCGGTGCCAACCACACCAAACAGCGTTCCAAAGGGAACGACGACCAGAATAAATGGCAAGCCTTCACGGTATCCGCGCCAGAAGGTACTTTTAGCTGTGTTATATGTGGCGGTCATTGGGATAAGGTGCTCTTGAAAAGGGTAACAGAACGTCTAATGTTTGATCGTTAGACGAACCTTATAGGAGATGCAATTGCCAAAAGTTGAAATTGAAAGTGGGATGAATATAGCCCCTGACATCTCTAACCCGCGCCTAACCCGCAAGGTGACGGGTGTAGATCAAAACGGCGAAACGCAAGAAATAGCTGTAATAGAGGAACGTCCGTTAACGATATTTTTGAACCGTCAGGAAATCGTAACAGCCATGACCATAGGGGATTACCCAGAGTATCTTGCACTTGGGTTTTTACGCAATCAGAGAATGTTGAGTGAGGCCGATGAAATCTTAGGTGTGGATTACGATGAGGAATTGGAAACTGTTGTCGTGCGAACCGCAATAGAAACCAATTATGAAGAGAAATTGACAAAAAAAACCCGTACATCTGGATGTGCGGTAGGTACAGTTTTTGGTGATATTATGGAAGGCTTGGATGCTGTTAAATTACCGCAAATAACGGTTCAAACTTCTTGGCTTTACGAGCTTTCCAAAAAGATCAACACGACCCCCAGCCTGTATTTAGAAGCGGGTGCGGTACATGCCACAGTGTTGTGCCAAGGTGACAAACCACTGGTTTATATGGAAGATGTTGGCCGGCATAACGCGGTTGATAAAATTTCTGGTTGGATGCTGTCCCAAGGTCAGGATGCTAACGATAAAATCCTGTATACAACTGGTAGGCTTACATCCGAAATGGTGATAAAAACCGCATTGATGGGCATACCTGTTTTAGTGTCGCGCTCTGGTTTTACTGCCTGGGGGGTAGAACTTGCCAATCAGGTGGGTCTGACTTTGATCGGGCGGATGAAGGGCAAGCGGTTCACCTGCCTTAGTGGTTCTGATCGTCTGATTTGGGATCATCAAGAGGGCGAAGAAGGATGAAAACCGTTGGGATAATTTTGGCGGGGGGGCTGTCTACGCGGATGGGTAGCGTAGATAAATGCTTGTTGGAATTAGACAGAAAAACCCTTTTGCTACATGCGGTGGATAGGCTGAAACAACAAGTGGCGCAGGTTGCGATTAATACAAACAGTGATGCAGACGCTTATCAGAAAAATGGGGTTCCCGTGTTGCGTGATAGCTTTAAGGGTTATGTTGGCCCGCTTGCTGGTGTGTTAACAGGCATGGAATGGGCGCACTCTATTGGGGCCAGTCATGTCATTACGGTTGCTGCCGACACGCCGTTTTTTCCTGATGATCTGGTAAATGAAATGCAAACTGCATTACCCATTGGGTCTGGTCAGATTGCCATAGCAGAAACTTGTGGTGAGGAAGGTAAGTATTTTAACCACCCTACTTTTGGTCTTTGGCCCGTTGCATTACGCGATGATTTGCGGGTTGCTTTGACAGAGGGGGTGCGTAAAGTTATGCAGTGGGCCAAACCACATGGCGTTGTAAATGTCGCGTTCAATGCAAAGCCTTTTGATCCGTTCTTTAACGTAAATACGCCAGAAGATTTCGAGACGGCAACACGATTATTAAAGGAGCATTATTTGTGAAAGTATTTGGCATCGTGGGTTGGAAGAACTCAGGTAAAACTACACTTGTAGCGCGTCTGGTAACAGACCTTAAATCGCGTGGCTTTTCCGTGTCGACAATGAAACACGCGCACCACGCATTTGATTTGGATCAACCGGGCCGGGATACGTACAAACACCGTGAAGCGGGTGCACAAGAGGTGGTTATCAGTTCTGGTAAACGCTGGGCGATAATGCACGAATTACAACGCGATGAAAATTATACGCTGGATGATTTATTGGTAAAAATGCAGCCTGTAGATATTGTGCTGGTTGAAGGTTTTAAATCAAATGCCCACCCAAAAATTGAAACCCACCGTAGCCAATCTGAAATGCCATTAGTGAGCGCAGAAAACAAAACGATTATAGCAGTGGCAAGTGATTGCGATGTGGACACAAACGGCCTGCCTTGTTTGAACTTAAATGATGTGCCTGCGGTTGCCGATTATATTATTGCACAAACAGGGTTGGAATGATGGCCATCCCCCCGTTAAAAAATAACTGTTTCGCAATGCCGCCCGGGGTTGCATGGACACCTGTTGATGAGGCTGTTAAGCAAATTAAATCGGGTCTGCACCCAGTTGTAGAAGAAGAGATAATTCCACTGGATCTGGCATCTGGCAGAGCGACCTCAAAACCAATAAACGCTAATAGGAATAACCCACCTCTGGCAAATTCTGCAGTCGATGGATTTGGGTTTAGCTATGATAATTTACCAGACGCAGAGGTGATGGAGATGCCGTTGCAGTCTGGCGTATCTGCAGCAGGCAAGCCATTTGGTGGCACTGTTCAGGGCGGTTATGCACTGCGTATTTTGACGGGCGCTATATTGCCAGTAGGCATTGATACCGTGGTACTGGAAGAAGACACCGCTATCACAGATACAACTGTTACGTTTCGTAAAGGGTTACGCAAAGGCGCAAATATGCGGCATGCGGCAGAGGATGTTGCAGTCGGGGATGCTATATTTGAAGCCGGGCACGTGTTGCGCCCACAAGACATCGCATTCCTTGCAGCCACAGCGGTGCATGAAGTGGCCGTTTATAAACGTTTGAAAGTAGCTGTTATTTCGACAGGTACTGAACTGGTAGAAGTTGGCCATGCAGCAAGAGATGACCAAACATTTGATGCAAACAAGCCGATGCTTTTGAACATGCTTAGGTCTTGGGGGTTTGAAGCCATAGATGGCGGGCATTTTAGGGATGATCCTGCAGTAATACGTTCGGGCCTTTGTAAGGCAGCGCAAAATGCAGATGCAATTTTTGTGTCAGGGGGTGCCTCTGCGGGCGATGAAGATTATGTGTCTAAACTGTTAAGCGAAGAAGGTACGCTACATACTTGGCGCGTTGCCGTAAAACCTGGTCGCCCAATAGCTATGGCATTATGGGATGGTACCCCAACATTCGGCTTTCCAGGAAATCCTGTTGCGGCCTTTGTTTGCGCCCTTATATTTGGGTGCCCTGCATTAAAAGTTTTGGCAGGTCAAAATGCAGAACCCGCGAAATCATATCTGGTTCCCGCAGGGTTTGAGAAAACTAAAAAAGCAGGCCGTCGGGAATATTTACGCGCACGCATTGCATCAAACGGGCAAGTTGAGACATTCAAATCAGAAGGCTCTGGCCGTATTTCTGGGCTGACTTGGTCTGATGGTTTGGTTGAGTTGCCCGATGATGCTATGAACGTGGCTTTAGGCGATATGGTAACATATATACCTTATACGTCATTCGGCCTTTAACGTTCGTTAAAGGCGCCTGAAACGCGTCCCATAAGCATAAAAGCAATAGCGCTTCGGGTTTTGCCCATTTCAAGAAGCTCGTTATCCTCGGCGGTTTCTTCGAATTCCCTCAAGATAAGATCGAACTGGGTTAAGAAGCCATGCACAGTTTCCCGAAATACCGTGTCACTTTTCAATCGTGTATTTGCAAGCGTCAGGGCCGTGCGGTCACGCACCATACCAAGGGCTGCCACTTCTTTACCGCGCACACCTTTGGCAAAGCTGCGCCAAACGGATGCATTTGGTTTTTCAACACGTAAGTCATCTGTGTAAATACCATCCTCGGACAGCATGGTTAGAACGTCTTGTGATAAATGCAAAAGCTTGGATGTGGTGTGATCCTTAAAGGCGCGTTGTAGTACATGAAACCCTTCGGTATCTTGCGCATTATCAGGGAAGTTTAATGCCTTTATTAGTTCCCTAATTGTAATAGGTGCATCCGATGATTTTAATTCTGTTGGAAGCGGTAAATCCGCTTGTGCCTCATCCGCTATGACAGTCGCTTTTTTTGTTAAGGCAACAGTATCACGCGGTTCAGGCGTATTACCTTTTTGCTCTATGTACTTTTGGGTTAAAACAGAAACACGATTGTCAGTTTGCTTGGTCAGTTCAGTTATTTGCATAAGCTGGCTTTGTATCCACCGATCACGGGTTTCGGCATCTTCGCCACCTTGTGCATCAATAGATTTGCGCATGCGTTCAACTGATTTACGCACCATGTAAGTTTCTTTGCGCATTGCTGATAATGAACGTGATAAAAGAGCTGCAATCCATATCAGGATAAGGGGTAAAAACAACCCGACAGAAACCAGTGCTGACAGGTTTTGGTCATAGCTGATTTCTTGTACAATTTGTGGATACAAAAAATAAATCAGGGCAATACCGCCGCCCCAAATAGCAGTTAAAAAAAGCGCAATAAAAAGGGCTGCTTTTTCTGTGTCTCCATCAGATATATCTTTGATACTCATACAGCCCAATCCCCACAAAGCTTTGGTGTGGTTTAAATATATTTGATACTTACGATTTCGTAATAACGCGTGCCGCCAGGTGTGCGCACCTCAACACTGTCACCTTCTTCTTTGCCAATCAAGGCACGTGCAATAGGTGAGTTCAAGTTAAGCAGGCCCTTTTCAATCTTTGCTTCAGGTTCACCGACAATTTGAAAGGTTTTTTCAACATCTGTGTCTTCGTCGGCAATGGTTACTGTCGCGCCGAATTTAACGGGGCCAGATAATTTGCTAACATCAATAATCTGGGCAAGGCTGATAATACCTTCTAGTTCTTTTATGCGCCCCTCAATGTGGCTTTGCTGTTCGCGGGCTGCATGATACTCTGCATTCTCGGATAAATCGCCGTGTTCACGCGCCTCTGCGATAGCACGAATAACGGCTGGCCTGTCCGAAGACTTAAGCCGCTTTAATTCTGCGTCAGCTGCATTAAAGCCACCCGCTGTCATAGGGATTTTATCCATGATGTTTATTGTACCTTTGGTTTTAAAATAACACACTAAATTTGCTTTGCGTTTGATGCAATAGAAAGGTTTGCTAGTTTTGCAGTCTAAAGTGGGTGAAATAGCATTTTTACGTCGCGTTTATATTTCCTTACTTGGCAATAATTTGTTAGGCGCATATGGTGAGCTTGTTAAAAAGGTTCCACATTTTTAAGGAGTTGAAGATGACCGATATAGAACGTGAATCAATGGAATATGATGTGGTCATTGTTGGCGCAGGGCCAGCGGGCCTTTCTGCCGCAATTCGTTTGAAGCAGTTGGATGAAAACCTTGAAATTGTGGTGTTGGAAAAAGGCTCGGAAGTGGGCGCGCATATTCTTTCTGGTGCAGTTTTAGACCCATCAGGACTGGATGCTTTAATTCCTGACTGGAAAGAAAAGGGCGCCCCGATCACTGTGGCTGTCAAAGAAGATAACTTTTTAATGTTGTCAGAAAAAGGTGGCTTTAAAATACCAAACTTTACCATGCCACCCCTGATGAACAATCACGGGAATTATATCGTGTCGATGGGCAATGTCTGTCGGTGGATGGCTGAACAAGCTGAAAGCATGGGCGTTGAGATTTTTCCGGGAATGGCCTGTTCAGAACTTGTCTATGGCGAAGCTGGCGAACTTAAAGGTGTTATTGCAGGTGAGTTTGGCAAAGCCAAAGACGGCAGCGAAGGCCCGTCTTATGAGCCAGGTATGATTTTATACGGAAAGTACGTGTTTCTATCCGAAGGTGTACGCGGCAGCCTATCTAAACAGGTTATCGCAAAATACGATCTTGCCAAAGATGCTGATGTGCCAAAATTCGGCCTTGGGATGAAAGAAATATGGGATGTTTTGCCTGAAAATCATAATGAAGGTGAAGTTACGCACACTTTAGGTTGGCCGTTAGGAAATGAGGCTGGCGGTGGATCATTTATGTATCACATTGATAACAATCAGGTTTATGTGGGGTACATTATTGATCTGAATTATAAGAACCCACATTTATTTCCTTATATGGAATTCCAACGTTGGAAGCATCATCCTAAAATTGCTAAAGTATTAGAAGGCGGCAAACGCGTTGCATATGGTGCGCGTGCTGTAACCAAAGGCGGTTTTCAATCAATCCCAAAAGCGTGTTTTCCAGGTGGTGCATTGTTGGGCTGTTCTGCTGGCTTAGTTAATTTGCCAAGGATCAAAGGCAATCATAACGCAATGCTGTCAGGCAAGGCCGCAGCAGAGGCAGCCCATGAAGCGATAAAAGCTGGGCGCTCAGGGGATGAGTTGACTGGCTATGATGCTGAATTGCGTTCTGGCCCAGTTGGGCAAGACCTGAAAACTGTGCGCAATGTTGCCCCTATGAACGGGCGATTTGGGCCGAAAATAGGCATGATGTTGGGTGGGTTTGATATGTGGTGCCAGACATTGTTGAAATTCAGCCTGTTTGGTACAGTAAAGCACGGCAAAAATGATGCGCAATCTACAGGCAAAGCCGAAGATTATGCACCTATAGATTACCCCAAACCTGACAATAAACTAAGCTTTGACCGCCTAACAAATGTCAGCTTTTCCGCGACCAATCACGAAGAAGAGCAACCGTGCCACCTACAACTGGCCGATGCGAGCATTCCGGTTGATGTGAACTTACCCCAATTTGCTGAACCCGCGCAAAGGTACTGCCCGGCAGGTGTATATGAGGTTATTCGGGATGATGACGGGTCAAACCCCAGATTTCAGATTAATGCGCAAAACTGTGTGCATTGCAAAACCTGTGACATCAAAGACCCAAGTCAAAATATCACTTGGGCAACTCCGCAGGGTGGGGAAGGGCCAAATTACCCGAATATGTAATGGCACAATAGGCAGTTCACAGCCAAGTTTCTATTTGTTGATATATGCTTGGTTGAATTTGATAAGTTTCATCGCTAGGCTTGGTTTCTGATAGTTATTAGGAACCAAGAAAAATGCGCATTAAGCCCTTATTTCACTTTGCATTGTCCATAAGTCTACTTGCGACACCCGCTGCAACATATGCGGGGGGTCTGTCTGGGGCGTATTTGTCAGCAAACCATGCTAATTCTAAGAATGATTATGCGGCGGCAGCAGAGTATTATTCAAAAGCGTTGTTGCAAGATCCTGATGATGCGTTTATTTTGCAAAACGCCCTTTTAACCCATGTAATATCTGGGGATATGGAAGTTTCTGTAAAGCTTGCACAAGACATCGCAGAACTGAATATCGGTAGTCAGTTATCAGATTTGGTTGTTATTGCGTCATTGTCAAAACAACAAAATTTCAATCAGGCATTGGATTTACTTGAGAAATCAAAAAGCCGCATTAGCACTTTATTATACGGCTTGATGAAAGGTTGGATTTTAGCGGGATCAGGTGATTTGACTGCAACCACCGCCCATTTTGATACAATGCGCACACCCAGTGCGCTGCTTTTGTTTGGCCAGTACCACAAAGCACTGGCAACCGCGATGGCGGGTGATTTCAATCAGGCTGATATTTATATGAAAGGCGAAGGGCGCGATGCGCTGCATTTGAACCGTGGAAGTTTGATTGCACATGTTCAGATATTGTCACAACTTTCAAAATTTGATGAAGCTGCAGTCATTCTTGCGAAAAACCTTACCAGCTCTGTGGATCAGCAACTGCAAGACCTACATGATAAAATGGTGGCGAAAGAAGTTGTGCCATTTGATTTTATTAGATCGGCTACTGATGGGCTATCTGAATCGTTTTTGACATTGGCAAATGTTCTAAGTGGCGAAGAAGATGAACGGTTTACGTTGATTTATGCCCGAATTGCCGAGTTTTTAAGAAAAGATAACATACAATCCCTTTTGCTATTGTCTGAAATGCTAAAAGGCCAAGAGCAATATGATTTAGCTACACAAGTTTTGGCAAAAGTTCCTGCAAATCATCCATTGTACTTAAATGCAGAAATTGGTCGTTCAGATACTTTGCTTGATGCTGGTAAGCCAGAGGCGGCGATTGCTATTTTGCAAAAACTGACCAATTCACATCCGCAAGTCGCACGTGTGCACATGGTTTTGGGTGATGTTTACACAAGCGAAAAAGAATTTCGCAAAGCTAGCAAAGCATACACAGTTGCATTGGATTTATTGGAAAAAGACGGCAAGGCACAGTGGTTTTTATACTATGCCCGCGCCGTTGCATTTGAACGTATGGGCGATTGGGATAAAGCAGAAACTGATTTTCGAGCTGCCTTAAAGCTTTCGCCGAACCAACCTTCAACATTGAATTACCTAGGGTATTCATTGGTTGAAAAACGCATAAAACTGGATGAAGCCCAAGAGTTAATCGAACGTGCAGTTCAAGGGCGCCCTAACGATGGGTTTATAACCGACAGTCTAGGGTGGTTGTTGTATAGGGTTGGTAAGTTTGAAGAAGCTGTTGCACCAATGGAACGCGCAGCTGAACTGATGCCAACAGACCCAGTTATTAATGACCACTTAGGGGATGTTTACTGGAAAGTTGGCCGACAACGCGAAGCGCGATTTCAATGGAGTCGTGCCATGTCATTTGATCCAGAAGATAAAGATGCAACCCGTATCCGTCGCAAACTTGATGTGGGGCTAGATGAGGTTTTAACAGCTGAGGAAGCCGACATTCCAAATGCCAATTAGTGAATTAGCACAGGCAAAAATCAACCTGTGCCTTCATGTTACTGGCCAACGTGCCGACGGCAATCATCTGCTTGATAGTATTGTTGTTTTTGCTGATATTGGTGATGTTATCACGGTTAAACCAAGTGATGCATTTACACTAGAAATAGATGGGTTTTTTGCAGGTGATTTAGGGCCAAATGATGATAATTTGGTTATGCAGGCAGCGCGGTTATTTTCCAATAATTGTAAAGGCGCCGCAATTACGCTGACAAAAGACCTGCCCGTTGCATCTGGAATTGGCGGGGGTTCCGCTGATGCAGCAGCAACAATACGTGCGATGGTGCGTATGACGGGTGCTGCTTTGCCTGATGATGTGGGGCTTTCACTGGGGGCGGATGTGCCGGTTTGTTTGCAAAGTAAATCCTGTCAGATGCAGGGCATAGGCGAACAGATAAAGCTATTACCAGAATTTTCAAATTATGCCGCTGTATTGGTTTGCCCTAAAGTGACAGTCGCCACATCGGATATATTTAAGGCGTTGGAAAATAAAACGAATAGCCCAATAGACACGATCGAAAATGGGCAGGATATGGATGTGTTTTTAAGCATGCAAAGAAATGACCTTGAAAAACCTGCTATTCAGTTTGCACGAGAAATTACCGAATGTTTGACCGCATTAAAGCAAAGCGGGGGCTTTATGGTGCGGATGTCTGGATCAGGTGCTACATGTTTTGGCTTGTTCAAATCACAGAAACAGGCAACAAATGCTGCCGCAAATATCACATATAATAATCCTGATTGGTGGGTTCAGGCCTGTATATTAGGGGCTTAAACAGCGCGTTCTACAATGAAATCTGTCAGGTCGGTTAGTAAATCCCGAATTTCTGATTGCGGTAATACGTCTAGCGCTGCCTTGGCCTGAGCACCCCAGAAAATTGCAGCATCTCTGGTTTCTTCCAATGTTTTGTGTTTTTGTAGTAAGGTCATAGCGTGTTCAAAATCACCGTCATTTTGAGTGCCTTTAACAATAACACGTTCCCAAAATGCGCGCTCGATCTCATCCGATTTGGCAATCGCTTTTATAACAGGCAAAGTAAGTTTACGTTCCCGAAAGTCATCGCCTGTATTCTTACCCAAAGACTGGCTGACGCCACCATAATCCAGCAGATCATCAACAATTTGAAAGCTGATCCCCAATGCATCGCCGTAGGCATTCAACCCGTTTATCTTGCTTTCAGGTGCCCCAGCGATAACACCACCTACCTCAGTTGCAGCGGCAAATAATGCAGCGGTTTTACCTCGGATCACTTGGAAATATATGTCTTCGGTTGTTGTAATGTCTTGGGCTGCTGTCAGTTGCAGGACTTCGCCCTCTGCAATGGTGGCAGATGCGTTGGCCAAAATATCCAATACACGTAATGAGCCAGTTTCGACCATTAACTGAAACGAGCGTGAAAATAGATAGTCGCCAACCAATACGGATGATTTATTATCCCATAACAGATTAGCCGTTTTGCGCCCGCGTCGCATGTTGCTTTCATCGACCACATCATCGTGCAGCAAAGTGGCGGTGTGGATAAATTCCACCGTCGCGGCTAAATGAACATGATATGGCCCGTCATAGCCACACATTCTGGCACTTGCGAGCGTTAATAGCGGGCGTAATCTTTTCCCACCAGCCTCAACCAGATGTGCTGTGACTTGTGGAATGCGGGGTGCATGTTCTGATGCCATACGCTGGGTAATCAGTTCATTAACAGCCGCCATATCATCTGCAAGTAATTCCCCTAACAGTTCAAAAGGTTTTTTCACGATTCATTTCCTAAGAGTGTGATAAGTACGCTCGACAAATTCAGGTACTACAGGGTAAGTATTCCCTATGAAAGAACTTTTTAGAACAACTGATCCTACGTTAATTCCTTTTGCAACTGCAATGTTGCGCGCAGAGGGAATAGAGTGTTTTGATTTAGATGTACATATGAGCATCCTTGAAGGGTCAATCGGTGTGATGCCACGGCGGTTGATGATTGCAGATAAGTATTATTTTCGGGCAAGTGCTATATTGCGTGATAACGATGTGGAACTATCCGAAAAGCCATGACGGATGAACGTGATAATACCACGCGTGATTCATTCTTGAATGGCGCGGTAACTGTTTTGCAACCGCAAAAAGGTTACAGAGCGGCGACTGACCCTGTTTTTTTGGCTGCTTGTATACCCGCCAAAGCTGGGCAGTCTGTTTTGGAAATGGGATGTGGTGTTGGTGTTGCAATGTTATGCTTGGAAAAGCGCGTTACTGGATTGTTAATAACTGGGTTGGAATTGCAGGAATATTATGCTGAACTTGCACAAGAAAATATTGTGCTGAATGCGTCTGACGCTAGGGTAGTGCAGGGCGATTTAATGCGAATGCCTGCGGAAATTTCTGGGACAAGCTTTGACCATGTACTGTTTAACCCGCCATTTTACGGGGCAAAAAATGTATCCGCCCCAAAGGACACGGGGAAATCGATAGCCTATGTGATGGAACTGGGAATTAAAGAGTGGATAGAAGTTGGTTTGAAACGGTTGAAGCCAAAGGGGCAGATAAGTTTCATTCATCGCACCGAGATTTTACCAGAGGCACTAACGTGTTTAAATCGTGTTGCAGGGGATATAAAAATAAAGCCACTGGCCTCACGTATGGATCATGCAGCAAAACGCGTTTTGATAACTGCAAGAAAAGGAACTAAAGGGCCAACCTCTTTATTGGCGCCATTGATTATCCACAAAAGTGACGATCACTTGGCTGATGTTGGGGCGTATTCGACCATTGCGCAGGCCATATTGCGTGAAGGGCATGCATTAATACTTTGATATTAATGAGTGCAGGCACTTTTAATCTTTTGTAAACCACACCCCCTAATATTCAATCGTGACACGACTCATTTTTTATGATCGAGTGGTGGTATAAATTTAACAAGGAGGTGCTACATGAGCATGGGTTCCCACATCACTGAACTCAAGAAAAAACACGATCAACTTTCGGATCAGGTTGAAAAATTTCAAAGCCGGCCAAGCTCTGACCCACTAAAAATAGCTGCTTTAAAGAAGCAAAAACTAAAACTTAAAGAAGAAATAGCGCGACTCTCGATATAGAGAATTTGCTATATGGGTGACAATTTTCGATGTAAGGTAGAATTGAAAACTACCTATTGGTGACGAAGAACGCCTATAGAATGTATCTATGTATAATGCTGTAATGTCGTTTCTGCTTCACGCCAAGCGGGGATAGTTTCAGGCCGTCCAGTAAGATAGCCCTGTAAGCAATCAACGCCCAGCTCTTGTAGAAAAGACATTTCTTCCTGTGTTTCCACGCATTCGGCAATGGATAACATATCAAACTGGTTTGCGATGGCGACAAGCGCAGTTGTTAAAACTTGATTGTCTGTATCCGAGTTAATGCCCCGTATGAATTGGCCATCGATTTTCACGATGTCAAAATGAAATTGCTTTAAAAAACGAAACGCAGTGTAGCCAGCGCCAAAGTCATCAAGTACAAATGAAATTCCGCGTTTATGCAGGTTGGTCATAAAAACTTTTACCAGCTCAGGCATCATCATGGCACAGTCTTCGGTTATCTCAAGGATAAGGCGTTCTGCAATAGTGCCATCCATTTCTAAGCCTTTTTCAAGGGTTTCCATCCATCTTGGGTACCCGATACGACGAGCAGACATGTTAATGGATAGTCTTAAAGTTGGACATTCAGCGAGTGCGTTCAAACCAAGTTCAAGTGCCATACAGTCAATCACGCGCCCAGTTTCAAGTGATTCAACGATTGTTATGAAATCTTTTGCCGGGATAATGTCACGGGTGTCATCCATTATACGAATTAAGCCTTCGTAGAACGCTGGCTTCAAAGGGTTTTTTTGAATGCACTATGGGTTGGTATGCTAACAGAACATTTTTGCGTTCAATCGCGCGTGTCACGATATCAATGATGGGTTCCGTACGTTTTTTTAACGCATAATCCAAAGGGCTATTGAGGTTTTTTGTATGATAGAACTCATTTTTATTTGACACGTAACACGCTCCAATTTGGTGTGGGTGCATTTGTTATGCCCGCATACCCCCTAATTTGAAGTTAAATGTTCCAATTTTGTTCTAATTTTAGTAAACTGCCCAATGATACCGTAACATACTGAAAATATGAGGATAACTATGTGTGAGCGCTGTGCTTGGGTTGGGAAAGAGCCAATTTATATAAAATACCATGATGAAGAATGGGGCGTTCCTGAATGGGATGCGCGTGCTTTATGGGAAAAACTGGTGCTGGACGGGTTTCAGGCAGGGTTAAGTTGGTTGACGATTCTTAAAAAGCGCGATGGATTTCGGGCTGCATTTGCGGACTTTGATCCGCATAAGGTGGCAGAATTTGATGAAACGGATATTGAACGCCTTCTGGATGATGCTGGCATCGTGCGTCACCGTGGCAAGATCCAAAGTGCGATTAAGGGCGCGCGCGTTTGGCAAGAAATTGATGCAGATCAGGGGTTTGACAATTATTTGTGGGGGTTTGTTGATGGTAAGCCACTACAGAATAATTGCATGACAGCAGCGGATGTGCCTGCCTTCACTGATCTTTCAACGCAGATTTCAAAAGACTTGAAAAAGCGCGGTTTCAACTTTTGTGGGCCAACGATTACCTATGCGTTTATGCAAGCTATGGGCATGGTCAATGACCATCAAGTGACGTGCTTTCGACATAAAGAAGTGCAGCGCACGGTGGGTTAAGGTTTAGCCTACCAGTGATAACCTGCGTATGGAAAGGGTATGGAACCTGTATGGCACATTTACGGGGCGGGGCGTGTTAACGTTTCATACCTTCGGCGAGGATATTTGGGGCCAATTGGAAGAGCGGAATGTTAGGTGTGCCTAAAGGTTTTCCTTTTTACGTTCGTTAAGGGGTTATTTTTAGCGGAGCGAAAAAGAATGCCACACATCGCTTGCCTTTTTGGGCAAATAGGGTTGCACTTAGAGAACATTCTTTGAACGGTCGCTGTGCGGACATTTTACCCTTTGATGTTGGCAATAGCTGTCGAGCCTGCGACGGTCTACGAATGACCAAGGTGAGCCAGAACGAACCGCCTGAACTACCACCGCGCCACTTTTCATAGCCCCATGTTTCTCATCACGCACAGACGTAGAAATGGCGGCAACGGCTTGCACTTCCTCCGATCTATGCCAAAGCGGCAATGTGTGAGAGCGGAGGAAGCGACCCCATTTGGCAAATCGCGGCCCAAGCAGATGCTTTCGTCACGCCGCCAATTGTTGAGCAAACAGCTATCATGTTGATCCTCCTTACCCTCGCAAGCAAGCTCGACATGGAAACAAAAACCAATTCACCAGCTGGATAGTTTAGATGTCGCCATGAATTGCTGAAGAACTTGCGATTGTTTTCATCAAACGAATTATTTCATCTCGGACCGGCCCACAACGGCATCCCATTGCTATCTTTAAAACCCCTTTAGCTTCGCCACTTGGATGAAGAATGTTGTTAGGCTTAATGATTTCATATCGATGTCCGCGAAAGCCGAAACTCGCACCCGTTCCAAATCCCAACCCCTCTTTCCGAGAATGCCTGCGTAAAGATGCTGTCAGTTTGGCATGGTTCTCTTTGGTGTCTAAATCCTTACGAAAATGAAAAATCACAAACGGAGCAACTGCCCAAGGCAAATGGGCTAATTCGGTTAGGCTGGGATGGGACACGTGGGAAAAAACCCCATTGGATGAAGCCACTACGGGAGCCAGGATTGTAGCCAAAAGACGGTTGTTCTCAAATATCACCCGACAGTGTGCATTGAATCGGTCCCGGTTTAGAAACCATGGCACATCCAGTAACGCAATCTCGCTAACCGAGAGCCCGGCGCCTGTGTAGTGCCGACTGGAGCGCATCTTTCTGAATAGGGTATACGCAGCTTTAGATTCATCCGTCTTCGACCAAAACAGGCTGACAATTCCTGCGTTCGCCAATTCCAGCCCTTCTTGGTCAAGCTTCAATCCAGAGCTGATCTGCATCAAAATAGGCGGCGGTGTGCCCGGCAATTTCGAAAGCAATTGGCTTATTGGGAGGGCATTTCCAATAATGGTAGTGTCGATGATTATCATTTTCGGCAATCGTTTCCTGCGGGAAAGTGCCATTAGAAATTTATCTAGGTCCAATGCTTCCATTTCCCAATCGTAGGTGACCGGCTCGACAAACAAGAGCTGGCCTTCTCCTTCTTCGATTGCCTGAAAAAGTTGTTCCTGACTTTCGTGGCGTCGGAACGACATTAGCGGAGAAGAAAACATATCAAACACACGTTTGGTTTCAAAATAGCCACCGAAATAGTCCAAAATTATCGGGCCACTATCACGGCCAAATAAATGTGGGCGTACGTTTTGTATCAATGAAGTAATGGCTGCCATGCCGCTGCGAAATAGGAGGTGACGGGATCGCCATCCGCTGGGCGTTGGCCGATATGTCTCGCATCTTTTTTCCTGAACCGCCGGATTAATAACACGCTCGTAGCCGCAAGATGACGCACGACCCAGTGGAAACTCTATCTTTGAACCCTCAAGCGGAGACTTTAAGTGAGGAGCTGAATAGGCATAGGCGATTTTCATCCAAATGTCGCGCAACTTCATTGCGAGCCGGTCCAGTTCGCGTTCACCTCGGACCGTTTCCAAAACCGGATCGCCGACGAGAGGACAAAGTTCCTCCTTCCAGCGCGCAATTGGCTTAGCGGTCTGTGGTATGTTGAAAACAATGTCATCGGCCATCCTCAACAAATGCCTGGCTTCAGATTCCACTGACACCACATTTAAGGGGGCTATCTTATCCAATGGTGAGGTGGTCATGGGTATTCCGACGGCTTTCGCTTGGTTGGATGTTCCTGCTACTCTATGGGTGAAATATGTTCTCATTGAGACAACAATGGACCAAAATACGACGCACGAGTAATCGAGTATTTCTACTCAACGCATTCCGCATTTGCCTACCTGGGATCCACTCGATTGATTGAAATTGGCACGGCCTCGGGGCGGAATATTCTTCACAAACCGATGGATTTGAGTGCGGTTCGTCCGGCTCAAGCGCTATGCGTTTCTCAAAGCATTGGTGCTGAGAAAATTGCAGCCCCGCATACCAATGTCGAGTTAGCCTTCTCTGCCAACCGAGTTCCATTCAAATCAAAGTCCACAAAGGGGCAGGCGCCGTCATACAGCAAGTCGGGGCAGGTTTTGTCTGCGAAGCAACCGCTGGTTCCGAGTTGGGCTCTGAGTGGTCATCTGGGTCTTTCAGTCGGGTTTCCTGATCCTGAATGACCGATTTCCACATCTATCCGAGTTTACTTTGCACTTTGCGCCTGCAGAAAATGACTGTTTTCCGCCCTCAGTGCCGAACGTAGTAACGGGCTCATAGCGGACATCTGACCACTTCCATCGGGCACCTGTTTTCGGGTAATTTCCCCAAGCGGTAGCGCTGGGGGCTGGGCCCAACGGGAACAAGGCATCTTTGATGCTGCCCGTGACGGGCGGGAGGGTTTGTTCGGGTTTTCTATGATTGCGTGAACCATGCCTCGACACGGGTTTTTATGGTGGCCCAGATCGCTGGTGCGCCACGTTGAACTTTAACCCCGACGCGGGTGTTTACCTGTTCAAGGGTAACATTGTAATCCACCCAAGATTGCCCACCCGCTTCAAGGTTAGAGACAATGGGTTGGGCGCGATCTAGGGATTTGGCGAAAACTGCATCGTTCGTTTCTGAAGCTTCAAATTCATCCCATAGGGCGCGTAGCTCGCTGGCTTGGTCTTGTGGTAACAGGTTATAGATGCGATCAGCGGCACGCTGTTCTTTTTCGGCTTGCTCTACAGGGTCATGGTTACCGTGAATAGGTGCATCACCTGCATCGATTTCTACCAAGTCATGGATCAGCAGCATCTTTATTACACGGTTTATATCGATGGGGTTTATGGCGTGTTCCGCAAGGATCAGCGCATATAGGGCGATGTGCCAGCTATGTTCACCTGAATTTTCGCGCCGTGAATTATCACATAGCGACGTGCCGCGCAGGACGGATTTCAGTTTATCGGCTTCGGTCAAGAATGCGATTTGGGCGGTGATACGATCTGGATTTGTCATATCATTTGAGATGCCACAATTTGTGTATGAAAGCTATTCTTGAAAACAGGTTTTAGCTTTCGGTTTCTGCTTTTTCTTCTGGCAACAGGGCTTTTAGTAAAAGTAATGCTTCATCTGAATGCCAGTCGGCGTCACCTTGCATTCTTGCAATCTCTAAGCCTTCTTTATTTAAGATTAAGGTTGTGGGCAGACCGAACACGCCGTTCGCACGTGAAAAGGCCTGTCTGGGGTCGCGCAAGATCGGCAGGTTAGTTATTTCAGCTTTTTTAAAGAATCGTTTGATCGCAGGAAGCGGGTTGCGGCCGGTGGCGATTGTGACGACCGCAAAATCATCGCCGCCTAGCTCTGCCTGTAAATCGTCAATGGCGGGCATTTCTGCCAAGCAAGGTGCGCACCATGTGGCCCAGAAGTTTAGCAATACAACCTTGCCTTTGTAGGCTTCCAGCGATGTTTCCACATCATTTTCATCCAGAAAGCCCAAAGATGCCATTTCTTTGGGTTGTTTGTGGATCAAAAGTTTTTTCATGTCGCCCGCACGCAGTTCCGAAATAGCCGATAAATTTATCGGTTCAGCCAACACAGGATTTGCGCCCAGCGTTGTGGCGGCGTATAGCATGGCGAATAGAAACTTACGGGTCATTTACGGCCTCAAAAATACGGTTACTGATATGTCGGACAAAAAACAATCGAATGCAATGTGGGGCGGGCGGTTTGCCAGCGGCCCAGACGCGATTATGGAGGCGATAAACGCCTCTATCGATTTCGATCAGCGCATGGCGCGTCAAGATATCGAAGGATCACGTGCACATGCAGCGATGTTAGCCCAACAGGGTATTATTACAGATAGCGATGCTTTGGCCATTCGGGAAGGGCTGCTCACGGTTTTGTCAGAAATTGATGCAGGCGAGTTTGAGTTTTCTAAAGCACTGGAAGATATTCACATGAATGTGGAGTCGCGGCTGAAGGATTTAATTGGTGAGCCTGCAGGGCGGTTGCACACGGGGCGTTCGCGCAACGATCAGGTGGCGCTGGATTTCAAACTGTGGGTGCGCGATCAGATGGACGCGGTCGTTGTCGGGCTGGAAGCATTGATGAAAGCGTTACTGGTGCAGGCCGAAGCAGGTGCTGACGTTGTGATGCCAGGGTTTACGCATTTGCAAGTGGCCCAGCCTGTAACATGGGGCCATCATATGATGGCGTATGTGGAAATGTTTGCGCGGGACCGTTCACGGATGCAAGACGCGCGGGTGCGGATGAACGAAAGCCCACTTGGTGCGGCGGCTTTGGCGGGAACTGGCTTTCCGATTGATCGGGATATGACGGCAAGTGCTTTGGGTTTTGACCGCCCATCGGCGAATTCTTTGGATGCGGTTTCAGATCGGGATTTTGCGTTGGAATTTTTATCAACGTCTTCAATATGTGCCACACACCTTAGCCGCTTTGCAGAAGAATTGGTGATTTGGTCATCGGCGCAGTTTAAGTTTGTGACCCTGTCAGATCGTTTCAGCACAGGCTCATCCATTATGCCACAAAAGAAAAACCCTGATGCGGCGGAATTGATCCGTGCCAAGGTTGGACGGATTAACGGGTCATTGGTTGCGTTGTTGACGATTATGAAGGGTCTGCCGCTGGCTTATTCCAAGGATATGCAAGAAGATAAAGAGCAGGTGTTTGATGCCGCTGACAGTTTAATGCTGGCATTGGCCGCGATGACTGGCATGGTGGGCGATATGGCCCCTAACAAGGATAGTCTGGAAGTGGCGGCGGCCACTGGCTTTTCTACGGCGACTGATCTGGCCGATTGGCTGGTGCGTGAATTAGGCATGCCGTTTCGCGATGCCCATCATGTGACGGGTGCTTTGGTGAAAATGGCCGAAGACGGCGGCGTTGATTTGCCAGATCTAACACTTGCACAGATGCAGTCAGTTTGTGCAGATATAACAGATGGAGTTTTCGGGGTGCTTGGTGTGCATAATTCTGTGGCCTCACGGTTAAGCTATGGCGGCACTGCACCAAAGCGGGTGCTTGAACAGGTGGCGCGTTGGAATAAGGAGATCGGGTGATGGTTTTGCGTTTGTTAGTGATTTTTGCATTGGGGTTCACAGTGGTATCGTGCGGGGTAAAGGGTGATCCTTTGCCGCGTGCAGCATTGGCGTCCTGACAACATGTTTCGCTCGATATATCTAGGTTTGGCGATTGTTGGCGCATTGCAGCCGTTGCGTTGGTATAGCGACAATGGGTTTGATGTTATCGGCATGGTAACTGCAGCAAGTAGCGGGTTGATGTGGAACTTGCTGATAGGGGCTGCAGCCGTGCTGGTGTGGATATTGGCTGAAACCTATGTGCGCAAGGATTATGGGGTTGCGTTGGTTTGCATAGCCGCTACGCTTGTGCTTGGTGTCTCTTGCGGGCTGCCATTGTTTTTATATCTGCGCACGCGCCCAATCCGATAGGGAACCTATGGATCATTTTATTTATAAACAGGGCGTTCTACACGCCGAGGATGTTTCTGTTGCAGAAATAGCTGCCAGTGTTGGCACGCCATTTTATGCCTATTCGCAAGCCACGCTTGAACGGCACTTTCGGGTGTTTGATGAGGCATTGGAAGGTATGGATCATCTGGTCTGTTATGCAGTGAAAGCCAATTCCAATGTCGCAGTTCTAAAGGTGCTGGGCGATTTGGGTGCTGGCATGGATGTGGTTTCAGTGGGCGAATATCTGCGGGCCAAAGCGGCGGGTGTTCCGGGGGATCGGATTGTGTTTTCGGGCATAGGTAAGACGCGCGATGAAATGCGCATCGTGTTGCAAGGTGGCATTCGGCAATTCAATGTTGAAAGTGAACCAGAACTGGCGGTTTTGAACGCGGTTGCCTGTGAATTGGGCGTCAAAGCCCCAATTACATTGCGGGTAAATCCTGATGTGGATGCCAAGACACACGCGAAAATTGCCACAGGAAAATCGGATAACAAGTTTGGCATTCCCATAGCACAGTCGCGCCGCGTTTATGCGGTTGCAGGTGCTATGGACGGCATTGATGTGATCGGTGTGGATGTGCATATCGGCAGCCAGTTAACAGACCTTGAACCGTTTCGAACAGCGTTCCTGAAAGTGCGTGAACTGACTGAACAGTTGCGGAGCGATGGTCACAATATCCGCCGTCTGGATTTGGGCGGTGGTTTGGGTATTCCTTATGCACGTTCCAATGAAGCCCCGCCTTTACCGATGGATTACGGTCAGGTTATTCGTGAGACTGTAGGTGATCTGGGTTGTGAAATAGAAATAGAACCGGGCCGTCTGGTGGCGGGGAACGCGGGTATTATGGTCACGTCTGTGATCTATAATAAAGCGGGTGAGACGCGCGATTTTTTGATTGTCGACGCGGCTATGAATGATCTTATTCGTCCTGCGATGTATGAAGCACATCATGATATTATCCCTGTGATTGAACCTACAATCGGCGCGGATTTAAAGACCGTGGATATTGTTGGCCCGGTGTGTGAAACGGGTGATACTTTTGCCAAACATCGCGATATGCCGCCTGTGGCGGATGGTGGTTTGGTGGCGTTTCGTTCTGCTGGTGCCTATGGTGCGGTAATGTCGTCGGAATATAATACCCGCCCGATGATCCCCGAAGTTCTGGTTAGTGGCGATCAATTTGCTGTTATTCGCCCGCGTCCTAGCTATGATGAGATGATAAATCGCGATAAGGTTCCTGAGTGGCTTTAGAGCCTTTTGACGGAAAGGCGGCTGATGGTTCAGCCAGAGATAGATAAAAAACAACGTATAGCTTCATTGAACAGATCGATGAGGGTCAAAATATTTGCGTCTGGGCTGGCGGCAAATATTGAACGGTTTGCCCGTACTTTTTGGGCCAGTGCTGTTGTGTTGCTTGCTATACTAGGTTTTTTGATATGGCAGATGCATGCGCTTATTCCCACCCCGTTTGATATTGGTTTTTACCTGATATTGACAATCGGGCTGGTCGCTTTTGTGATACGCGGTATTTGCGCATTTATTCCTGCCCGCCAAAATGATGCTATTGCACGGTTAGATGCACAGGTTGCGGGCAGCCCTGTTACCAGTCTGGTTGATAAAGTTTATCTGGGCGCGAATGATGAAGCTTCATTGGAATTATGGCAGCTGCACCAAAGTCGCATGGCGAAGCTTGCACAAAAATCGCAAGTTGCAGTACCACACGTTAGACTATCCAAAAGAGACCCTTGGGCATTGCGCTTGATTGTATTGTTGTTTTTCTGCTCAGCGGTATTTTTTGGCCGCGCCAACTCAGAACAATCATTGTTGGTAACGCTACAAGATTTGGCAAGTGGTACAACTGGCCAAACTGTAAGCTATGAAGCTTGGGCAGAACCGCCTGCATATACGGGCTTTCCTTCTATTTATCTGAATAAGATTGAACCTGAAAGGCTATTGCAACTGCCAGAGGGAACAGAAATTGTTTTACGTAATTACAGCGGAATAGAGCTGGATATTGTCAGTGATGTATCTGAGTTAACTGAAAACGCGCGTAAGCTGTCAACTGAAAGCAGTTTCATACTGTCTAAATCTGGAATGTTGGCATTACAGTCGGGATATAAAACAATCGCGCAATGGGACATTGATATGATCCCTGATATGCGCCCCAGTGTGACCTTAACAGATGAAATATCGCGCACGGTTCAAGGTTCTATTCAAATACCATATGCAACGACAGACGATTATGGAATTACAGGCGGTGTGGTGGAAATTACGCTTGATCTTGATAAGGTCGATCGTCGCTATGGGCTGACCGCAGATCCTGAAACCCTTGCGCCGATCAAGTTTGATTTGCCTGTTCCGTTTCATGCAGACGTTAAAGATTTTACTGAAACTGTAGTTGAAAACTTAGCTGAACACCCATGGGCTGGTTTGCCTGTTAAGATAACGTTAAATGTAACAGATGCAGCAGGTCAAACAGGCACAATAGAGCCCGTTTTCATGATGATGCCAGGAAAGCGATTTTTTGACACGCTTGCGGGTGCTTTGGCTGAACAACGCCGTGATGTATTGTGGAACAGAGCCAATGTAGATCGTGCGGCGATGATCCTTAAGACCTTGACCTATTTACCACAGGATGGATTTCAAAATGCGCGGGCATATTTGATGGTGCGCGCGGTTATTCGGCGTATCGGATATACTGAAAACCGTCCGATTGCAGATGCAATACAGGTTGATATGGCCGAAACGTTATGGCGTGCGGCATTGTTAATAGAGGATGGTGATCTATCGGATGCAGCCGAGCGATTAAAGCGCGCACAAGAGCGTCTTTCAGAGGCGATGAAAAACGGTGCGACCGATGAAGAAATAGCCGAGCTAATGGATGAATTGCGTAAGGCAACAGATGAATATTTGCGCCAACTGGCCGAAAACGCCCAACCACAAGACCAAGACCAACAGGCTGGGAATGAAAACATCCAACAAGTTTCACCTGAAATGATTCAGGAAATGATGGATAGAATTCAGGAATTGATGGAACAGGGCCGCATGGATGAAGCGCAGGCACTGATGGATCAATTACAGCAGATGCTGGAAAATATGCAAGTCACACAAGGTGATCCGCAAAACGGTGATGCTGGCGAAAATTCTGGCGAGGGTTTGCAAGACAGTTTGCAAGAACAACAAGAGCTTGCGGATGAAAATTTTCAACAGATGCAAGATGAATTTAACCGCAATCAAGACGGTCAAAACCAAGAAGGTGAACAGCAAGGGCAAAATCAAGAAGGCCAACAAGAAGGCCAAGAACAGGGGCAATCGGGGCAACAATCAGGTGCGCAAAGCGATTTGGCCAAACGCCAAGAAGCCCTGCGTGACATGGTGGATAAGCAACTGGGGAATTTGGGTGCTGATGACAGTGAGGCAGGACAAGCCGCACGCGATGCATTGCGAGAAGCAGAACGCCAAATGGGGCAAGCGCGGGATAATCTAGAACAAGGACGTGGCGCTGATGCGCTGGATAATCAGGCGGACGCGGTTGAAGCATTACGTAATGGGATGCGCCAATTAAATGAAGCCAATCAGCAAGCCGAACGCGGGCAATCCCGCGAAGGCCAGCAAAATGGTGAAACTGTGGGGCCCGACGGGCAAGATCCGCTGGGGCGTTCAACAAAAAACCCAAGAAACGCACAAACCAACCAACAACTATTGCATTCAAATGAGCAATTACAGCGTTCTAAAGACATCCTAAAGGAAATTCGCCGCAGAACAGGCGAACGCGAACGCCCACAACAAGAGCTGGATTATTTGGAACGTTTGCTGGACAGATTTTAGGCCTGCTGGTTTTGAACGCTACCCGATAAGCTGTTTTATCATATCCACAATCGGGCTTATTAGTGCGGCCCCTTTTTCGACAGCAGTGGATAAGAAGTTCAACACACCTTCTGCTTGTGGCACATATTCAACAATCAAACCTTTTTGCAGGTATATAACCGCAATTATTCCATACAATAATAACGCATATACGAAACCTTTGAAGAAACCCGTTTTGGCTTTCTTGGATTTATCTTCAACTGGTTGATGTACATATGTCGTTTGTTCAGCTTCTTGGGCAATTTCAGAACTAAGCACATCAATGTCTGGCAACATATCTTTGCGCGAAGTATTAGGTTCTTTGGAATCGCCAGAAAGATCATCTTGTTTGTCAGGGTTGTTTGCAGAACTAACTTTGCGAAATGGAGTGTCAGTTGGGGCCGCAGTTTCATCTGGGTCTGCAACAGCCTCTATAGCTGCCTCATCCACAGGATCGTTTGCAACATGTTCCACAGGTGCTTCCTGGGGGATGTTTTCTTCGTATTGCTTTTCTGTGCGATCTGCATTTTGGGTTTGCCTGCGTGCAGGTCTGGAAAATGGGTTGTCACTATCTAAGACTGGTTGTGCCTGAACTGGCTCTTCATCAGTTGGCGCATTTACTTCTTCGGGAACGATAGGCATTTCCGCAGGTTCTGGTAAAGGTTCTTGCTCTAAAGGTTGTTTAAGGTCTTCGGATTGTTGCTCTGATGCTGGTTCTGGCTCATGGGTTTCCATTTCCATAATGCGTCGGCGAATTTCATCCAAATCATTATTAACCGCATCGGCCTTTGTCGGTTGTTCTACAGGAACGACAGGGGGTTCTTCAACTTTTGATACAGGTTCTTCTTCAACCGTAGGTTCTGGGTCAGGCGCAGTTATTTCTTCTTGTGTAACCGCGGGCGGTTTTTCACCGCTGGAATATTCAGCCTCGGCACGCAGCATATCAAGGGCTTCTTGATCTAGCTTGCTAGAGGGCATGGCGGCTGCGCGTTCAACTTGAAAATCGTCGCTGGCAACTTCTGGTTCTATAGTATCTGGTTGGGGGGCTGTCTGTGCACGTGTGCTTATGAACTGGCTGTCCAGTTTACCTTCCAGATCATTGAAAAGCTCAGCGGGCACATCACTATCAGGATCGCCGTTTTCGGAAATATCAGCGGCTTCTGTTGAAAGCATCTTTAACGAGTCCTGAAACCAATTGTGGCCACAGTTTGCGCATTGCACATCCCGCCCTTCAGGTGGAATGACATCCTCGTCGACTTCGTACTGAGCGACGCAGTTTGGGCAAATCAGCCGCATGTGTTCCCCGTTCTTGCTGCCCGATCAATAAGCTGATCGAATCTTTCCTCATATCCCTTGTAGCTAGGAAAGCTGTTTATTCCAAGTATTTGTAAGCTTTTGTAACGATTGCAAGAGAGGTAAAGGTAATAGATGATACCCAAAACAAGATTCGGAGTGGGCAGTGCTGCAATTACAAGACGCAGGCTTTAGTTATGGTGGTCGTGATATTTTAACGGAAGTTAATCTAGATGTGGCCCCTGGCAGCTTTTATTTTCTTACAGGTCCTTCTGGATCGGGTAAAACCACGTTTTTGCGACTGTGCTATCAAGCACTGATGCCGACGCGCGGAACCCTTCGTATATTAGATCGGGATGTTCGTGGGTTGCATCGTGAAGATATAGCGCAAATCAGACGCAGAATTGGCGTCGTACACCAAGATTGTAAGTTTATCGACCATTTGACGATGATGGATAATATACGCATGCCCTTGCAGGTATCTGGACGCGCTGGGGAATTGGATGATGCCAATTTCCAAGACTTGATTTCATGGGTTGGTTTGTCGTCGCATATGAACGCATTACCCCCCGAACTATCCAGTGGGGAACGCCAACGTGCCGCTTTAGCCCGTGCAGTTGTGATGTCGCCTGATTTGATTTTGGCAGATGAACCCACAGGGAACTTGGATTGGGAAATGGCACAGAAAATTCTAACGCTATTGGTCGAGCTGAACAAAATGGGTAAAACTGTAATTATTGCGACCCATGATTTGCAATTAATACGTATGGCTAAAGCACAAGTGGCAACGCGGGTTTTGCGCATTGCAAATTATCGGGTGCAACAAGCAGGTGCGGACTTATGAGCGGGCTGTCTGTATTTCTGGGTAACATGAAGGTTATTTTATCGGGCGACAAATCTGCAGATAAAGTTGTACCACCATCGGGTTATACTGCAAACCTTACCACATTCACTGCCGCCTCTATGGCGTTTCTGGCAGTGTTTGCAATGGCGTTGTCACTGGCAACAGGGCGACTTGCCGATCGCTGGTCGGGTGAATTAACCCGCACAACAACAATCCGTATTTCTGCCCCCGAAGGGCAAATGCAGGCGCAATTAGCTGCAGTGATGAATGTGCTGGAAACCACATCGGGTATTGCTACCGCACGGGTGATGACTGACGCAGAACAACGCCGCTTATTAGAGCCGTGGTTTGGCCCTGATCTGCCATTGGAAAACCTGCCGATCCCACGATTGGTAGAGGTTGTAGAAGCTGACAACGGCCCAGATATGGAAGGGCTGCGCTTACGTTTAAGTGCCGAGGCACCCGGGGCAATTTTGGACGATCATACAAGATGGCGTAGGCCTTTGGTGACAGCTGCGAACCGATTGCGGTCTTTGGGTGCGGTTGCCATAGTGTTGATAACAGCATCGACTGCCGCGATGATAACTCTTTCAGCACAATCTGCATTGGCTGCAAACGGTCAGGTCATATCTGTTTTGCGCCTTGTAGGTGCGCGTGATGTTTATATCGCGCGGGCCTTTGTGCGCCGCTATACTTTGCGCGCTTTGGTGGGTGCTTTTATCGGTACTGGGGCCAGTATGTTGGCGATATTCTTTTTGCCCGCTGCGGCAGAGGAAGGCGCATTTTTAACAGGGTTGGGCTTTGAAGGTTGGCATTGGTTGTTGCCGCTAATTATTCCACCTCTTGCTGCATTTGTGGCGTTTTGGGCCACACGCAGTGCCGCACTTCGTGCATTGAAAAGGATTTCATAAATGGGTTTAATTTCACAGTACATCAGATCTATTCTGTTCATCGTTCTGATGTATGTCGCTATGCTGGTTTTAGGTGTTCTGGGGGCCATTCCTGCAGGTCTGTCCCGTAATTGGGCCTATAAGGTTATGAAGCTGTATTGTGTTACGGTTTTGTGGCTGGCGCGGGTTTTATGCGGTATTACCTATGAAATACGCGGTGAAGTTCCCACAGGTGATATTGTGATTGCGTCAAAGCACCAGTCTTTTCTGGATGTTATTTTGCATATGTATTTGTTGCCACGGGCCAATTACGTGATGAAACGCGAATTGAAATGGGCACCGATCCTAGGGTTTTACGCCATGCGTATTGGGGCGGCCCCCGTGAAGCGTGGTGACAAGTCAAAAGCGGTTGGGCAGATGATGAAAGGGATTGAACGTAACGCGGGCGATCCGTCACAACTTGTGATTTATCCGCAAGGCACGCGTGTGCCGCCCGGAACGTTTAAACCCTATAAAATCGGTGCGGCTGTGATCTGTGAACGTATGGGCAAGCCGTGTATTCCTGTGGCAACCAACGCAGGTGTTTTCTGGCCCAAACGCGGCCTGTTGCGGCATCCGGGTGTTGTGGTTTTTGAATATCTTGAACCGATGCCAGACGGGTTGAAGTTGGAAGTTTTCACAAAAGAGCTGGAAACACGGATAGAAACTGCGTCAAATAAGTTGATGGAAGAGGCAGGGTTTAAGGTGAGTTGAATGACAATTCTTAAAGACATTGCAGAACTAGAGCAAATTTACGGCCCCCCAAGTGTTGCGTCTTTGGTAAAAGTGGCAACACTTATTACCCCTGAGTATCGGGCATGGATTGCATCCAGCAATTTTTGTGCCTTGGCAACAGTTGGCCCCGAAGGGGTGGATGCCAGCCCGCGTGGCGATGTGGGTGAGGTGGTGTTTGAGCTGGACGCGCAAACACTGGCGATGCCTGATCGGCGGGGTAATAACCGTATGGACAGCCTGCGCAATATCGTGTGTGACGGGCGTGTGGCGTTGATGCTGCTTACCAAGGGTTCTGATATTGTGACACGGGTGAATGGGCGGGCGGAAATATCTGTTGCACCTGACCTGTTGGAACGGTTCGTGGTGAAAGGAAAGCAACCTAGATCTGTAATTGTGATCCATATCGAAGAGATATATTTTCAATGCGCGCGTGCTGTGATGCGGGCAGGGCTTTGGGATGTGGAAAATTGGCCAAACATCAGCGCGTTGCCATCGGCGGGTCAGATTTTACAGGCACAAAAGGCCGAGGGTTTTGATGGTGATGCTTATGATAAAGAGTGGCCAGAGCGGGCGAAAGGGTCGATGTGGTAGGGTAGGTTTTTGGGATGTCCCAGTTGGGACATGGGGTTAATAAGTTGTTTTTAAAGTGTTTTCACAAAAAATCAGCGCCCATACACACCCGAATATTACTTCACCGATATATTGATTTAAACTCAAGTTAATCATCTATAGTAAATGATTTGATTTCTGATGGCCAAGGGTCGGAATAAGTGTACCCTTCAAGCGAATACAAATAACCCTTTTTTATAAATAAAAGAAATCCTACGAGAATTTCTGCATTTAATACCGCACCGCAGCCCCCGCCTGTAAATTCGAAATGCTCATCAGAAACTTTCAACAGCGTTGACTCTTTAAAATCTGTATAGAATCCCTTACCTGTAAACTCGCGCGAAATAACTTCAATATTATTGATAAGCTGATGAGATGTTGGCGCGGGCGTCACAAACTCCATTAAGGATTTGTTTAGTACGTCTGCTTCTAGCTTAGTTAACTTACATTTTTCATTCATAGTTAATGTCCAGATTTTTTAGGAAATGGTGTTCTTATATTTAGATACAAAAACAACAACCACCCATCTTGCAGTATAAATTTCATCAACATGTAAATGAAGATTGTGACTTTGTGTATAAGGTAGCGCTAAATCGAAAGCATAATATTATTGTTTAAAAACTTTTTGTATGTCTGATGCAGGGATTATTATCACATTAGATTTTATCTCTGAAGTCATACCTCCACCCGATAATGATATGCATATATCTTGTGGATTGTCTTTCAAATCATATTTTAGGTAAACAGTTTGTTTTTTGTCTTTTTTAAATGCATCCGGTAAAGGTAAATCTTTTACCCAATTTTGATACAACACAATATTATATTTATAGACGGTCTGACCATTATATTTAAAAGGGATCTGATCGAGTTTTTTTCCCGTTAGTGCAGAAGTCACGCTCCATTTATTTACGCTTTTACCTTCAACAAACAAAGAAGGCTGTCCCATATGAGTTATCTTATTTGGTTGTTTACAAAACCATGCATCAACATAAAAATTTAATGAGTGCTTATTCGTTAAATCTAAAATATTCTTGTTTGCTAATATTTCAACTACAATAAAGCCATCAACCCCCCAGTTCTCAATCCACGAACGACCAGTGTCTTCACCCGTAATTGATTTAAAAGAACTGTTCTTAATTTTTTTAATCGAGTAATTTGTTATTGTTACTCGATGTGTCCAAACAGATACAGCACATCCAATTATGGTCATGCAAATAAAGGAAACAAAGAGGCTTCTAATTTTGATGATATTTATTATTTTCTATGGTTGAGGCCCCCGATTTAATCGGGGGTGACAGGTGTGTGATCGTGGGCGGTTGTCATCCCCGACTTGATCGGGGATCGCATGCTGTTAGGTTGTACCTTACGCCACCAGTGCCTTGCTACCCATATCCAGAAATTTCTTGCGGCGGGATGCGATTAGTTTTTTGCGGGAAACACCGCTAAGTTCTTTTAGCATTGCAGTGATTTCCTGGCGTACATTTTCCATTGTTTCGGTTTTGTTGCGCTGGGCACCGCCCATGGGTTCTGGGATAATCACGTCGGCCACACCTAGTTTTACCAAATCTTGTGCGGTCAGGCGTAATGCCTCGGCTGCTTCGCGCATTTTTTCAGCGTCTTTCCATAGAATTGATGCGCAGCCTTCGGGGGAAATTACCGAATAAACAGAATGTTCTAACATTGCCAACTTGTCGGATGATGCAAAGGCAACCGCCCCGCCTGATCCGCCTTCGCCGATGATAACGGAAATCAGGGGCACACCCACTTGCAGGCATTTTTCAGTGGATCGTGCGATGGCCTCGGATTGTCCGCGCTCTTCGGCACCTTTGCCAGGGAAGGCGCCCGGTGTGTCGATTAAGGTAATAATAGGCAGGCCAAAACGGTCGGCCATTTCCATCAGGCGGATGGCTTTGCGGTAACCTTCGGGGCGTGACATGCCAAAATTATGGTGCAGGCGTGATTTAGTGTCGTTGCCTTTTTCGTGACCGATCACCACAACGGGTTGATCGTTAAAGCGCGCCAAGCCGCCCATGATAGCACTGTCGTCGGCAAAGTTACGATCACCCGCAAGCGGGGTGTATTCGGTGAAAATCGCGTTGATATAATCTGAACAATGCGGCCGATCAGCGTGGCGTGCCACTTGGCATTTGCGCCAAGGCGTTAGGTCTTTGTAAAGTTTTGCCAGCAACTTGTCGGCTTTTTTATCTAAGGCAGCCGCTTCTTTTTCGACATCAACGTCATCTTCGCTTTGTGCCGCCATCACCCGCAATTCAACGGCTTTGCCTTCTATTTCGGCCAATGGTTTTTCAAATTCCAGATAATTTTTCATGAAAGCTGTCCTGATGTTATGCTTACAGACCTTTATGGCGTTCCTAGGAAGGGGATGCAACGGTTTATGGGGTTATTGCAAATCACCAAATGCGTTTTGCATCCGCGCAATCGCGTCTTTAATCACACTACGCGGGCAACCCAGATTGAAGCGCAGGAAGTTTTCACCGCCTGTGCCAAAGGTGATGCCGTGGTTGGTAGCAATTTTGGCCACATCTTGTACACGATCAGTGAATTCTTCACGGGTCATGCCTGTGTCAGAAAAATCAACCCATGCAAGGTAAGTCGCTTCAAGTTTCATGGATTTCAGGCCCGGTATTGCGTTGATACCTTCGTCGAACACACGTTTGTTTTCAGTAAGGTATGCCACCAGATCATCGGCCCATGCATCCCCACCCGTATAGGCGGCTTCGGCCATATAAAGGCCAAAGCTGTTGGCGGAAATGCTTAGCATGCTCATTGTGTCGGCAAATTTCTGGCGTAAAATGGCATCTTCAACAATAACGTTGCCTGTATGGCTGCCTGCAAGATTGAAGGTTTTACTGGTTGCAGTCATCATCACCAAACGGTTGGAAATGGCAGGGACGGCATTGGGCATTGGGATGTGTTTTTGGCCTGAAAAAACCAGATCATGGTGGATTTCGTCGGAAACAAGGATCAGGTCGTGTTTTACACAGAAATCCGCGACCTGTTGCAGCTCTGATTGTGACCAGACACGTCCGCCGGGGTTATGTGGCGAGCAAAAGATCATCATCTTTTCTTTGCCGGTCATAACCGCGTCATATGCATCAAAGTCTAATTCATAGCGACCGTTGTTATTTTTCATCTCGCATTCGGTTACGGTACGCCCTGATGCTTTGGTGATACGCGCAAAAGAATGGTAAACAGGTGTAAATAATACGATTGCATCACCCGGATCAGTGAAGGTTTGCAAACAAAGGGCGGTGCCGTTGCCAAGGCCGTGAACTGTAAAAATACCGTTTGGATCAACGTTCCAACCATGGCGGCGGGACATCCAGCCGCAAATGGCATTGTTGTAAGATGTGGTATCAGTGAAATACCCCAATACCCCATGTGCAATCTGTTTGGTAACCGCATCTAATACGCATTGGGGTGGTTTGAAATCCATGTCGGCCACCCACATGGCAAGACCATCATCAGGGCTGACGCCGTAGATTTTTTCCATATTATCCCATTTACTGGAATGGGTATTTCGGCGGTCAATAATTTCATCAAAGCTCATGTGGGTCCCCTTTATCGGGCAGATTACTTATTAGGCGCATAGGGGCAAGGGGATTTTTGTACCCATGGGGCTGATACAATGATCGAACTTGAAACCAAGCCAGCTTTCGCCTAAATCGCAAGTATGAAAATATTACCGATCCTGATCCACCCAGACCCGCGTCTGAAAAAACTGTGCAGCCCGTTTGATCGGGTTGATGATGATGCGCAGGCTTTGGGCAACGCAATGCTAGCCACCATGTATGATGCACCCGGCGTTGGGCTTGCAGCCCCGCAAGTGGGTAAGTTGAAACGTATGTTTGTGATGGATTGCACCGATAAAGAAGAAGATGAAGCCGCGCCAATGGTTTTGTTTAATCCTACGGTGATCTGGACTAGCGAAGAAGAAAACACCCATGAAGAGGGCTGTTTGTCTATTCCGGGTATGTATGAAGATGTGACGCGCCCTGCTGAGGTGAAAGTTGCGTTTTGGGATTTGGAAGGCAAAGAGCAAGAAGAGCATTTTACAGGACTTTGGGCAACATGCGCACAGCATGAAATCGATCACCTGAACGGGGTTTTGTTTATCGACTATCTTAGCCGCATGAAGAAATCTATGATTACCAAGAAAATGCAAAAGTTGAAAAAAGAGCGGGCGAGTGCCTGATGGCGATACGTCGGTTTATCCCGTACCCCGACAAGCGGTTGCGCACAGTTTGCACCCCTGTTGAGGCGATTACCGATCAGGTGGCCAGGATATGGCAAGATATGCTGGATAGCATGTATGCGATGCCCGGTGTTGGTTTGGGGGCAAACCAGATCGGTGAAAATCTGCGACTGGCTGTTGTGGATTGTTCCGATACGCATGACCAGCCGGTGCGTATGGCAAACCCGAAAGTTTTACAT
Source organism: uncultured Paracoccaceae bacterium (assembly GCA_913061275.1). Lineage (GTDB taxonomy): Bacteria > Pseudomonadota > Alphaproteobacteria > Rhodobacterales > Rhodobacteraceae > Amylibacter. Next base: position 41,645 of record CAJXSR010000003.1, on the reverse strand, counting down.
TCTTCGGCTAAATTACGCGCGCATGAAGAAGGTAGCCCTAATCTTGCGGGTGTTTGGGTTAAAATGGAACGCCCGCGTGCGGTAACTGTTGAGTATATGAATGAGGCGGGTGATATTATTGAGCGTGATTTTGTGGGGCTTTGGGCCACATCTGTGCAGCACCAGATTGACCATTTGAACGGCAAGATGTTTTTTGACCATCTTGGGCCTGTAAAGCGTAAGATGTTATTGGTAAAAGCTGCCAAACTGGCCAAGCGGAAAGGGTAGCTGTCATGCGCATCATTTTTATGGGAACGCCTGATTTTTCTGTACCCGTGTTGGAAGCTTTGGTGACCGCAGGGCATGAAGTTGTGGCCATCTACAGCCAACCCCCACGCCCTGCAGGTCGTGGTAAAAAGTCTAGGCCTTCCCCAGTACAGTCGTTAGCGGAAAGCCTTGATTTACCTGTGCGTCACCCACTGAATTTTCAAGACCCCGCCGAAATTAAATCTTTCGCGGATTTGAAAGCAGATATTGCGGTGGTTGTAGCTTACGGTCTGATCTTGCCGCAAGCAGTGTTGGATGCGCCTGAATTGGGGTGTTTGAACATTCACGCGTCTAAGCTGCCGCGATGGCGTGGGGCCGCCCCCATTCATCGCGCAATTATGGCCGGCGATGCGCAAACTGGTGTGTGTATTATGCAGATGGAAAAGGGGTTGGATACGGGGCCAGTTTTACTGCATGAAGATACCGATATTATGCCAACAGATACAACGGCGGTGCTGCATGATCGGTTGTCTGGGATGGGTGCGAAACTGATTGTGCAGGCTTTGGCTGAGTTGCCGAATTTAACGCCTGTCGCACAAGCGGATGAGGGTGTTACTTACGCGTTAAAGATCGACAAATCCGAGGCAGAGATTGACTGGGCAAAACCTGCCGTTGAAGTGGATAGACTGATCCGAGGTTTATCCCCATTTCCAGGTGCATGGTTTGAAGTGGACGGGCAGCGGGTGAAGGTTTTGAACAGCACACTTGCAAAGGGGCAAGGGCCTGCGGGTACAGTTTTGGATGAGGCTTTGACTGTGGCATGTGGGGACGGTGCGGTTCAGTTATTGCGTTTGCAACGTGCTGGTAAGGGCGCAATGGATGCGGTGGATTTTTTACGGGGTTTACCATTGCCTAAAGGCGCGGAATTAGGGCGTGATTAAGCGACAATAGCTTGTAAATAAGTTCTGAAATCAATCACATTACCACCAGATTTATGAACCGCCTGCGCCCCTAGATATAGTTGTAATATCGCCTTGGATTGGTACTTGGCAGTGGCTGTATCTTTGCCGCTTTCGCGCACTATATCATATAGACAAGCCTCTATATCGTTGGCCATCTGATTTACTTTTTGCGCAATGATTGGGTCAGTGGTGCCGAATTCTACCATCGTGTTGCAGATAAAACATCCCAAGCGACTGTCAAAAGGGCTAGACGGGTTCATATCTTCAAACAAGAAAAGCAGACGGTCAACCAAAGGAAGGCTGGTTTGTGTGCGCATTTTGGCAAGCATATTCGCCAAGTTTACGGTGTGATATTGCGCAAGTGCCAAACAATAGGTGGTATATTTGTCGGTGAAAGCTGCGTAAAAAGAGCCACGGCTTATTCCCATTGCGGTTAGTAAATCTGGTAACGTGGTTCTGGCATATCCCCGTTTCCAAAATATATCGATCGCACCATCAAGGGCTTTGTCTTCTGTGAACTCTTTGGGGCGTGCCATTTGTTACTTTCTGTCACGGAAACTTGTTTTGTACCATTTGGTACAGAATGATAGTTCCTAATTTAATCAATACAAGCGTGTTGGTACTATAACATAAACAAAAACTGGCATGAGTGCCAGAAAGGTGACAAAATGAAATCATATATACAAGCCGCAGCCCTAGGGCTGGCCCTAGCAACAGCTACAGTAACCACTGCGTTAGCCGCAGGTGTAGAGATTAATGCAACAACAACTGGTTTGGCTTTACGTGGATATGACCCTGTTTCGTATTTTCAAGATGGCCCAAAAGAGGGATTAGTTGATATTGTAGCGGTTCATGAAGATGCAACATACCGTTTTGTTTCAGAGGCAAACAAGAAAACATTCGTAGCTAACCCTGCATCTTACACGCCTGCATATGGTGGGTACTGTGCATATGGTGCAGCATTGGGTTATAAATTTGATGGTGACCCGAAGTTATGGAAAATCGTTGATGAGAAACTTTATTTGAACCTTTCACCTCATGTTGTTGGTTTGTGGACAAAAGATATTTCTGGGAATTTGGAAAAATCTGAAGAACACTGGAAAACCATCAAATATGTTGCCCCATCTGATTTGAAATAAGCGTTCATATTTGGCGAATTATGACATTAGGCAGTCTGCATATGTGTGTGGGCTGCCTTTTTATATAGATTGAAATACTTACATTCCCCTTAAAATTCGATAAAAACACACTATATAGATATGAATAGGAGGATCGTTTATGCCATTTATTCTTACACTTATCGTGGGTGCAGCCGCTGGTTTTCTAGCGGTGCGTTTTATGGGCTTGCAAGTAAACGCGCTTGTGGCCATAGCAATCGGTGTGTTGGGTGCAATCTTTGGCGGTATATTTTTACGCGGCCTGTTCGTGTTGTTTGTTGGTGCTTCAAGTGTGCTAAGCATGTTTGTTGGCGGCTTAGTGGGTGCGATAGTTTTAATTTGGATTTACCGTCGCTTTTTTGGCGGCTAGGGTGACTGCAATTTAGTAAAACCCTAAGGAAAATCTATGCCAGCGTATTTGATAGTAGACACGAAGATCAATGATTTGGACGCTTACGAAACTTATAAGCTTAAGGCTAAGCCATTAGCAGAAAAGCATGGCGGTATTTATCGCACACGTGGTGGCGATATGGATGTGGTTGAAGCTGATTTATGGTCGCCAACCCGTATCGTGATTGTAGAATTCCCAGATATGCAAGCGGCACGTGGTTTTTTAGACAGCGAAGATTATAAGCCCGTGCAGGCCATTCGCCATGCCAATGCAGAATGCACAGCGATTATTGTTGATGGGGTTTGATGTATTAAGGCGCTGAAAGGCACAAATCCATCAACCGTGCGAAACCTTTCGCATCCAGCGTATCGAATTTTGCCGACAGGTCTTCTATTTCTTTAGCCCGTTCCAATCCGATAACAGGGTCGGCGAAACCGTGAAACTTGGTGCTGATTTCCGCGTCACTTAATGGTAAATCGGTGTCGCCACGCGGGGTGCGGGGTGCGTCGATGTATTCAGTGCCATCCATATCAATGATGGTGACTTGCGCCCAGCGTTTACCTTCACTTATTTTTGTCATGTGGGCATCGTCAATTAAGGTGGTGGCGCGGCTAACGCGCAAAATATCGGGGTCTTGCAGGGTTTCTGGTGTCAGCTCATCAACGCCAACCTGTCCGCGCACAATCATTGCGGCGACGGGGAATGCGATGGCATAGGTGAAATCATCCAATGTTTGGGGTTCATGACCTGCAAGCCGTGTGGCGTTGTGGAAAGTTTTAATGTTCACAGCTTTAACGCGGTCATGTGTTAGGTTATTTTTCGTCATCAATTCGTGCACTGCATCAAGGGACGGATGCGCCCAGCGACAACAAGGATAGGGTTTGTAATGGGTGTGTTCAACTGTCAGCCATGTACCCCCTAAATCAACCCAGAAAGGCGCGGCATCATCACCTTCGCAGGTTAATGCGGGCGCACCTGTAAAGCCTTCGCGGGCAAGGTATGCGGCGGTTACACCCGTGGGCGCGCCCCAACCAACGCCGTCGCGCAGCATGGTTGGAAAATCAATGCAACGCATCATCTGGCTGCGCGGCCCGTGATATTCACCGATGCCGGCGGCATGGCGGATCATTTCACCATCGCAGCCAAGCATTTTTGCGCAAGCGGCAGCTACGCCTACGGCTGTCCATGCGCCAGAGGTATGATAATCGGCGCAAGTCGCATGTTGCACTTGGCCCGCGCGGTAGCTGACTTCATATGCTACGGCCAGCCATGTGGCAAAATCATTGCCCGTTATGGGTGTGCCGTTTGTGCGCATGGCGTCTGCTACAGCCAGTAATGCGGGGAAAATTGCAGACCCTGCATGGCCCTTGTTGGGGGATGTACCGTCATGGGCGTCAATACTGTCGACCATAAAGGCCCCCGCCATTGCCGCCCCTGCGGGGCTAAGTTGGCGTCCATCCATCAAGATACGTGTTTTTCCTGCAGTGCCAGCACCAAAAACTGCCAATGCGCCTTTGCGGGCCAGATCAGACAGTTCTGTGGTTGACCCGATTGCGGCAACCCCCATGGTGTCTAGAAAGCTGCGCCGCAAGACGCGAAATAACGGTTCGGGCAGGTCGTTATATGTCAGGTTATGCGCAAATGCGGACATAGATAAAGTCATGGGGTTTTCCTATACTAATGCGTTGCAGGCGGAAGTCATGCGACGAATGCCTTCGATGATATTCGCCTCAGACGTGGCGGTGGACATACGGAAATATGGATCACAAAAGAAACCCGCACCCGGAACAACAACAACACCTTCATTTAGCAAATATGACGCCAGATCAGTGGATGTTTCAATGGGTTGACCATCGGGGGTTTTCTTACCCAGTAACCCACCACAATGGGGCATAAGGTAGAAAGCCCCTTCTGGTTTGCCGACATTAAGGCCGTCAATTTTGGCCAAGCCTTCAAGGGCAATGTCGCGTCTTTTGCAGTAAGTATCGCGCCATGTTGACAGGAATTCCTGCGGCCCATCCAGTGCGGCAATGCTGGCGGCCTGACTGATAGAGCACGGCCCGCCATTAATCTGTGATGAGATTTTGCGGATGCCGTTCATCCACCATTCCGGCCCACCCGCATAACCGATACGCCAGCCCGTCATGGCATAAGCTTTGGAAACACCATTCACGGTTAGGATGCGATCGCGCAAATCTGGTGCAACAGCGGCCAGAGTGGCAAAGCGATTGTCATCAAAAACGATATGTTCATAAAGATCGTCGGATATAATCAGGATGTGGGGATGACGACGTAAAACTTCGGCAAGGTCAGCCAGTGCTTTGGTCGAATAAACCGCCCCCGTCGGGTTGGATGGCGAACACAACAGTAGTAATTTGGTTTTGGGTGTAATCGCGGCTTCCAGTTTTGCGGCGCTAAGCTTGAAACCCTCTTCATGCGTTGTAGGCACCATCACGGGGGTCGCATTACAAACCTCAACCATTCCAATGTGCGAAGGCCATGCAGGGGTGGGGATAATCACCTCATCATTCGGGTTTATGACCGCTTGCATTGCGGTTGCCAAAAGCGGTTTGGCACCTGCGCTTATGACGATCTGCGCAGAGCTATATTCAAGGCCGTTATCGGTTTTGAATTTTCGTGCAATCGCTGCTTTTAGATCATTTGTTCCATCAACCGCAGTGTAGCGTGTGATACCTTGCTGGATCGCTTTTATGCCTGCGTCACAAATATGTTCGGGGGTGTCGAAATCAGGCTCGCCAACTGAGAAATCAACCAAATCGCGCCCTTTGGCCCGTAGTAGTATGGCTTTATCAAAAATGGCGGAAATGGCCGAGCCTTGGATTTTGCTGATAGCAGTGGCAAGCATGTTTGTGTCCGTGAATAAGAGTTATTCTATTCACTATGCGCATTAAAAACGGTGCGACTAGTACGAACACGACAAAATATGCTTATTTATTTGGCCTTAAAAGGCTCCATGCCCATACGTGCTAATTCATCCGCGCGTTCGTTTTGCGTGTGGCCCGCATGGCCTTTGATCCATTCCCAAGTTACTTGATGCCTATTGGCAGCTTGCTCTAATCGCTTCCAAAGCTCGGTGTTTTTGACGGGCTTTTTTGATGCATTACGCCAGCCGTTTTTTTTCCAGCCGTGTATCCACTTGGTAATACCATCTTTGACATATGAACTGTCGGTCACAATGGTGATTGCGCTGGGCTTGGCCAAAGTTTCAAGCGCGCTGATCGCGGCCATCAATTCCATTTGGTTGTTGGTGGTGTCGTCAGCACCACCGCTTAGTTCGCGTTCTTTGACGACTTTGTCACCATCATGTGCCTGCAATAAAACCCCCCAGCCACCGGGGCCAGGGTTGCCTGAACAAGCACCGTCTGTGTACGCGTATAGTTCAGGCATGGGCGGTTATGATGGTAAAGGGTTCCACATTGCCAGTCATACCTTCCATCGCGTCATTTCTAGAATTGAGCAGAGTAAAGCCAGCAGTTTGGATCATGTTTTTTAGCTCGGCGTCTTCATAATATGTGTACATCCGATCCATCGTGTCGCGGATTTCACCTGTGCCAAGTTTCATTCCAATATGAAAATGCCCGCGTGGTTTCAGTGCCGCATGGATGGCTGATAAGTGACGTGGCATATCGGATTTTGCTGCGTGTAACAGGCTGAAGTTTGCCCAGATACCATCATACCGCGCCTTTGCGTTAAGATGGTCAAAAGTTGCATGCGTGACATTGAGCCCGTATTTCGTGCGCGCCAATTCTACCATTTGCGCGGAAGCATCCATGGCTTCGGGAATTAAACCTGCGGTTTGCATCATTGCGGCAGAGTTTCCGGGGCCGCAGCCCAAGTCTAGAACCAACCCGCCCTTTGGTATGCTGTCGATAAAGTTGCGCAAATCTTTGTCTGGTGTCGTGCGGCTAACCATTTTTGCATAATCGGTAGCTTTTGCGTTATAAACATCGATGGTTTTCTGGTCAGCCATTTGAAGCGACCCTTTCTCGTAAAACGCGGGGCACTTTGAATTCCACATTCTCAATAGCTGTTTCAACGATTTCGGTGGTTACTTCATAGCGCTCTTTGAACGCTTCAATAACCTCATTTATCAAAACTTCGGGGGCGGATGCACCTGCTGTTATGCCAACCGCTTTCGCACCGTCCATAGCGCGCCAGTCAATATCTTTGGCGCGTTGCACAAGCTGCGCATATTTGCACCCTGCATTTGCGCCAACCTCTACCAGCCGTTTTGAATTGGACGAGTTGGGTGCGCCGATAACCAACAGTGCATCAATTTTTGAGGCCACTGCTTTGACCGCTTCCTGACGGTTGGTGGTGGCGTAGCATATATCTTCTTTGTGCGGCCCGGTGATATTTGGAAACCGTTCTTGTAGGGCTTTTACAATTTCGATTGTATCGTCCACGCTTAAAGTTGTTTGCGTGATATAGGCGAGTTTGGCTTCATCGCGTGGCGCCAATTTGGCGACATCCGCAGGGGTTTCTACCAATATCACCTCACCCTCAGGCAACTGACCCATTGTGCCGATGGTTTCTGGGTGGCCCGCATGGCCAATCATCACCATTTGCAACCCGTTCATATGGTGCCGATCCGCTTCGATATGTACTTTTGAAACCAGTGGGCAGGTGGCATCAACATAGATCATGTTACGCGCCTGTGCTTTTGCAGGTACTGATTTTGGCACGCCGTGGGCGGAAAATATAACGGGTCGATCGTCTGGGCACTCATCCAGATTTTCAACAAAGATGGCGCCCTTTTCACGCAAACCATCGACCACGTATTTATTGTGAACAATTTCATGGCGCACATAGACTGGTGCGCCCCATTTTTCGATCGCTAGCTCGACGATTTTAATGGCACGGTCAACACCTGCGCAAAATCCGCGTGGTGCTGCAAGGTAAAGGTTAAGAGGTTGCTTGGTCATATTGCCCTTAAATGGATGTTTGTTTTGTATTCACTAGCGCATAGATGGTGTTAGATACATTGGGTGCTGTCAGATGAACTCTAACCAGTCTGGAAACCCCCAACAAGCACATTTATATGTCGCGCAAGCTTGACGCCTATCAGAAATTACAAAGGCATAAAAATCTTTATAGATTTGTCGTTCTTCACCTGCCCCTAGTGGTTAAAACTATTGCAAAACTGGCAATAAAGACTGGCCGTGAGTGCATAAAACTTTAGCGTATTTGTCGCGGGTAAAATATCACAATTTATGAAGATTAACGAATGTTGATGCAGATCAAAACTCTATCTGGATAACTGGTTTATGGCTTCTATTGGAAGGCGGCTGAGTCGTATTCCTACCTTATTAATCTGGAGAATCCTTATGGTACCGAAACATCTTTTTACAGTTTTACCTGCAATCGCTTTTGCCTTGTTTTGCACAACGGCAATTACATCACCTGTAGCCGCTGATACATCTGCAACCAACCCATGGGCGGGTACAAAATGGCTTATTCGTGGTCGGTTGATTAATGTCATCCCAGACGAAAGTAATGGCCTGTTAGGTGGCGCACCGGCCGCTTTGAGTGCTGACGATGCGATTATGCCAGAGCTAGATTTTACATATTTCTTCAATGACAATATTGCAGCCGAACTTATACTTGCAGTTTCACCGCATGATGTGAAACTGGGTGGGGCTGTGATTTCAGAAGTTTTACTGTTGCCGCCAACTCTGACGATACAATATCACCACCCAATGGGAGCGTTTAAACCATATGTGGGTGCAGGTTTGAACTATACTGCGATAATTTCCAGTGATCCAACCCCCGCAATCGGTGGTGTGGATGATTGGGACAATGGATTTGGGTTCGCTCTGCAAGCAGGTTTTGATTACGCCATTGATGACGAATGGAGTTTTAACATGGATGTAAAAAAGCTTTGGCTAAATGTTGATGCGACTGTTACGGCAGGTGCTATTCCAGCAAGTGTTGATTTGGATCCATGGATTGTTGGTGCTGGCCTAGGGTATCGCTTCTAAGGTGCCGATCCATTACAGTAAGCATATACTGAAAGCATACACTTGGATGCTTTCAGTATTTTGGTGGTTGAACTATTAATTATTCAACCTGTTCTGTTTCAATCGATTGCGTATTGGTTTCGCCATCATTGCGTAATGGGCGGCCTACGACATCGCGTAATTCATCAAGTTCAATGAAATTATCAGCCTGACGGCGTAGATCATCTGAAATCATCGGTGGTTGTGAACGAATTGTGGAAACCACAGAAACGCGCACGCCTTGACGTTGCAATGATTCAATCAAGGGGCGGTAATCTCCGTCACCAGAAAATATTACCATGTGATCAACATGTGGGGCCAGTTCCATGGCATTCACGGCCAATTCAATGTCCATGTTGCCCTTAACCTTTTTACGGCCCATAGAATCAGTGTATTCTTTGGCGGGCTTTGTCACCATTGTGAAACCGTTGTAATTCAACCAATCAACCAAAGGGCGGATTGGTGAATATTCATCATTTTCCAAAAGTGCAGTATAGTAGAAGGCACGCAACAATTTACCGCGGCGCATAAATTCTGTACGTAATAGCTTGTAATCTATATCGAACCCTAATGACTTTGCAGCGGCATATAAGTTAGAACCATCAATAAATAGAGCAAGGCGCTCATCTCGGTAGAACATAAGGTTTCCCTTTTATAAGTTTATTTCGTAATTCTGCCACACCGTAAGACTAATTTTTGCGTGTGCCTATTAGGTATGACGTGCTGAACATAGGGTTAAATTTACATGCTACAAGCTGAAAATAACAGGATTTTTCCAAAGACAGTATATTTAGCCTTTGGTTCAAACCAGGGAACGCAACTAGCAGGATCGGCACAGATAATTAGATCAGCTTATACGTTATTATCTAACAGAACGTTGACAGCGTGCGTTTTCAGCCCTTTTTACCAAACCCCTGCGTTTCCTGCTGGAAATGGGCCTGATTACGTTAATTCAGTGGTGAAAGCCGAAACATTGTTAAGCCCGCAGGAATTATTAGCAGAATTGCATCGGGTGGAAACAAATTTGGGGCGTATCCGCGAAACCCGCTGGGGGTCGCGTATAATTGATATTGATCTGCTGGATTATCAAGGCTGCATATTACCTTCATTGGATGTTTATAAAACATGGGCAGAGATGCCATTGGAATTGCAAAGAACCCAATGGCCCGATGATTTGATTCTACCCCATCCACGTATCCATGAACGTGGATTCGTCTTGGTGCCGCTAAGGGCAGTTGCGCCTAGTTGGATACACCCAGTCAGCACAAAAACTATTGATGGGCTTATTGGGGCGCTTGATGCGCAGGAATTATCAGAAATTGTGCAAATTTAAGCCCTAAAAGGCTTATCAATTACGCTTGCCATTATTAGGGAAAGGGCGTAGATAGCCCTTTCATTCACATCCATTTTTGGAGTTTCCCTATGGCACGTGTCACAGTTGAAGATTGCATAGATAAAGTAGAAAACCATTTTGATCTGGTTTTGTTAGCGGCACATCGTGCGCGTGAACTGTCTACAGGTGCTGAAATCACAATTCCACGGGACAATGATAAAAACCCGGTTGTTGCTTTGCGCGAAATTGCAGAAGAGACATTAACATCTGATTATTTGATGGAAGCAGCGATTGAAAGTCATCAAACCCAAATCGAAGTGGATGAGCCAGAAGAAGACCAAATGGCACTTCTAATGGGCGAAGAACCCGATCAATCTGATGATGACATGTCAGAAGAAAATCTGCTGCGTGCATTGATGGAAGCGCAAGAAATGAAATAGGACAACCTGCCAAGGGTCACACCTTGGCACGGCTCCCATATAAGGAGCAGCCGAAATGATCCCGGTTGAAAAACTTGTAGATCACGTCCGTACCTACAACCCCAATACGAATGTCAAACTTATTACCGAAGCGTATGAGTATGGCAAACTTATGCATGAAAACCAGACACGGCATTCGGGCGAACCTTATTTCACACACCCCATTGAAGTAGCCGCATTGCTTGCACAGCAAAGTCTGGATGATGCAACGATCGTCACAGCGCTTTTGCATGATGTGATCGAAGACACTAAATCTACTTATAAAGATGTGGCGAAACATTTTGGTGTTGAAGTGGCGCAACTGGTTGACGGTGTGACCAAGCTGACTAACATTGAACTGTCGTCGAATGATGCCAAGCAAGCTGAAAACGTGCGCAAATTATTGTTGGCTATGTCTAAAGATGTGCGGGTGATTTTGGTCAAGCTTGGTGACCGGTTGCACAACATGCGCACAATCAAACATATGCGCCCAGAAAAGCAGCAGCAAAAAGCCCATGAAACAATGGATATTTTTGCGCCCTTAGCGGGCCGTATGGGCATGCAGTGGATGCGCGAAGAATTGGAAGATTTATCATTTCGGGTGTTAAACCCTGAAGGGCGTAATTCAATTTTGCGACGTTTTCTAACTTTGCGCAAACAAACCGAAGATGTGATCCCGCAAATTACGCAGGATATTCGCGATGTATTGGTTAAAGCCAATATAGAGGCAGAGGTGATAGGGCGTGAGAAAAAACCGTACTCTGTCTGGCGTAAGATGCAGGAAAAAGGTGAAGGTTTTTCGCGGCTCAGTGATATTTACGCATTCAGGATCATTACCCATAGTGAAGAGGATATTTACCGCGTACTAGGGGCGATGCATCATCGTTGGAAAGCTGTGCCGGGACGTTTCAAAGATTATTTAAGCCAACCTAAATCAAATGGATACAGATCCGTGCATACGACAGTTTCTGGTCGCGATGGAAAGCGTGTGGAGATTCAGATACGCACACGCCAAATGCACGATGTGGCCGAAAGTGGTGTTGCCGCACACTGGTCATATAAAGATGGCCGCAGGGTGGAAAACCCTTTTGCGGTAGATCCGTTTGCATGGCTTGCATCACTTACAGAACGTTTTGGTGGCACGGACGAACAAGATCACGAAGAGTTTTTGGAGCATGTGAAACTGGATATGTTTGCCGATCAAGTGTTTTGCTTTACACCTAAAGGGGAAGTGATCCAGTTGCCGCGCGGGGCAACGCCTATTGATTTTGCCTATGCTATTCACACCCGTATTGGGGCGGCTTGTGTGGGGGCAAAGGTTGATGGTCGCAGGGTGCCACTATGGACACGTCTAAGGAATGGGCAGTCTATTGAAATTACAACAGCAGAAGGGCAACGGCCGCAATCTAGCTGGGCGGATATTGCTGTAACTGGGCGCGCTAAATCAGCAATTCGACGCGCATTGCGCGAAGAGCATCGCGAGGGATTTGTGCGCTTAGGTCAAGAACTAGCGCGGGTTGCGTTGGAACATGTTGGCAAAAAGCCTACTGATAAAGCGTTAACCACGGCGTCGAAAAAATTGGGATTGAAAAATAAAGCCGCACTGCTGGCCAGATTGGGAAGCGCTGAAATGACAGGCTCTGATCTGGTTGGGGCATTGTATCCAGAATTGCTGATGGAAAGCAAAACGGATGTTGATCTACCCGCCGCAGAAATTTTGGGTTTGAACCCTGGGCAATTTGCGCAGCCAGGGCAGTGTTGCCAACCGCTACCAGGTGAGCGGATTGTTGGCATTGCCACACGTGGAAAAGGCGTGGTGTTTCACACCATCCATTGTGAAAAACTAGCTTTGTATGAAGATCAAACCAACAGATGGATGGACCTTCATTGGACAAAAGGGCGAAGCGACCCCGTCAATAATGTGACCATACAAATCACGATCGTTAATGATGCAGGGGTTTTGGGGCGCATATGTACCTTGATCGGTGAACAAAATGCGAATATTGCAGATATGCAATTCACTGAAAGAAAACCCGATTTTTACCGAATGATGATTGAAATTCAGGTGCGGGATGTGGAACATCTACATCATGTTATAACAGCGGTTGAAGCTGATTCGGATGTGGCCGACGTTAAGCGGACGCGCGCACGAATAGTTAATACCATGTCGCAATCATCAAAGGGTTAACGGAGCAATATAAGTGTTTAAGCGCCGCGAGAAAAAATCCTATCGGGAATTGCTGGTAGAACCACTTTACCCCCGTAAAGGCTGGCGGCGTGGCATGGACTATATGCGCCATCGTTTGAAGCGCCTGCCTGATACGCCGCATAAAATCTCTATGGGAATTGCCTGCGGTGTTTTTGTAACTTTCACACCGTTGTTCGGCTTGCACTTTTTTGCAGCATGGTTTTTGGCGTTGGTTTTACGCGGCAATGTTTTTGCGGCGTTACTTGGCACCTTTGTTGGTAACCCTCTGACATTTCCTTTTATCGCGGCAATCAGCTATCAACTGGGCCTTAGAATGTTGGGCCGTGCCCATGACGTGACGGTTTGGTCAAAAATATTGGCAAGCTTCGATCATGCGTTTGATACGCTTTGGGGAAATGTAAAATCGCTTTTTGGATATGAAAAAAGCACATGGGATGGATTGCTTGAGTTTTCAGAAGAAGTATTTGTACCCTATTTTATTGGCGGTATAATTCCAGGCTTTATTACGGCTACGATTTGTTATTTTTTAACAAAGCCTCTTATTGCGCGGTATCAAAAACGGCGTAAGCTAAGATTACGTTTGCGTCGAACGCGTAAAGCGGATCGGCAAAAGAGAAAACTTAATAAGCTATGATGCTTGATACACCTATAAAAGGGCTGTGAAGATGATTGACGCAAAGAAAAATAAACTACGTCTAGGCGTGAATATTGACCATGTTGCAACAGTGCGTAATGCACGCGGCGGGGCTTATCCTGATCCATTGCGCGCCGCATTGTTAGCCGAAAGCGCGGGTGCTGACGGAATAACTGCGCATCTACGCGAAGACCGTCGCCATATTACTGACAAGGATATAGACGCGTTAATGGACGGGTTAAGTGTACCGCTGAACTTTGAGATGGCCGCAACAGACGAAATGCAGAAAATAGCTTTGCGCCACAAACCCCATGCGGTTTGTGTGGTGCCGGAAAAGCGTGAAGAACGCACTACAGAGGGCGGTTTGGAAGTGGCGCGTGAGGAAAACAAACTGGCACATTTCATCGCCCCTTTGCGGGATGCAGGGTGCCGTGTATCAATTTTTATTGCCGCAGAGATGAAACAAATCGAAGCGGCGCACCGCATTGGCGCTGATATAATTGAATTGCACGTCGGGCCTTATTGCGACGCCTTTACCGAAGGTCACTTTGATAAAAGTGATGCGGAGTTGGAAAAGCTGCGCGAAATGTCTGTTGCTGCACATGGGTTAGGGTTAGAAGTGCATGCAGGCCACGGCATCACCTATGATACCGTCAAACCCATAGCAGCTTTTCCTGAAGTGATGGAATTAAATATCGGCCATTTTCTGATCGGTGAAGCGATTTTTGACGGGCTGGAGAATGCCATTGAGAAAATGCGTGCCCTGATGGATGAGGCGCGGGGATGAACAGCTACGAATTGGTAGTTTTGTGGTTTGCGTGGATTGTGGCAGGCGGAAGCCCGGGACCGGCTACTTTATCTATTGTAGGCACATCCATGGAAAGTGGGCGACGTTCTGGTTTGATGATTTCGCTGGGCATTCTTGCAGGATCTGCTTCATGGGGATTGGCTGCGGCCTTTGGTATGAGTGCGATAATGTTGGCAAATGCATGGGTTTTTGAAACATTACGCTATGTGGCCGCCGCTTATTTACTGTTTTTAGCGTTTAAATCACTACGGTCTGCTTTAGCCCCTTACACGGATCTTCACCATAAGGCGTTTTCGGGAAGTTTAAAACAAATATTTATGCGGGGTATGCTGATCCACCTGACAAACCCTAAGGCAATTTTAAGTTGGGGGGCTGTATATGCGATTGCAGTTTCACCTGATGCTAAAGTCGCTGATCTTTTATGGATGTTTGGTTTTTTGTTCAGCGGCTCAATACTTATATTTATAGGATACGCCTTGTTGTTTTCTACAGAATGGGTGGTTGCAGGGTATCAGCGAATGCGTAAGTTTTTTGAATTGGGTTTTGCCGCACTCTTTGGGTTTGCCAGCCTGAAGATATTAACGACACGGCTATTATGATTATCGGTATCGGCACAGATTTGGCTAATATCGAGCGTATCCAAGGCACGCTTGATCGTTTTGGGGATCGTTTCAAAAACCGTGTGTTTACAAAGGTAGAACAAGCCAAGTCTGAACGCCGCAAAGATGTAGCTGGCACTTATGCCAAACGGTGGGCGGCGAAAGAGGCGTGTTCTAAAGCTTTGGGAACAGGGCTGGCGATGGGCATTGCGTGGAAAGATATGGGTGTGAAAAATTTACGCTCAGGCCAGCCGACAATGGAATTGACGGGTTGGGCGGCAGAACGCCTGAACCAGCTGACACCTAACGGCCATGAAGCTTTTGTTCACGTAACTTTGACAGACGATCACCCATGGGCACAGGCATTTGTGGTGATTGAGGCGCGACCCGTCGCTTGACTAAAGTGTACGCACACGCCATGTAGCGTTCAATCTTAAAGGAATATGATAATGGCAGAAAAAAAGCCCGATGGCATTGGTGAAACGATTAAGACAATCGTCTATGCTTTGCTGATTGCGGGTGTGATCCGCACCTTGTTTTTCCAACCGTTCTGGATCCCGTCTGGGTCAATGAAATCAACGCTTCTTGTTGGTGATTTTCTGTTCGTGAATAAAATGGCTTATGGTTATTCGCAACATTCCTGTCCGTTTTCAATGTGCCCGTTTTCAGGTCGCATTTTGGGCAGCGAACCAGTGCGCGGTGACATTGTTGTGTTCAAACACCCTGTTAGTAATGTGGATTATATCAAACGCCTAGTTGGCTTGCCAGGTGATAGTATTCAGATGAAGGGGGGGCAGCTTTACATTAATGAAGTGGCCGCACCGCTAGAGCCTATGGGGCTTTTTACCGAAGTAAAAGAATTACAAGGCCCAATGGGGCGCACGCCGCGTTGTAGCAACAGCCCTGTCGCATTGAACGGCGGGACGTGTGAAAAAGAACTGTTCAAAGAAACCCTGCCCAATGGTGTTGAACATGCGGTATTGAATATTGGTACTGACTATGCCGACGATACTGGCGTTTATACAGTGCCTGCCGCACATTATTTCTTCATGGGTGATAACCGCGATAATTCACAAGACAGCCGCTATCCGCGCAGTGTTGGTGGCGTGGGCTATGTTCCGTTTGAAAACCTTGTGGGCCGTGCAAATCGGGTTATCTTTTCCTCTGCTGGTAAATCTATGCTGGCATTCTGGACATGGCGTTCTGATCGTTTCTTTAAGGGTCTTGAGTGAAACTCGCGGGCGAGTTAAAAGAATTTTCTGTCCGTCTGGGCCACCAGTTTGCCCGGCCGGAATTGCTGATTGAAGCGACAACACATTCGTCGCTTAGTTCGCCAACACGTGCAGACAACCAACGGTTGGAATTCTTGGGTGACCGTGTTTTGGCACTGGTGATAGCGCAAGCATTACTGGAAAAAGACAAAGCTGCATCCGAAGGACAGTTGGCCCCGCGTTTTAATGCCTTGGTGCGCAAAGAAGCTTGTGCTGATGTCGCTGTGCAAATTGATCTGGGTGCTGCCCTAAAGTTAGGCCGTTCTGAAATGCTGTCGGGCGGGCGCAAGAAAACCGCAATTCTGGGTGATGCAATGGAAGCGGTTATCGCGGCAGTTTATATGGATGCAGGTTTTGATGCGGCAGAAAAACTGATACTGCGTTTATGGGGCAAGCGTATAAATGCAGCAGAAGAAGATGCGCGTGACCCAAAGACAACTTTACAAGAATGGGCGCAGGCTAACAAAATGCCACCGCCAGAATACGTTGAAATTTCCCGTGCAGGCCCAGATCATGCGCCTGTCTTTGAAATAGAGGCGCAACTATCTAATGGCGCAACTGCCAAAGCCAGTGCTGCCTCAAAACGCCAAGCACAACAAATAGCAGCCAGTAAATTATTGGAACAAGTGGAAACAAACCATGACTGACACAAAATGCGGATATGTATCTTTGATCGGTGAACCCAATGCGGGCAAGTCGACATTGATGAATCATATGGTTGGGGCCAAAGTTTCAATCGTGACGCACAAGGTACAAACAACCCGCGCACGTATTCGTGGCATTGCCATAGAGGGAAATACGCAACTGGTGTTTGTAGATACGCCAGGCTTGTTTCAAACACGGCGTAATCTGGACAAAGCAATGGTTGCCGCTGCCTGGTCAGGGGCCGGTGACGGGGATGTGGTTGTGCTGTTGATAGAGGCGCATCGCGGCATTACCAAAGGCACCGAGATGATTTTGGAAGGGCTTGGTAAACGTCTGCGCCCCAAACAGAAAATCGTTTTGGCGATCAATAAAATTGACATGGTGAAGGCAGAAAAATTGCTGGCCTTGACCAAAAGCATTAATGACATGTTCGAATTTGAAGAGACCTTTATGATCTCTGCCGAAAAAGGGTTTGGCATAAAAGAGCTTCGCACCTATCTGGCTGCCAATATGCCCGAAGGCCCGTGGTTATATCCCGAAGATCAAATTGCCGATGTGCCGATGCGGATGATTGCTGCTGAAACTACGCGCGAAAAATTAATGCTGCGCTTGCACCAAGAGCTGCCTTATTTCTTGACCGTGGAAACCACAGGCTGGGAAAAGAAAAAAGATGGATCTGTGCGCATTGACCAAATCGTTTATGTGATCCGTGAACGTCACAAGGGCATCGCACTGGGGCCAAAGGGCGAAACGATCAAAGCTGTTAGCATAGCGTCGCGCACTGAGTTGAAAAATCTTGTGGGCGCGGAAGTGCATTTGTTCATTCAGATCAAAGTGCGACCGAAATGGGAAAATGAAGCGGAACGCTTTACGGAAATGGGTCTGGACTTTTCAGACACGAAAAAATGACCCCACGCTTGACCAGTGATTTTTGGGTACACGCATATTTGCGCCGCCTATCATTGGTTAATATTCCCGCGTTCATCACTGCCAAAGGTGATGCCACGGCAGGGGCGATAATTGTGAAGCTGAATACGCTTGACGGAAATGCCCGCGCCTTTCACCGCAGCTATGATCTGGATGGCAACCGTATATGGGTAACATTAGCGGATGGTGTTGAAGGGGATGTAGATGCAAGCCTTGCAAAGCAACGTTCATTTGATCCAGATATATGGGTGATTGAGGTTGAAGACAGGCAAGGGCGTCATTTGCTCGACGAAGACGGTTTAAGCGGGTAGTTTGTGTCATGGAATGGCAAGGCACAGGCGTAATTATATCAGTTCGCAAACACGGCGAAACCTCAACGATTGTGGACGTTCTAACTGAAAGCCACGGTCGCCATGCAGGGCTTGTGCGCGGTGGTGCAGGGCGCAAATTAGCACCGATCCTGCAACCTGGCACACAAGTAGATGTGGAATGGCGCGCGCGCCTTGAAGATCACTTGGGTAATTATACCATTGAACCCGTGAAATCACGCACCACTATTCTGTCTGATCGCCTTGCGCTGTCTGCGATGGGATCGATCTGTGCGTTGGTAAATTTTACTTTTCCAGAAAGGTTGGCGATGGCGCAACTATACGCTGTAACCGTCAATCTATTTGACCAAATGGCCGAAGGCGAGGCATGGCTGCCAGATTATGCGCTATGGGAATATGCCGTATTAGAAGAATTGGGCTATGGGCTTGATCTGGACAGTTGTGCGGCAACGGGCGTTAGGCAGGATTTGATTTATGTATCCCCAAAATCTGGCCGTGCAGTCAGTGCGACAGCTGGTGCCGATTGGGCAGATCGTATGCTACCTTTGCCAAGGTTCTTACGGGCGCAAACCGCTACAAAAGAAGCATCCGAAGTCTTGGACGCTTTGAAAACCACAGGGTATTTTTTGGCACATCGCGTTGCCCCCGCGTTGGGAAACCGCCCGTTACCTGATGCGCGCATGCGGTTTTTGGATGTTTTGACCAAGACCGTTAAAAAGGACCATAAGCCCTAATTTTTCACAAAAATCAGTGCTTGCCCCGCGTCGGATTTTAAAATCAAAGTATCACCCGAAACTTCAGCCGTGGTCATTTTTTGTAACACCGTGAAATACTGCCCTTCCAAATCAAGTTCGGAACAGGCCATTTTCGTAGATCCAAGCCCAGACACTTCAAACCAAGGTAATGGGGCTGTTTGTTTGCCAAAGTAGCGGTTGCACGGTGCTTGGCCACTGACCCGCCCTTGGTCTGGAAAACTGATGCTAATGCGCGATGAAATGGGTGCTTCATTCATGGATTTCAGCCACCATACATCGGCAGCTAACGTCTGCCCAGATACGGTTTCATCTTTAAGGCAGGCCGTCAGGATTGAAAGAAGTATTAAAGAGCTACGTATCATGCCCACAGATTTGCAGGTCGTCCTTGATTAATCAATCCATAAAAAAACCGCGCCTGAAGGGACGCGGTCTAAATGATTTAAGTTGTACTTTATGCGCTGATTTTAACCGCCAGAACATCGTCACTGACGTATTGTTCATATTGCGCGAAGTTTTCAGAGAACATAGCAACCAGTCTGGCTGCATTTTCATCATAAGCTTCTTTATCCGCCCATGTGCTGCGCGGATCTAATAAGGCATTATCAACGCCTGCCACTGCAACAGGTACGTCAAAGCCAAAGTTTTCGTCAAGGCGGAAATCTACATCACTTAATGATCCGTCTAAGGCCGCTGTTAGTAATCCACGTGTGGCTTTGATCGGCATCCGTGAACCAGTACCATAAGCGCCCCCTGTCCAGCCTGTATTAACCAGCCAGCAGGTTGCCCCTGTAGAGGCGATTTTATCGCGTAGCTGTGCGCCATATGTCTCTGGGCGGCGCGGCATGAAAGGGGCGCCGAAGCAGGTGGAAAATGTTGGTTGTGGTTCGGTGACTCCGCGTTCAGTGCCAGCTACCTTTGATGTGAAGCCAGACAGGAAGTGGTACATCGCCTGTGCAGGTGTTAAGCGTGCAATCGGGGGTAAAACACCAAAGGCGTCACACGTCAGCATGATGATGTTCTTAGGTTGGCCGCCGATTGAATCGTCAGATGCATTGGAAATGTAATGTAACGGATAGGCACAACGCATGTTTGCGGTCAGGCTATCGTCTTTGAAATCCAGCTCTTTGGTGTGTTCGTCAAAAACCATGTTTTCAATGACAGTGCCGAATTTATGTGTGGTCGCATAAATTTCTGGTTCTGCTTCTGCTGACAAATTAATTGTCTTAGCGTAACACCCGCCTTCGAAATTGAAGGTGGTGGTGTCAGACCAACCATGTTCATCATCGCCAATTAAAACCCGGTTCGGATCAGCCGATAAAGTTGTTTTGCCCGTTCCAGACAGGCCAAAGAATATGGCTGTGTCTGATGTGTCGCCAATCGCGTGATTGGCAGAACAGTGCATTGGCATAACACCTTGGTCTGGCAATAGGTAATTCAAGATTGAGAATACAGATTTTTTATTTTCACCTGCATATTCAGTGCCACCGATCAAAACCAATTTTTGTTCGAATGAAATTGCAATAATAACTTCCGAACGGCATCCGTGTTTTTCTGGATCAGCCTGAAAGGTTGGGCAGTTAACGACGGTAAATTCAGGGATAAAACTATCCAGCTCTGATGCTTCAGGGCGGCGCAGCATGGTGCGGATAAACAGGCTGTGCCATGCCAGTTCTGTAATAACACGTGTGTTCAAGCGGTATGCGGGATCAGAGCCGCCAAACAGATCCTGTACAAAGTATTCGCCGCCTTCCATATGGGCGAACATATCTTTTTTCAGTTGCTCAAAAGCATCCATTGCGAGTGGAGGATTGTTTTCCCACCAGATACTGTCTTTGACAGAAGGTTCATCAACAACGAATTTATCTTCGGGTGAGCGGCCAGTGTATTCGCCTGTGGAAACCAAAAATGCGCCGCCTTTACCCAGTGTGCCTTCGTCTTTTTTCAAAGCGGCTTCGACTAGAGCGGGTTCTAACAGGTTATAGTGGACTGATTTTAAACCAGTTATGCCAGCGGTATCTAGCGTTTGAGAGGGGTTAACGCGGCCAGTTTTCATACTCTATTAGCTCCTTTGGACAAAGCCATATAGCTTTAATCATCATTATTTAGATTTGATTAGCATCAAACATGTAGGATTTAGTTACTCAGGAAGTAGTTGGGTGTTATATAACATGTCGTTTTTTGAATGAAACATACGTTTTTAGGTCATTTTCGCGCAGTTATCGCTAACGACACACGAAATATTAGTGAATTGTGATGAAAAAAAGACACGATTGGACCGCAATTCATAAATTTAAGTTGATTCTGTAAGTTAGGTAGCGGAGTATGGATGTAATAATAATAAAAAAATACGGGCAAAAATCAGAGGGCAGCATGGCTAAAATAGCTTTGGTCGATGACGACCGCAATATTCTAACGTCAGTTTCAATGACGCTGGAAGCAGAAGGTTACGACGTTTCTACATATAACGACGGGTTGCAAGCATTGAATGCATTCAGTGAAGCAATGCCAGATATAGCTGTGTTGGACATTAAAATGCCACGCATGGATGGCATGGATTTGCTTGGCCGTTTGCGGCAAAAGTCGGATGTGCCGGTTATATTTCTAACATCTAAAGATGATGAAATTGACGAAGTTCTAGGCTTACGGATGGGTGCGGATGATTATGTGCGCAAGCCATTTTCACAACGATTACTGGTAGAACGCATCCGCGCCATTTTACGTCGTCAGGAAGCCAGACTTTCTGATGCAGGCAGCCCGATTGCTGAGGAAGCCAATGAAAGCATGATTGATCGGGGTGATCTAACGATGGATCCTATGCGTCATGCGGTGACATGGAGGGGCAAAAGTGTTTCCCTTACAGTTACAGAATTCCTTTTACTTCAAGCACTTGCTACACGACCTGGCTTTGTTAAAAGTCGCGATCAGTTGATGGATGTAGCTTATGACGATCAGGTGTATGTTGACGACAGAACAATCGACAGCCACATTAAAAGACTGCGTAAAAAGATGCGTTCTGTCGATGATGATTTTAGTGCCATTGAAACGTTATATGGCATAGGCTATCGTTACAACGAACAGTAAACTATTATGGCAAATGCAGGGATAGATATGACCTCGGATATGAATATATCTGACGGCAATCGTGTTGAGTCTGATAAAAAACCAAATAAGCGTAAAGGTTTTTTTTGGGCGTCGGCAATGGCGCGTCGGATTATAGCTTTTAATTTAATCGCATTATGTGTGCTGTTGATGGGTATGCTTTATATCTCAGAGTTTCGCAGTAATATTGAAACCGAACGTATGTCGGCATTGCAAGTTGAAGCTGGTTTGTATGCGAACCTTATTGCTGAACGTTCTAGCAACGAAGATGTAGCCTCTGTATCACTTCTGTCTGTTTTGTCGTCGGGTTTGCCGCAAACGAAAAGTACGGAAATTCGGGTTTATGATACCGAAAATACTCTTTTGTTAACCCAGATGGCTGATGAATATATTGGCCCATCGGGGCAAAATACTGAAAACAATAACAAGCTAAGCAATATTTTTGATACTATCTGGAACAAAATCGAAGCTCTGGTTAAAGGCCCAACACAACAAATACAGACAACCAATACCGAAGAGATTGGTTATGATTTAGCGTTGAAGGTTATCCAGAGTGGGCAAGCTTCGGTAAAAGAAACCATCCAATCAGGTGAAATCGTTGCAGCATTTGGGCAACCGATCGTTTTATCGGATATAGCCATTGGGGTTATTGTTGTTTCAACACCAGCGGGTTTGATGGATGGATTGCGCAAACAAGAGCGTAATAATATTTTACGGTTATTTGCATTGGCGGCTGGATTGTCGGTTATTCTGTCTTTAGTTCTTGCTAAAACCATAGCCAATCCGATCCATGATCTGGCGGCGGCTATGGAAGCGGGAAGCACATCAAAACTGCGTAAAGACAGCCCGGATCGGGTGAACATTCCTGATATGACAGCGCGGGATGATGAAATTGGACATCTTTCCAGTGCGATGCAGAATATGACATCGGCACTTTACCACCGCATTGATACCAATGAACAGTTTGCAGCAGATGTTGCCCATGAAATAAAAAACCCACTTGCCTCATTGCGTTCAGCGATTGAGACTTTGCGCATCGCACCAGAGGGCGAAAAACGCAATCGTTTGCTGGATGTGGTCGAGCATGATGTCAGGCGGTTGGATCGTTTGGTATCAGACATTTCTAATGCGTCACGCCTTGATTCAGATTTGGTGAAAGAAGAAGAAGAAAGTTTTGATGTTACACGGATGCTGGAACGCATCGTAGATTTCCACGGTTTAGAAGCCAAGGAATTGGGCATTGAAGTGTTTTTTGAAAAGCCGGAAGATAAGATCACCATTTATGGTCTAGAGGAACGTTTGGCACAGGTGTTTGTGAACCTTATTACCAACGCAGTTTCATTTTGTGAAAGCGGTGATGCGGTTAGATTATGGGCAAGGCGCGTTGAAAACCGTGTTTTAATTGTGGTTGAAGATACGGGACAAGGTATTCCCGAAGACAGTCTTTCGAAAATTTTCAAACGCTTTTATTCAAACCGGTCAGAAGATAACTTTGGTAACAACTCTGGTCTGGGCCTGTCAATTTCAAAGCAAATAGTTGAAGCACATGGCGGAGTGATTTGGGCCGAAAACATTCAAGCCAAAGGCGCTGATGAAACAGCACCCCCATTAGGGGCACGGTTTGTTGTTGGTCTGCCCGGGTGATAACTGAAATTGAGCTTGGCCATGTTCACGGTTCTTGTGTTGATTTTAACGGAAAATCTATTCTTGCCATCGGCCCATCTGGGTCTGGTAAAACATCCCTAATACTGGGTTTGATCGCACTTGGTGGCGTGTTGGTTGCAGACGATCAGGTGATATTATCAGAAGATACAAACGGTATTAGTGCTACGCCGCCTCTTGCCATTGCTGGAAAATTAGAGGCCAGAGGTATAGGTATATTGTCTTGCCCACATGTGAAAATGTCTTATGTAAATCTTATTGTTGATCTAAGTGCCGAACCGCAAATGCGCCTGCCTGAAATCAGCACAGTAAATATTGGTTCGGTTTCAATAGAAATAATTGCAGGTGCTAAGGTGCAGAACTTGCCAATTACTGCAAAGATTCTTAACCTGTACGGACGCGATCCGGCAAATGAGAAAGTACTATGACTAAAGCTACTCAACAATCAAACATTGTGCTTGTTACAGGGCCATCAGGTGCTGGGCGTAGCACTGCGATTAATGTGTTTGAGGATATTGGCTTTGAAACGATAGATAATATGCCTTTGTCACTTTTGCCCAGGCTTTTGTCAGGGCATCCGAATGGTCGCAAGATTGCGTTGGGTGTTGATATTCGCGCACGGGATTTTAGTGTAGGCACCGTTTTGGATTTTTACGAAGAGATTGAAAATACCGAAGGGTTTAGTAGTGCTATATTATTTCTGGATTGCGATACAAATAAGCTGGTTCAACGCTATAGCGAAACCCGCAGGCGGCACCCGTTAACGCCAGATGAAACACCGGAAATTGGTATAGAAAAAGAAAAGAAAATCCTTACTAAACTTCGGGTGCTCGCAGATGCTTTGATAGACACTTCAAACCTGTCCCCCCATGACCTGAAAGCTGAATTAAAGAAATGGTATGGCGATGCAGATGAAACGCGTTTAGCCATAACCATACACTCATTTTCTTATAAACGAGGTGTTCCACGGG
The DNA here is from genome assembly GCA_913061275.1 of uncultured Paracoccaceae bacterium. Classification (GTDB taxonomy): domain Bacteria; phylum Pseudomonadota; class Alphaproteobacteria; order Rhodobacterales; family Rhodobacteraceae; genus Amylibacter. The sequence goes on along the minus strand of CAJXSR010000003.1, from coordinate 17,169 downwards.
GCATCGACATGACGTACGATTGCAGGTTTTTGAAAAACCCCCATTGGGAACAGGCTTTGCGCAGTTTGAATGGGAAAGATATAGCAGTTGCTGACTTTGTGAAATCAGACAAACGGTTTGATGAATTTTTTAAACGTCTTAATGGCATGTGTGATTTCTTGCTTCCAGCCTATATTGATGAAGGAAAAGCACACTTTTCATTGGGTCTTGGGTGTACGGGTGGACAACACCGTTCAGTTTGCTTAGCCGAGGCATTAGGGAAAACACTTGCCGACTCAGGCTGGCAGGTGTCTATACGCCATCGAGAGTTGGAAAGACAGTGATGTGGGTACTTTAGGAGTTACAGCGTTTTGATTGGGGTTGTTATCGTTGCGCATGGTGGGTTAGCCAAAGAGTATTTGGCTGCCATTGAACACGTTGTGGGTAAGCAATCTGGTATTACGGCTATTTCGATTGCCGCTGAATGTGATCGTGACGCTAAGCAAGCCGAAATTTGTGATGCGGCGAATGCCGTTGACATAGGGTCAGGTGTAATTGTTGTTGTTGATATGTTTGGCGGCTCTCCTGCTAATCTTTCAATGTTGGCTTGTGCCAAAACACATCGCAAAATTCTATATGGTGCGAATTTACCGATGTTGGTTAAGCTAGCGAAATCTAGAAACATGACTGTGGATAATGCGATTGAGGCAAGTATGGCCTCTGGCAAGAAGTATATGAACTGCTGTAACAGCTAAGTAAAAAGGCAGTAAATATGGCTCTGACTTTAATGATTGTGAACGAAAAAGGCCTGCATGCACGGGCCTCGGCAAAATTTGTTGAAACCGTTGAAAGTTTTGATGCATCGGCTGAAGTAACAAAGGATGGCATGACAGTTGCAGGAAATTCTATTATGGGGCTGATGATGTTAGCTGGTTCAAAAGGAACCCAGATTGAAGTGGAAACATCTGGGGCAGAGGCCGATCTTTTAGCTGCGGCATTAAAAGATTTGATGGCAAATTATTTTGGCGAGGGCAAGTAACGTGACGGAGCTTGAGACACAAACAGAAGCAGAAAAGATCATGTTGTATGATAGGTCAGAATTGACCTATGCAAATTCATTTCCACAAATGGGCAAACGTATATTTATTAAAACTGTTGAAACATTCACAGCACGGTTTCGTTTATTGTATCACATGCGTCACTGGGAAAATAACCCAAATAAAAACCCTCATTTTTGGACATCTGTTTTGGATGAGATGGATATTCAAGTTGAAACACCTACAGATCAACTGGAAAACATTCCCGGTAAAGGGCCGATTGTTATCGTTTGTAACCACCCGCATGGATTGGTCGACGGTCTTGTGTTGGCATGGTTATTGTCAAAGCGCCGTGAGGATTTCCAGATTATCACACGGGCTTTGTTAAATGGTGTGTCGGTTGCAGAAAAGAATTTATTGTCGATCAGCTTTCCACATGAAGAAGACGCGGTCAGAAAAAATTTGAAGACACGCAAAGAAGCAGTAAATAATGTACGTGATGGCCATTGCGTTGGAGTGTTTCCTGCGGGCACAGTTTGCACAAGCAAAACAGCTTTTGGCCCTGTTGTTGAGGCGGAGTGGGGTAAATTCACTTCAAAACTTATTTTACAAACCAATGCGCAAGTTGTGCCGATTTTTTTTCAAGGTTCGAATTCTCGGTTGTTTCAGATTGCTAACCGAATTTCGGATACATGCAGACAAAGCCTGTTAATGTATGAGATCAAAAAAGCATTTCATAAACCACAAGCACCTATTGTGGGTAAGGTTATTGGGCGCGATGTTCTTGATACATATAAAAATGATGCTGAAGGACTAATGGCATTTTTGCGATCCGAAACATTAAGTTTGAATCCTAAAGGCCAATAAAAAGGCCCGCATAAAGCGAGCCTTTTCCAATTCTTCTATATCTTAATTTTATAGCGCGTCAGTTAGTTCTGGCACCGCATCAAACAAATCGGCAACCAGACCGTAGTCGGCAACCTGAAAAATAGGCGCTTCTTCGTCTTTGTTGATTGCGACAATAACTTTACTGTCTTTCATGCCTGCCAAATGTTGGATCGCACCCGAAATACCGCAAGCGATATAAAGGTCAGGGGCAACTACTTTACCTGTTTGACCAACTTGCCAATCGTTTGGTGCATATCCGCTGTCAACCGCAGCGCGTGATGCGCCAACGGCTGCGTTCAGTTTGTCAGCCAAAGCTTCAATGATAGCAAAGCTTTCTTCTGATCCAACACCACGACCACCTGATACAACGATCTTCGCAGATGTCAGTTCAGGACGGTCAGAGGTTTGCACTTTGTCTTCGACCCATTCCGACAGGCCGGAGTTTCCAGCGGCAGCCACAGTTTCTACAGATGCCGAACCCGTTTCACCTGCGGCATCAAAGCCAGCGGTGCGGATTGAAACAACTTTTTTGCCATCAGATGATTTTACTGTCTGAATAGCGTTACCTGCATAGATCGGGCGTTCAAACGTGTCAGCATCAACAATGCCTGTGATGTCAGAGATCACCATCACATCCAGCAAGGCTGCAACGCGTGGCAAGATGTTTTTGGCGTGTGATGTAGCAGGTGCCACAATATGATCGTAGTCGCCAGCAAGTGACACAATCAAGTCTGCCACAGGTTCAGCCAGGCCATTACCATAGGCGGCATCATCTGCACAAAGCACTTTTGCAACACCGTCCAGCGTGGCTACAGCTTTTGCGGCATCACCACATCCAGCAGAGGCGCAAAGAACAGTGATGTCACCCAAAGCGGCGGACGCCGTAACGGCCTTACCTGTTTGGTCCAGTGAAATCTCACCAGCAACAATTTCAGCTAATAGAAGAACAGCCATTATATCACCCCTGCTTCATCTTTAAGTTTCGCAACCAGTTCAGCCACGTCCGCCACGATCACACCTGCGGCGCGTGTTGACGGTTCTGTTGTGCTGATGATTTCTAAGCGTGGTGAAATGTCGACACCAAGATCGCCCGTTGTTTTCACATCCAAAGGTTTCCGTTTTGCTTTCATGATGTTTGGCAAAGACGCATACCGTGGCTCGTTCAAACGCAGATCAACAGAAACGATCGCAGGCATTTTGACCTTGATGGTTTGCAGACCGCCGTCGACTTCACGTGTGACCGTGGCGCTGTCGCCATCAATGTCCAGTTCTGATGCAAACGTACCTTGTGACCAACCCAAAAGGGCTGCCAACATTTGGCCTGTCGCATTCATGTCATTGTCAATCGCCTGCTTGCCGCAAAGAACCAGACCAGGTTGTTCTTCGTCGATCACAGCTTTTAGCAATTTGGCAACGGCCAAAGGTTCGATATCTGTGTGAACGTCATCTGTCGCTTCGATCAGAATGGCACGATCCGCACCCATAGCTAAAGCTGTACGCAAAGTTTCTTGGCTTTGCTTAACACCGATAGACACGGCGATAATTTCTTCAGCTTTGCCAGCTTCGCGCAGACGAATTGCTTCTTCAACAGCAATTTCATCAAACGGGTTCATGGACATTTTTACATTCGCAAGATCAACACCGCTCCCATCCGCTTTTACACGAACTTTCACGTTATAATCGATCACACGTTTGACGGGGACTAGCACCTTCATTTCGCATTCTCCAAATTAATTACGACTCTCATAAGAGACAGCTAAATATTCCAAAACCCGTGTACGACACGCGCTAAGGTAAATAAAGCTATGAATCGACACCAAAGTGGGAAATAACGTCGCGTTTGGGCGCATGAAAAAAGAAATTAAAATTTCACCAGTGAAAATTACTGATTTCCACCTGGCACCCAAAGCACATCTTTTTTGCCGTTTTCGTTTGCAGCGCGTGATGCCACGAAAAACCAATCGGATAAACGGTTCAGGTATTTAACGGCCATAGCGTTTATATCTTCTTGCCCCGCAAGTGTGACTGCCAATCGTTCGGCGCGGCGCGAAACGGTGCGGCACAGATGTAAATGGGCAGCAAGGGCAGAGCCACCCGGCAAAACGAAGCTGCGCAAAGGGGCGATATTCGCGTTCATCGCATCAATTTCTGTTTCTAATCGTACAACTTGGACTTCCAAAATACGCAAGGGCGTATATTCGGCATCTTTGTCTTTGGCCATGTCTGGTCTGCAAAAGTCAGCGCCTAAATCGAACAGATCGTTTTGAATGCGTGCCAGTGCCAAATTCATATCACCTGTGGCGTGTAGCCGTGCAAGACCGACGGTGGCATTGGTTTCATCCACGGTGCCATAAGCACCAACACGCACGCTGTCTTTGGTAACGCGCACCCCATTGCCCAATGCGGTTTCACCTTTGTCGCCTGTGCGGGTGTAAATTTTATTTAGTACAACCATGCTATCCACCGTTTCCGTGTAAAACCGCATAAAGCAAAATTAAGCCTACTGCGATTGCTTGCGCGATAATCCGCATTCGCATCAATTTATTCGAATACTTGCGGTTAAATTCACCACCAGAGGTAAAGCTTCCAAGCCCGACCATCAAAACGACCAGAACTACTAAAACGGCTGCAACAGCTAGAAAATATATAGGGGCAGACGACATAAAAGTTCCTTTCGCGAACAAGTTATGCGCGACTATAGATGAAATCTAACGCCCGTGTCGATAAAATGCGCTTTAAGAAACCTGCGACATATGTGGGTGTTGTTACATAATAACGTGGTTTAGGGCGTTTGCTTTCCAGTGCATGGATAAGTTTATCTGTGACTGCGGATGATGGTAACTCACCTGTATCAGGTTTAGAGTCTTTGGCATAAAGGCGTGGCATCATTGCGGTTTCATAAACTTTTCGCCCAAGAGAATTTTCCCAATCAATCCATTTTTCAAATTGCTTTTGCGCATTTTGTCTGATGTCTGTGGTGATGGGCCCAGGTTCCACCAGAATAATATCAATCGGTTGATTGCGCAGTTCCAAACGTAAGGTATCTGTCAGCCCTTCCATTGCAAATTTGGTTGCATTATAGGCCCCGCGCCCCTTCATTGCCGTCAATCCCAACACGGATGAACAATTTATTATTCGCCCGTGACCTTGTGCAAGCATCACAGGAAGTAGCTGATTGATTAGGTCAAAATAACCAAAGAAGTTTGCTTCAAAAATTGCCCGTAAAGCATCACGTGGATAGTCTTGGGTAAATGCAGGGATTGCATAAGCACCATTGTTATAAAGCGCATCTAGCGTGCCACCTGTGCGTTTCAGGGTTTCTGCAACAGCCAGTTTAATGCCTGCCTCATCTTCATAATCCAATACATAGCTTTCCAAACCCTCTGCTTGCAACCGTTCGCAATCTTCTGGTTTTCGGCAAGTTGCAAAAACCCGCCAACCACGTTTTTGTAGGGTGTGGGCAGCGTCATAACCGATGCCAGAAGAGCAGCCGGTAATAAGGATTGTTTTTTGAGACATGGGATTACCTGTTTGTGACTAATATTAAATCAGTAAACTAGTTTAGTATCACAAGCGAGGCGATAAAAACCTTACGTCGACACAAGAAAAAGCATGAAAATAACGCTAAGCTATAGACCCTTCTCAACTGACGGATTACACATCATTTATGGCTGATTTGATAGATGACAACAATATACCCGATGATCGCGGATTAACTTCAACCGAGCCTTTGCGCCGTGCTATTGGTGACCGCTACCTTACCTACGCTTTGTCCACCATTATGGGCCGTGCACTGCCTGATGCGCGTGACGGGCTAAAACCTGTGCATCGGCGGATTTTATACGCCATGCGGGGGCTAAAACTAGACCCGAATGGTGCGTATAAAAAATGTGCCAAAATCGTTGGTGAAGTTATGGGTAATTACCACCCCCACGGCGATCAGGCGATTTATGATGCTTTGGCGCGGCTGGCGCAGGATTTTAATGTGCGTTATCCATTGGTTGACGGGCAAGGTAACTTTGGTAATATCGATGGCGATAATCCTGCCGCACCGCGCTATACCGAGGCGCGGATGACAGAAGCGGCAGAGGCCCTGATGGTCGGTCTGTCCGAGGATGCGGTGAACTTCAACCCAAACTATGACGGCTCTGAAACCGAGCCTGAAGTTTTGCCAGCTACATATCCGAATCTTCTGGCAAACGGCTCTTCTGGTATTGCCGTTGGGATGGCGACAAATATAGCACCCCATAATCTGGGCGAGTTGTGTGATGCCGCGATCCACCTTATCAAAGCCCCAAATGCACGTGACGAAACATTGATGGATTATGTGCCAGGCCCGGATTTTCCCACGGGTGGCATATTGGTCGAGCCACGTGAAAACATTCTACAAGCCTATAAAACGGGGCGCGGTGCGTTTCGCCTGCGGGCACGTTGGGAACTTGAAGAGTTGGCACGCGGTCAGTGGCAAATAGTTGTCACTGAAATTCCTTATCAGGTGCAAAAGTCCAAACTGATCGAAAAAATCGCTGAACTTATCTTGCAAAAGAAAATCCCAATTCTGGGCGATGTGCGTGATGAAAGTGCCGAGGATGTGCGCCTTGTTCTGGAGCCACGCACAAAAACTGTTGACCCTGCCGTATTGATGGAAACCCTGTTTAAGCTGTGCGATTTAGAGCTTAGGTTTAATCTAAATATGAATGTGCTGATCGATGGGCGTACCCCCAAAGTATGCTCGATGAAAGAAGTGTTGCGCGCATTCTTGGATCACCGCCGTGAGGTATTGCAACGCCGTTCGGAATTCCGTCTTGATAAAATTGACCGCCGTTTGGAAGTGTTGGAGGGCTATATCGTTGCTTTTCTCAATCTTGATCGTGTGATTGCAATCATCAGATATGAAGATGCACCAAAGACCATTTTAATCGCAGAGTTTGATCTGACCGATATGCAGGCCGAAGCAATTTTAAACATGCGGTTGCGCAATTTACGTAAACTTGAAGAAATTGAATTGCGCCGTGAACGTGATGACCTGTTGATAGAACGCGCTGATCTGGAAGATTTATTGGCTGATGAGTCTTTGCAATGGGCGAGCATTGCAAGCCAATTACGTGAAACCCGTAAGAAATTTGGCAAAGATGCAAAAGGTGGCGCACGGCGCACCGAAATTGCTGATGCCCCAGATGTGGAAGATGTGCCAATAGAGGCAATGATTGAACGCGAACCTATCACGGTTGTTTGTTCTGCAATGGGTTGGATACGGGCTATGAAAGGTCACATTGATCTAGGGCAGGATTTAAAGTTCAAAGATGGTGATGAAAGCCGCTTTATTTTCCATGCAGAAACCACAGATAGATTGTTAGTATTTGGCGGAAACGGGCGGTTTTATACGCTTCCATGCAGCCAACTACCAGGTGGGCGCGGTATGGGCGAACCTATTCGTCTGATTGTCGATTTGCCGAATGAGGCCGAAATGGTCGATATGTTTATTCACAAAAAAGGGGCTAAATTGTTGGTAACATCCTCTGCGGGTGATGGTTTTGTTACCAACACAGACGATGTTATTGCGCAAACCCGCAGTGGCAAACAAGTGTTGAATGTTAAGGGCGATGTTACCGCCCATGTCTGTCGTACAGTGCAAGGTGATCATATTGCTTGTGTTGGTGAAAACCGCAAAGTTCTGATCTTTCCGATTGATGAGTTGCCTGAAATGGGACGCGGTAAAGGTGTACGGTTGCAGAAATACAAAGACGGTGGTTTGAATGACGCAACGACCTTCAATCTGGCAGAAGGGCTAAGTTGGCTTGATCCAGCGGGTCGCACACGCACAGAAACTGATTTGGATGAATGGACAAGTAAACGTGCATCTGCAGGTCGAATGGCCCCGCGCGGTTTTCCAAGGGATAACAAATTTAATTTATAAAGGTACTGGGTGGTAATTCATGAATGTAGAAATGGCTGATGAACAGAAATCAGGAACCGTTACATACAATGGAAATACACCGCAGTTACGCAAGCTTGCAGTGGTTACAACCCTGCTTACCCTTATTACCTTGGGTATATATCGTTTTTGGGCACGCACACGTGTGCGCCGCTATTTTTGGTCGGCGGTTACTGTTGACGGTCATGGGTTTGAATACACCGGCAAAGGTATTGAAAAATTCATAGGTTTCCTTATAGCTGTAGCAGTATTGGCAGTTTATCTTGGGGTTTTTCAAGTCTTGCTAAGCTTTGCAGGCATGTCACTTTTCGATATGGGCGATACCGAGGCGGATCAATATCGCGCTATTCTTTTAACCTATGCCACATTCATTGCCTTGGCGCCGTTAATCTTTTATGCGCAATACCGCGCGCGTCGCTATATGTTGTCGCGCACTAAATGGAAAGGTATCCGGTTTGGTGCGGATCAAGCGGCATGGGGATACGCTATTCGCGCCATTGGCCATTGGATAATTACAATCGTTACACTTGGAATATTACTGCCACGGCAAACTTTTTATCTGGAAAAGTACAAAGCGGATCGCACATGGTTTGGTAAAGCGGCATTCAAACAAGAAGGCCGTTGGCAATCGCTTTATCCAGCTATGAAACATATCGCAATAGGTGTCAGTCTGGTTCTTGTTGGAATAATATTGCTAATATATAGCGGGGTTTTTACGACTGAAACCGCAGATATCGCAAGCATAGAAGAGACGGCATTAGACGGCTCTGACACTACAGAAAATATGTATGTCTATCTTGCGGTAGCCTACCCGATTTCGTTTATAGGCGCAATTTGGGCCTACATCGGATTGGCCTATTACAACGTTCACAGCTACCGTATTTTGGCAAGTCAGAAGAGGCTTGGGGATGATATACGTTTTATCAGCGAGCCCAGAACCAAACGCATTATTGGTATTTATCTGTTAGGCGGTCTGATTATCTCTATGCTTGCGCCAACCATCGCGGGGTTGATAGGCGGTATTTTGGGCTTTATCTCGCAGATGTTATTAGGTGGTTTTAATTTGGGTATGGGGCCAGAAATGCCGCCAGGTGTCGTCATCGGGGGTGTGTTTGGGTATGTTGCATTATTTGTTGTTATGGGTGTTTTGAATTTAATTTTCATAACTCAGCCGATTACAGAACACTACGCTCAGGTCACTAAAGTTACTAATGCGGATAACTTATCTAAAGTCACGCAGCGCGAAGGCGATCAAATGATAGAGGCCGAAGGCTTTGCCGACGCGCTTGATGTGGGGGCAGGGTTCTAAATGACCGAGAATATCGAACAGGTTTGTAACGTATTCTATGATGGCATCACTGCAAATGCGCATGAAGCCAAGCTGTCTTTTACCCAAGATGGTTTGAAAATTTCGGCAGCGTCTATACAAAAGCCCATTAACTGGGCCTATGCGGATATTCGAACAGTTTCGGATTTAGCCAATCACCAAGGCGCGTCTTTTCGAGTGAAAGACGGGCTAGGTCGGCTTGATATTTTGAATGTGGATGAAGTTGAACAGTTGCAAAAACTTGCACTAAACCTGAAACGCTCTGACATATCTAGCATGGCCTGGAAACGTATTGGCCTTTGGGGTGCAGGGGCGGCGGCTTCAGTGGTGTTAATTATCTTTGTTCTAATACCTGCCTTAGCAAATCAACTGGCCACAATGATACCCGTTGATAAAGAAATTGCCCTTGGGCGTGGCAGCTTAAAACAAATTGAACGCATTATTGGTTTTGGCGATGATACATCCCTAATTTGCACAGGGCAAAAGGGCCAACGTGCACTTGATAAAATGTCTGCACGCTTTGAAAACCATTTTGACAGCCCATACCCCTTAACAATTCTAGTGTTTGATAATGAAATTCCGAATGCCTTTGCATTACCGGGCGGCTACATCGTTTTGTTTGATGGAATGATACAAGCATCAGATAGCCCAGAAGAGGTTGCTGGTGTTCTGGGGCATGAAATGGGCCATGTGCGTAACCGCGATGCCACGCGTCTGACTTTGCGCTCTGCTGGGTCAGTTGGCATATTGGGTATGGTGTTTGGTGATTTTGCAGGCGGTGCCGTTGCTTTGATTATCGCAGAACAACTAATTGCTGCAAATTATAGCCAAGCCGCTGAGGCTAATGCCGATAAATTCGCGCATAAGCTTTTGGCAGACGCAAAGTTGCCATCTACACCAATGGCTGGTTTTTTTGATAAACTGGTAAAGGAATACGGTGATGAGCCTAATTTGTTGTCACATTTGGCAAGCCACCCTGATTTGGCCAGTCGGGTTCAGACGGCGAAAAATGCAGATACAATCGGTGATAAGCCTTTCAATGCAATTCTATCGGCATCGGAATGGGATGATCTTAGGGAAATGTGTAAATCTACAGACGGGTAACTTTTAAAGGCACTCCGCCTTCAGGGCGCAAAGTCAGTACCATCACGGGCTTTGGGTCATGCCCTTCGATGCGGGTGAACTTATAGCGTGAAATGAGTGTCGCCAAAATTATCACCGCTTCAATCATCGCAAATTGCGCCCCGATACAAATGCGCGGGCCATCGCCAAACGGCAGGTATGAATACCGCTTTGGCTTGTAACCATTCGCAAAGCGTTCAGGGTCAAACTGATCTGGCTTGTTCCAAAGATCATGATGCCGATGCAACGCGTAGATAGGAAGCATTATAGTGTCTTTGCGTTTTATTTCGCGGCCACAAAGCGTGTCATTGGCCTGTGCCGTGCGTGAGATAAACGCCGCAGGTGGGTACAGGCGCAAAGCTTCTTTAATCACTTGTTCTGTGTAGGGCAGATGCGCGCAATCCTCGGCGGTTGCACTGCGGCCCTGCAACACTGACTGCGCTTCAATGCGTAGTTTATCTTGTACCTCTGGATCAAAGGCACACAGGTATAATGCCCATGATAATGTCAGGGCGGTAGTTTCATGCCCCGCCACAATAAACGTCAATAAATTGTCCCGCAACTCGGCCATATTCATTTGCCGATTGGTTTCTGGGTCTTCCCCGTCCAGTAGTAAATCCAGTAAATCGGGTATGGGTTTTGCACCTTGTTCACGCCTTTTGCGAATGGAAGTATCTGCAATGCCTTTCATTTTTTTTAATGCATTGGGTTGAAACAATCGAAAAGGGCGTGGCACCCAAGTGGGTATGCCGATTACGTCAAACAAAGAAATTCGTGCGGTCTGGTCAATATAGCGGTTGATTGCGTGGTGTACTTCTGCACTATCCATCGCACCCGTACCACTGAAAGTCACATTTGAAATAACTTCGAATGTTGCCGCAACCATTTCTTCATACATGTCCACTGTCCCGTTTGCATTATCAAGACGCATGCAGGTTGCATCAGCTGCGGTTGACATAATTGGGGCAAGGTTAGCAATGTTACGATGGGTAAAAACAGGCGAGGCCGCACGGCGCTGCCAACGCCAATGCGCCCCTTCGGCAATAAACATACTGTCACCAATCGCAGGTTTTAGCAGGTTTTTAGTTACGTCTGATTTCGGATAAATATCCAATTTTTCTTTCAATACTTGCCCAATAGCATCGGGCTCCATCACCATATGCCACCGAACCTGAACTGTGCGCCCAGATACGATCGGCTGTTTGGTTGCGGCAAGTGGGATGATTTCCAGCACATTACGTCGTGCCGCCATCAGCGATTGGATTGGCCCCCAAACCTCGGTTACCAATTTCACTTTCGGGGGTTCAGCACCAGAGTTTAAGATGTTTGTCATATCAAGCCTTATAATATACATGTTGTGATTATCCAAAATAAAGCGACAAGCAACTAGGTGGGGCTAAAATGACAAAATCAAAAAAGGCATTTGTAACAGGGGCATCGGGATATATTGCCAAACATATTGTGTTACAGCTTCTGGATGCTGGCTGGTCAGTTTGCGGTTCTGCACGCTCTACACAAAAGGCCGATCAAATTCGTGAAACTATGCAGGCCTGTGTGCAAAACCCTGGAACATTAGATCAACGGCTTAGTTTTGTTGAACTTGACCTGTCAAGCGATGCAGGTTGGGAAGATGCGCTTAAAGGGATGGATGTATTGATACATACCGCGTCTCCTTTCCCGATGGGGCATCCCAAGGATGAAAACGACCTTATCCGTCCAGCTGTTGATGGGGCAATGCGTGCCCTAAATGCCGCGCATAACGCAGGCATTAAGCGGGTTGTAATGACATCATCAAGTGCGGCAATCCTGTCATGTGAACTAGCGGAAGGGCAATCTGCATATACCGAAGCGAACTGGACAGATGTAAATCATCCGACCGCAACACCCTACATTAAATCCAAAACGCTGGCCGAACAGGCCGCATGGGATTTTGTGTCAAAAAATCTGGAAATGCAGCTAACCTGTATTAACCCTGTATTCGTACAAGGCGCGCCTTTGGATAAGGTTATGGGTACATCTATCAAGGTTATAAAACGTATACTAGATCAAAAAGACCCTGCATTGCCTGACCTGTTTTTGCCAACGGTTGATGTGCGTGATGTGGCGCTTATGCACGTAAAAGCCCTTGATACACCTGCATCTATCGGCAAACGCTTTATTGCTGGTCAGCAAGGGCTTAGTTTCTACGATTTCGCGGTGACTTTAAAAGAGGCATTCCCATCGCGTAAAGTAACCACCCGAATTGCCCCCCATTGGTTGATGAAATTGATGGGCCTGTTTGACCCTGCTATCAGGGGTATTCTTCCACAATTGGGTGTACGGCAGAAAATCTCTGCTGCACAGGCAGAGGATATACTTGGTATAAAGTTTCGGGATGGGAACCAAGCCGTGCGTGATGCTGCAAGTTTCCTGATTGAAAATGATATGGTGAAGTAGGGTGAATTCACTAGCATAGCGGAATTTATACGCTTTCCCCCTAGATGCCGCTTGCAAAAGATACAAACCTTGCGTATCTGACCCACACACTTTGGTTCTAGGGGTTTAGCTCAGTTGGTAGAGCATCGGTCTCCAAAACCGAGGGTCGTGAGTTCGAGTCTCTCAGCCCCTGCCAAAGTATCGCATATAAACAATGCCTTACGTAATTTCAATAATTGCATTTCAACAATATTTTCGTTTTAAGTGCAAATCTGGTGCAACACCTGACAAAATCTGTCATAGTCCACATAGTCAATTATACATGTTGGATTGGGGATTGTGGCAACTATAGTCAAAATTAAGGGAACCAAGGGTACCAGATATCGCGCACAAGTCCGGCGGAAAGGACATCCTGCACAATCAGAAACCTTTGCTCGGAAAAAAGATGCAGAGATTTGGGCGCGTGATTTGGAACAGAAAATTGATGCAGGTAAATTGCTCTATAGTCCTGAGGCAAAGAAACGGATTTTGGCCGACCTGATTGACCGATATGTTGAAGAGCTTTTACCCTATAAGAAAAATGCAGAAAACCAGATGAAACAGCTCTTAGTTTGGAAAGGGTTGCTGGGAACGGAAATTCTGATTGCCCTCAATAGCGATACGCTTTTAAAAGCTCGTGGCCAGATTGCACAACGCAAGGTCAGTAATGGTGATAGAATATCTACAGCTACGATAAACCGATATACGGCAGCACTGAGCCATGTTTTGGAAGTTGGCGTAAAGCAATATCACTGGCTCGATACCAACCCGATGCGCCAGGTGGTAAAGCTGAAAGAAAATCAGGGGCGGGATCGAACTTTGTCACATCCGGAAATCCAGATACTGTTGGCAGAGTGTCGCAAAAGCCAAAACCCTAATCTGGAGCTCGTTACACTCATGGCGCTGACAACTGCGATGCGGAAGGGCGAGATTATGTCTCTCACATGGGATAAGGTGGATTTGGACACTGGTCTTGCCATCATTGAAGAACCCAAAAACGGCCAACGCAGATCTGCGACTTTGATGCCGGATGTTATTGAGCGTCTAAAAGCCCTTAAAAGAAAAACTAATTACCCGAAGGGCCATCTGTTTCCGGGTAAGCGTCCCGGTAAACCAATAGATATCAAAAAGGCATGGCAGAAGGCGGTGCGGGAAAGTGGTATCGAAGACTTCAGGTTCCACGATCTGAGGCATACTGCTGCAACTATTATTGCCATGAACGGAGGGTCGGTTCCGCAGATTGCAACGATATTAGGACATAAGTCACATCAGATGGCCAGCAGATATGCACATCTGACCGAAGTACATACACGACCGTTGCTGGAGAAGTCCATGAGGGGGATATTTGATGGGGCCGAAGTTGAAGAAGATTAAATGGGGCGTGGGTATGGCCGACGATGATTTCGTTCGGGTATCGCGACCATATTTCAAACAGCAAAACTGGACGCTTCATGTAGCCATATGTTTACTCCAAAAAACTGATCCAGAAAAAAAGAAACTATTCGTTGGGCAACATGTGTTGGAGAATGGCAAAGATGATTTATCATGTGATGATGGCACAGATAGAATATTTAAATTAGCTATGGAAGCAATCAATACCCATACTGTCATGCATACCCGTTATTACGATATTTTTCCGCTACCTATGGTTTTCGCTAAAGTAGATATAACAAGCGCAAAAGATATTATTGTTAATCCTCGACGGTTTATACGATGGGTAAAAAAGACATGGCCTGATGGGCAAAGCCATCTATCCTTAGCTGAAGTACATTACCAAATTAATAAAGCTAAGAAATTGGAAAATATTAAATCAGAAAATGATAAGATTTCTTGGAAAATGAATAAAGAAAATGCAGAAATGAATCGGCAACAGGCTAAACAGTTTTTCCATGATATGATTAAATCTGAGTGTATTGATCTCAACGAAAAGTTGTCTGTTAAAATGCTAGCCCAAGATCTGCATTCAGCAATGCGAAAGAAAATAAGAAACCCGTATTCAATAGAAACTCTGAGACAATGTATGATTCCTGAGTTTATCACTGAATATCACAAAAAATCGTAAATATCTTAGTATTGAACATCAATATCTTTTGGTTAAACCTTTTTATCAATTTGTTTCAAGGTCCTAAAGATTTGAGCTGGGATAGACAGACTGTAAATAACAGCTGATTTTTAAGTGGCTGGAAATAATTTGTCACGGAGGGCGAAATGCAAGCAGTAAAAGATTTTAATGACCTTATTCACAAACCAAAACCAAGCAGGTTAATGTCCGTTGCACAGATACTCATGGACGAGAACTATATTTGGACTACGAATTCCTATCTAAGACATGTAATTTTCAATGCCGAAGATCGATACGGTTCTGGCGGAACAACGATTGCTGGAAACGGGTTTGCCCCAGCCATCATTAGAATTGGTCGTAAGATCCTAATTGATATGGATCAGTTTGATCTTTGGGTAGAGCAGCACCGGATGGAACCAGTGCGCGAAGAAATAACACTACCCTGTAACACCAGCAATATATGTAAGGTGGAGGGTACAGAAAATGTATATGAGTAATGATGTTTGTGTAAGTAATTGTACGGGTGTAATCGACAACATTTCACTTGTTTTCTCGGGTTATGATCCCGAACAAGTTAATCTCTACAAGGCTACTGCTATCCACTTAAAGAAGTTTGGTGCTCTTGTTCAGACTAGTACATCGAGAAATGGGTATCGACGTAATTACAAGTACAAAGAAGACAAATTTGGCGGGAGGGTATTGGTATCAGTAATGCCAGTGAAACCCAATGCTGCACCGTTAAGGTTGGAATTCAACCCCGCCAAATTAGGGGCTGTTAAGGTATCAGAATTGATTAAAACTTTCAGTGAGGATATCTTATACGGTGGCCTTCATGAGTTCTATGAGAGGGCTCGTGTAACCAGGATTGATGTAGCTTTTGATCTTTATGACTTGGATTTCAATGATGCTTTCTTCTGGTGTAAAGAGTCGACTACATCGCAATTGTTTTCAACAGAGGGTATGCGCACAGAAACGATTGTTTTCAATCGAACTAAACTGAAGAAGATCGTGATTTATGACAAGGCGCGCGAGCAAAAGGCAAAAGGAATGAAGGTAGTTAAAGAGCCCTGGACTAGAGTGGAGGTGCGAAAGAGGAGCTGTGGTCAATTGCGCTCTATTAAGGGCTGTAAGAACCCTATGCCAGGCTTCTATATATCGAGTAGGGATAAGCCTGAAGGTATTGGTAAAGACTTCTGGATGCTTTTAAATGCTGCGTGTGGGCCAATGACACTTCAAGCAGTGCTATCTAAGTTTTCGCCAACCCATCGCGCTACAGCTAAGGAGGCACTTTCAAAAAGCCTTATTGCTGCTTGGAATTCTGAGAAGGTATGGAGTGAATGGCCGGGCATCGTAAATGAAAGTGGGCTGCTTGAATTGTTACAGATTAAAAAGTGCTAATTACTTTATTATAGAGAGGCTCAGTTTATAATGTTAATGATGCGACCTTCTCCAAAAAAGTCTCTGCTTATGGTAACAATAATTGTCCCGTGCAAATATTTGCACGAGATTTGGGGTGCAAACCAGTGGGCAGATACCCCTTCACCGTCAAGTTGCAAATACCCGATTACACGAGCCTTAAAGGGCTTTCATGCATATAAATAAGGTGTTTATACCTACTACAGTAGTTGATATGCATATTTTCTTCGGACCGATACATTCATAGCCTAGATATATATCTTATATCCGTGCAATTATTTGCACAGAGCAACATAGATAGGATTGTGGTGCGCATAATCACTGAATGCAAAGCTTAAAAAACATGGCGACTAAGGCGGTACATGCCGCTCCAATATGGACTGAATAACTACTAAAGACCTCAATACCCAGTGCCGCATCAAGCCTATTTTGGCACTAAGGGCGGGAAGGAGCCGTTCATGCGGTCGCTAACTTTTAGGCCCAATTTTCGAAAGCAGTCATTCGACCACCAATTGAGGAAAACTTACCCGCAATGGCGGCAAAGAGCCCTTTCTGCCTACAGCGATATAAATGGCCTTCCACCCACCCGATCAACCCGCTATCGTTCGCATTATGACCGACGAAAACAACTATGATGCCTACAAACCAGTGAAGATCGCAATGCTGGTAGAAGGCGTTGGTGTCACGAAGGCACAACTTCCACCATTACAGATGTTTGTGCTGGCTATCCTTGCTGGAGCGTTCATAGGTTTCGGAGCAGCAGCTTACACCATGGTGATGACTGGAGTGGATGCCTCCTTTGGACCTGCAAGGTTACTTGGCGGCATTGTATTTTCACTTGGCCTTATTCTAGTAATTATCGGCGGGGCAGAATTATTTACCGGAAATGCGCTTATGGTAATGGCGCTTGTTGATCGAAAAATCACCATGGGCATGTTGTTGCGAAGTT